>NZ_JAQBNR010000075.1 GCF_028288465.1 Ferruginibacter sp. | reverse complement strand
GGGATTTTCTATCGGGCTGCTCATGGCTGTTTTACAACCCTTACTATTGCTGTTAACTGGCCACATAAAGCTTGTGCCGATACCTGGTATTTCTTTTATGACAATCGGTACGTCGTTTACATTATACCTCCTGATTGGTTTAAGGGAAGAAATAGCATTCCGGGGATTTCCTTTATTCAGCATAAACAAAACCGGCGGGCCATGACTGGCGATACTAATAGTAGGAATTATTTTCATAGTTGAACATATTGCTGCCGGCATGAGTTGGTGGGCTGCGATTTTGGGAAGCGGTACTGGTTCCCTTGTCTTTGGATTTGCAGCCCTAAGATCAAAGGGGTTGGCATTATCAACCGGCCTGCACACCGCCTGGAACTTTGACCAATGGACACTGGGTTTTAAAAATGAGCCAGGTATATTTAAAACAGTTATTGAGCATGGTTATGAAGGCAGAACGCAATTGCTGGGCTGGGTTAGTTACCTGTGTTTAATGGGGCTGGCAGCATGGCTATTATATAGCTCATGGAAAAAGAACCGGACACTGTAAGCCAATTAAAAAAAAGCTTTGCGAAAAATTTTCTTCATTCGCCAGTAACAAAAATTATTTGCTTGTTTGTATTCGAACTACTTAAGTTATTCAAAACCATTACTTTAAAGGAGTCAGATAAATTGTCATGTAACTCTTCGAACTTAAAAACCCGTTCTGAGAGCGGGTTTTAGCATTTGTAAAAAAATGTCGTCCTTACAAGATTTGAACTTTGTAAAGTAAATCTACTTCACCTATAAGAATTCTCAGGAAAAAATGCGAATTTGTTGAACCAAACACCCTTGGATTGATTTGACATTTGAGAATATCAAGATATCCAATTGTGTCGCGCAACAAATTCTGGATTACCATGGCCTGCATAATAAATTTGTGTTCACGATTTTTAACTGGTATGGGCAATTAAATTTCTGTCTATGAAAGGGAATAAAGGATTAGTTGATGAATAGTGCAATAAATGAGGGTTATTGCGTAACTACCTACGGGATGGTTTGATTCTACAGCAAAAGGTCCTTATAAATTACACTTCACAGGTCAATTTCAACAAGGTTTTTGAGCGCTATAATTTTGTGAATTGAAGGAGGTCGCCTTTCCATTTGGATATTCGCATTAAAGGAAGTCGGGTGATATAAAAAAGATAACTCTGCCTTATAACAAAATTTAAGATCTAACTGTTTAGCCTATACAATATCATAAGATAAAAGCTATGTAAAATATTGAATAAGAAAGCTTTACCAAACTATGCGGAATGGACGGGGACAACTAAATGTTCGAAAATCCAATACCATTAATACTTTTAGCTCCAAATGGTTGTTCGGGTAACCGAAATTTCACCCTGATAAAATAATATCAAATAACCCTTCTACAAATTTAATAAAATCCAACCAAATTCTAACTGAACCGAAAATGTTTAGACTAAACTACTCTCCAGTCCCATGTTGGTTTTATTGAAACAGATTTAAGTTTAACTCCTGACAATGAAATCTTTCAAGATTGCCGTCTATTTTTAAAACAGATTGACTGGGTTTAGTTTAAGGAAATCATGCCAGGACAATCCTGCATTTCCAATAAGTAAAACTTTATCAGGGGTAAATTTATTTTTAAAAGCAGTCATTTCTGAAGTGGAACCGGTGGCACCGCTTTTTACTTCCAGGCCAATCACTTTTCCCTTTCGTTCAATAACAAAATCTACTTCCTCATTTCGCTCTCTCCAATAATGCAAGTTGAATTTTTCGGTAAGTGAATGATTGATCAAATGTGCACCAATGGCAGATTCAACCATGCGGCCCCATTCATCAGGTTTGGCAAGTGTATCTTTAAACAGATCATTTTTCTGAGCGCTTATTAAAGCGGTATTGTGCACTTGAAATTTAGGGCTGGATGATCGTTGACGGATGACATCCGGTGCATATTTCTCGATACCTGCCAGTAAACCGGCCGTATCCAGTAATTCTAAATAATGAGACAAGGTGGTAGTATTTCCGGCATCCTGTAGTTGGCCAAGTACTTTTGTATAGGAAAGTATCTGCCCTGAATACAAACAGCCTAATTCAAAAAGTCGCTTCATTAATGCAGGCTTATCTACCCGGGTCAGCATAAGTATATCTTTTGAAATACTCGTCTCAATGAGTGATTCTGTTACATATGTTTTCCATCGCTCTTCATCATCAATCAAACTTGCTGAGCCGGGATAACCACCAAACCAGACATATTGATTTGTATTCCATCCAAAGGCCTGCTGCATTTCATCAAAAGACCAATGTCCCATATAAGTGCTTTCAAACCTGCCTGCCAAAGATTCGGTAAGACCCTGTTGCAATAATAACCTGGAGGATCCCAGCATGATTACTTTCAAGTTTAAATTGTTTCGGGTGTCAGTATCCCACAGCAGCTTTACAGTTTCACTCCAGTTATCAATTTTCTGTATTTCATCAATCACCAATAAAAATTCTTTTGTTTCACTCAGTGCCAGTTTTATGCGGGCAGCCTCCCATTGCTGTTCCAGCCAGATCGCATTGCCGGCAGCTACTGAGTCCGCAGAAACAAAATGGAAATCAATTTTTACCCGGGCTGTCAATTGTGTAACTAAAGTTGTTTTGCCCACCTGACGGGGTCCCATAATTACCTGCATGAACCTTCTCTGCTCCTGCATCCTCTTTATAAGAATCTGTAATTGATTACGTTCGAACATATTTTACATTTTACTCAATATAATGAGTAAAATTACTAAAAATTATGAGTAAATAATTAAATTCACGAGATTCTTTACAGTTGTTAAACAACGTAATTGAGCAAGGACTTGTCTGCTACTTGTGCGTACTTAATACAATTCCCCTTGACACCAACAAGAATATTTATGTTTGACGAAGGAGAGTGGGCTACCAACAGAGGGTTTTTGAGAAATGAAGATGAGAGAGAGTTAGATCCTACTGCAAGGTGTAAGTTATGGATTGTACAGCTTCCGTTAATTCAACAGTCGATACTAGCTATTTCCCTGCTGTAATTCTGTGTTTAGAGACAGCACGTGTGTTATGTTAGCTTTTTTGATGATAGTTCTTTAAGCCTTTTTAGTGTATGGTTGTTATGTTGCGCATAACTACAACAAAGTTTGAGTAAAGCACCCTTTTCCAGCCGCTCCACTTAAGTGCAAATTCAGTACCTGCCACTGTTGCGAGGTGTATTGATTTTCGTTTTCAACAACCTCAGATAGACTGCTATGGCTCTATCTGCTTCAATCGCTGATGAATTGGAAGGTTGGCATGCATAACAGCAATCAGCCCGCTTTTAGTTATTTCTACTATACCAAATGGCACCAGCGCCGCATTGACTGTTTTATTTATTTCTGCAGAACAAGTTGTCTCTAAAATCGTGTAGTTATCCTGAACACATATGCACCTGACATCCATAAACTGTAACTCTTTTTCCATTGCTTCCATTGTGCTGCTTACCTTGTACAGCACATGCTCCTGCGCTACAATTTCTTCATCAGCCTGAAAAAAAGTTTTAAACACACCTACCTGTTTATCGATTTGCATTGAGATCTTTTTTGTTGCCTCCGCGGTTTCATTAAAAACTATTGTAAACCGGTGTATCCCTTCTACTTCCGAGGCAGCTACGTTAAGGCTTTCAATGTTTATGCGGCGCCGCAAAAACATGGTGGTTATTTTCAGCAGCAAGCCACTGGTGTTTTCAGAGTAGATGATTATAACAAAAGTCTTTTTCAATTTTGATAATAATGCTTAATCCAGTGCGCCGGTTAATTGTTTTGAACGATTTGTAATTTTTCTTTTACCAGTTGGGTCACACTATGAGTAGCCACGGGAAAAACTTTTCTTAAATCAATTTCCTCATTATTACGAAGGATGGACTGCAGGGTTTTCATAAAGATATTTTTTATTTCTGTCGCCAGGTTTACTTTACATATACCCAGGCTGATGGCTTGTTGCAACTGGTTTGCAGGCACGCCGGATCCTCCGTGCAATACAAGTATAGTGCCGACCTGCGCATGGATATCGGTGAGTAAATCAAACTGAAGATTTGGTTCTTCTTTGTAAAAACCATGAGCAGTACCGATCGCTACCGCCAATGCATCTATGCCGGTTTCTTCAACAAAAATTACTGCTTCTGCAACCTGCGTAAAGCCATTCATTTTTGCGTGCGCCTGCCCAAGCTTTGCAACGTAGCCCAGTTCGGCTTCTACATTTACGTTATAGGCCGCGGCCCTTTTTACCACTTCTTTGGTGATCTTAATATTCTCATCCAATCGCAACTCGCTTCCATCTATCATTACCGAATCAAAACCGGCGTCGAGGCAAGCCTGTGCCAGCTCTACGGAATTACCATGGTCTAGGTGCAGCCAGCCTTCCACTCCATATTCCTTCAAACCTGTTCTTGCCATACAAACTGCGGTATTCAATCCCATGTAGGATATAGAACTATTGGTTAATTGTAAAATCAGTGGCTGCCGTAGTTCGCTTGCTGCTTTTAATACACCCTGCAAAGTTTCAAGGTTGTAAAAGTTGGTGGCAAGCAAGCCCTTCTTCTGTTCGGTTAGCAACCGCATTTTTTGCTTTAACATCATATGCTTAAATTTCTGTGTTGAAAAGTTTTTTGGCTGTGGCGGCGAAAGATGAGCGGTCAGAAAAGGCACCTGTGCCGCCCGGCGCTGTTGTATTTATTGCGCCGGCAAGATTGCCAAACAGCAGGCAATCGTGCAAAGATTGGCCCTGCAGATAACTGCTGATGAAGCCGGCGTTAAAACTGTCGCCTGCACCAATTGCATCTGCAAACTGCGTATGCAGGTAAGGTGCGGCCTCCGTGTAAACGCCTTTGTTATATGCCAATGCCCCGTCCATACCACGTTTTACCACAATAGTGTTGCTGCAGGTATCCAGTACTTTCAATGCATCAGCCAGTTTCACTGTTCTAGTCAACGCTAATAACTCTGCTTCGTTTGGCATAAAAAGATCAACGTACGGCAAGCATTCTTTATAAGGAAATTGCCATTCATTGGCAGGGTCCCATTGTATATCAAGGGAAGTAGTGAGGTCTTGCTCCTGGGCTGTTTTAAACAAGTGCACAATATCTTTTTGCAGGCCCTTTTGTAAAAAATAAGAGGATAAATGTAAATGCCTGTACTGCGAAAATTGATTGGTATCTATATCAGTTATTTTAAAATGTTCCATAGCGCCGCAGTGGGTAACATTGGCACGGTCCTGCCCGTAATTAAGAATGATAGTAACGCCTGTTTGATATTGGGGTACCTCTGAAATTAATTGTGTGCAGACCTTTTTAGTGTTGAGTTCTGTGATAATGTATTTTCCAAAATCATCCATACCTACCATTCCGCAAAAAGAAGTCCCCACCCCTAAAGAAGCCAGGTTGGCGGCAAAAATGGCGGAAGAACTACCCAACGTAAAGGTCATTTCATCGGCTAAAATTTCCTGTCCGATTACAGGCAAGCCTTTTATTTTGTCTAACAAAATATCTACGTTTAGTTCACCTATCACCAATACCTCTTTCTGCATAAAATTTAATTTGCTGTTCCCAATAACCGATTTCCAATGATTAAAAACCCGGGGTGCTTTTTAAAAGCAAGTGATCCGGATAAATGGTAACTCCCTGTACAACGCGGCTGATGGTGCCAGACTTTGAAGGGCTATCGGGCCGGAGCCCCCGGTAAAGAGAATGATAAAAACCCATTAGCTGGCCTATTAAAGCAGCACTGATAAATGCGAGTTCGTTTAATGGATCCGCAGGCTCAGAAAAAGTGATCGCCAAAACCGAATTTTTCAGACTTTTTATGCAATGATTATAACTTATCGTAGGAGTATTTCTTGCATCGGCATCTATAGACAAACACAGGTCCCGCTCGTATAAAAGCACCTGTTCATCACTGCATAACAGGTACACGATGAGTGTGCCCTGGTTTACAACTGCCCGTGGCCCGTGCCTGAAGCCCAGAAAGGAATCATGCTTGCAAATAACCTGCCCATCTGTTAACTCCTGCAGCTTTAGATGGCATTCCCTTGCAATGGCTAACATCGGACCTGATCCTAAAAAAATAACTCTTTCATAAGGCTGTTCTGCTATGGCTTTTATCCTTGCCAGGTGCTTTCCTGTCAACTCAGTTGCTTCATTGATGAGTACCTGTAAAGAGGGCAAAAACGTTTCGAGCAGACCGATCTTTGAGATGAGGATGATAGACAATAACATCCCTGTAAAGCTTCCCGTCATTGCCAGGCTTTTATCGTTGGCAACTTCCGGCAACACGAGTTCATACGTATTAAGCAAATCATTTTTCAGCAGTTCACCATCCGGGTTACAGGTTATGATGAGGTGAAAAACAGTATCGCAATATTTATTGGCCAGCTGAACGGCAGCAAGGCTTTCAGGGCTGTTGCCGGACCTTGCGAATGACACCATCAACGTGGGCATTTCTTTTATAAAATGCAATTGCGGATGGGTTAAAAGGTCGGTGGTGGCGATGGCCTGTGTTATCCTTTTTGTATTTGCCTGAACGATACCTTGTGCCGCTTCACCAATAAATGCAGATGATCCGGCACCGGCTAAAATAATCCTTAGCCCGGTATCCGCAAGCAAGGGCGACATAAACCTGAGAAGTGACTTTTTTTGCGAAAGGATGAGGTCATATACCTGCTGCCAGAGAACAGGCTGCCCTTCAATTTCGAGTGCAGTGTGCAGCCCTCCCTTTCGTTCTATTTCTTCTTTTGTAAACTGTAAATATGATGGCATAATGTTAGGATTCTATTTCATTGATCAAAGCAGGACTATCTGCTAAAGCGTCATTTTTCTTCTCCATTTTACTTTCGGCATTGCCCATTAATAATGCTGATACAATAGCCAGCAGGATGCCTCCTGTTATTAAAGGATGAGGCATAACCTTATAAATAATAAGGGAAAGAATTACGGTGAGTACAGGAGATAAAGCCGTTGTCATGGGAGCTATAATAATGGCTTTGCCATAACGAAAAGCATACACCAGGCATAAAGCGCCAAATGCATTTAAAATTTGTATTGCGGCAGCCAGGTAGGGCCCGTTAAAACCATAATTTATCGGCTTTGAAAAATCTGTCATCCATATGGCTATAGGAATAAGTGCGACTGAACTAATGGCCATGTAAAAGAAAATACTTTCCGCTTTCATGGAACTGTTGGCAAAGCGCATAACAAAACCTTGTGCGCCCCATGCCACCAGGGGTATAACGGTAAGCAGTATCCATAAATAGCCTGATGTACCAGCGTTTCCCGGAGGAATATAAGATAAGAGGAATATTGCTACAACGGCAATGCCTATTCCCAGCCATCCGGTTAAGCCAGTGCGTTCTTTCAGAAACAATACCGCCAGCAGGATGGTAACAACGGGTGTTAAAGACAGTACAGGAAAAACAATGTATGCAGGTGCGATCCTTAATGTAAAAAATAAAACAAGCTGGCCGATAGCTCCCAAAAAACCAGCTAAACATCCAAACAAAACAGACTTTTTGTCGAAGTCAAGTTTGCCTTTGTTAATGATAAGGGCTACGATGGTTGCGGGGATCATTGTAAGTGCCCACACAACATATCCCAACGTAGCAGGAAACCCATTTTTTTCAGGCAACTCAATCAGTGCACCCCATGCTCCCATGAATACAACATGTATCATTACAAAGCTCATCCATGTCCGCGTTTTTTGCATATTATTTGCTTAAAATAGTAAACTTGTTTTCTTTATCATTTTGTATTGCCAACAGCGTCTTTTTTAATGAGATGCTGTTTGGTTTAATAAACTCATTGCGACTATAACTGAGTTTTCACTAAATATTTACCGAACCAATTAATGGTACGCTGCAGCAGATCGTACCGGTTATGCGGTGTAAGATCAGGCCGCCATCCGTGGCCTTCGCCTGTGTACTGTACCATGGTACTTTCAACACCCATTTTTTTGAGTGCGACGTACATTTCTTCGGCCTGCGAAAGCGGCACTTCGTTATCAGCCTGCCCGTGTACAATCAGGGTTGGGGTGGTAACATTTTTTACATTCCGCAAAGGCGACCATTGCCATAGCAGCGAAAAATTATCATAAGCGCTGCCGTTGAACTCGGCTTCCATGAGAGAGTGGTACAAGGAAGTGCCGGCAAAACTTACGAGGTTACTAATGCCTCCATCGACCAGAGCTGCCTTAAAACGATTAGTTTGTGTGATGATCCAGTTGGTCATGAAACCGCCATAGCTTTGGCCTGTTACTCCCAATAGATCAGCATTTATCCAGGCATTGTTTTCAATGGCCGTATCTACACCAGCCATCAAATCTTTATAATCTCCACCGCCCCAGTTCAACACACAGCCATTGGAGAAAGCCTGTCCGTAACCACTGCTTCCCCTGGGGTTAATAAATAAAACGCCATAACCATTGGCAGATAACAACTGCATGCGCTCTTCAAATTCGTAACCGAACATGTTGTGCGGGCCACCATGAATAACAAGCACCAGCGGATATTTTTCGGCTGCATTAAAATTAGCTGGCTTTATTACCCAGCCTTGTATATGCTTGTCGTCAAAACTTTTAAACCAAAAAGTTTTTGCTTCCTGTATATGACATTGCTGCAAAAGGCTATTACTGTTATTAGTTACCTGCCGGCTGGTCTTTGTACCTGAATTATGTAAAAATATTTCTGTTAGATGAGTGGTATCTGTGCTGATAAAACACATGGTATCACCCGCCTGGCTGATTGCATATTCAAGAATGTGACAATCTTTTCCCTCCACATGTTCTGCATCGCCTGCATTGATACCTGCTTTATAAATTGCGGTAGTACCTTCGCTGCCTGCAGTAAAATAAATTTCATCAGCTTTTGGGTGCCAGCTTATCTGTTCAATTCTGCGGTCAAATATATGGCCGGGCGAATGTGTCAAGCAACGCACCGACCCATCGCGGCAGGCAATAATATACAACCGGGTATCTTCGGCGGGGCTGTCGTTGGTAGACACTTTGTTGAGTGTTGCAAGAAAGGCGATATACCTTCCATCCGGCGACCAGGCAGGTTGGTAAACTGTACCAAAATTATTTGTATGCCGGGTAATGTTTCCTGACGGAAGATCGGCACTCCACAAGTCATGTAACTGATTGTTATCGGGGTTTTCAGACCTGTTGCTTACAAAAGCTATTTGCGTGCTGTCGGGCGACCAGCTTATAGAATGCTCGTTATACTCACCTGCGGTAATCAACCGGGTTTCACCGGCATTTACATCTGCTACCCAAAGGTGCGAAAGTGCCTCGTCCGTAATTAATGGCCTTCCCCTTCCTCCCTTGGTTTTGTACAATAGCCTGTCAATTACTTTCACGTTATCATCTGCTGTTTCCACGATCGAAGCTGCATCAGCACTAACATAGGCAATGTGCTGTCCATTGGGTGACCATGCAAAATTCTTAATCGCCAAATGCCCCATAAAATAATGAGATTCATATACCGGCGCTAAAGGCTTGCTTATAGCTTTGTCTGCAGAATAAATCCAGATATAATTGACACCATTATGATCTGCCAGGTAAGCTACTTCGTTTGCTACCGGCGACCATTGAGGAGCAGAGCCTTCCCATACATTTATCTCTTTCTTAGTAGATAACTCTATAATGGTAATAAAATCTTTGTGCGCATTTTCTTCCATAACTACTTTGGTAGTTACATACGCCAGCAACTTACCATCGGCAGATAAAGATGCTCCGCTTACCATGCGTAAATGCTGCAAGTCGTCTATGGTAAGGGTATGTTTTACTATGTTCTGCACTTCACTCATCAAACAAAGATTATCTTAAAAATTAAATTCTTTACAACGTACCAGCCACTGCTTAGTCAGCGATTGCTATTGTTCCCATGCTATACCATCCATCCTGTGTTTTACCGGCAATGGCTAATTTTATTGCAGGCTTTTTTGTAGCGGGAGCAACAATGGCCAATTGAACTTCATATTCACCAGCTTCTATCTGAGCAGGAATAGTGATAGATGATTTTACATCCGTACTGCCAGGGAAAAGCTTTTTCAAATCTACATCCGATGCAATAATAAATTTACTGGCCGCATTTTTTTTCGATACCAACTGTATCGCTAATTCATACATATTATATACAGGGGCTACACCTTTGTTTTGCCATTTCATGGTACAGGTTATCGCTTTTCCTTTTGCTGCTTTGGAAGGAAAAGTAAGTTCACTTAACACAAGGCGGTAACCCAATTTCTTTTCAAATTCCACCACTTTGGCGTACCATTCTTTTGGTATGGATTCCGTGCCATTGTTTACACCCGTGGCATGCCATTCAAGCGCCTTGTTCAAAGTGTAATCAATATCCCAGCCCCGTTTAAACCATTCCTCCATCGTCCAGCAGGTTTCCAATGCAACAGGGCCGTTCTTCCAGGCCTCATGTGCTTTTGCGCCATCCAGGGCTTGCGGGTATACGCCCTTCATGTGGTTCCAGCCAAGCGAATCCATATCGCCCCAGCAGTCTGCACGCCAGCCCGAACCTTTCGACGTTCCATATTGAAACCCATATTTTTGTTTAAAAGCTATTAAAGCTACCAATGGCGTTTTCTTAAATTTAGCAAAGTAGGCATCAATTATTTTCCGGGCATTTTCATCTGAAGGAAAAACAATTTTAGCGGGGTCTTTTGCATCAGGGTCAACATGCCATTCGCCCCACTGGCCTATAGTTCCCATATCAACAAAACAAACATCGGGGTTTCCATCATAACGGGCACCCAAAGCTTTTATTAAGTTAATCTGCTTTTCAATAAAAACAGCATTATCATAAAAGGGTGATTTAACGCCGGCACTCAATGCCCATTTTGGTACTTTCATGTCGACATCCTGGCACATTACGCGAAAGTTAAGCATTTGCCCATTGCGTACGGCCCTTGCCATGGCACTATCTATCAGTGCATAATTGATCTCTCCTTCTTCCGGCTCCAGCACATCCCAAAAAATTCTTTGCTGATAAACGCCGCAAAGCGGATGAATACGGTCACCAAGATTTTCATTTAACGACCTGCCCGTAGAAGTGAACCCACGGCCCGGATTTAGCAGTGTGCTGTCGATTTCAACAGGCTTAACAACAACAGTATCACTATGCGTACCGCAAGAAGTAAACAGTGCGCCTGAAATAAGAAGGGCCTGAACTGCTGATAGTAATTTTTTAAAGACCGGTATTTGTAGCATAATTATTTGCCTCCGTTTTTTGTAGCTTCATTTATAAGTTCTCCTAATTCATTTCTACCCGCATCCCACTTTTGCGGATCGTAGCTCCACACATTTACATTGCCTACCGCCTGATCACCAAAAGGCCGGTCGATTATTTTATTAACGATATTGCTCACACGGTCTTTATTTTTGTCGATTGCTGCAAGCATTTTCATGTACTCATATTCCTGTACGCCATCACGCATTGTTTTTAGCCTGATGGAGGGGCAAGGCCCTTTTACATTTGGAACAATACCTCCACTATACAGCACCATACCGTTTCCATTCATTTTCTTTTCGTCATAGCCATCAGCGTTTCCTCCATCGTTGGCGCTTTTCCATGTTTCTGCGTCATACCACCCTGCTTTCCAGCCGGCACCTATGCCCCAGCTTATCCAGGAATAGGCGTTGTACTTCCAGGCGCTCCAACTGATGGCACGGTCGTTCACCAGGGGCAAGTCAGTAAATGTGGAGCTGCCCACCCAGCTGTTTACTTTGCTCTCGTATATCATAGGGCCGTACAACCATTGCTTGATACCCATTTTCGCATACTTATTAAACCTGTCATTATTAAACTCTATCGTGTGCACTGCCCATGAAGTAATGGCGTTTTCAATCACCTGCATGGCAGTATCATTGTACCCGCCATCAACCCTAAATTCAGCTTCGGGATATGCTGTTTTAAATAAATTACCATAGTAGGCCATCCTTTCCCAGGCCTCCGGAAAATAGGATTCGTCAAGCCCGTTTAAATACACGGTCAGGCCTGTTTTTTTAGGATCCACCATACTCTTCAAATGGTTTCTTACACTATGGATAACATTAATGTAGGCTGCTTTATTTGCCGCATTTTTTTCTACATCAGGCTTACCTACATCCGGCCAGCCAGGGGTGTCATGTTTTCCATACACATCAAATGGCAGTAAAAATGTTTCAAAGGGAGTTCCATATCCCGGGCCATAATCGTACCCATTCGCTTTGGTAAATGCTTCGCCGGTTAAATATTTTTTCAGCCGGTTGTCAAACTTGCCCCAATCGATTGTAACGTTGTTTCCAACCTTTTTCATTTCGGGTTTATAAGTCGGGTCCATCCCACCGATCCTGTTGCGCTTCATCAACTGGTAAATTTCCAGTTCCTGCTTTTCATCCATGTGGCTAACAAAGCCTTCATGTTGTAAGCTTGCCTTTAATAAATTTTCATTCGGTATCGCAAAATCCCACACCTTCAATTCAACCTGTATTGATTGGGTAACACCTTCAATGGTAACCGATATACTGGTGGAATATAAACCAGTTGCAGCAGCTGTTTTTTCAAAAGGAATGTATTGATCAACCCAGATGATCTGTGATTTTTGGTGATTGATACGGTTATTAAAATCCGGCAGTTGCAATGGATATACCCATGCATTTACTTTGAGCGGTTTAGTACCCTGCTGGATATATTTAAAGGGTATCAAAGCATCCGGGTACCAGCCTGTACCGAGCGCAGCTTTGGGATAACCGGTACTTTTCGATTTTACTTCCACTGCCCATTCTAAAAATAACTCGGGAAGAATTTCAAAAGCGGTGCTGTTGTTTTTAAATGGCTTCATGAACACATCAATGCCCTTTAAAGGTTTTTCAGTTTCATTGGTCAGCACCAGTTGAAAGGAAACGTATTCGCCCCTGGCGGCTTTTAACGATGCCACTTTTCCGTTGTACACCCAGTTGTATTTTAATAACAACTCATCGCTGCTATTATCATTGTAGGGCTTATCAAAAATACGGTTGGTAGATGGATCTATGCGCATAGAGGAAGGCAAAATAGTTATGTGCCAACGTGGAATACTGTCTGTTGCCCAAAGTTTGCCCGTTATTATGAACAGCATTAAAAATATCACCGGCTTTATCATATGTCAATAAAAAATTTATAGCTCATTACACATTGCCGTTAAGTTAAGGGTTGGTAGCACACCAACCCTGGCGACCATCTGTTGCGGGTATCTCACCCGCAACCTGATGTTTTGTTAACCTAACGGCATTCGGACATTTTACCAAAACCTAATCTCTTTTAATGCTGCATATTACTTGCCTACGGGAAAAATCAGTAACTGGCTCAGTGCTTCATCTTCGCCCATCACAATATATTTTCCGTCTTCAGATGCAGCGATGCTTCTTAGTTGAAAGCCACGCCACTCTATTCCGTCTTCTATACCAGGCGCCTTTAAAATAAACTGCGGGTTGCCCATGTCTGTGAACCCTTCCTGTTTTGCATCGTAACTAAACAGGTGTGCGTACCCGGGCACAGCACCGGCAAGGCCGTACAATTTTCCATCTGCACCAAAGCACATTCCACGCAGGCGGTTCATCATAATAGGTTTCCCCAGGTTTTTCACCTGCTTTGTTGCAGGGTCTACCTGGAATAATTGCCCATCGCCGCCATTGCCACCATAGAGGGTGCCATCAGCCGACTTAACCCAGGATTCAACACGGCCAAGCGAACGGCGGCCCCATTCTTCCGGCAGGTCTGCCAGTATGTGAAAACTATCATTGGCTGGGTCAAAGTAGAAAAGTTTATTGATCGCTTTGCTGCCATACACCAGCCCTTTATCATCCACTATCAATGCATTGCATAAATAGGTTTCCGGTTGCTGATGAAACTCGCCCTTTACAGAATTTAAATCACCCGCATCAGGCATTACATTCCTGTAGCTTTTAAAAATCTTTGATTTAATACTATAAGTAAAGAATAAACCCGATGGGTAAGTAATACCATAAATGGTATTGGTATTGATATTGCCGGTGATCGTAAATACGCCTTCGCCATTTACCGGAATACCAAGATCGGCAACCTTAATAGTTCCGGCTGCATCTACATTTATCTGTAGCAAATGCCCGTTGCCATTGGTAGTATCATTTATTTTATTGGCAATGGTACCGGCATATAAAGTATTGTCCTTTGTTTTGAAAAAACCGCTTTGTACGCTTCGCTGACCCGGAAATACATCATTCACGTCTTTCAGTTGCACCAATTCTCTTTTGCTGAGAGATGCTACAAAAATATAAGGCGCCATCTTCTCATTGGCACTTGTGCCACCAATAATATTATCTCCTGTTACGGTAAGCGATGCGATGGAATTGCGGTACATCGGCATCCTTTTAAGTTCGGTGTTGGAGAGGGATATTTCAATACCAAAGCCTTCTTTGGGCTTAAAATAAGTGTACTGCGAAAAAGCAGGCGCCGCTGTAAAAACAAGTGCGGCGAAGGAGAAATTTTTTATAAATGGAAACCTCATTTTTTTACGTTTTTACCTGGATTAAATTTTATGAGGAATGGGATTGAACGACTGGAAAGATCTTTTCTTCCTGCGAAATATAAATTGCCGTCCTTATCTTTTGTGTCTGAACCGGTTGCCTCGCTTAACTCTTCTACCGGGTATTGATAGATGAGCGTGTGCTTTTTTGTTGCAGGATCAAACTCCATTAGCACGGTTTTGTTTTCAATGATGAAATTGCCATGCCCGCCGACGATGTAGTATAACTTTCCGTTATTACCAATATTCAGATTCGGTACATAAGGGCCCCAGGCATCTATATTTTTGGCGCTGTCGGCAACGCCGCCAAGGTCAACCATTTTTCCTATACCGTCTTTTCGCGGGTAAAAAGCTACTATTTTTGCACCGTAGGTAACAAAATAAATCACGCCGTTTTTTTGATCTTTCGCATAGGCCGTAATACCAGTTATTATCTTACCGCCGGGTGTGCCTTCAAACGCAGGCACGCTGTTTCGTGCAAATACTAAACTGTCATTGCTCTTTTGATACTTTACCAAACGCTGGCGCCAGTCAACATAATAACAATCGCCCCACCAATCTGTAAACATAACCCTTGGCACATGTGCGCTTCCAAGCCTGCCCATGTCTTTAAACGTATTTTTTGCGGGGTCATATACGGTAAAGTGCACCTGCGGATAAGAAATGTCATACAGCTTACCGGATTCCGGATCTATATCAATATCCTTGATGCTTTCGTACTGCAGCCCCATACCAAGGTTTACAAGTTTTTTAGTTTGAGGATGCCACTTCATGAAAAAACCGCCTGCATAACCTGCCGGGTGATCCATTAAATATTCTTCTCTTGATTCGCCTCCGTCTGTAGCGAAGTACATATAGCCATCCGGCCCTTCCTTGATCTTGGAATGTATCTTGGCCTGCCATTGAAACTCCCGCAAATTACCGAGCGTTTGCATCAAGCCGTTGTTGGTCATTTTACCAGTCGCCACATCATAATCGAACAGCGCCACTTTATCTTTATGGTTCGTTACGCCTGCAACCACTTTATTAAATTTTGTGCTGTAACCAATATCATCCCATGTAGACTCGCCTTCGGGAAAGTCCGGGTAATCAATAAACGCAATATTTGCCTTCGTTATTGATGCCTGCCCGAATGTGTTTACAACCTGTAAACAACAGCACACCATTCCGGCAAACAAAAACTTAAAATCCTTTATCTTCATTATAGGAATAGTTTAAATTAAATCGTTTAGAGCATCTGGGTTTGAATGGATAAATCTATCTCATTCAGATCGTAAGCATATGTAAGAAGCTTCAACTTTAAAGCATGTATTATCCAACAATGGCCGGTAAATTAATATCCCGGGTTTTGAGTCACTTGCGGAGCGGTCGCTCTTACAATCGACGGGATTGGAAGCAATAAATTGTGTTCATCTATTGGAGCTGCGAGCCCGACATTATCAGCGTTACTCAAAGGTTTTACCTTGGCGTTCATTACCGCTACTGCTCTTCCCGTGCGAACAAGGTCGAACCAGCGATGGCCTTCAAACGGTGACTCACGGCGCTCTTCGAGGTATACCGCTTCCCTGAACTGATCTTTGGTTAAGCTTGATGAAAGAGGAGCAAGCCCGGCACGGACACGTACCATGTCTACGCTGCTAAATGCACCTGCAGGACCCTGGGTTTCATTTACCGCTTCAGCGTACATCAATAACAGGTCGGCGTACCGTAATACATACCAGTCTTTGCCGGAGTTACCATCACCTGTACCCGCAGCTATATCCACGTAGGTATTGATGTATTTATAAGGATAGTAGTTGCCATCTTTTGTAAAGCCGTCACTGATCGCAGTTCTTCTTGTATCGTTCAGGTCATAAGCGTTTTGAATATCAGAAGTGGGCTGGTTCCAGCCAAATGCAAGCCCGGTTTGCAGCAAAACATCTTCGCTGTTTAACGGTGCACTATAATTGGGAAAGCTGGATCCTGACCCTGAAACGCCCGCTACGTAATAAGCCTGCCAGATGGTTTCGCTGTTGCCCTGCTGGCCTGTTTTAAACAGATCAGTATAGTTGGGCAACAGGCTGTACTCACCCATGTCGATCACTTTTTTAAATTCAGTTGCCGCCTCGGTATATTTTTTTTGCGTAAGGTATGCAGTACCAAGCAGGCTGGTGGCAATGCCCCTGTCTGCACGGCCTGAATTATCTCCTGTATTGCGGTTTGTAACCAGCAGTGTTTGTGCATTGGTAAGGTCTGCGATCACCTGTGCATACACCTCATCTACGGTGTTCCTTCCTTTTGAATAACTATCATTGATATTTGTAAACCTGTTTAATACCAGGGGAACTCCTCCGTACAAACGGACGAGGTTAAAATAAGTCAGTGCCCTTAATACTTCGGCTTCTCCCTTGTATTGATTTTTCTTTGCAGGATCAATATCGGCTGCGGCCAGATAGGTAATAATATCATTTGTCTTTTGAATCAGCGAGTAGCTTACATCCCAGTACCCCTGCAAATGTTCATTGTTTGCAGTGAGCGTGAAATCATCATATTCTGACTTTGACAACGGCCCTGCAGAACCTCCGGGAACATACACCGAAGTGTTATCAGATCGTATATCGGTTAATAAAAAATAAAAATTTCCTGAATGATAAAGGTTATCGAATGAGGAATATGCCCCCAATACTGCCTGTTCAAAATCTGAGGCGGTTTTATAAAAAGCTACTTCATTCGAACGGTCATACTGCTTTGTTTCCAGAAATTTTTTGCAGGAAGTGGCGAAGATCATTACGGCCATAAGGAATATTCCTGTACAGGTTTTTATATAATTGCGTTTCATTGTTTAATATTTTAAGGTGGTTAACAACCGGCGGTTTAAAATGTCAGGTTTAATCCCAGTGTAAGGGTACGTGTAAGCGGAAATGTTCCAAAGTCCATACCCGGTGTAAGGTTATCAGTTCCTTCTACCGTATTTACTTCAGGGTTGTACCCTTTATACTTTGTAAAAGTGTGCAGGTTCTGAACGTTCATGTATGCCCTTGCGTTTTTGATAACTTTCCCTCCGAAGAATTTCGGGATACGGTATCCAAGCGTAAGGTTTTTGATCCTTACAAAAGAGGCATCTTCCACCAGCCAGCTGGTAATTACCGGATTATTGCCCTGGTATGCACCATAAGTAGGGCGAAAGGTTTGGCCGTCACCAGGCTCAGCTTCAGATTTCCAGTAATTTTTAAAAAGGCCGCTTACGGCTTTGTAGTTGCCAGAAGTTTTTAACAGGTTCAGCGCTTCTACACCATGTACACCTTGTATCAAAATAGTAAAATCAAAGTTTTTGTACGTAACCGAGTTGGTAATGCCAAAGGTGAAATCAGGCAGGTTATTTCCGAGAGTTGTCTTGTCGAAATCGTCGATCAATCCATCAGGTTTTCCACCAGGGCCCGAAATATCTTTTAACCTTGGGTTTCCTACGGCTGTAATTCCCGAGGCCAGTTTTGGCCCGTCTGCCAGTTCCTTGCTATTGCGGTAAACACCATCGTAGATAAAGCCATAGTAACTCGCCATTGCTTCACCCACCCTCGTTCTATGGGTGATGGAATTTACTACGCCGTAGTTGACACTATAGATATCGTCGTTATTTTCATTGAGTGCTTCTACTTTATTTTTGTTGGAAGAGATATTGAAATTGGTGGTCCATACAAGGCTCTTACTATCAATATTTCTTGTTTCAATATTCAGTTCAATCCCTTTATTTCTAAGTTTGCCAAGGTTCCTCAGCGTTGATCCAAACCCGGTAAAAGATGGAACGGGCACGCCAAACAACATACCAGACGATACCTTATTATAATAATCTGCTGTAACCGTCAGCCTGTTATTAAAGAATCCTGCATCGAACCCTATATCAACTGACTTTGATTGTTCCCATGTAAGAAGCGGGTTACCAAGGTTATCCTGCGACAAGCCGTTAACCCTTCTTCCATCGCCCGAACCAAGCACCGCATACCTTGGCCCAACCTGGCCGATAGCGCCATAATTACCAATCTGGTCGTTACCCACAATACCGTAACTGGCCCTTAGCTTAAGATCGCTGATGGCTTTAACGCCCTTCATAAATGATTCCTGCGAAACACGCCAGCCTATTGCTGCCGAAGGGAAGTTTCCCCATTTAGTATTTGCACCGAACCGTGATGATCCATCTCTTCTGAAGGTGGCCGTTACAAAATATTTTTCATTAAAATCATATTTTATCCTGCTGATCACAGAGGCCATGCTCCATTGCGATTTGCTGGCCCTGGTAGCGGTGGTGATACCTGCATTTACTGTATGTACAAGGTTGTTAGGATATTGCTCCGCAGAAATGCCTGAAGAAGTGAACACCGCCATTTGCTCAGAAAACCCAGCCAGTACATTCAGGTGATGCTTTCCCAGGAATGTGTTGTTATAAGTAACGGTGTTTTCGTTGCTCCAGCTTAAATTGTTGCCAGTATACGTACTGCCATATAAATTGTAGCCGTTCACCGAAATGGTAGACGGAACAAACGCATCCGTATTGATGTTGGTGATATCTGCATTGATACTCGACCTTGCCGTAAGGTGTTTTGTTAGATCAACCGTTGCGAACAAGGTACCCACGGTGTTAAACATCCTCATGGTATTTTCATAGTCTTTGCTAAGACCCAGGCCATTCGAAAAGAAAAGTGATTGCGGGGGCGTGCCATCATCATAGGTCACCGTCTGCGTATTGTTGTAGGAGCCATCTGCCTTATAAACAGAAAAGATAGGCGCCGATGTAACCACCGCAGCTGTAACACCACCATAGTAGGAAAGCCCGCCCGCGGTTGGTATTTTGTTGATGCTGTAAGAAGGAGCGATCCTGAACCCTACCTTGATGCGGTCCGTAATATTAGCATCTATATTTCCCCGAAGCGAATATTTTTTAAATCCCTGCCCTTTTGTAATAGCTTCCTGGTTGATATAATTACCGGAGATATAGAAACGGGTGTTATCAGATCCACCGGAGGCAGACACCTGGTAGTTGTTCATTGGTGCAGTCTGGTAAACTACATCCTGCCAGTTAGTGTTTGGAAGCGAAGAAGGATCCCTGTATTCGTTGGGGATTTTTAAATTAGCATTGGTACCGCGTACAGAATTGGGATCGGTAGCGCTTCTTCCGGGAATTGGCACCCCGTTGAGGTAAGTATAGTTATAATTCCTGATGTCCGTTTGCCTCTGAACCCATTCCTCTGTAGTAAGCGTGGGAATCTTATGGTCTACATTTTGCCACCCGGTGCTGGCAGCCAGGTTAACCTGAGTCTTGCCTTTTACTCCCTGCTTGGTAGTAATAATCACCACACCATTGGAACCCCTCGAGCCATAAATCGCCGTGGCTGATGCATCCTTTAAAATGTCGATTGATTGTATGTCGCCGGGATTGATAGATGCAAGGGGATTTGTTGGAACGTTGGCGCCACTGGCACCCTGTGCAGCGTAGCCGTTGGTTGTATTATCGAGCGGCACACCATCTATAACATATAAAGGTGTATTATCGGCACTGATAGAGCCAACACCCCTTATTTTGATACTTAACCCAGCGCCTGGTGCGGAAGAGGCCTGTTGCACCTGCACACCGGCCACCTGGCCAGCGATCGCTTCGCCGAAAGATACTACAGCTTTATCCTGTATTTGCCTTGACCCAACGGAAGCTATTGACCCGATAACATCTTTCTTCGATTGTGTGCCATACCCCACAACTACTACTTCATTAAGGGAAGAAATACCTTTTTCCATTACCACATTAATAGTTGCCTGGTTTTTTACTGCTACTTCCTGGTCAAGAAAACCAACATAAGAAAATACCAGACGGCCGTTCGACGGAACGTCTACAGAAAAGGTCCCTTTGTTGTCGGTAGCAGTACCTGCCTGTCCTCCCTTAACCTTTATATTTACACCCTCCAGCTCTTGCCCCGATTCCTTTTCTGTAATTACTCCCTTAACCCGGGTTGTTCCGCTAGCTCCGGTCTGGGCTGTAGCCAGCTGGGTAGCCAAAAGAAATGTAAACAAAATGAAAAAGAATAATTGATTTCCGTGGCCCTTACCATCCGTTTCGCATCTTATGAATCCTGGGAAGATTAGTTTTTTACTCATATTTATAGTTTTGGTTGGTTTTGAATGCAGTCGTTTCGAAAAAGGCTCGTTTCAAAGATATATTAAACCGCAAAATAAAAAAAATATATTCGTAAGTTTTCGAAGTTTATTTTCTCATTTCGAAAGATTATAAAAGTTTTAATTAAATAATGACATCTTAATAGTTAGTAAAATTTCAAACAGTTCTTTTTTTACAATTTGGTAATACTAAAGCATGTATTTTTTATGTAATGAAAGTTTATCAGTCATAACTTGACAAAATCGTTTTCATTTAATTACTTTTATAGAATTTATTACTTAAATAAAATTAAAATGGAGGTTATAAAAAGGATTAAAACTGTTGAACGCCGCACGCTGATAATGGAAAAATTAGAGGCTGAAGGGCGGTTGGATGTAACTTCCCTCAGCAAAGACTTAGGGGTAAGTGAAGTAACAATTCGTAATGACCTCAATTGGCTAGACCAAAAAAATAAGCTTGTCCGTGCACGGGGCGGGGCTATGAGGGCAGAACACGTTGGTGCGGAAATAAGCCTCTCTGAAAAAAATAAGCTCCATTACCAGGAAAAAATTAAAATTGGCAAAGCTGCAGCGGCGTTGATAGAAAGCGGCGACACTATCATTCTGGACTCTGGTACAACTACTATGGAGATCAATAATAATCTTTCAAATATTGAATCTTTGACCGTTATAACCAATGCACTTAACATTGCCAATAAACTGGTTGAGCAGGATCGTGTAAATGTTATAGTTCCCGGAGGTTTTTTACGAAAGAACTCTCTGTCGCTTGTTGGCACCACAGCCGAGGAAAGTTTTAAGAATTATTTTTGTGACAAATTGTTTCTTGCGGTCGATGGCTTTAATACCACTTTCGGGTTATCTACCCCCAATGTTGAAGAGGCACATTTAAACCGTATTATGATCTCAATCGCCAAACAAGTGATTGTAGTTACAGATTCCAGCAAGTTCCATAAAAGAAGTTTTGCTTTTATAGCACCCATCACGGCGGTAGATATTGTCGTTACGGATGCCGGTATCCCGGAAGAAGATAAAAAACGCCTTGAAGGCGCAGGCATAAAAGTGATTATTGCGTAGTTATTACTGAATGCAAAGTAGCATCCAAAACGTCCGGAATTTTTTAGGATGTGTTTAGATTCCTTTTCCCACCCTGCATCGCAGGTTTGTGCTGTTTGCTGGATATTTATAAATGCATATTTGTCGCATCACTAAAATCATTTACAAACTTCTAAAGCTTTCACTAATAATTTAAACCGGTTAACCATGGCGGAAGACGACAATTCTTTCTCCAGCTTCTCCGTACCTCCCCTGTCGTTATCGTAGTTGGCAAGTACCCATTTAAATGCAGTTCCCGCAGAACCTTGTGAAATGCTCCAGTTATGTACAGAATCCTGTTCTGCTTTCCAACCTGCTATCAACCGTCCTAGTTCGGGCTGCTTTCCCTGCTGGTTAAGTACCAATATGGAAATGTAGTTATCAGCTGAATTTCTTCCCCTCATCCAGGTTTCACTATCCAGCGAGAAGGCGGTAATTTTTTGAATATAGCTTTCTGCTTCTTTTGTATTCCCCAATTTCTTTTGGCAAAAGGCTGCAATAAAATCGTGCAGGCGGGTATCAGGATTATAAGGGCTACCGGAACCCAGGTTTTCAGGCCATTTCCTTGCATCGTCCACATACCTGATCGCCTGCTGGTATTTCTTTTGCTCCACCATATTCAAGGCAAGGGAAAGATTGGCCATTTCGTATATTTGATGGCCTTCCTGTGCGCCTTCCTGTGGCAGTACCAATGTTTTGTTGAGCACATTTACGCACTCACTCAAACGTTTTGTATTTAATAGCGACGTTGCATAATCCATAGAGATGATGGCATTGCTTTTAAACTTTTTGTATGCCTGCGCAGAAGAAGTGTATCCCTGCTCAAACAAGCCATTATCCAACAAATAATCGGTGCGATAATGCCAGGTGCGCCATTCGGCTGGCTCCAATTGTAAGGCCTTTTCAAAGTCCTTTCCTGCGTAATTATTTTTAGCAGGGTCGCCCCGGAACAGTGTGCCCCTTGCTATATAGAAAGCCGCGAAGTCAGGCGTGCCGCCACATTGCTCCAACAATTGCTTTGCTTTATCCGGCTGTAAATTGTTCCAGTAAACAAGCCCCAGGTAATAGGTTGCTTTCCATGAAGGCAACTGCTGTTGCGCCCAGGTAAGCACTGGTATCGTTTCTATCCTGAATGGAAATACAAAGGCAGCCGATAAAGCCTCAGCCTTTTTCAAATACGCAAGACTTTCACCGGGAGCATTGTGTCTTTTGAGCCAGGCAAGCCAATAATAAACAGTTGGGTAAGAAGGCGCTTGTTCTAATACATTTATCGCTTCTTCATCCAATCCCTGGTTGGCGTAAGTAATGGCAAGTTCCAGGTACGTCTCGTGAGGGAGCTCATTTCTGATGGCTCCGGTAAAATTATTAAGAGAAGTCTTGTTTGGATGTAGAAGGTATTGTTCAAAATGGGCATAATGACACAAAGGGTCAATGTTCAATAAAAGGTTCAGCACACTATCGGCACTGCTGATAGCGTTGAGTTTTCTATAAGCAGTAGCAAGGCGTTGGTAAGCCAGCAGGTTATTACTGTTGAATTGTATGGATCGCTTTGAATATTCTGCCACTTCTTCAAAGTTGCCTTGCTGTAATTTGATGCCGGCAATATGTGCATAAGTGGCAGACCGGTACTCCAAAGTACGGGCAGCCATACTAAAAGCTTCTTCCGCTTCAATTAACTTTCCCTGCCTTAGCAGTAAGTTGCCATAAATAAAATTAGCCCCCGCATCGTAACTATTATATTCCAGTACTTTGCGGGCATAGCCAATACCCTGCTCATATTGAGCACTCCTAAAATAATATTCCGCTACACGACAAAGGGCTTCATTATACGTTGGTTCTAAAGCTAAGCACTTTCTATAATGATCCAGCGCCTGCGTATAATTCCGCATAGAATTTTGCTCTTCGCCCATTCTGAAAAACCGCTGGGCAGAACTGTACACCTGGTCTGTTGAAGATGCCACCACCGGCCTGCTGATGTCTGATTCCTTATCCGCAAAAAGCAATTTATCTTTTCCAAAACTTATCCTGACATCTTTTAAGTGTAAGCCTGGCAATACAATTCTTTGCTGGTATACCTGCATTGGCTGCAACCGCACGTAACCTCTGTAAACAGATTTATTATGATAGGTTACCGCTAAACTGTCAGCAATAAACACATTGGGACTGATGGCAAATTTTAAACTATCGCCAGCCGCTGCTACATTGAGTGTGCCGAATGGAGATGCATCAGCCATGCCCCCGGTATTTTTTACCGGGAACCAATATTCTTTTTTAGTTTCAGCGTACATTGGCCGCAATGAAAGCTGGGTGAAGGGGCTATGGTAGCCGCTGCGTTCGGCAGCCTGGTTGAGCGTTACGCCGGATTGTGCTTCAATATACTGGCCATCCTTATCGGTCAGCAGGTTTTCCCATATCGCACCTTCACGTGACAAAGACCATATCCATAATTTTTTTCCGGGAGCATCGGTATATGGCGCCCAATGCCCAAAGCCAAAGTTTTTATCGTGCCAATAGCCGCCAAACCAATTGCGGTAGTTACCCATAACATGATAGGACTTGCTATCGCCGAAATTATTGTTTTTATAGATCGAGAGATTGCGCCCTTTATCATCAACAGGCCATGCCGAAGCAAGCCCATCGTGACCGATGTGGTTATTCCCAGGAAAATAAAGCTGCAGGTCGTCCGCAGCTTTGAAGGCAGCGTTCTCCCACGATAAATACGAGTGGTGCAAAGGTGTGGGATTATACCAAAACGCATTGGTTTCAAAATAAGCTTTGTCTTTTGGCAACTGTATGTCCACCCGCCACTCTGATCGTGAAGCAAGATCGAGGCCGCCAACGATACAGCTTACACTTCCATCATCGTTATTCCTTAGTACATAATCAACCGCGGCGGCGGCCCATGGCGCATGGCCAAGGTCAAGGCCAAAATTGTGTTCAATTCCCCCACTCGTCCACGGCCCGCGAATACCGATGGCCCGAAATTTCATTACATGATTATAATAAACAAACTCGTTGCTGGTAGCTTTTTCCACCGCACCCAATACTTTGCCACCTACTTCCGGCAATACGGTCACCGTAATGAAAGGATTTTCCAGTGTAACCACCTTCCAATCTTTGCTGGCGCCTTTATCGGTATATCCATCAAACAAAAAGTATGGGTAAAATGGCGCCACTTTTTTATTAATGCCCAGTACCGGAATGGGGTTGGGATCAGAAAAAGGATATGTGGTAAAGGATTCCTTTCTTTCTATGACGGACGCTGTTTGAGCGTTTACCGGTGATAAAAAAAAACGCCCTTGAAGCAGCAGCAATAAACAAAGCACGTATTTATACATCCAGTTTATTATTTAATAATGCAATATTTTTAGTCAGCCGAATCAAAGTAATCTTTTTGCAACAGGTGCGTAAACAGACATTTATCCGATATGATCTGGTAATTACAATGTTACGAAAGAATTTATACATTAAAAAAAACAATTCGAAATTTTAATAAAGCAAAAAGAAATAAAATAAAAGTTGTTAATTGCAATTAGCCAACCAATAAAAGCCTATTTAAGCATTTAAAAACGCATCATGACCAAACGCAGAGATTTTCTAAAATCAGCCGGTCTTGGCAGTCTTGCCCTAGCAGGGAGCAATTTATTGCCTTTAAGGGCATTCGCTAATAGTCAACATAAAAATGTACCTGACAACCTTGATAAGGAAACGGAAGACGAAACAGATCTGAGCGTCATCGGCCTTTACGGGCACTGGGCTAATTCACTTAATAAAAATAAGCTCCCGGCTTTTTCATTCCGAAGGCTGGAATTTACCAAAGTTGAGTCCTGGCGCAAAGCTGCAAAGCAACGGCTGATTGAGCGCCTTGCTATTCCAGAAATCGGTGGGTTGCCTGAGGTGACCATACACAAACAACACACTTACGATGGATTGCAAATAGAAGAAATTACCTGGCAACTCCCCTACGGCAGGGCAACAGAAGCCATCGTACTTAAGCCAGTAAATGCAGCCGGTAAACTACCCGCCATTCTAGCTTTTCACGACCATGGGGGCAACAAATATTTTGGTTGCCATAAGATCACCAAAATATCGGACGACCAGCACCCATTGATGAAATATCACCAGGAGCATTATTATACGGGTCTTGCATGGGCCAACGAAATCGCCAAACGTGGTTATGTAGTAATGGTTCCGGATGCATTCGCTTTTGGCAGCAGACGGGTGATGCTGCAGGATGTGCCCGCCCGTATCAGGAATGGTGTAAGCGATGGAAGTGCTACTGATAACGAAAGCATTGCCACTTACAACAACTGGGCGAGTGACCACGAAGCTATAATGGCCAAATCCTTATTCAGCGCGGGTACCACATGGCCGGGCGTTTTTTTTGCGGAAGATAAAAAAGCCTTGGACATACTTTGCGCCCGCCCTGATGTGGATGCAACCAGGATCGGTTGCGGGGGGCTTTCGGGCGGCGGCTTAAGAACGGCCTTCATGGCAGGGTTGGACGCAAGGATAAAATGCGCTGTAAATGTTGGCTTTACCACCACGTGGAGCGACTTTGTGTTGAATAAGTCCTTCACACACACCTGGATGATTTATGTACCCATGCTCCCCAACGAGTTGGATTTTCCGGAAATCATGGGTTTGCGTGTGCCGCTGGCAACCCTTGTTTTAAATGACAGCGAAGACCAGTTGTACACCCTGTCTGAAATGCAAAAAGCTGAAAACATCTTAAGGGAAGTATTTACCAAAGCAGGTGCAGCAGACCGTTTCAAGTGCTCCTATTATCCCGGCCTGCACAAGTTTGACGGACCTATGCAAACAGAAGCTTTCACTTGGTTTGACCGCTGGCTGAAGGCTTGAACCATTTCAATGATAATGCACCCTTGTACCCTTAGAGGGCTTAGCACTATCTGCTGCATAAACAACATCTTAATTTCTCCTGCGTTGCCTGTGCGCCAGCCATAAGTTCCGGATTGCTGATCTTAAAGAAAACGCCAGGTTTCATATTATATTAGGTTTGCTTATTGTACTTATTCTACCTTTCAACAACCCGCTATGCACTATATCAACAATAGGATGACGGCCTTTTTGAGAATCTTTACCAATAAGGTTCAACAATTCACAAGGTAATGAAATCTATACTTCAATTTTATCGATATATCAATAAAATAATGTTCAAAAAAAGAAAGGTTTCAAAGAATTCTATTTTCGAAATGAAATAGTTTTTCTATATTTAACTATTATTACGTAGCTGTTATCTATCGTATAATTAACCGGAACAATAAATAATACCAAAACAGAAGTTTATGAAAAGTATCGCACTACTAATTTTTTCTTCTTTCATTTTTCATTTTGGCGCTAATGCCCAAAGCATTGCTATAAAGGGTCAAATCACAGATCAGCAAACCAGCCAGCCCTTGCCAGGTGTTTCCATAAGTGTAAAAGGTGGGTCAGCCGGGATATCAACCGGCCCTGACGGAAGGTTCACTCTCACCGCTCCTGCGAAAGGCACTCTTGTAATTTCTTCTGTGGGATATGTAGCTGTAGAAATACCTGTAAATAACCGTTCTGTTATCAACAGCGCTATCAGTGCGGGTAACACGGCTTTAAATGAAGTAGTTGTAGTAGGATATGGCAAGGAGAAAAAGGTGAATGTAATCGGCTCGATTGCTACCGTGTCAAGTAAAGAAATTACCTCCTCCCCCGTTTCAAGTGTGTCCAATGCCCTGGCGGGCCGGCTACCGGGTGCCGTTGTTCAGCAAAGGTCGGGCGAGCCAGGCAGCGATGCGGCATCTATCCTGATCAGGGGCATAAGCACGCTTGGCAATTCCGGTCCCTTGGTTGTGATAGACGGAATACCGGGACGTGATGTAAATACCAACCAGCTATCAAATGATTACGGAACACAAACAATAGATGGAAGTGCAGGGCGGGACCTGAATTCTATCAACCCGGAAGATATTGAAAGTATAAGCGTTTTAAAGGATGCATCAGCAGCAATCTATGGTGCAAGAGCTGCCAATGGAGTTATACTCGTTACCACCAAACGTGGCAAAACCGATGCTCCGCCCAATTTCAATTATTCGTTTTATACAGGATGGCTCTCTCCTACGGAAGTGCCTAAAATGGCCGATGCAGCAACCTACGCCCAAATGTTGCGGGAGATGGAAACCTATAAAGGAGTCGCACCATCCAACATGACGTTTACTCAGGAAGATGTAGAAAAATTCAAGTACGGAAAATTTCCGTGGACACATCCCAATACCAGTTGGTTCGATGCCTCGTTAAGAAGCTCCAGCTTAACCCAGCATCATAATTTTTCTGTAAATGGCGGCAGTAAAACGGTAAATTATTTTGTATCCTTTGGCACACAATATGCCGATGGCTTGTATAAAACTGCCGATGCAAAAAAGTTTAACCGGTATAACCTGAGAGCCAATGTAGATGTGCAGGTCAATAAATATTTAAACGTAGGGATAGATGTGGATGGCTCACAGGAAAACCGGCTTGGTCCATCGCTTGATGCGCAAACAGTGTTCAATGTTATCAATCAAAACAAGCCTACCACATTTGCAGTATACCCGAATGGAGCTGCCGGTACCGGTGCATTTGGAGCCTCATATCAGCCGGTGCTGAGAACTACTTTAGACGGCGGGTTTGATGATGATAAACGCTATCGGGCCAACAATAAAATTAATGCTACTTTAAAAATTCCAGGTATTGAAGGTGCCACGGTCACCAGTTATTATGCCTACGATGTTTTCTTCGGCAAAAGAAAATATTTTGACCACCCCGTTACAGGCTACGAGCTTGATAAAGGTGCTTACCTGGCGGCCGGTAACACCGGGGCCGAAGATGGATCGGCTTTTCTGGTTCCCGCTTCAGACGGGTACGACCCGCAGTTAACAAATTTTTACAATAACACAACGGCCAAAACATTCAATCTGAAGTTGAATTATGATAAGTCTTTTAATTCCATCCATAATTTTAATGCGTTTGTCGCCTACGAAACCTCAGAATCCAATGGCACCGGTATAAGCGCTTACCGGAGAAATTTTATCAGTTCGCAGCTTCCGTATTTATTTGCCGGTGGCAACGACCAGAAGGACAATTCAGAATATATTACACTGGATTCCCGCATTAACTATTTTGGAAGAATAAGTTATAATTATAAAGGCACATACCTGTTGCAATTTGCAATGCGCAGGGATGGTTCTTTAAGGTTTTCAAAAGAGAACGGCAGGTGGGGCAATTTCCCAAGCGCACTTGCGGGCTGGATCGTTTCCAATGAAAACTTTTGGAAAGACAATGTAAAGGCGGTAAATTTTTTAAAGCTTAAAGCGTCCTGGGGTAAATTAGGCAACGATCTTGTGCCACCTTTCCAATATTTAGCCTCCTATGCGTTCGGTACCGGCGGTGTATATGGATCCGGTAATACTTATTATTCCAGCCTGTACCAATCAAATGCGCCAAACTCATACATAACATGGGAGGTTGCTAATATGTACAATGCAGGTTTTGAATCCAGGCTCTTTAACAACAGTGTTTCCTTTAACGCAGATTTTTTCTACCAGAGAAGAAGCAATATTCTTATAAAAAGGAATGCATCCGTCCCCGGCTTCACCGGCATCTCATTACCAGATGAAAATTTTGGCGTAGTTGACAACAGGGGTTTGGAATTGCAATTGGGGTATACAGGCAAAACAGGTAAAGATTTTTCTTATTCAGTAAATGGCAACTTTGCCTATGCAAAAAATAAAGTTGTTTACTTTGATGAACCAGCTAACAATGTAGCCTGGCAAACACTTACCGGCCATCCTATAGGCGCCACACTGTTATATAAGTCGGCAGGTATTTTCAGGGATGTGGATCAGATAAATAAGACACCGCATGTTTCCGGAGCAATCCCCGGAGACGTTATTATTAAAGACGAAAATGGTGATGGTATCATTGATTCCGATGACCAGATTTTGTTTGATAAAACAACGGATCCGCAAATTACATTTGGCCTTTCTTTAAACTTTCGTTACAAAAATTTTGAGTTAAGCGCTCTTATCAATGGAGCGGGTACTTCATGGGTAAGAAGGCTCGGATCGCAGCAGGGAGCTGCCGGCGATTATTACCAATACGATGCAGATGGCAGATGGACGCCTGATAATATTAATGCCAGCAAGCCAAGAGCGTATGATGGCTCCAGCACTTATTGGAGAGGAAATTTCCCTACTGATTTAGAATACCAGAACCAGACTTATGCAAGGCTTAAAAATCTGCAACTGAGTTATACGGTGCCAATGAAAAATTTTAAAGTAAACTTTATCAAAGATGCCCAGGTGTATGTTTCAGGGCAAAATTTATTCCTGCTATATGCATCCAAAAACCGCATTTGGGATCCTGAATTCAGTGGTACAAGAGATAATTATTTAATCATGAAAGTTGTTTCTGTGGGTGCAAGAATTTCTTTTTAAAACATTACTGGCTTCTAAATTTAAAATAATGATAAAATATAAAATAAGCTTAAGCATAATAGCGATACTGGTGCTGTTTTCAGCTTGTAAAAAAACTTCTATACTTGACCAGGCTCCGCAGAACCAATATTCTGACGCAGTGCTGTGGTCTGACATTAATTTAGCCGATGCTTATTTGTTGGATGCATACCACGGTGCAGCTATGGGCTATACACAAACCATGCTTTCTTCGGTAACAGACGAAGCACATTCCACCTTTGACCACGGCGCGGAAGTGTATACGCAGGGCAATATTTCTCCTGATAATAATGCGCCATGGAATGGCGGCGAAACCAACCTTCCCTACTGGGATACCTACTTCTCCAACATTCAAAAGGTCAATATCTTTTTATCAAAAATAGATGGCGTTGCCAATACCTACCCTGCATCGCAAAAGGCTTCTATACAGGCAAAAGCGTCTATAATGAAAGGCGAGGCTTTGTTTCTCCGGGCATTTTGTTATTCCAGGCTGGTACTCACTTACGGTGGGGTTCCACTCCTTAAAGATGCGCTTAAGTTGGGTGAAGATTTCAGTGCTATCAACAGGTCAACTTTCGCAGAATCTGTCAAATTTATTTCAGATGATTGCGACGCAGCATTCGCATTGCTTAAAAGCAAGGCTGAGATGCAGTTAGGAAAAGCGACCACAGGTGCAGCACTGGCACTAAAAAGCAGGGTGCTGCTGTTTGCAGCAAGCAGCCTTACTGCAGACGGTACCGCTGCAAGCAAGTACGTGGGCTATGAGAGCCCTGACAGGATAGCACTTTGGACTGCTGCAAGAGATGCCGCCAAAGCAGTGATTGATTTGGGTACTTACCAGCTTGCCAATTTTGGAGCGCCGGATAAGGCAGCGGTGGCAAAAAATTATTATGATTTTTTTAAAGCAAAAACCCTGGCGGATAATGAAATAATCTGGGGTAAAATGTATTCAAGGTCAAGCGGCGATAAAAATCAGGTGAATCAATGGAATGGCGGAAACGGATGGAATTTGTGGGCAGGCAATGCACCTACGCAAAACCTGGTTGATGCATACGAAATGGAAGATGGTTCGGATTTTTCGCAGCACTTTACGCTGGATGTGAATGGTAATTATCAAAATGTATCTGCGCAATTCCACAACAAAAATCCTTATTACAACAGGGACCCAAGATTTTATGGATCCATTTTATACGACAGTGCCGTTTGGATGCCCCGCCCTTCGGGTCTTCAGAGTATAGACCCCATCGGAGTGTATTCAAGGCGTACAATCATTACTACTACCGGAGGAAGTACATCTACAACTTTTGGATTGGATACCCGGCAAAGTTCAGTCTCTCCGTTTAACGGCAGTTTTACGGGGTATGTAATGAAGAAGATGCTGGATAATACAATTGATGCACAAACCCAGTCCAATGAGAATGTATGGATAGAATTCAGGTATGCAGAAGTTTTATTAAATTATGCGGAAGCGGCTTTAGAATTAGGTCAGACAGTGGAAGCCAGCAGTTACATCAACATGATAAGAAGCCGTGCCGCCATGCCGGATTTTACCGGTGACATCACTAAAGCACTCCGGTACGAAAGGCAAATAGAACTGGTTTTTGAAAATAACCGGTGGTACGATATAAGAAGATGGAAAATACTGGATAAAGCTTTGACGGATGCAAAAGGTGTGGATATAACTGAAACTGTTATCAATGGCAATTCATCAACAGTATGGAAACAAATTCAGGTAGAACAAAGAAAGGCTTTGCCTAAAATGTATTGGATCCCTATTGAAACAAGTGAATTGAGAAAAGCGCCACAGTTGGAGCAAAACCCGGGCTACTAAGATTGCTTGCTTTCCTTTTAAGCAGCTCCCCGGAATAAGTTTATAAAATACAATCATTAATGAAAAAACTATGCTTGGTTCTAACATTGAGCCTTCTTGCGTTCACCGGATGTAACAGTGTCAGAAAAGACAACCTTACTTCAAAAGATTATCCTGAAACAAAATTGGGATGGAAGTTAGGGGCCGGAACTTATACATTCAACCGGTTTACATTTTTAGAATCGCTGGATAAAATTGATAGCTGTAATTTGAAATATGTAGAATGTTACCCTGACCAGGTGATTGAGAAAGGTAGTGCAGGAACGATGGATTATCACATGGATGATGCTACACAAAAGAAGATTCTAAAAAAGCTAAAAGAAAAGGGCATAAAGCTTATTGCATATGGCGTAATCACACCTAACAGCAACGCTGAATGGCGCAAACTGTTTAATTTCGGTAAATCAATGGGAATACAAACCTTTACTTCAGAGCCCGACGAAAAGGATTTGGCTTTTTTATCAGGGCTTTGCGATGAATATGAAATCAATCTTGCCATTCACAACCATCCGTACCCCAGGCATTACTGGAACCCGGATTCCCTGCTTGCCGCTATACAGGGAAGAAGCAGCCGCATAGGTGCCTGCGCTGATATCGGCCACTGGGTACGTTCCGATCTTGATCCGGTAGCCTGCCTCAAAAAGTTGCAGGGCCATGTGTTGCACGTGCACATGAAAGATCTTGAGGCAATAGCAGGAAAGGATACGGGTGAGGAAAACCGCGACGTACATTGGGGCACGGGAGTTGCAAATACGGCTGGTGTAATTGATGAATTGAAAAGGCAAAGTTTTAAAGGAATGATCTCTGCCGAGTATGAGCGCCACTGGGAAAATAATACACCCGATGTGCTGGCAAGTATAAAATATTTCAGAAATGCAATAAAATAAAAATCAGATGGAGAGACGATCAGCCATACGGAATTTAGCCATTATTACAGGTGGGTTTATTTTTTTGCAATCCTGTAAAAGCACACCTTGCAAAGCAAGCCTGAACTTTAAGAACATTACGGTTAATGCAGATCAGGAAATGCTGTTGGCTGAAATAGCTTCCACGATTATTCCGGCAACAACAATACCCGGTGCAAAGGAAGTAGGGGCTCATTTATTTGCATTAAAAATGCTGGACGATATGTATGAAAAAGAAGTGCAGCAAAATTTTTTTACGGGGCTCAGCCAGCTCGAAAACGCGGCAAAGAAAAAGTTTAATAAATCTTTCCTGGATGCTGACGCGGCTCAAAAAGAACAAGTACTGCTGGATATTGAAAGTAAAAAAGAATATGATAAAGAGGTGTTTGATTTTTATGCAATCATGAGACAAAGAACTATTGAAGGATATTTAAACTCTAAATACGTGATGACAAACGTGATAAAATATGAATTTATTCCATCACGCCAATACAACGGATTTTATCCTGTAATGAACCTGTAAATTTTATTGAAATGGGTGACATGAATAGCACGGTTAAAGAACGCACTTACGATGCCATCGTAATCGGTTCCGGAATAAGCGGTGGATGGGCCGCCAAGGAGTTTACAGAAAAAGGCCTTAAAACGCTGGTGCTGGAGCGGGGCAGGGATGTAAAGCACATTAAAGATTATCCCACGGCCAGCATGTACCCCTACGAATTTGAACATTTGGGCGAGATGCCCCTTACTGAAAAAAAGGCGAACCCTATTATAAACCGTTGCTACGCTTACGGAGAAGATACGGCACATTTTTTTGTAAAAGACAAGGAGCACCCTTATGTACAGGAAAAGCCTTTCGACTGGATACGTGGTTACCAGGTGGGCGGTAAGTCGTTGATGTGGGCAAGGGCCACGCAACGCTGGAGCGATTTTGATTATGAGGGCCCTGCAAGAGATGGTTTTGCAGTTGACTGGCCGATACGGTACAAGGACATGTCGCCCTGGTACAGTCATGTAGAAAAGTTTGCAGGAATTGCAGGCAACCGGGATGGATTGGCTCAATTGCCTGATGGCGAATTTCTACCAGCTTTTCCATTGAACGCCGTAGAAGAATACTTCAAAAAAAAGATGCAGGATAAATATGAACACCGCCATGTGATCAGTGAGCGGATTGCGCACTTATCAAAGCCCAACCCGGTGCACCTGGAGCAGGGCAGGAGCCAATGCTTAAGTCGTGAACTCTGTACCAGGGGATGCCCGTTAGGAGGTTATTTTTCCAGTAATTCATCTACAATTCCATGGGCGGAGAAAACCGGGCATTTAACATTGCGGCCATTTTCCGTAGTTCATTCTGTGATCTATGATGAACAAAAAAATAAGGCAACCGGCGTATTGGTAATAGATACCAACACAAAAGAATCAATTGAATATTACGCAAAGGTAATTTTTGTAAATGCCGGTGCTTTAAACAGTAATTTATTATTGCTTAACTCCACTTCGCGTCGTTTCCCGAATGGCCTTGGGAACGAAAATGGTTTAATGGGAAAGTTTGTGGCTTTTCATAATTACAGTGCCCGTATAAGTGCACAATACGATGGCTTAAAGGAATTCACTACCATTGGGAGAAACCCTGCGGGCGGCGGTTATATGCCCCGGTTCAGAAATTTATTCAGGCAGGAAACTAACTTTTTGCGTGGCTATGCAGCCGGCTTTTCCGCCTACCGGAGTTCGGCCAGCGAACCAGCAAGTTTGGGTGTCAAGTTCAAGGAACATCTTCAGCATCCCGGTATTGGCCCTTGGCGTGTAGGATCTCATATGATGGGTGAAACTATTCCCAAAGAGACCAATTTTGTAAGTCTCGATACTTCACAAAAAGATGATTGGGGCATTCCTTTATTAAAAATATCGGTGGTGTATGATGGTAATGATGAGAAGATGAAAAAAGACTATTTTGAACAGTTTACGGAGATGTTTACAACTGCCGGCTTTACAGATATTCAAACGCACAATTCAACTCAAAATCCGGGAGTAGACATCCATGAAATGGGTGGCATAAGAATGGGGAACGATCCAAGAACCTCCCTGTTAAACAAATGGAACCAGCTGCATACCTGTAAGAATGTGTATGTAACGGACGGTGCCTGTATGACGTCGACGTCTACACAAAACCCTTCCCTTACTTTTATGGCGTTAACAGCTAGGGCAGTTGATCATGCGGTAACAGCTTTGAAGAAAGGTGATTTATAAAAATATCACCCATGCAGTTTAGTTCAACTATCGGTTACCGGAATCATTTATTTTTCACTTGAGCTTCAAAGGCGGCTATTGAAGTCATTTATCTCCATGATAAAAAATGGTATAATCATTTACCTGCAACTTAAATTGTCATCCATCTTACCTGAAATGCTTAACGCTCCTTTCAATATAAAATCATGAGAAAAATCAAAAGTTCAGAAGATATTTTGCTTATAAACAACAGAAACATTCAGTTGTATTGTACAAACAAGCTTAATAAAATATTGGGCTGTTTCCTTATTTTTATAATTGTAACGGCAAACGCCAACGCGGCCAAAGATCCGGATTCCCTTCTTCATAAACTGGGTTATTCAATTATTCCAACACCCCAGCAGGCCGATTTAACTGCGGACAATGTACTGCTGGACGCATCTTGGAAAATCGTTTCAAAGGTGGGAGATGATATTTCGGTGACAGCGCTGATTCAATATGCGGGAAAGTTTCACCATCTGAAATTTAATGGAAACGGTTCTAAACAAATTCTATTGAACATAGAACCGGGCATCGTAAAAGGAACTACCGATCCGGAACTAAACAAACAGGGCTACCTGCTAAAGATTTCCCCGCAGGAAGTACAGGTAACAGGAAACAGCAAGGCAGGACTTTTTTATGGTGTTCAAAGCCTCCTGCAATTATTAAAAAAGGCTGGCCCGGAGCAGTTGATGCTACCGCTGGGACAAATTCGCGACTGGCCAAATCTTCAGTTAAGAATGATTCACTGGGACACCAAAAACCACCTGGATCGTATCGCCTCTCTTAAAGAATATATTGACCGGCTGGCCCGCATCAAGATCAATATTATCTCGTTTGAGATCTGGGATAAATTTAAATTTCCAACTGATCCCGATATAGCAGCCATAGATGGATTTACCCCCTCCCAGCTTCAGGATCTTGTTAATTACGGGCTGGAAAGGCACATTCAGATAGTGCCCAACATCCAGGCTCCGGCGCATATGCAATGGGTGCTGAACCGATCGCAGTATGCGCACCTGAGGGCAGATGGAAGCGATTACCAGGCCTGTATGTGCGACCCGGAAACTTACAAATTGATCTTCTCTTTATACCAGGACATTATTAATGCTACAAAGGGTGTGGATTACTTTCATGCTTCTACTGATGAAGTGTATTATGCAGGCGTCTGTAAAAAATGTGCGCCTTATAACCCAGAAAACAGGAGCCTGGCCTTTGTGGATTTCGTAAAGAAAGCGCACGATTACCTGGCAAAGCAAAAGCGCCGGATGATTTTTTGGGGGGAATGGCCACTGGCACCGGAACACATAAAATTGTTGCCAGCAGATATCATTGAGGGCGTTTTAGGATCATCCTATTTCGTTGGCAGGATTGAGCCTATAACTGAAGAAAGCTATATCACAGAGGAAAATGAAAGGGGAATACGTCAACTGATTTATACCGCCCAAACGGCAAGCCTGGCACCGGTAAATTTTACCGGTGGAGGCAGGGGGCAAAGCATGGAGAACCTTTACAGGTGGTTTACCATAAAGGCAAAACGTGGTAATCCCATTGGCTCCTTCGGTGCAGGATGGGACGACCTTGGTCCGCATAGTGAACTTTACTGGCTCGGGTGGACCGCAGTATCGGCACTTAGCTGGAATAATGCTTCACCAAAAAACATTGAACGTTTTGTAGCCAGCTTCATGGAAGATTTTTATGGTCCGCAGGTTCGTCGAATGGTGGATATATACCGGGATATGAATACATTGTCTGATTTTTGGAACCAATCCTGGGATAAGGTCGTTACCCAGGTGCCGGGCACGGGATCAACCCGTGAAAGCTACGGCAATTCCGATGGAAAATATCCCTTCCCCCATCCGATAAACTCTTACAGGCTGCCCTCCCCTGCCATTCCATTTACCGAAGGGTTGAACGTAAGGCCCGTTTACGCCAATGGCAAATATGCCGGGTTGGTTACGAAGGCGGAACTAATGGAGCAGTTGGCCACTTCCGTGATTTACAGGTTGAAAGAAAATCAGCAAAAGGCAGAACACAACGAATACAACCTACGGGTATTGTTAACACTGACCCGCTACCTAAGGCACCATGCAAGATTATTCCTAAGTATAGATCAACTTGAAAAAAAATTACAGGTAGCTGAAAACAAAGCTGCTACAGGGGATGCGAACGGCGCGGTGGAAGCTTTGTTGTTTGCTAATGGGATTGGCAAAAATAATATTTATGAACGTGAAGAAACAGTAACTGACATGAAGGCGGTTTTTGCTGAAACAAGAGTACCTGGCTATCTTACGCTGGAGCGTCGTTATTTTGATCAGGAGGAAACTATTGGAATAGATAGTTGGATTGCTAATCTTAAAGAAATAACCCTGAAATATGCTTCAAAAAATAAGCTGGACATCACGCCTATCAGGCATATTTTGGACAAAGGCATTTATACCGGAGAAAATACGGGGGAGTAAAAATTTCTGTCTATCATCAAAAAATTAATTAAAATGATTCTTAATTACAAAGCGCAGTTTTTTAAAATACAGTTACATAAAAGTTGTGTGCCGGGATTTATAAAACTTCATTGTTATTTACTTGTATGTTTTTGTTGCCTGCTTCTTATTTCATTGGATAGTCATTCACAAAACTCCGTACAAGTGAAGCCCGGATCAGGGCTGCTTCCTGTGCCTCAAAGTGTTTCCCTTTCAGATCAGGAATATTTGCTGGAAAATAATTGGCTGATAGTTACGGGAACGAATATATTGAAAGCAGATCCTGCTGTACAAAGTTTAACGGCGGAGTTAAAAGAACGTTTTGGTCTCACCATCAAGTTGAAATCAGTTGCAAACCGTAGCAGCAAGTTACCTGTTGTCCGTTTAATTGTGAAAGCTGGATCCGTTAAAATAGGAAAGACTACCGATACCAACCGTAACGCCCTTTTGCAGCAGGCTTATTACTTAAAACTGGATAAAGAACACATAACCATAACCGCCAATGCAGCGCAGGGATTGTTTTATGGCGTTCAAAGTTTTATACAATTGCTGCGTAAAGAAAATGGTAAAACCTATTTTGCCGCAGGTGAAATTACAGACTGGCCCGACCTGGATATGAGAATGATTTATTGGGACGATGCGCATCACCTGGAGCGACTGGATGCCATGAAGCGTATTATCCGGCAAGCCAGCTATTATAAGATCAATGCCTTTTCCCTGAAGCTGGAAGGCCACTTTCAGTTTCCATCCGCAAGTGCGCTGGTAGAACCCTACGCTTATACACCCGCGGAATTGCAGGAGCTTACGGATTACGCCCATCAACACTATGTTGAACTGGTACCTTTCCTGGATGCGCCTGCGCACATAGCTTTTATCCTGAAACATCCGGCGTATAAAAGCCTGCGGGCTTTTCCAAATTCAAATTACCAGTTGAATGTGCTTGATCCCGAAGCAGATAAATTAATACTGGGGATGATGAACGACCTGATAGAAGCGAATAAGGGCAGCAGGTATTTTTTATTCTCTACGGATGAAGCTTATTATGTTGGCATGTCGGAGCGTGAAAAAAAGCGGGCGGATGAGTTGGGAGGCAATGGAAGATTGTTTGCGGAGTATATTACAAGGATCGGAAACAAACTGCATGAAAAAGGTAGGAAAGCAATCATATGGGGAGAATATCCGCTCAGGCCTGAAGATATCAGCTTCATTCCATCCCACATAATAAATGGTGTGTATGATCCGCAAACAGCGTCTAAATTCAAAGAGCATGGAATGAGGCAGCTTATTTATACATCGATGCAGGGCGAGGAGCCGCTTTTCCCTAATTATCACAGGTTGCCGAAGGAAGTATTTTCTGCAAAAAGTTCCTCTGCCGTAGATGATGCGGAACCGGAGGGAACATTGCCGAAGGGCCGTGTAAGTGAAGTTTTGAAAGATGTCATTGCAGCCAAGGGTGGCGGTAAATCTAACTTTATGGGAATGGTTGTAGCCGGCTGGGCAGATGCCGGTTTAAATCCTGAAACCTTTTGGCTGGGCTACGCTGCCGGCGCCGCTACCGGATGGAATAGCAATGATGTTACGGCAGAAAATCTTACAACCCGCTTCTATAATTCTTTTTATGGCAGCAATACGGTTAATATAGACAAGGTATATAAATTGTTAAGCACCCAGGCAGAATTTTGGGACAAAAGCTGGGAATGGGAGCCAGCCAAAAACCGCACACCCATTTTCGGTTATTCTTCAGGTGTGTATGATACACCTAAATTGGCTAAAGACCAGTTTCTACCCGCTTTACCGGTGCCTTCTGGCTCGGATTTGTCTTTGAATAAAAACTGGAATACTGAAAACCAGGTTCTGCTTGCAGCCGCTGAAAAGTTTCTTAAAGAGAACGATGAATTGTTGAACCGGTTAAATGACAACCTGGTTGAGGCAGATTATCAGCATTACAATTTACAGGTACTTCGGAGCGTTGCCCGGTTGTGCCGCCAGAATTTAACTATGCTGCTTAACCTGCAAAAGATCAATCATTTCATGAAACTTGCTGCTGATGCTACCACTGCCAATCCAGCGATGGCTATTTCGCTGATCGATCAGGGTTTAAGTGAAGTGAAAAATATTCGTGCGGAGAGAAATGAAGTATTACAATCGGTAACGGCAATCTGGTACCAGGAATGGTTTCCACGGGTGCAGGAAGCGAATGGCCGGAAGTTTTTAGACCTGGTGGATGACGTGAAAGATCACGAACCTGCCAGGACCGTGGATATGAGCTATCTTATTTACCGTGAATTGAAAATGCCACTGGGCAAGTGGGCAAAACAAGTGCTTGAAGCAAGAAATCAATTTGCCACCAAAAATAATTTGCCTGCCAGAAACGAAACTTTCAATTGGGAAGGTCTTGAATTATGATCTGGCAAGATGAAAGCAAATATCCCGGTGTTTTGTGGCCTAAGCTTACTAATTTTTATGCCCCTAAAACCACAATCGACTTTTTGAGGGTTGCTTATTAATGAAAGAGATGATATTGAAATGATTAAAAAACAAATCAGGATTAGCCGTGCCGGCGAATTTGGATTTGTTCAGCAGGTGTCGACGGATCATCCTGCCCAGAAAATATTCTTAAAGAATAGCAGCAAAGTTAGATCTATCAATAAGGCGCCAAATAAGCAACATGTCTATACTGCAAATCCACACAAAAATAAAAATTGGATTTAAGTGTAAACTTGATGTTGCTATATTCTTTAAAGTACAAAAGGTGACGTTTTTTAGTAAAGGCTTCCCCCTATCAAATCTACTTCGTTTTGCTGCCGCCATGTCCAATTAACGCGCCATTTCTTAAAACATTTCCCCTGCTAATTTATGCGTTTCTGTTAATGCAATTTAAATCGTCGAAAGCAATTCCAGGTAAACAAGTTCAGCAGCCGGGCGGGACTTTTTCAAATACCAGCCCACAGCAAGCCGTGCACGTCAGACTGTGAAAAAACTACAAGCCGTCAAAAAATAGCCCGCTAAGTTTTCACTACCGGCCAATAGCAGTTGATTTAAGCAACCTTCAAAAATTCCAGGGAATAATTTTTCAAAGAAACGAAGGCTCATTTTGTCTGTAAATCGGTTTTATAAAGGTGTTTTTTAAAAGACAGATTATTTTGGTATAATCTGGTTTCCAATTTTTGATTGTCTGCAGCATCCTTTCAAAGCCGAGTATATTTTTGGTCCGCATAATGTTGTAGCAAAACATAATGAGGTTCATTAGCTAACGAATGTGTTGACTCTATAAAAGATGAAAATGTTACAAAAAAAATTGGCGGTAAGACAAGTTTACACAAGGCGACAATAAACGAAATAATCCAAAATGAAGTTTGTTCGACAAAAAGGACAAAGAATATCCCAATTATGGCTTTTCAAATTTTTGTTACCCATACTAAAGGTGTTCAAAAGAAATATGTACGACAAGTTTGCATTTTTCACGGCTGTAATGCAAGAGGACACAATTGCACCACAGGTTGGAGAACTGGAATTTTAAGACTATATTAAATAGAAAAAAAAAACTAAGCGTCAAAAGGGTATGCAGCTAAAATGTAGTTCGTAGGTAAAGCGGTGTGAGTGGTTCGATATGTTTATAAACGATACTACATAATTTTAGAACGCTGTGGGTTGTATGATTGTATTTGTTGCAGTTCGGCATTGTTACCCAGGCCGATACAATCATTGCAACACGCAGCGGAATATTTTTCCTTTTTATCTTCAAGCTCCGGTCCCTATGTATGGTTGCCTTTTGTAAGACACCACAGGCATTTGTAGGGATTTAAAGTAATAATGAATTGGAGAAATGAATTTTTGGTTAGACCCTGCTAAGACAAAAATTCGTGAACATAACTCAAATATTATTTCGTCACTTCCCACTTGAAACCGACATAATTTGGGCAGGCTATGCCAATGCAGAGAAATTTTTAGTTGACTTAAACCAAGCAATTGAAAAAATTAAATTTTGCGACTTTGCTACGTTGGCAAATTAGAAATGGAATTTGCACCGACGTCAACCTATCAGGAAATTTCTCTTCAAGTGGTTGGGTGACAATTTCTTAAAACTTGCAGAAAACTTTGAAGACTTACACAAAAAAATAACGACCAACAATTATGAGGCTGACAAAAAACAGTGGTGGAAATTTTGGTAGCCTTCCTTCGCTGCGTTTTGGTGGCGTATTCTAAAGGAAGACGGGATTGGTAAGTACACCGGACCACGGGAAGAAAGGTTTTTTTGTAATGGAAGATGTCAACCACGGAAGCAACTCTATTCCGTCCCGTTGGCCCAAAGTTGCTGAATCAAATTAATGCTGCGACCTACGTGCATATACCTAAACTGCTTGTTATGTCAGCGCTTTCGACGCATTCAAATATGTGTCTTTTTTTGTTTGCTTATATTCAAAGCCATGATGGGATATATTTGCATGTAGCAAATATAAACATAGATAGATTCAATAATAATTACATTATTAATTCGATAGCATTGGACAGAACAGGAACAAGGGTTGGGTGAAATAAATAAGCTTGTAGACCGTTGACTACACTGCATCTAGATGATTTACTACAGCCCGATAAAATTGCAAATAAACCCGGCAGAGTTGTATAATACCACTACCTTTAATTGCTCTTAGGCAATACCTAATCTTTATTTAATATCGGGCCTTCTGCATTACCCGGGCTGATCGATAATTATTCGTAAGAATTATCATTTCTACTTTGGTAAATTTTTCTTTGTACAAGCAAATAAACATTTTTTAGGGGAATTAATTGTCTGGCTATTTCAGATATTATACTGAAAATTGCCTGTACTCCTTTAATTCAGTTCCTGGCCATTTAACAAAGCAATTTGTAACACATTTATTTGTGAAACACGCTTATTATATTCAAAATTATGAACCCTTTCAACCCTGTTAAAAACGAACTTGCTTTTCAGAAGCAGGAAGAAGCCGCTGCCATATTGAGCATACTTCCCGATAGTTTAAATGCTGAACCCGAAAAAGATGCGGCAAATATGTCTCTTCTTGCTGCTATAGTCGAATCATCTGATGATGCCATTATCAGTAAATCATTGGACGGAATAATATTAAGCTGGAACAAGGGAAGTGAAAGAATGTTTGGATACACGGCAAAGCAGGTTTTGGGCAAGCCAATTACTATGTTAATACCTCCGGATTTTTTCAATGAGGAAAAAAGCATTCTTGAAAGAATATGCAATAACGAGGTTATTGATCATTTTGAAACAGTGCGGATCAGGCAGAATGGCGAACCACTAAATGTTTCACTCACTGTATCTCCATTGAAAGATAAAAAGGGGACGATTATAGGCGTTTCCAAGATTGCAAGAGATATTACTTCCCGGAAAAAATCAGAAACGGACTTTTTAAATATTAACAAAGAACTCGCCTTTCAAAACGACGAGAAAGAAAAAAGAGCTGCGGAGCTGATCACTGCCAATATAGAGCTACGTTTTCAAAACCAAGAAAAAGAAAAACGGGCGGCAGAGTTGATCATCGCTAATAAAGAACTCATTTTTCAGAACGAAGAAAAGGAAAAGCGTGCAGCAGAATTACTCGTTGCCAACAAAGAGCTGGCTTTTCAAAATGGCGAAAAAGAAAAACGAGCAGAAGAGCTGATAATTGCCAACAAAGAACTTGCCTTTCAGAATGAAGAGAAGGAAAACAGGGCTGCGGAATTAGCCATTGCCAATAAAGAATTAATTTTTCAAAATAACGAAAAGGAAAAACGTGCAGCAGAATTAATCATTGCCATCAACGATCTTAAAATAGCAGAAGGGCAAATTATTGAAGTAAATAAAGAACTGGAATCATTTTCCTACTCCGTATCTCATGATCTGCGTGCTCCCCTGCGTGCTATTAATGGATATACAAACAAGCTAAAAACCAATTTTGAAACTCAGTTGGACCCTGAAGCCAATCGCCTGATGAACAATATTGTTCAAAACGCAAAAAAAATGGGGATGCTTATTGATGACCTCCTCACTTTTTCAAGGGTTGGCCGGAGGGAAATGGTTAAAATAAATATCCGGATGCACTCCCTGGTCCAGGAGATTTGCTGTGAATTGAAAGCAGAGGTTCCCGATCGGAATATAGAGTTCCGGATTGGCAACCTCCCGCCTGCGCTGGCTGATAACATGGCCATTAAGCAGGTATGGTTAAACCTGGTGTCCAATGCGATCAAGTACACCAGTTTAAAAGATACTGCAATCATTGAAATTGGTTCGGAAGAGAATGGAGAAGCCGTGACCTACTTCATAAAAGACAATGGTGCCGGCTTTGATATGCGGTACGCCAATAAATTATTTGGCGTATTTCAACGCCTGCATTCAGACGAAGAGTTTGATGGAACCGGCGTTGGCCTGGCGCTGGTGCATCGCCTCATATCGAAACACGGTGGGCATACCTGGGCCGAAGCAAAAGTAAACGAAGGAGCAACATTTTATTTTTCACTTAATAAACCTTAACCCTATGATAACCGAAGTGGATATACTATTGGTAGAAGATAATGCCAGTGATGCAGAAATGACCATTGACGCATTAAAAAGCAATGGCTTAGCCAACAAACTCAAGCATGTTAAAGATGGCGCAGCCGCATTGGATTTCATTTTCGCAGAGGGAGAATATGTTGGCAGGAATATAGAGAACAGGCCAAAAATTATCCTGCTGGACGTGAAAATGCCAAGGGTAAATGGTATTGAAGTACTGCATAAAATAAGGAACGATGACCGCACTAAAAATATTCCGGTGGTAATGCTCACTTCTTCAAAAGAAGACCCTGATATTAAAACCTGTTATGAGCTGGGCGTAAACAGCTACGTGGTAAAGCCGGTGGAGTTTGAAGAATTTCAAAAAGCTATTACTGCATTAGGATTATACTGGATGATCGTGAATCAACAACCTAAATAATGAAAACTGTAATAAAGATATTGATTGCAGAGCATGATAAAAGTGACCTGGAAATGGTCGATACCGAATTGAAAAAAGGCGATATCGATTTTGTAAGCCAAATAGTTCAAAATGAATCCAACTACCGAAAGGCTCTTAAGAGTTTTATTCCCGACATCATCCTGGCGGATTATACCTTCCCTTCATTTGATGGCCCAACAGCATTTAAAATACGTGAAAAGCAGGCTCCGGGCACTCCTTTTATTTTTGTTTCCGGAACTATCGGTGAAGAAAAATCTATTGAACTCATTAAGATGGGAGTTACCGATTATGTACTGAAAGACAAATTGTTCACCCTTAATCCTAAAGTTCTGCGGGCATTAAAAGAAGCAGAAGACCTGCATCAAAAAAAAGCCGCAACCCAACAACTCGTTCTAAGTGAAGCACGGCTTGCCAGGGCACAGGAATTAGCACACGTGGGAAACTGGGAACTGGATTTTGCCAGCAATATGATTCGTTGCTCAGAGGAACTATGCAGAATATTCGGGCTACCGCCTGGTCAAAATGTGCAATCGCAGGAAAGCAGATCAGCATTTGTTCATCCAGAAGATGCTGTGTTTGTAAATAAGAAAATACAAGAATCCCGGGATCTACTTTGTGATCTTTCCATTCACTATCGTATCGCACATGCCAACGGATCCATCAGGCATATTTATTCAGAAGGCAAACATGAGCTGGATTCAAAAGGCCAATCCACAGGTATGTATGGCATAGTTCACGATGTGACCCAAAAAGTCTTGCTGGAAAATAAATTATTGCAGGAAAGACAAACAAAGCAAAGTGAAATTACTGCTGCCCTGCTCACTGCACAGGAAAAGGAACGGGCCGCTATTGGAAATGAACTGCATGAAAATTTAAACCAGATTCTTAGTGTTGCCAAACTTTATATCGACCTGGCAAAAACCGATGAAGTTCAGAGGGAAATGTGTCTAAAAAAATCATCCGATTATATAGTAAATGTTATTACGGGGATCAGGAAAATTTCAAGCACCCTTGCAAGCCCGGGAACGCAGTTTGGCTTGTTTCACAGTATAAATAAATTATTGGGTGATGTGGGTATGGCGTCTCCAACAAAAATTCAATTTACTCCCAACGGAATTAATGAAGCATACCTGGATGAAAAGCTGCAACTGGCTATTTTCCGCATAGTGCAGGAACAGGTAAATAACATTTTCAACATGCTGCTGCCACCACTGCATGTATCAGGTTAAGCCATGTTGGTAATAAAGTAATCTTGCTTATTTCAGATAACGGCACAGGAAGTGATATCCTAAAGGACTTAAACGGGGTGGGAATTAAAAACATCAAGAGCACGGCCGGCCTGTTTAACGGAACAGTTACCATCATCTCCAAACCCGGCAGGGGATACAAATTGAAAGTTGCTTTGTGTTTAAATGACCACCAGATAGTGGACTACTTACCTCTAGCCGGATGAACGACAGAAGATGCGGAACATTACCATCAATAAACAATACTTATGCCTACAAAAATAAAGATATTAATAGCAGAGCATGATAAACATGACCTGGAGATGATTGATAGCGAATTGAAAAGGGGCGGTATCAATTTTGTAAGCGAAATTGTGCAGAGTGAATCCAACTACCGGAAGGCACTTGAAAATTTTATCCCTGATGTAATATTGTGTGATTATACGTTTCCATCATTTGACGGACCCGTAGCTTTTAAAATCAGGGAAGCGGTAGCCCCGGAAACTCCTTTTATCCTGGTGTCCGGAACTATAGGCGAAGAGAATTCTATTGAACTGATCAAAAACGGCGTAACTGATTTTGTACTGAAAGACAAAATATTCACGTTAAATACAAAACTGCTGCGTGCACTAAAAGACGTAAGTAAGCAAAAAGAAAAAGACAGAACAAAAAAGGAACTGGCACTTAGCGAAAGCAAGCTTGCCAGGGCGCAACAGCTTGCCAAACTTGGTAGCTGGGAATTGAATTTTGATGATAATGAACTGAGGTTATCTGTAGAGGGTGCAAGAATCTTCGGGTTTCCTATTGAACAAAACAGGTTATCGTTTGAAACATGGTCTTCATTGGTTCACCCCGATGATATTGATGAAGTTTTACAAACAATACAGCAATCCAGGAATTCTTTGCAGGATACTGCTTATCATCACCGTATCGTACTTAAAGATGGTACCGTAAAGCATATTTATTCTGAAAGCAAATTTGAGTTTGATGAACCTGGAAAAGCTGTGGGCCTGTACGGAACTATGCAGGATATTACCGAACGCAAAAAAGCAGAATTAGAAATAATTAAGTTCAACAGGCTTTATGCGTTTATCAGTGCCATTAATCAAAGCATCGTTTATACCAATACCGCAGATGAACTTATAAAAAAAGCCTGTTCTATAGCCATTGAAATAGGAAACTTTAAGTTGGCCTGGATAGGGCTGTTAAATGAAAGTGGGAAACTTGAGGTAATGAATGTTGCTGGAGAGGGTGACGTAATCCAGGTAGCAAAGAAACCTTCCGGTATCGATGTTCAGGATAGTATTTATCGAAACACGCCTGTAGGCAAGGTCTTACAGACGGGTGTATATGCGGCGAGCAATGATGTATTAGTTGACCCTGATATGCAGTTTTTAACAGGGGTACTATTGAGTTCAGGCATAAGGTCAAACATCGTTTTCCCGATAAAAAAAGCAGGAAAGGTAGCAGGTGTATTTTCTTTTAATTCAGATACACCCCATTTCTTTGATGTATCAGAAATAGCGCTGCTGCAGGAAGCAACCAATGATATTTCGTTTGCTTTACAAAATTTTGAAAGAGCAGAAAAACATAAGAAAGCAGAAGAAAAAATTAAAGTAAATCAGCAAGAGCTTAAATTAATTTATAATTCTACCAACGACGTACTGTTTCTTATAGGTGTGCAGGATGAAAAGGAGTTTAGTTTTATTTCAATGAATGAAACAGGGCTGCAGGCAATGGGGATTACCTTGAAGCAGTTACAGAATAAGCATGTAAAAGATATTATTCCCAGGTCTTCGCTTCACTTAGTACTGGGAAAGTATAAAGAAGCAATCGACACAAAGAAAACCGTTCATTGGGAAGAGACTTCCGAATATGCTACAGGAATAAAAACAGGCATTGTAAGTATTTCACCCATTTATAATGAGGCAGGAAAATGTATTCAATTGGTAGGCACTGTGTATGATATTACTGAACGAAAAAAAGCTGAACAACTGATTAGCCAGAGTGAAGCAAAATTCCGTTCTTTTTTTGAGAGCAGTATGGACGGGATACTGCTAACAGTTACTGATGGAGATATTCTTGCAGCTAACCCTGCTGCCTGCGAAATATTTAAAATGACGGAGGAAGAAATTTGTACTGCCGGAAGATTTGGCATTGTTGATATTTCGGACAGAAGAGTATATAAGCTGGTAGAAGAACGCCAGCGTACCGGCAGGGTAAAAGGAGAACTTAGACTGGTTCGAAAAGATGGCAGCAAATTCGAGGCTGAACTGACTTCAGCTGTATTTACCGATTCATTTGGTAATGAAAGAACTTCAATGATTGTTAGGGATATTTCCGACAGGAAAAAGCTGGAAAATACTTTGAAAGCAGAGCAACAAAGATTCGCCGGTTTGTATGCTCAGTCGCCCACCATCATGGGAATATTAAAAGGCCCCAATCATATTTTCGAAACGGCCAACCCCCCTTGCCTGCAACTAATTGGGAAAACGGATATTATTGGTAAAACTGTTGGGGAAGCATTACCAGAACTGGAAGCCCAGGGTATTTTTGAAATATTAGATGACGTGTATAAAACCGGGAAAACCTTTTCAGGAAATGAAATGTTGTTCCGATTCGATCTCTACGGTACCGGCATACTGGTTAATACATATTTAAATTTAATGTACCAGGCCCACCGGAATAATCAAAATCAAATTGACGGCATTTTTTTCTTTGCAATTGATGTTAGCGAACAGGTATTATCACGTAAAAAAATTGAAGAAAGTGAGAAGGAGATTCGATCCATGGCTGAATCAATGCCGCAGATAGTTTGGGTTACTAATGCGCAGGGTGAAAACATTTATTTCAATCAGCAATGGGTAGATTACACAGGGCTTGCCCTGGAAGACAGTTATGGTGCTGGTTGGACCAATCCGTTCCATCCGGATGATAAAATTCTAGCCCGGGATGCATGGAAAAATGCAGTCGAAAACCTGGCTGAATATAATATTGAATGTCGTTTAAAATGCTATGATGGCAGCTACCATTGGTGGTTGATAAGGGGTGTGCCGAAAATAGATGATAACGGTGAAATTCTAAAATGGTATGGCACCTGCACCGATATAGAAAAAATAAAAAAAACAGAAGAAAAGTTGAAAGATCAGGCTGCTCAACTTACCCTGTCTAATTTAGAATTGGAACAATTCGCTTATGTTGCTTCGCATGACCTGCAGGAACCTTTGAGGATGGTGATCAATTTTCTTACCTTGCTAGAGGATAAGTATAGCTGTATTATTGATGAAAAAGGCAAAAAGTTCATTGGTTTTGCGGTGGATGGTGCCAGGAGAATGCGAACAATTATACAGGACCTGCTCGAGTTTTCGAGAGTGGGTAGATTGAATGGCAATATAGAAAATGTTGATTTAAATGCACTGGTAAAAGTGGTGGAGTTGATGCTGCGAAAACAAATGGATGAAAAAAATGCCAGTATCCGTTTTCAAAATCTGCCGCTGCTTTACACGCAAAAGTCGTCGCTTCTGCAGGTATTTCAAAATCTGGTAAGCAATGCCTTAAAGTATTCAAAGGAGAATATACCTGTATGTATTGATATTACGGCAACCGAATCCGAAGATCACTGGCAATTTGCCATTAGCGATAATGGTATTGGCATTCACCCACAATTTTTCGATAAAATATTCATCATTTTCCAGCGATTGCATAATAAAGATAAATATAGCGGAACGGGCATGGGGCTGACAATAGTTAAAAAAATAATTGAAAGCCGGGGAGGAGAAATTTGGGTGCAATCGGAGCCGGGTATTGGCAGTACTTTTTATTTTACCATCTTAAAAGCGGGGAGACTTGAAAAAGTGGAAAATCTATACCAAAAGGTTTAAGCTACATTGCGCAAGTTCGTCAAGAGCGGAAAAGGACCCACTTATTGGCGCAACAATCTTTTTGCCCTTAACATTATCTGCGTGTTGTCTTTCGCCTAAGCTCTTTATTTTTCGGCCTGTATTATATTATTATAAAGGCATGGCGTTTGACAAAAGAAAGGAATAGCACAGTGGTAAAATATGTGGAGAGGCGAGCACGGGAAAGCAGGTAAATTTTTCTTCACTGGCAAAAAATATAATGCAATCAATGAAACCGAATCATATTTTACTTGTAGAGGATAATGAAGGGGATATCTTTCTTTTAAAAGAAGCCCTGGAAGAAAGGAAAATAGTTAATAAACTCAGCATAGCAAGGGACGGGTTAGAAGCAGTAGACTTTCTTCAGATGGGTATAGTTGCAGCGGATAAAGATTTGCCAGATTTAATTTTATTGGATATTAATTTACCCAGAATGAACGGTCATGAAGTACTGAAATTTATCAAAATAAATGATCATCTCAAAAGAATCCCTGTAATTATACTAAGCACTTCATCCAATGACGCAGATATTATAACTGCATATAATAACCATGCTAATTGTTTTATTACTAAACCCTCTGAACTTACAGACTTCTTTATAATGATGAGAATAATTGAAACTTTCTGGTTCGGCATCGTCCGGCTTCCAAATGAAAGTTCGGTATGATTTCAGGCTATAGCAAATAACTATTCTTAAAAACATTATATCATGCATAGCACCAGCCACCGGATTAATGATCCGGTCAAATAAAAGACCTTTCCGGGGGTCACACCTGGAAAGCATCTTAATATTGTACAGGGCCGGATTAAAAAAAGAAAATACGTTTTATTTCCCCCCTTTTAAATAAAAGTATGTTTGTAGCTATTGGTTCGGTTGAAGTGCAGAATGGTTTGGAAAATGAGGTAAAAAAAGCGTTTAGGAACTGCCCCAGAATTCTGTCGGGCAAAATACTACAAATTATGTGAAGCACAGGCTCCTTACATGGGGTTGCTGCTATGCTGGCAGACGAATATTTTCTCACCTTCACATCGCTATCATCCTATATTCAGCCGACGGAATTGCATCAGCTTTTGTTGTTATCTTCATTAGTAATTCGATTCGACTGTGGCTCCTTGTATTTGATTTGACATTTAAAATATCAAGATATCCAACTGTGCTGCGCAACAAATTCTGGATTACCACGGCCTCCATGATAAATATGTGCTCAAGATTTTAAAACTGGTATGGGCAATTAAATTTCGGTCTACGAATGGGAATAAAGGATGATGCACAGTGAAATATATCAGGGTTATTTACACATTGAAATACTGAGGCTATTTGCGAAATGGATGGGAACGGGAGTGTAAAGTGAACTGTGTCAAGGTTTCTTCCTGCCTGTTCTCCCGGCCCGCGGGCCGGGAGAACAGGCAGGAAATTTTTTAAAAAATCCCCGGTATCCTCCCCTCAAATATAATGCTTGGTTGCTGCATGGTGAGCGCCCAGTTTTGCAAAGGCATGGTCCACTTTTCGGCAATGCGTTCTGAGGCCAGGTATACCAGTTTTAGCAGGGCCATATCATTGGTGAAGGCACCTTTTGTTTTGGTCACTTTCCTGATCTGCCGGTGAAAACCTTCGATCGTATTGGTAGTGTAAATCACCCTGCGGATATCGGCTGCATATTTAAAGAAGGTGCTCAGCTTATGCCAGTTATTGCGCCAGGATTTTATTACAATCGGATACCTGGCTCCCCATTTCTTTTCCAGCGCATCCAGATGGTCTTCTGCTAATTCCTTATTGCTTGCTCTATAAATTTGCTTTATGTCCACCATGATCGCTTTGCTATCTTTGCTGGCCACATATTTTAAAGTGTTCCTTACCTGGTGAACGATACAACTCTGTACTTCCGTTTTAGGGTAAATGCTGCCTATAGCTTCTTCAAAGCCGCCCAGGTTATCAATGCAGGCAATCAGGATATCCTTTACGCCTCTTTGCTGCAGATCTGTTAGCACACTCAACCAGAATTTTGATCCTTCACTTTCAGATATATACATACCCAGCAAGTGTTTGCGGCCTTCCGGGTTGATGCCCAGAACATTGTACAGGCATCTCGTTACCACATGCCCGCTCTGATCTTTTACCTTGTAATACATTGCATCCAGCCATACTATCGTATATACATCTTCCAATTCATGAGCCTGCCATAAACGAATGGCAGGAATAATACGGTCTGTTATTTCAGATAGCACGGTATGGCTGATATCGGTATCATACATCTCTTTGATGTGGGCTGCTATATCCCGAAGACTCATACCCAAATCATACAGCCCCAGGATTTTGGTTTCCAGGCTGTCTGCTAAAATCGTTTGGCGTTTCTTTACGATCTCCGGCTCAAAGCTGCCACTGCGGTCACGGGGAGTAGTTAACTCCATAGTGCCTTCGCTTGTTCGTAATTGCTTGCTCCCATAGCCATTGCGGCGATTGGAGTCTTCTTCCTTATTTTCCTGTAAATGATTTTCTAATTCAGCTTCCAGGGCTGCTTCAAGGAATGACTTAAATAAAGGCCCTAAGGCACCTTCTTTGCCCAGCAGAGGCTTACCGGATTTGAGTTGCGCAAGAGCTTTATTCTTTACGCTTTCATAATCAAATTCAAAAGACTGTTTTGTTTGTTTCATAATTACTGTGTTTTTAAAGTTCGTATTATATAAGAACTTTGACACAGTTTAAATTACAGTCTCATGGGAACAAGTAAATGTTCCACAATCCAATACCATTAATACTTTCAGCTGCAAATGGTTGTAAGGGTAACCGAATATCCACCCTCCTGAAATAAGATCAAAAACCTCACTACAAATTTAATAAAAATTTCATATAAATTTCTAACTGAATCGAAAACTGTACGGGTGTTTCCAACAAGCGCAGCAGGTACATCTTTACCCACTTCTCTTCTACATGGCGGTCTACCGCTTTCAGCAGCAACTCATGGTCTACTTCTTTAAAATAACTTTTGATGTCCAAATCAACCACCCATGCATATTGACGTATTTTTTCCTGTACGGCTGCTATTGCCTGATGAGGCTCTTCAATGGACGATAACCGTAAGAGTTCTTATGGAACTGTCCTTCCAGCCGGCGCTCTAAGTAACTCTTGATAACCTGTTGGGCTATGCGGTCGCTTACTGTTGGAATGCCTAACGTTCGCTGCTTCCCGTTGCTTTTGGGTATCGACACCGAAGCCAATGTTTTTGGAAAATAACTTCCGGAACTTAAGCGGTTCCAAAGTACATACAGGTTCTTCAACAAATCTTCCTGGTACATTTCCAGGTTTTCTTTATCTACTCCTGCTGCGCCCTGATTGGCTTTAACTTTCCGGTAAGCTGCCTTTACCATTTCTTTCGTTATCGGTACAGTGCTTGTTCTTGTCTCAAACATTTATCATCCTCTTTTAAAGTTGTTAAAATATTTTCAACGATATGATTGATGCTCTTGGCTCCGCCTTCATTACAAAGGTTTCTTCGCTACTACAGCATCATCCGCCATCCTTACCAGCTTTGGTATTCAGCCTCATGGATATTTTCCACTTATGCTTTTCTCTTCACATCTGGTAAGGACTTCCCGTGTTCTGTACAAAAGCCTGAATAAGAGTCATGCCACCTATATGACGATTGCCTTACAGCCAGTATGCAAGTATCCGCTGTAACCTTTCACTACCACGCAGGAACAGTAGCTTTTGACAATAAGTAATACTATCTCATCACTTCATCGGTGGTTCATTTGCATTCATCTCTCTTATTCGTACCTGACTGATTTTTAGCAGCCTTTTCCTCTTTCTGTTCAACACCAGTTTATTACTAAACCAGCGCCGGGAGGCGGTTTACAGCCCCCAATTGCACAGCGACTGTGGTAGGCGCCTACTACCATCTTTTATACAACATTCTTGTACTGACATATCTAACAGTACTCAATTCACGGCACACCTTGCAGTAAATGGGGATTATTGTCCATAAATTCGATTACTGGCAAACAGGAGCAACAAAGGCGTTTTAGAAATTTTATGTAAAATGATGAGGTTTGTCGCAGATAAAAACTGCCATACTTACGGATGGCAGCTTCTTCACCTGTTTACATTAAATCCGTTCTGTTATCTATGGCCATGGCTGTTATCAATTTACTGGTTAGCGGGCGAAGAATCAGGTATGAATAAAGATCAGTTTTTTATTACCTTTTGGTTGCCGGCAATTACACCGTTTATTGATACCTGCACCACATATATGCCTTTTGATAAACCGCTTAAATTACCAACCTGCAGGCTATTGCTTCCTTTGAAAACGATGCCATTTTTTACGGCAACCGGCTGTCCCGTTGAGCTAAGAATGTTTATTTCAGCCACTCCGGCTTTATTTGAATCAAATTTAACAGACATGCTTTCTGCAAAAGGATTCGGTGAAGTTTCTACACTGTTGCTATAGCCATTTCCCAGCTTGATATTTATTATTTTGCTATAAGAGATTGCGCCATTAGTGTCTACTTCCTTAACACGATAGAAGACCATGCTTTTATTTTGTAACGGAGTTGAGTTATCTCTATAACTGTAGTTGTTTTTTGCGGCGGTTGTATTTTCCGCAGTAAAAATGATGGCGGCAGTGCCAAAGCTATTTCCGTCAAATGACCTCTCAAGCTCGTAATGATTGGTGTTTATTTCTGATTCTGTGGTCCAGTTACAGGTAACGGCATTGCCGGCAAGTGCAGCATTAAATGAATTGAATTTAACCGCCAGTACACCTCCTGATGTGCTTACAACTGTACAGTTGAATTGGCCATTAGTATCGTGAAAAAATATATTCCAGGCATTTGCAGGTGGCATATTTCCAGAACTGACGCAATAGCTGACATAACCATTTTTGCCGCCGCAGTTGGAAACATCCGGCGTAAAAAAAGTTACTTTACCTTTTTCTCCATTTACATACACAGAGTCGATGAACGGTAACAGGGCCGGACATCCTCCGGGGAAATTAAGCCGTAACTCCCCTGCCGCCCCGCAGGTTCCGTTACCATTGTTTACTTTAAACGAAGTGGCGCAAGTGAATTGGGAGTAACCAGTTACGGAAGCAAGGATGATTACTGCAATGATGGATAAACTTTTCATGATTCTTCTTTTTGAGGTTTTGAGGGTAGTAGTTTTTGCATTACATCCTGTTCAATCTTATTCTATGCCAGAAACTATGTGCTTGTTAATCAAGAATTTACATCAATCTATTTTACGCTAATTTCCTAAATACAGAAACGTTTCCGGAAATTGGAATATGCCTTATAGAAGGGTAGTCAAAATGCAAAGTAAGTCCCTTCCGTGTTTGGTGTAACCCTTCCACTCCTTGGGTCAGTGTCCTTTAGATTTGTATTCTTTACTTTATTATGGACTACTACTATTACTATGTTTTCTTTTTTTTGTTCTTTTTTTCTTTTAGAATCCACAATTTTGTGTGGATAAACTAATCAGCGGCAGGGGCACATTATGTCCGGTGTCAGGGTTAATTACCCAAGTGGGGAAACAATCCTCTGCCGCTTTTTTCCCTTTGTGCCGTATCCCTCCGGGCAAGTATATCGTGCCACATTTAGCCAGTGTATTTAATTTTACAGGTTGTTGTTGAGTTTAAAATTCTGTGGTAGTAATTCTTCAATTTTATTGATAGGATGGGTAGCGATACGGCGCAAGGTTTCTCTTAGCCATATAAAGGGATTGATACCATTTAATTTGCAGGTGCCAAGTAAGGAGTACAGCATGGCGCTTCGCTGGGCTGCTTCGTGCGAGCCTGCAAATAAATAATTTTTCCGGCCTATGGCTACCGGGCGGATGCTGTTTTCTACCGGATTATTATCGATGTTGAACTTAGCGTCGGTAGCGTAAATACTCAGCTCCTTCCAGCGCTCTATGCTATAGCCCAATGCTTTGCCAATAGTGCTTTTGGGCAGTGTTTGTACATACTGTTCCTTCATCCACTGGCCAAAGTTTTGCAATATAGGTACGGCCTGTTGCTGCCGCAATTGCAGTGATTGTTCCGGTGTAAGCTGTTGTTCTTTAATAGTACGTTCTATAGCATACAGGCTTGCAAATTGTTCCAGCGCATAGGCTGCACGTTGGGCATCGTTAGCCTGGGCTTCGTAAAACATACGCCGGGCATGGGCCATACAATGCAATACGGTGATGTCTTCTTTTTCTTTAAAGAAGTCGTATACGCTGTAGCCATCCGTTTGTAAATAACCTTTAAATTCTTTCAGTACCTGCTGCGGGCCTTCTCTGCCGCGGCCGGGTTGGTAATCAAAGAACACCAGCTTTTCTACACTGCTGTGGTATACCCAAAAGTAGTAATCATATTGCCCAAAGCATTTAAGAATTCATAAGGTTGTACAGTGTAATAAAAGACGCTTATATATTCTAAAATAAGTTGGTTGCTGACTAGATTTTTTAAGGCGTCGCGCATAGCACAATAGTAAATTAAATATTTCGAACATCCAAAACGGAATTGTGTCACCCTAATTTTAGCACATGGTGTCACACTTTGATATCTGTACGGTTTTTTAAACATATAGTGGCCGAAAAAAAGGCCATTTTTTGGAAAATTGTTTGTGTATTTTTTTTGAGCCTATGCCCCATTATAAAAACCGTTGCAAATACTAGGTTGGCTTTTGCAACGCCTGATAACTCAACGGCTTTTTGATAGCAAATTCTCCTGAAAGCAAGTTCTTCCAGTATTACTGTGGGCAATACAATCCATAACCATTTAAAATATAAGAAAGACTAAAGGACGGATTGAATACGATAGGATAGCCCCTGACAAGTGTGATAGTATACATAACCGGAACAATAAAAATTCCGCCGATTACAATTCCTGATATTCCAAAACCAATATCTCGCAGTGTGATATTTAACCCCAACTCAGAAAGATCTTTACCTTCTTTTCTATACACTGACCGGGTAGTAACCAATATAACAACGATAGCTATTACATTGGCGATTTGTGACGGAATGCGTAGTAGTCCGTTCAGCACAAAACCTCCTAGAATAAAAGTTGTCAGCACAAAAATGATAGATAACAACATGATTTTTATTACCGGCGAATAAAGAAAAGCCTTCTTCATAATGATCTTTTAAATGGTTCGCTTACCGGGTTCCCTTCTTTTTCCACGAGCTATATAATATCAATGCTGCCAATCCCATCACAGACAGGTAACTAACCCAGCCCATCAATTCAGTGCTACCTTCATAACCGGGCCCGATAACTGTTTTGAATATGCCGGTCTCATTTTTAAAACCCAGTGTCCACTGGCCAAAGTTCCAGGCGCTGTGCAGGCCTGTTGATAATGCCAACCCCTTTGATCTCAGGACTGCAAATCCAAAGACAAGGGAACCAGTACCGCTTCCCAAAATCGCCGCCCACCAACTCATGCCGGCGGCAATATGTTCAACTATGAAAATAATTCCTACAACCAATATCGCCAGCCATGGCCCGGCGGTTCTGTTTAAGCTGAATAAAGGAAATCCCCGGAATGCTATTTCTTCCCTTAAACCGATGAGGATGTATAATGTAAACGACGTACCGATTGTCATAAAAGAAATACCAGGTATCGGCACAAGCTTTATGTGGCCAGTTAACAGCAATAGTAAGGGTTGTAAAACAGCCATGAGCAGCCCGATAGAAAATCCC
>NZ_JAQBNR010000082.1 GCF_028288465.1 Ferruginibacter sp. | reverse complement strand
ACAGTTCCTCTCGCCGCAGGGCGACATCCGCTCTAACGTGAGGGAATGACGCCGCCCCGAAGTCCACTTCGCAACTTCGCGGAGCCCCTTTTCGGCGCGGCATTCACCGTGTTGTGGCTCTTCGGGGAGTCGGGGCGGGTGCATCCGCCGGGCTACTCGTCCTCCCTGCTTGAGCAGTGGCTTCCGTTCATCCTCGTCGGCGTGGTCATCGGAACCTCGCGCGTTCTGCCCTGGATCTCCCTTGCGGCGGGCGGCATCCTTCTCATCGGTCAGCTGGCCTTCGAGTCGCTGAGATTCAGCGACGTCACCTGGCCCGCCTACCTCGGTCTCCTGCTCGCCGCCGTCGTCATCGGGGCGAACCCCGTGCGGGAAGCCCGGCTGGTCGCCCTTCCGGTGTCCGTCGCCTACGGGCTGTGTGTCGGCCTGCTCCTGCGTCTTCCCAACATGTCTGCGGCCGACCGGTACGGCGTGCTCAATGACTGGGGCAGTGTTCACGGGCGCGCGTGGAGCCAGCTGCTGGTGTCGGCCGTGCTGGTCGCCATCATCGCCGCCGCAAGCTGGTCGGTGGGATACGGGTTCTGGGCCCTCCTCGACCGCACCCAGAGCGACCTCACGCAGAAGGCGATGGCGAGCGACCTGGCGAATGCCGAGCTGGAGTTGCGCCTCGTCGACGAACGCGACCGCATCGCGCGCGACGTGCACGACATCATGGCGCACTCCCTCGCGGTCATCGTCGCCCAGGCGGACGGCGCGCGCTTCCTCAGCGAGAAGCGACCGGCGAGCACGGGCGAATCCCTCCAGGCGATCGCGCAGTCGGCCAGAGAGTCGCTCGTCGAGGTGCGAATGCTGATCGACTCCCTCGGCCCCGAGCCGGAGGATGCCGTCGCCCCCACGCTCGACGAGCTCCCTGCCCTTATTCAGCGGATGCGCGCGGCAGGCCTCTCGATCACGCAGGTTACGGATGGCGCGGCCGTTCGCCTCACCGCCGGGCAGCAGCTCGCGGTCTACCGAATCGTGCAGGAGAGCCTGACCAACGCCCTGAAACACGGGGGCGATGCGGCTCGCGCTGAGGTCGCCTACCGCTGGAGCGAAGACGGGCTGACGCTCACCGTGACGTCCCACGGGGCCGGGCGCACGGCATCCGGGGGCACTGCGAAACGCGGGCTTCGCGGCATGCGCGAGCGGGCGAGGCTCGCGGGCGGATGGCTCACGGCGGGTCCCTCCGACCAGGTCGAAGACAACAGTTTTGTCGTCGAGGCCTTCCTCCCTCCCGCCGAGGCGCTGTTCGCCGCCCCGGCTCCCTCCCCGGAAAGTGTGGCGCTGTGAATCCCGTCAAAGTCGCGATCGCCGACGACCAGGTGCTGTTTTGTTCGGGCATCCAGATGCTCATCGAGTCGCAGGACGACCTGCAGTTCGTGGGCGCCGCCTACGACGGCGAGTCGATCGTGGCGCTGGCCTCGCAGGTGCAGCCGGACGTGATCCTGATGGACATCCGGATGCCCATCCGCGACGGCATCGAAGCGACCGCCCTCATTCTGGCCAACGCCCCGGCCAACCCGCCCCGCATCATCGTTCTGACGACCCACCAGCGCGACACCGCCGTCCTCAGCGCGGTGAACGCGGGAGCGTCGGGCTTCCTCATGAAGGACGCAACGCCCGAGTTCTTGCTCGCCGCAATCCGCGCCGTCCACTCCGGCAAGTCGGTGATCGCGCCGTCGACCGCCTCCGCCCTCGTGCAGGACTTCTCCGCGAAGCCGCAGGTCCAGCCTGCGAACGCCGCCGCGATTGCCGCGCTGTCCACGCGCGAGAAGGAGATCTTCTTCCTCGCCGCGAAGGGCCTGAGCACGGGGGAGATCGCGGCGGCAGCTTTCGTCAGCGAGTCGACGGTGAAGAGTCACGTCTCGAGCATCCTGTCGAAGCTCGAGCTCTCATCGCGACTGCAACTCGTGGCGCTCGCGTATTCGAACCGCCTGGTCGAATAGCGGGAGACACGTGGCGAGGGATGCTCGGTACCGGACTCGTTGCCGGTAGTGTCACCACTGCACAGCATCCATCGTCTGGAGACCCCCTTGTTAGTTCTCGGAATTCTCGTCCTCGTGCTTGGAATCATCGGGCTCCTGGCCGCCCGCAGCCTGGCCAAACGCCCGACCGCGGAGCACGCTGGGATCCCCACTGCCCGGGCGGTGTCGCGCGGGGTGCGGCTGGCCGGAGTCCTCGGTCTTGTGCTCGGCGTGCTGTTCCTGGCGCTCGGTTCCTTCTATACGCAGGATGCCGGCGAAGCGAACGTCCTGAAGGACATCACCGGCAACATCGTCGGCCAGAACAACGACACGGGGCTGCAGGTCAAGGCGCCGTGGGTCGATACCGTGACCTTCAACATCCGTAACCAGCAGGTCATCTTCGCTGGCGCAAACGGCGAAGGCTCCGACAACGCCGGCGGCACGGTCAACGGCCCGCAGATCACGGTGCAGGACAAGGACGGCGTTTCGAGCAACATCGACATCGCGCTCCGGTACTCCATTCGTCCAG
>NZ_JAQBNR010000036.1 GCF_028288465.1 Ferruginibacter sp. | reverse complement strand
AGGAGAAGGCGCACGACTTCCTCTGGCGCATCCGCGCGCAACTGCCTGCGGCCGGCATTCTGGGGGTCTTCGACCGTTCGCACTACGAGGATGTGATCGTGCACCGCGTCCGGCACCTCTCGACGCCCGACGCGATCGAAGCCCGCTACGACGAGATCGTCGCCTTCGAGAACGAGTTGATCGCCGACGGCACGACCGTGATCAAGGTCATGCTGCACATCTCGAGAGACGAGCAGAAGGCCCGCCTCGAGGCGCGCCTCGATGACCCGACCAAGCACTGGAAGTTCAACCCCGGCGACATCGACGACCGCCTGCTGTGGGACGACTTCATGGAGGCGTACCAGGTCGCGATCCGCCGCACCTCGACGGATGCCGCGCCCTGGTACGTGGCTTATTTTTTTTACGCGTTGTGACCACAATATCAACCACTTGCAATTTTAAGTCTTTCCGTTTTGTAATTAATTTCTATACCAGCTCCTTAGCTGTTTCTATTCTCTTATTTATCTTAAAACATTGTTTTGGGGAATCTGTTTCCCAAACAAAACAGGTGATCTTATTTTAACCGGCTCTAATAAAATACTTTACTGAATATTCAAACTGCTGCAATTTAATCAGCGAACAGGCGTTTATACCTTGGTTTTTCATAGGATATTGGATTTTAAAGCGGGCTGGATTTCTATCCGGCCCTATTTTTTAACAACCTTCTGCAGACTGTCTTTTTTTAGCCCAATTTTAAGAAGTCCTGGTCAGGTCCACCCAAAGAAAAGCAATAACTCCATCAATCGTTTTGTTTCGATATTTCTGTAGTAATTTTTCCAATATCTCCGCTTACTTTATAAATAAAATTGAGTTGCTCGGTCAATTGCTTATCGGTCTGATTTGCAGTAGAGGTAGTTGTTTTTGGAATAGTAATTTCTTCTTCCTCTGCTGTATGATCCAGCTGCTGCAGGCTTTGTTTTAAAATGGTAATGCTCTTTTTCACGGGCAACACAATTTCTTTTGAACATACCGGCTCGACTTCTTTATTGATCATACTTGCCGTAAGGCTGGCGATATTACTTGACAGCACGTGGTTCAATACAACAAATTCATAAATATGCTGACTGCTGCGTTGCTTGCTTTTGGGCTCAGACAACATGCGCTGAAATGCAGCAGAGAGGTTGGCAGAGCTGATATACAACTGTTTTCTCACCAATTTATATTCAATAGAGGAAGGCTTCTTACCTGAAAAAAAAGACAATAGCTGCTGCAAATAATCGCGGTTTGCTTTCAACACGCTTATCATATAACTCTCCAGTTGTACAGATTCCCAATGCGGAAATAAAAAATAGCTGCCCGTAAAAGCCAGTACAGAAGCGATGGCAGTATCAAGCAACCGTTCTTCTGCTACAGTAACAGAACCTATACCCAGCAAACTAAAAAGTATAATGATATAAGGCGTCATAAAAATAACCGTCACAACATAGTTTACCCTGATAAAGGTGTAAGTGACCAGCATAAAAATGATTATGAGAGAAAAAAGCACGTCGCGGTCGTGTATAAAATAAATAAGCAGCACGCCGATGATACCGCCTGCAACAGTTCCAAATAATCTTTCGAGATTGCGCTGTTTGGTAAGACTGAAGCCGGGTTTTAAAATCACGATGATGGTTAATAAAATCCAGTAGCCATGATGAGTATTGGGCAGCAATTTTGCGATAATAAAACCGGTTATACAGGTAATCATCATCCTGAGCGAGTGGCGGAACACAGATGATTGCAGCGTGAAATTGCTGAAAAATTCACGGGCACTTATTACCTGGTGCGAAACAAATCTTGCATAGTCAGTGTCCGTCCGAACTGGCTTTTTTTCGGCAGAGCCTGCCTTAAAATAATTCATCAGCTCATCAGTTCTTTCTCCCAGGTTTCGGATGTTGACCAAAATCTTTTTTAATACCAAATGGCTGTTGCCGTTTTCTTCCAAGCCGTCAATTTTTGTCTTTAAATCATTCAGAGCGGGCACTAAACGGTACTGTTTTTTATAATTATTGTCTGACTGTATAGCAAGGCCCATCCGGTCAATTTCATCTGCCAGATTTTGAATAATAATGGAAACATCATTCAGCAATCCTGTGTTACCAAAACGTTCTCTCAGCAATGCGTAATCGTACCAGGTGGCCATGATATTTTCAAACAGGTCAACCACATCAGCAAAGGTCACCATCAGCAGTTTTCCCGTGTCTGTAGGGTCTTTCATCATCTCCCTGTTCTTATACAAAAGCTCCCTTAATTCATCCTGTTTCTCATTTACAACAACCTGCTGTGCTACCAGTTTGCGGTACTCATCCGATATATTGCTGCTGCTTTCATACAGGGCGGATTTTATCTTTAAATACCGGGCGGTTTCATGCAGGCAAATTCCCAGCAGGCGTTGGCTTGGACGATAGGGATATAGTCTGAAGAATAGCAACGCTGTGAGCAGGTACCAAAACCCACCTGCAACTACCAGTAAACTTTCCAGCAAAACATTCAACGGAGTACTGATTCTATCCATCCTCAAAACCATAATTAATAATGCAGCTGTACCCAGTGAAGCCGCCCTGTTACCGAATACGGAAAACATGGTAAAAAAGAAAGAGGATACTAACACCAGCAAACCCATTAAAATAATGTTGGCGTTTACCAGCCCCGTAACCAGCGTCATTAAAAAAGTAAAAAGAATGCAGTACAGCATTCCGTTGCGTTTATGTTCTACAGGTCCCGGACCATCGGCCATGCTGGCGCAAAGCGCACCTGTACTCATTATCAGGCCCAGATCCAGCCGGTGAAACTGGGCGAAAATAACCGATGGTAAAATGATTTCCAGCGTTGTGCGGAGACCATCCGACAGATATTGGCTGAATAAAAAATATTGTATGTCCTGCTTTTTTTCCTTCATGTGTTATACACTTACAATTTACGCCGGTAAGCTTTCGGTTCGCTAAAAAAAAGCGTGTGGTTCAATCTTTTTTATTTGGTTTACTTTTTCCTTGTATCATTTCACCGTAAGCTACAGATGCAATATCCTTCAACATGCCCAATCTTATTTTTCTTAACTCAACCAATGTCCATCCCTGCAATCCCCATTTATTTTTTACCGGATAAATAATGGAATTGCCAAAAGCACAGAATACAGATTGTTCTGTCAACGATAATTTAAAACAAGCCACTTGTGTTGTTACATCCAGCGTGACCCATATTTTTTTCTTAACCCGAAAAGCTGTTTTATCAAAATGCGGGGATGCTTCTGTTTCTGCGAAAGACAATGCCAGTTTTTTAAATTGATCAATATTTGCCATAAAATTTCAGATGAATCAAAATTGTTACAATAATTATTGACTGTTTCGAAGTGCTATGATTTTATCTTTTAGCAGCATTGAGCCCTCATATTCCTTTAAAACAAAAATACGGGTGCCTTGTTCCCGGGCATACTTATTTTCAATTGCTCCTGCAGGCAACACGGTTTTAAACAGCTGTCTTTCCTTTGTAAGCGCTGTATCTGGGTTACCAATATCTTTTACAAGTACAATATTTTTGAGCAGCCTGGAGTCAGCTAAAAACCATTTATAGTAATCGCCTTCCAGCATAACGGCAGATATGTTTTTATGCGACGAGTAATAGTTGATGGCGCCTGCTTCTCCGTAATTTTCGCAAAGCACCAGTGTGTGGCTGCTGTCAGCAATCAGGTCAAACGCCTTGTCTACTTTAAACGCAAGTTCTTTCCAACCGAGCATATCTGCAAAATCCTGTGGCAGCGCATGATCTTTTCCGTCTTCCCATCTTAATAAATCCAACGCTTTATACCTTTTTGCATTTTGTTGTATTACTGCCGGGGGCTGTAGCGGAAAAGCAATTTTCACCATCGGTATAAAAAGCAATAAAGGTATGGCAATGGCAAGCGGCCGAAGGTAATATCGCCAGCCGCCGGTTAATATTTTTTCGAGATATACTGCGCCAAAAGCCAGCAGAATTGGATACAATCCAACTCCATAATAACCCTTTGCTTTAAAATATACAAACAGCAACAATGTAAAAATGAATGACCCAAAAAATAGCCTGTATTTATAAAACGGGGGATAAGTAAAAAATGAAATAAAAGCCGCCAGCAAAATAAACAATGCACCGGCAAAGAACAGGATTTGTTCTTTTAAAAAATCAATGCGATTTACATGTACCAGCTGGGTGGAGGCCAGGGTTTGCATATGATGTATAACAGGAAAATGATTTCGTATCTGCCAGATAATGTTGGGTGAAACAATCAGCAACGCAACCAACAAACACCAATACAATTGGGTGGACAAAAATATTTTTCTGTAAGGTGTAAGTAAGATGGCAGGCAACATACCCAATACCAGAAACACAATATTATACTTGTCTAAAAAGCTGAAAGCAAATACCAGTGCGGCTTTCATTAGCCATTGTTTATTTTCCGTATTGATGTACTGAACGATAGTATAATAGAACAAGGTCCAAAAAAGTACATCGGCTGAATTAGGCTGAAATAGAATATTTAATCTTGCCATGCCCGAAAAAAGCACAGCAAAAGCGCCCAATACCAGGGCAAACAGATTACCCTTAAGGACTTCAATTGTTTTCCATACAACTGCCATAGTAAGCGCTCCGAAAAGGGCTGGAAAAAATTTTACCCAAAAAACACCATTGCCCAGTTGCAGAATAATCCATGAGATCCACGACGTAAAGGGCGGAACCGAATCGTATCCCCACGCCAAATGCCTTGCCTGGTCAAGGTGCAGGTATTCATCCCGGTGCAACTCATACGCAGGATGGATCAACCATAAGTGCATACTGAGCTTGAATAGTATAAAAAAGAAAAGGAGAAATGTATTTTTTCGCACAACAGTTTTTTGAAAGCTAAAGTTAATTAACCAACTATTCATTGAAACATTGTATTACTCCTCTTTTATATTGTTTAAAAAAAAGCAGCAAAAAAAGTTGCATAAATAACCTGTTGCTTATAAATTTGTAACCGAACGGTTACATAATAGTTAATTCATGAGAAGAGATGTTTTTCAGGCAGTATCAGACCCAACACGCAGGGAAATTATTCACCTGCTTGCCAATAAAAAATTAAATCTGAATGCAGTGGCAGAAAACTTTCCAATCAGCCGTCCAGCCATCTCAAAACACATTAAAATATTAACTGAATGCGGGCTGATTGTAATTGAGCAGCGGGGGCGGGACAGGTTTTGTGAGGTGAAACTGGACAAGTTGGGAGAGGTATCCAAATGGGTAGATCAGTACCGCAAATTCTGGGAGGCTAAGCTGGATAGCCTGGAAAATTATTTAACTGAATTGCAAACAAAATCAAACATACATCAACATGGAAGCAAACAAAAAAAGTAATAGTACTGCCGGCCGTGAATTATTAGTATCACGTCTGCTGAATGCACCAAGGGAACTTGTTTGGGAAGTATGGACTAATCCTGAACACATAGCCAACTGGTGGGGTCCGGAAGGATTTTCAAATACAATAAATACAATGGATGTGAAGCCGGGCGGGGAGTGGAACCTGGTGATGCACGGGCCGGATGGAACTGATTATAAAAACAAAAGTATTTTCAGGGAAGTAATAGAACCGGAACGGATTGTGTACGAACATGTGTCTGCTCCAAAATTTTTGGCTACCATCACTTTCACGGAAAAAGGTAAACAAACATTGCTGGAATGGCACATGCTTTTTGAAACTGCAGAACAATTTGAGCAGGTAGTTAAAACCTTTAAAGCAGATGAGGGACTTAAACAGAATGTAGAAAAGCTGGCTAAATTTCTTGATCAATTCTATCAAGCCAAACATGCATTATAATCCACTCATTCAATAAATTTAAGTATATGAATACTGAGCCAGTCGTAACGGAGCGTTTGTTTGATGCTCCTGTTGCAACAGTGTGGAAAGCACTTACAGATAAAGATGAAATGAAAAAATGGTATTTCGATCTTCTGGAATTTAAACCAGAGAAGGGTTTTCAATTCGAGTTTATGGGCGGAAGGCCCGATGGAATACAATACAGGCATCTGTGCGAAATAACCGATGTTGTACCTGAAAAAATATTGGCGTATAGCTGGCGGTATGATGGTTATCCGGGCAGTTCGATCGTAATGTTTGAATTGACTGAAAAGGGAACTAGGACATTACTGAAACTTACCCATACCGGCCTGGAAACGTTCCAGCAAAACAATCCTGATTTTGACAAAAAGAATTTTATGGAAGGATGGAATCACATCGTCAATATTTCACTGAAAGATTTCCTTGAAGGTGCAAAAGCCTGAATCTGCCTCCATCTGCAACATGCCGCAAAAAAAATTCCCACCGGAGAGCCGGCGGGAATTTTCTTAACCCTTAAAACAACCAACATTATTATGTTGATACTTATACAACACTACATACGTAGGATGGTTGTAAATGGTTTGCTCATATTTTAAAAAAATTATGTTAAAGCAATTTTATCTTGTTAATGTTACAACACTATGATAAAGCAATGTCCAGCACCTGCTGCATTGTTTTTACATAGTGAAATTTGGTGCCCTTGATAAAAGCCGGATTTATCTCCAGCACATCTTTTTCATTTTGCCAGCACATGATGATTTCTTTTATGCCGGAGCGTTTGGCTGCCAGCACTTTTTCCTTAATACCACCCACCGGCAACACCTGCCCGCGAAGGGTAATCTCTCCGGTCATGGCAAGGTACGATTTGATCCTGCGGCCGGTAAAAGCACTGGCCAATGCTGTCATCATGGTAATACCTGCGCTGGGCCCGTCTTTGGGAACAGCTCCTTCCGGCACGTGAATATGCACGTTCTTTTTATTAAACATTTCCGGGTCTATGTTTAACTTCTTCGCATTCACCTGCAGCCATGTATATGCAGTGGACGCACTTTCCTTCATAACATTGCCCAGGTTACCCGTCATTTTTAATTCGCCTTTGCCATCGCTTAAACTGATTTCAATAAAAAGAATATCACCGCCAACATAGGTCCAGGCAAGGCCAACGGCCACGCCGGCCATGTTAGCCGTTTTGTACATTTCGTTGCTAAATCGCGGTTTACCCAGAATGCGTTCCACGTCATTAGAAGTAAGCGTAGGTTTCAATTTATTTTTGGTAGCATATTGCATGGCGAGGTTACGCATTACTGCAGCCAGTTGCCTGTCAAGATCTCTAACGCCACTTTCGCGGGTGTAATCTTCAATTACTTTTTCTATTACTTTATCACTTGCTTTTACCGTAACATTTTTTAAGCCGTGGGCTTCTTTTTGCTTGGGGATTAAATGTTGCTTGGCTATTTCAATTTTCTCTTCCACGGCGTAACCGCTCAGGTCAATAATTTCCAAACGGTCTCTTAAAGCCGGTTGAATATTGCTGATGTTATTGGCGGTGGCAATAAACAACACCTTGCTGAGATCGTATTCCAGCTCCAGGTAATTATCGTAGAAGGTATTGTTCTGTTCCGGATCCAACACTTCCAAAAGGGCTGATGAGGGATCGCCCCGCTGATCGTTGCCGACCTTATCAATTTCATCCAGTATCATTACCGGGTTGCTGCTTTTTATTTTGCGGATAGACTGAATGATTCGGCCGGGCATGGCGCCGATATAGGTTTTGCGGTGACCCCGTATCTCACTTTCGTCATGCAAACCACCGAGGCTTACCCTTACATATTTCCTGGCGATTGCATGGGCAATGCTTTTGCCAAGGCTTGTTTTACCAATTCCGGGAGGGCCTACAAAGCAAAGAATCGGGCTTTTCATGTCACCCTTTAATTTTAGTACCGCCAGGTATTCCAGTATGCGTTCCTTTATTTTATGCATGCCGTAATGATCGTGATCCAATACTTTACGGGCTTTTTTAAGATCGTAGCTATCCGCAGTGTAATCTTCCCATGGCAAGTCCAGCATCAGGTCAAGGTGATTGTACACTACCGAATAATCCGGCGTGCTGGGATGCATTCTTTCCAGTTTCTCGGCCCCTTTAATAAACATTTCCTTTGCAGCAACGGGCCATTTTTTTGTTTCGGCCTTTTTAAGCATCTCCTTTACCTCAGCAACATTGTCGCCACCTAATTCTTCTTTAATGGCTTTCATTTGTTGCTGCAAAAAATATTCTTTCTGCTGCTTATCCAGTTCCGCCCTTGTCTTGTTAGTTACTTTGTTTTTAAGTTCTGTGTATTGCAGTTCGGTCTGCATCAGGTTCATCAGCAATTCTGCCCTTGCCTTAATATTATTGATCACCAGCAAGCGCTGTTTGTCCTTGATATCACTGTTTAAATTACTGCTGACAAAATGAATCAGGAAGGATGGGTTTTCGATGTTCTTTAAAATAATGGCTGCCTCGCTGGGCAGGTTGGGAGAAATATTTACAATCTGCGAAGCAAGATCTTTGATGCTTCCCACCATTGCATCAAAATCACTGTCGTCTTTCAAAACTTCTTCTTCCAGCGTTTTTATTCTTGCCTTAAAATAGGGATCTTCCGAAATGATCTCTTCAACCTTAAATCTCCTTTTACCCTGGATGATAATAGTTGTTCCACCATCGGGCATTTTGATCATTTTAGCAATTTTGGCAACCGTACCAATTTCTTCCAGATCGCTTACTGTGGGCTCTTCTACCGTACTGTCTTTTTGCGCTATTACGCCTATCAATTTGTCAGCCTTGTAAGCGTCGGTTACAGCCTTAATACTCTTATCTCTGCCAACGGTGATAGGTAAAACGATTCCTGGAAACAGTACGGTGTTGCGTAAGGGTAAAAGGGGTAATTCTGCAGGAATGGCCTGTGTGTCGTTGTCTTCGCTGCCATCCTCATTTAGCGGAATGAGCGGCATAAACTCCATTTCCTCTTCCAAACCGGGCATAAAAAATTTGTTATCCATAATTTATTCAATATAAAGCCAAATTGTCAAAATGCAGGCTGATTGCAGCACATTTTTGATGGCGCTGTATATAGTCAACATTAATGCCGGAACAGCCGGCCTGTTAAAAAATAAAAATTGAAATGAAAATGACGGAGTGATCTTCTGCCACTGTTTTTTAATTTCTATTTAAACGATCTTCGCAGGATTATGTATATTAATTGCTCTCCTACAGAACTGTTAATCTTTAAAAAAATTGCACAGGCAGCGGCAGGCTTGCACGTTGATTGTTATTTAATTGGTGGATTTGTAAGAGATTCTATCATCGGCAGAAATACGAAAGATATTGATATTGTTTGCACCGGCGATGGAATTGAACTGGCACATGCCGTGGCGGGTTTGTTCAGCCCCAAACCAGTGGTGAACTACTTTAAAAATTTTGGCACGGCACAGATCAAAGTAAAGGATACCGAGATCGAATTTGTGGGCGCAAGGAAAGAAAGCTACTCTTATGAAAGCCGGAAACCGCAGGTAGAAGCAGGTTCATTAAGTGACGACCAGGACAGGAGAGATTTCACAATCAATGCGCTTGCCATTAGTTTAAACAAGGAAAATTTTGGCGATCTGCTGGATCCTTTTAACGGAATCAGTGATATAGAACAAAAGATCATCAGAACACCGCTGCCGCCGGCACAAACGTTTATAGACGATCCATTGCGGATGATGCGTGCTATCCGATTTGCAGCCCAGTTAGGTTTTAGCATTGAAGAAAAAACTTTTCATGCGATTGGTGAGAACAAAGAGCGCATTAAGATTGTAAGTGGAGAGCGCATAGCCGATGAGTTAAATAAAATACTGTTGTGCAAAAAGCCTTCAGTTGGTTTTGACTTATTGTATAAGAGCGGGTTACTGAAAATCATTTTTCCGCAGATGGTACTACTCGCCGGGGCCGAATACATTGATGGAAAGGGGCATAAAGATAATTTTTACCACACGCTGCAGGTGGTGGACAATATCGCAGAAAATACGAACGATTTGTGGTTAAGATGGGCAGCCGTTTTACACGACATAGCAAAACCCGCAACAAAAAAATTTGAGCCGGGCCATGGCTGGACTTTTCATGGGCATGAAGTAGTTGGAGGCAGAATGGTGCCTAAAATTTTTGCGCAGCTAAAACTGCCGCAAAATGAAAAAATGCGTTTTGTTCGGAAACTGGTTGAGTTACATTTAAGGCCTATCAGTTTAACAAAAGAGAATATAACCGACTCCGCCATACGCAGGTTGCTTTTTGATGCAGGAGAAGATTTTGATGCGCTGATGACTTTGTGCAAGGCGGATATAACCAGTAAAAACAAACAAAAAGTAAAACGTTACCTGGACAATTTTGAAATGGTATGCGAGCGTTGTGCTGAAGTAGAAGCCAGCGATCAGTTGCGAAACTGGCAGCCGCCGATAACCGGCGAAATGATTATGCAAACATTTAAACTGCCACCGGGCCGGATGGTGGGGGATTTAAAAAATGCTATCAGGGAGGCCATTCTGGAAGGCGAAATTCCGAATGAATATGAGGCGGCTTTTAATTTTATGGTTAAAAAAGCAACCGGCATGGGCCTTTTGTATAAAGCATGATTAAATATTATTATTCCATTTTCAATTTGTAATTTTACAGCATGGCAATACTAAAATTCAGAATTTACTGGGAAGATGATGATAGCGTTTACAGAGATGTGGTGATCAAGCACACACAAAATTTTGCAGATTTGCACCTGGCTATTTTAAAAAGTTTTGAGTTTGATAGTAAGCACAAAGCCACTTTTTACCGCAGCAACGATAACTGGTTGAGGGGCCGGGAAATTTCCCTGGAAAAATATTCGGAGAAAGTGTACAAGGTGGATCCGCTGATTATGACGGAAGTTACCATGGGCTCTGAAATTAAAGATCCCAATCAAAAGTTTGTTTACGTTTACGACTTTAATAAGTTCTGGACTTTTATGGTGGAACTGATCAATGTAGATAAGGAAGAAAATAAAAAACTTACTTACCCCGTGTGCATCCGTACAGAAGGAATAGCACCCTCTCAATACGGCACCAAAGGATTGATCGATAAACGGCTTGCCGAAGTAGAAGAGAAATACGATCTCAATGCCGCCGCCATGCTGGAGGGTTTTAGCCAGGAAGACGAAGATGGCAATGCCGCCGAAAGCACAGAAGAAGATGCCGCCGCAGGCGAAGAAAGCCAGGAAGACTTTTAGTTCAATGGGTACTGGATAGTTGGTTAATGGATTATTTCTTAGCCTTGACGCCATCTTCTTTTCGCAAAGGGCTCAATCTTGTTATCATGACTCAACCTGCGTTTCATGAATTCTCAAGCCTTCATTCTATAGCTTATAGATTCTGGAGTTGAAAACATTATCCATTATCAATTAAAAAATTATCAATTCCCGTTCGGGATAATTGCATAAATGAAAAAGACTTGTATCATTATTGTCGGCCCAACCGCTGTTGGTAAAACGACGCTGGCTGTTCAACTGGCACAACATTTTTCAACAGAAATTATTTCCGCAGATAGCCGTCAATGCTTTAAAGAATTGAATATCGGCGTAGCCAAACCTTCAGAAGAGGAACTGGCCTTGGTAAAGCATTACTTCATCAGCTCTCACTCCATCCATGAAACAGTTAACACAGCCGTATTTGAGCAATATGCGCTGGCAAAGGCAAAAAAGATTTTTGAAAAAAATGATATTGCCGTAATGGTTGGTGGCACCGGTTTATACGTAAAAACATTTGCGCATGGTATTGATGAAGTACCTGTGATCAAGCCATCTGTACGGGAGCAAATTATTGCAGATTACGAATGGGAAGGACTGGAATGGCTGCAAAAAGAAGTTGAAAAGAAAGACCCCCTGTATTTTGAAAAAGGCGAAATAAAAAATCCCCAGCGTTTAATGAGGGCATTAGAAGTGAAGTTGTCAACTGGCAAATCGATTATTGAATTCCAGACGCAGCAGTCAAAGAAAAGAGATTTTAATATCATTACCATTGGGCTGGAAATACCCCGGGAAGAGTTGGTTAAAAGAATCAACAGCAGGGTAGATGCAATGATGAATCAGGGCCTGCTGGATGAAGTGAAAAAAATGATGCCATTCAAGGATTTAAATGCTTTGCAAACTGTTGGATACAGGGAGTTAATTGGACACCTGATTGGAGATCTTTCGCTGGAAGATGCTGTAGAGGCCATTAAAATAAACACCCGCCAGTACGCAAAACGCCAGATGACCTGGTTTAAAAAAGATGCAGCTGTTACATGGTGCACAGCTGATTTTGACGACGCATTGCTTCAGGTAAACACCCTGCTTAAAATTAAATATTAGAAATTATTCTACACTTTAATTATCTCATTCTCTACATTTTTCGATTTTTCATTACAGTAATTTTCCGGCCTAAGATCTGGAAAATATCAACAAAGTAATTTAAATCGGCTGATTGTCCGGCTCCGGTATGCAACGGTTATAAAAATGAAACACGCTAAACTGTTATTATATCTTTTTTTGCAGGGGAGCTATCTATTCGTGTTTGCCCAAAGCAAACAATTACATTTTGAACATATTGGAAGAACACAGGGAATTTCGCAGGACAATATACTTTGTATAATGCAGGACAGCCGTGGATTTATGTGGTTTGGCAGTTGGGATGGATTAAATAAATATGATGGCTATAAAACGACCGTCTATAAAAATGATCCACATGACAGCAACAGCATCAGCAACAATTACATCAATGGCATTGCAGAAACAAAGGATGGTAATATTTGGATTGCAACCAATATTGGCGGCATGTGCCGCTTCAATCGCAAACAGGAAAATTTTACGCGGTTCCGGCACAGTGATCATAATTCCAACACTGTCACAAGCGATATTACCAATTGTATTCTGGCAGATCATGCAGGTATGGTCTGGATCGGCACGCAGCAGGGGCTGGATTTGTTTGCACCGCAAACTAACACTTTTAAGCATTTTATACATACTGCAAGCGATACCGGCGGTTTAAGCGATAATTATATAAAATGCTTTTTCGAGGACTCAAATCACAATCTATGGATTGGAACAGCCAACGGCGGGCTTAATTTATTCAACACGCAAACTCAAACATTTCAACATTTTCAGCGGAATAACGCAGACAGTAATTCAATCAGTGGTGACAATGTGAACAATATTTTTGAAGATAGTAAACATCGTTTGTGGATTGCTACCAACGGTAACGGCCTTGATCTTTTCGTTCCTGCAACCAACACATTTCGTCATTTTAAAAACGACGAAAAAAATCCAAATTCGCTAGCAGGTAATACGGTATTATTCATCAACGAAGATGCTGACAATAATTTGTGGATCAGCAGTGAAAATGCAGGATTGTCCATCTTTAACTACGAGAAAGGAAAGTTTACATTTTGCAAAAACGATGACATTGATAAGTCAAGCATCAGGAACAATTCTATATATGCCATTTACCGGGACAGGAAAAACAACATGTGGCTGGGCAATTTTGCCGGAGCCGTTGACATGTTGAGCCGGGATAAACTAGTGTTCACTCATTACATGCACAATAGCCTGGTGAATAGTCTTAGCCATAACCAGGTATTGAGCATAATGGAAGATCACACAAAAAAAATATGGATTTGTACGGATGGAGGAGGTTTGAATTTGTTCGATCCGTCGACCGGTGATTTTACCCGGTTCAGGCATCAAAAAAATAATTCAAACAGTATTTGCGGAGACAATGTATTAAATACCTGTGAGGATAGCGACGGTAATATCTGGATTGGTAGCTGGTTCCGGGGTTTATCCGTTTACAATCCTCAAAATAAACGATTTACGCATTTCAGGAACTCTCCGAATGACACCACCAGTTTAAGTTCCAACAATGCTTGGAAAATTTTTGAAGACCGGGAAAAAAATATATGGGTGGCTACATTTGGTGAGGGTTTGAATTTGCTGAATGCGGACCATAAAACATTTACCCGCTTTCAGTTTGACCCTAATAATACGCATAGCATTTCTACCAACAATGTTGTAAATATTTATGAGGATAGTGGTGGTAATTTATGGATATGTACAGAAAATGGCGGACTGAATCTTTTTAATACAAAAACTAAAATATTCACACGGTTTTTACACAACGATACAGCTAACAGTATCAGCAACAACAGTACGAATTCAGTTTTGGAAGATAGCCGGCGCAACCTATGGATAGGTACTATGATGGGGCTAAATAAATTTGATAAAACTACCGGTAAGTTTACAGTGTACTCGATGGCAGACGGCCTTCCTGGCGAGTACATTTATGGCATATTGGAGGATGATAAAAAGAATCTTTGGATCAGTAGCAATAACGGGATTACCTGTTTCAATCCGTTGACGGGGGTTTTCAAAAATTTTGGACCAGCAGACGGATGTCAGTCCAATGAATACAAACAACTGGCTGCCTGGAAAGCAAAAAATGGCATGATGTATTTTGGTGGTATTAATGGGTTTAATGAGTTTAATCCAGACAGCGTAAAAACAGTGCAGTTCAATCCTCAGTTAGTGTTAACCAGTTTTCAAATTTTCAACAACGAAGTGCCCATTGACAGCAGAGCAAACAATTCTTCTGTTTTAAAACAAAGTATAAGCGAAACTAAGACCATTACGCTGCCTTATGGTAATTCCGTTTTTTCTTTTGAGTTTGCAACATTGAATTATACGGGTGCTGAAAAGAAGCAGTACGAATACATGCTGGAGGGCTTTGATAAGAACTGGAATAAGGCCGGAGCGGCCAGAACAGCGACTTATACTAATCTTGACGCGGCAACCTATTTTTTTAAAGTGAGGGGGCTGGACAATGAAGGAAACTGGTCTCCCGGCATCATTCGAATTGAACTGATTATTAAACCTCCCTTTTGGCTAACATGGTGGTTTAAAGCACTTGTTATTTTGTTGTTGGCCGGTTGCATTCTTGGTATTTACCGTAATAGAATCAGGGCTGCAGAAGCGCAGCAAATACAACTAAAGCAGCAGGTTCGAGCGCAAACCCAACAGTTGCTATTGTCAGCAGCCAAAGAGCAAAGGGCCAGGCAAGATGCCGAATCAGCCAATAAGGAATTAAAAATAAAAAACAAAGAACTGGAACAGTTTGCATACGTTGCCTCCCACGACTTGCAGGAGCCGTTACGAACCACTTCCGGTTTTGTAGAACTTATTCAAAAGCAATACGGAGGAAAGCTGGACGAGCGTGCTGATAAATACCTGCACTACATTGTAGATGCCTCAGACAGGATGAAAACACTGATCAAGGATTTGCTGGATTTCTCCAGGATTGGGAGTGATAAATTATTTGAGCCGGTAGATTGTAAAATTGTTTTGGCGAATGTATTGGAAGATATTACAGCTGCCATTCAGGAATCAAATGCTGAGATCTGCTATGCTGATTTACCGGTAGTTCATGGCCACCTTACGGAAATACAATTGTTGTTTCAAAACCTGTTGATTAATGCCATCAAGTTTCGTAAAACAAGTGAAGCACTGAAAATTGATATCGGCGTAGAACAAAAAGATAACTACTGGCAATTTTCAATTGCCGATAATGGAATTGGGATAGCGCAACAATATTCCGAAAGAATCTTTGATATTTTCCAGCGCCTGCATAATCGAAATGAATACAAAGGATCCGGAATAGGTTTATCGCATTGTAAAAAAATTGTTGAGCTGCACAGCGGCAAAATTTGGGTGGAATCTGTTCCCCAATCAGGAAGTACATTTTATTTTACCCTACCCAGGGAGTATGCTTAATGGTGTGAATTAAAAAATATGCAGTGACCTTATTAAGGATATTACCACAGGAAAACAGGTAAACCTGCGGCGGTGAAAGGAAATATGAGCTGATTGACCCGCGGCTGATCGTTGGATTACCCGTTCCACGGCAAGATATTTTATGTGATTTCTGTTGAAAATTAAGTATAAAAACCTGATGCATTGCTACAATAACAATAATGGTTCGTATGTTATTGCTGGTGATGACATGTAACCGGATAACAGACTAACAGTAACTTTAAAAGCTGCCAGAAATTGCAAAGAAATAAAATAACAAAGAGGCGTGGTATAATAATATTGTGCTGTTTTCAGCTGCTTGTCTTCTTAGGATTTTCACAAACAAATCAATTCAAATTTACCCGGCTGAGTACAGACAATGGCTTATCGCAAAATTCAGTTTTTGCCATCGAAAAAGATCACAAGGGATTTATGTGGTTTGGTACTGATGAGGGATTAAATAAATACAACGGCTATAAATTTACAGTGTATAAGCACGACCCCGGAAATGCAGCGAGCATAATAAATAATTCCGTTTTTAGTATCAGGGAAGATGCAGAACACAATTTATGGATACTAACCCAAAATGGGCTGGATAAATTTGACAGGGCAACCGAATCGTTTACACACTGTTTTAAAGGACGTGGCTGGGAAGTTAGCAGCGGTATTTTCCAGGATAGTAAAAAGCGGTTATGGCTCAACTCGGCTGAAGGTTTTTATTTGTTTAATCCCGCCACCGGCAGCGCCAAATGGTATAGAAATGATCCCGATGATAACAATAGCCTGAGCGAAAATTACGTGTATGAAATTACGGAGGATAACAATGGGCAGTTGTGGATAGCCACCAGGAATGGCCTTAATCGTTTTAATCCGGAAAAAGAACAATTTACGAGGTATATTAATTCACCCAATGATGCAAACAGCATAGGGTCGGGTTTTATCAAAACGGTGTACAAAGACGGCAGGGGAAATATCTGGGCTGGTACCCAGGGAAGTGGAATAGCTATGTTTGATCCAATTCGCAACTCCTTTATAAATTATAAACACGATCCCAAAAATGAAAACAGTCTTGTTTATAACGATATCCTTTCGTTTACCGAAGACGCAGTGGGTAAACTCTGGATAGGTACAGAAAACGGCGGCATTAGTATTTATGACTATACTACCAGGGCTTTTACCTCCTGCCGAAACGACGAATACGATCCTAACAGTTTATCTGGAAATTCTGTATACAGTTTATACAAAGACAACGTAGGCAACATCTGGGCCGGTACCTGGTCAGGCGGAATCAATTTTCTACCTTTTTTTGGCGATAAGTTTACCCATTATAAAAAAATGCCGGGAAGCAGTAATAGTTTAAGCAACAACCTTGTATTGTCTATGAGCAGTGACAAAAACAATAATATCTGGATAGGAACTGACGGCGGAGGCTTAAACCGGTTTAATACATTCAATCATAATTTTACCAGTTTTCAGCAAAGTACCCCGGTAAAAAATGGCATTTACAACAACTTCGTATTAACCGCTTTCCCTTATGCTCCCGATACGTTGCTACTGGGCTTTCACAGGGGCGGAATTGATTTTTTTGATGAAAAGAAAAATGCTTTCACACACTACGCAACAAAGGATATCAATACCAACAGGTTAACATCGTTGAGTGTACTCGCCGCATACAAAGATCGCCGGAACAATCTTTGGCTGAGTAACGACGGTTATGGGGGCATTTTTTTATTTGATGCCATCACGAAAAAGTTTATCCCGTTTTTACCAGATGCAAATAATATAAAAAGCATTGCCAGCAACAGTGTTTACGCAATGTACGAAACCAGGTCAGGACAGTTTTGGATCGGAGGGGACAGGGGAATCGACCTTTTTGACCGTGATAAAAATGAGTTTACCCACCACCAGGCCAGCCCCGGCAATAAAGACAGTCTTTCAGACAATGTTGTGAATTGTATAGTGGAAGACGCTGCAGGTAATTTGTGGATCGGCACCGCTGCAGGATTAAATTATTATAGCATAGTCGACAATAAATTTACTGTATATACTGAAAAAGACGGCCTGCCCAACAATACCATATGGGCTATACAGCAGGATCGTCATGGTAATTTATGGATCAGTACCAATAAGGGTCTCTCAAATTTTAATATCGTTTCCAAAACCTTTAGAAATTATACCATTAGTGATGGTTTGCAAAGCAACACTTTCAAGCATAAGGCATCTGCGCAAAGCCTGAATGGCGAATTGTATTTTGGAGGGGTAAATGGGTTTAACAGCTTCTACCCGGATAGTATTAAAGACAATAATTTTATTCCACCGGTATTCATCACCGGGTTTGAAGTGTTTAATAAACCGGTACGCATAGGAGCTGACTCACCGTTGAAAGAGTCGATCAATCAAACAAAAGAAATTAAGCTGTCCTACAATCAGTCAGTTTTTACAATTGAATTTGCAGCGCTTAACTTTACACACCCTGAACAAAATCAGTATGCCTATAAGTTGGAGGGATTTGATAAGGATTGGGACTATGCTGGCAGCAAGCGATCTGCTACCTATACTAACCTTAACCCCGGCACTTATACATTTAAAGTAAAAGGGAGTAATAATGATGGCGTTTGGAACGACAAACCCACACTTCTTACTATAATAATATTGCCACCATTTTGGCAAACGTGGTGGTTTAGACTGGGGGGTATTTTACTGATCGCAGGGAGTGTATTTGCTTTTTACCGGATGAGGTTGAAGGGAATACAGCAACAAAAGGTTTTGCTGCAACAAAAAGTGAACGAACAAACTATGGAACTCGTTCGTTTAAACCAGGATGAACGAGCCGCACGTTTGGAGGCCGAACAGTCTAAAACCGAGTCTGAAGCAGCAAGAGAGGCAGCAAGTAAGGCCAATATTGCACTTCAGGTAAAGAATAAAGAGCTCGAGCAATTTGCTTATGTGGCATCGCACGATTTGCAGGAACCTTTGAGGACTACCGTTGGCTTCGTGGAGTTGCTTCAAATGCAGTACAAGGGAAAATTAGATGAAAAGGCAGATAAATATCTTAATTTTATCGCCGATGCTGCAAAAAGAATGAGAATTCTAATAACCGATTTATTAGAATTTTCAAGAATAGGTACTAAAGAAAATGTTGAACTTGTTGACTGCAATATTGTAATGAAAAATGTACTGGCGGATATTATGGCGTCTGCTACGGAGGCAAATGCCACTATCAGTTATGGTACTTTGCCGGTTATTAATGGCTATCCAACCGAAATGAAATTGCTTTTTCAAAATCTGTTGGTAAATGCGGTAAAATTTCGAAAAAAGAATGTTGCCCCCTTCATACAAGTTACTGTTGAAAACCACGAGGACAACTGGAAGTTTGCGATAATTGACAATGGAATTGGTATTGAGAAAGAGTACAGTGAAAGAATATTTGATATCTTTCAGCGCTTAAACATACGGACAGAATACCAGGGCTCAGGCATTGGATTAGCGCACTGTAAAAAAATAGTTGAATTGCATGGTGGAAAAATCTGGATGGAACCGGCAGAGGGGGGTGGAAGCAAATTTTTGTTTACAATACCAAAAAAAGTGATTAATGGATAATAAACTGAGCTGCATCATGGTAATTGATGACGATGAGCCCACTAACTTTATAAGTACTATGTTGATTGAAGAAGCAGGATGTACCCATCATCTGGAGATAGCAGACAGCGGAATGAAAGCATTAAATTATCTTAAAAAAGCAACAGAAGAAGTTGGCTCAAAGGGCGACTTTATTCCTCCTGATCTTGTTTTTCTTGATATCAACATGCCACGTATGAATGGATGGGAATTTTTAACCGAGTTTAGAAAGATAAGCAATGGCCACGCACTCAAGCCAGTCATCATAATGCTTACAACCTCCCTCAATCCCGACGATAAGCAACGGGCAGAAAATATTCCGGAGATAGCCGATTTTGAAAATAAACCGCTTACAAAAGAAATGATAGAAAGGATAATCAGGAAGTATTTTAAGGCCGCCTAATATTAACTGAGCAATAATATAGCTATCCTCCGGCAGTGGTTAAGCGGCCATTCTTATACAAACAGGCACTAACTAAATTGAGTGGGCGTCTTTGTCCGGCATAAGCCTGACGATGCTAAAATTTTATTCCAACACTTGCTACAATATTGCCACGATTATTTTTTACACTTGCAAACGTGTTACTTTTATCCTGTAATCTGTACGGAAAATTTACATCCTTATTAAGCGCATAGACATAAGTGAGGTCAATAAAAAAGCCTTTATTTCTATACCCAACACCTCCGCTTATCAGCATCCTGTTGGCCTTTAAAGCGGGGTCTTTGTAAGGGTTGGTATAATAGGCAAATCCAAGCCGGGCCATAATTACATTAAATTTCAATTCGCCACCGGCACGAAAATTAAAAGCACCTTTGTATTCACTTCTTATCACTTTATTTAGAGCGGTATAATAATCGGTTTCTCCTGCAGCAGGCGTTTGATTGGCACTGTAAAACGAAGAAGCGCTATGACGAACATATTCAATATCTGCAGTAATAAAACCCTTTTGTTCTTTTACATTTTCCACTCCTCTTAACACATAGCTGCCACTTACCATCGCCTTCCAGGGAGTTAGTAAAGTATAATTGCTTTCACTAGGAACATTATTGGTAAATATTTCTGACGACACAGATCTAACTCCTTTATAATTTTCAGTATTTACTTCAAGATCTACGTTGCGCTTATCTTTTAAGGTAAATATATAACTGGGCGTGTGCACGGCAAAACCAAGCCGTAGAAATTCAGATGGCTTAAAAATGATGCCCAGTTTTAAATTTAATCCAACGCCTTTGGTTGAAAAATGATCCGTGTAATTAAAATATCCAAAATTGTTATTTGCATCAGATGAAGTATCAGTTTCCCTAAAGGTTGATGTACTGTTATAATTTATAATGGGAATGCCAACGCTACCTCCGATCAAAAGTTTATCATTTTTATTTACAGCATACCCCAGCGCCACTTCATACATGCCACCACTGGTTTGTAATGTATTTTGCTGAAAAAGCGCCTTACCATCAGCCAGTAAAAACTCCGGCTGGGCTTTTACCCTGTTGCCGCTAAATGTATCTACCAGGTACGTATACAATGCGGGGGCAGCACCATAAGCATATTGGGGGTCATTGAGTACGTCCTCCACAGAGCCATTGCTTAAACCTTTGACCGCCTGTTCTGCAAACTGTTCACTGAATGAACTGTAATTGTTGTACCCTGAATATTGAACCGTATTGTTGTAATTAGCCGTTTGCGTAACTGCCAGGCTGAATGCTTTGCTTGTGTTGGGTTTATACCTGTCACCGGTTCCAAACACAAAGCCAATCGGCCCACCCAAAAAATTGAAATTGTTTTTACTGCTTTTTAATTTAGTATCCCTGAAATTTACATTGTTGCTGTTCAGGAAAAAACCCGGTGTAAAAACAAACTCGCCTGTTTTGTAATTTCCTAAACCTGCCGGGTTCACAAAGTTAGCAGTTATATCTCCGCCCAATGAACCCATAGCTCCACCAATAGCGAGGTTACGGGCAGTACCATTCTGAGGATAAAACGAATACCTTAATACATCTTCCGGAATCTGTGCATACAAACCATAACCTGTTAACAAGAGCGATAGGAGCAGATATTTTTTCATGGCATAATTATTTTAGTATGCTGGTGGTAAAGCCGGCAAAAATATGTTTTAACGCAAGTCGTATTGCGATATTAATTAGGTCTTGTAATTCTTCCTCCACCGCCGCCGGATGAACTGCTGCCAGATGATGAACTGCTACTGCTGGCAGGTGGAGGCGTGTAGGTTCTTTCTGTCGTAGTAGTGGTTCTGTTGGTGGTATTATTGTAGCTGTTGTTATTGTTTGCCGGAGCAAGTACTTTGTTTAAAACATTGCCCAAAGCACTCGTTCTTGCATTGGTATTGTTATAACTTCTAACAGGCACGTTGTTGGGAACCGCAAACGAAGCATTGTTATTATTATAATGATGCGTATAGCCGTTAAGGTTAGTTACTCTTGGTGTTGTGTTTTTTATCGAACTTGCTGGTGTAATGTAAACCGGGTAAGGGCTATAGTATGGATTGTAATAATAATTACTGTAGAAATCACTGTAGTAGGGGCTGTAAAAATTGCCATAATTATTGGAATAGCCGCCATAATTGTTGTAATAACCATGCCGGTTATAAGCGCTGTAATTATCGTAGTATGAGTACGGACTGTAAGCATAATCATTATTCAAGTATCTCCACCTGTAATCATTGATACCCATCAGAATCACCCTGTCTTCCCCGCTATAATTGTAAACAGGTTCTTCGGCTGGAGGGCGTTTAGCTACGGCAACCGCTTCACCATAATTACGGGCAGGAGAATAATAAACATCATCTGGTGTTTGGCCGGATTTATACATAGTAGTGCAACTGCTGAAGGCAGCGGCAGAAACAGCTAAAAGTAAAAGTTTCGTTTTCATGATAATTTGTTTAAAATTATTGTAAAGTGAAGTTACTATTTTTGTGCGGTTTATTAACAACAAAGGAAACAGTAACCTCTCAAATGGCAATATAAATATAATGCAACATTGTGGCATAGCGCTGTTAAATATGTGCTAAAAGAAAATGATTATGATTTATATATAAGTTGTGTTGTTTCAGTGGATAAGAAGGGCTTTTTTCAACTTTTTTCTTAGGATTAAAATAATAATTTACAATAAATGAGCAAAGAAATTACAAGCAGGGAAGAGGATTATTCTCAATGGTACAACGATTTGATATTAAAAGGTGGACTGGCGGATTACAGTGCTGTCCGGGGCTGTATGGTGATAAAGCCCTATGGCTATGCTATATGGGAAAATATGCGGGATCAGCTGGATAAGATGTTTAAGGATACTGGCCACGAAAATGCTTACTTTCCGCTGTTTGTTCCCAAAAGTTTATTTGAGGCAGAAGAAAAAAACGCAGAAGGATTTGCTAAAGAATGTGCGGTTGTAACCCATTACAGGTTGAAAACCGATCCGGATAATAAGGGAAAGCTAATTGTTGATCCGGAGGCAAAGCTGGATGAGGAACTGGTGGTAAGACCAACCAGTGAAGCAATTATTTGGAACACTTACAAAGGATGGATTCAATCTTACCGCGATTTGCCATTGCTGATCAATCAGTGGGCTAATGTGGTAAGATGGGAAATGCGTACCCGTTTGTTTTTACGCACAGCAGAATTTTTGTGGCAGGAGGGGCATACGGCGCACGCAACCAGGGATGAAGCAGTGGGTGAAACAGTGCAGATGCTGAATGTATACGCCACCTTTGCAGAAGAGTTTATGGCGATGCCGGTAATCAAAGGCATTAAATCTGCCAATGAACGGTTTGCAGGTGCTGAAGACACTTATTGTATTGAAGCCCTGATGCAGGACGGTAAGGCATTACAGGCAGGAACTTCTCATTTTTTAGGGCAAAACTTTGCGAAAGCTTTTGACGTAAAATTTGCTGATAAAGAAAACAAACTTGATTATGTTTGGGCCACCAGCTGGGGAGTAAGCACCCGCCTGATTGGCGCCCTTGTAATGGCGCACAGCGATGACCAGGGACTGGTTTTACCACCCAAATTAGCCCCTATACAGGTAGTGATTGTACCAATTTTTAAAGGAGCAGAACAAAAAAATCTGATTGACGATAAGGTAAAAGTATTGCAGCAGCAATTGAAAGCTGCCGGAATAAAAGTTAAATATGATGATAATGACAACAACCGGCCTGGATGGAAATTTGCTGAATATGAAATGAAGGGCGTACCAGTTCGCATTGCAATCGGGGCCAGGGACATTGCCAGCAATGTTGTTGAAGTTGCAAGAAGGGATACAAAAGAAAAGGCTAGCATGAGCATTGACGGGCTGGCTGAAAATATCATTAAATTATTAGCGGACATTCAATCTGCAATCTATAATAAGGCCAAAGGTTTTAGGGATGAACACATTACCAATGCGGATAACTGGGATGATTTTATTCAGCTGTTGGATACCAAGACAGGATTTATAGCGGCGCACTGGGATGGAACGCCCGAAACAGAAGAAAAGATAAAGGAACTTACAAAAGCTACCATCCGCTGTATTCCCCTGGATAACAAAATGGAAGATGGTAAGTGTATTTTAACGGGTAATAAAAGCAGCCAGCGGGTTTTATTTGCGAGAGCGTATTAAAACAAGGAACAGCCATTATTATGCAGGCACTGAAATTTTCAGTGCCTGTTGTTTTACTGCCTGTGAAAGTTTAAATTAGTAGCCATTTTAACCCCCATTTATGGATACTGAACACAACCTGCTGGAGAACGAATTAATGATTGACAATATATCCCAAAGCCACCTGAAAGAAACGGCGATGTGGACTAAATTTTTAGCCATTACCGGTTTTTTTTTAAGTGTACTGATTGCAGTTGGTGCGATTATTATCGGCAATATATTTAACAGTTTGTCTACGCTGCCCGGAGGTAAGCCAATGGCAGTAATGGCCGGGTGGATGATTACACTAATTTATCTTTTTGTAGCAGCTATCGCGTTTTTTATGTCTTTATTCCTTTTTAAATTTAGTGTAAAAATGCAAATTGCCCTGAAGGCGAACGACCAGGAAACATTGAATATATCATTTTTAAATCTTAAAAATTTTTACCGTTTTGCAGGAATCGTTACCATTCTATACCTTGTAATTTTGTTGCTGGCTTTAATAGGCGGCATTATTGCGGCAATGCTCGGACGTTGACAATATCGTCCTCATACAAACAATACCAAAAATTCCGGCACTGTACATGCCGGAATTTTTACGTCTTTTATTCAGTAGAAACTGCGAATTATTCAACGATTGCTTTTGCGGTATACACCCCTTCAGGCAGGTGAACTACTATGGTGTAAATCCCCCTGGCAATGCCTTTCAATGGCAATTGATAGATGCCCGAAGATGCGTTGACTTTATTTTTCTGTACTATTTTTTGACCGAGAGTATTGATCAATTCAACACTAGCCTCGTTACCTGTTCCTGATATAAAAAGATTGAGAACATCTTTTGCAGGATTGGGGCTAATGGTTAAAGCAACCGCTGCGGATGGATTAATACGTGCATTTCGAATGATGGAGTACTGCTGTTGGTTATCCATATCCACCTGCCGTACTCGGTAATAGTATAAGATACCGGGCTGAACATAATGATCAGTATAGGCATACTTCGACAAAATTGAGGTAGTGTTATTGCCTTTTACCCAGCCTATCTGCTTAAAATTGGTCCCATCCAAACTTCTCTCAACCATAAATCCCAGGTTATTAATTTCCAGTTCGGTAGTCCAGGATAAAGCAATGTCTTTTTGCCTTGGTGTGGCCACAAAGTTGTTTAATGTTACCGGTAATGCAGTGGCAGGAGACACCAGCATAAACTGGGAGAAGCCAGTAAAATTACCAGTGTAGGTAATATAACCAGCTGCTGCATCTTCAAAAACAACGGGGGTTATCAATTCCGAATTACCTGCGTTTAATGTAGAAGTGAGATCAACGCCATCTTTAACTTTCAAAATTTTCAGGTTGAGTTTCCCAGCACCCCAGGCGGCCAGTTCGGCTTCGGTGAAATAGAAACTGGCCTGGTAAGTTGTGGTAGTATTGGCTGCGGCCGGGCTTACCTGGAAAACTTTTTGCGAGCGGACAAAAGCACCGCCTGTTGTTACCAAACCGGTTGTTCCACTGCCTGCCTGCGTTATTTGTGCCGTAACATCCGTAAGGTTTGTACTGGCGTTCTTTATAAACACAATGGCATTGCCATTGGTACTTTTAAAATTATTGGAAGCAGTGCCACTTCTTATATTGAAACCATAACTGCTGCTAACACTAGTTTCAATAGGGTATGGCGTAGCCGTTACTTTTACATCATCTACTAAAAAAGGAGGATTATTGCCCGTATTGTCATCATTAATCCATCTGAAGCCAATGGTAAATGAGGTGTCTACCAAAGCGGCTGGTAATACAATATTGCCGGAACTTGTGGCGCCCGTATCTCCCTGGAAAGTGTAGACGTTGCCAGCCCCATCGCTTAAGGGAAAAAAGGAGGCGTTGTTATAAGAGTACATCAGCAGGCCATAATCGTAAGTGCCATTGGAATCTGCTTCGCCGTTACTTTTGTAAGTAAACGACAAAGCAGGACTGCTGTACCCTGTGGCATGGATTAGCGGAGAAATGGCGACTGCATCTGAAGTAGAATCTGGTGAATAAGCCAACGGTTTCAGCACTTTATCATTGGTAACATACAGCGCCTGGCCAGTAATGCCTGCGCCTCCATTTGATCCTACCTTCCAGGTATTAAAGCCCGCAGGTGATTTAAATGAACCAGCCAGCCAGCCCGCAGGAGTTGTTCCGCCGGAACTACCGAAATCTTCATTTAGCAGTGCGACTACATTGCTGCCGTATTGTTGGTTATCATCATCTTTGATGGTAATGGTAACCGATTGCGCACTGCTTCCGGAGGAAACACCGGTACCGCTTGTGATGCTGTATCCAACAACAATTGTTTTATCGCCGTCTATTTCTGCATTATCAAAAATCCTGATTTTAACGTCTTTAAAATTATCGCCTGAAGCAAAAGTTAAGGTGGGGGTTAGCAGCTGGTAATGAAAATTATTCAGGGCGGTCCCGCTGGTTGTTATAGTCACTGTTGCAGGTCCGGTTGCCTTGTCTTCAACATTTAGCGTCAGGTCTACATCCCTGTATCTCGGGTAATTCGTAGTAATACCAGTTTCTGTAATTTTTTGCGCACCTGAACAATTTATAAAAGACACTTTATTGCTTGCAGTAACGGTTACAGCACCGGCGGGCGAAGTAGCGAGCGTTACCCGTCTCGGACTATTAAGCATCACTGTTTGCATCCTGTCTGCCTGGTTACTGGTGAAGGTATTCAAAACGATATCGTCACTGTAGTCCATATAATTTTCGAACATCTCATCCGCCGTGCCGCAACTGTTACTTTTCGGGTGAGTTGGTACGCCACTGTTGCTGGTAAAATGCACCGGTGTATCGCCACAAAAATCATTGCCACAGTTGGCATCACCCCAAATATGCCGCAAGCCAAAAAAGTGGCCGCTTTCGTGCGTTAAGGTTTTACCCAGCCCATAACCGCCGCATCCCTTAGGTAAAAAAGTGCTGCCAATGGTTCCAGTCTGCACTACTACTCCCGCTGTAATATTGGTTTCGCTACTGGATATGCCAGCCAAGCCGGAGCTTACAGGAAAAGTAGAGTAGCCGAGCAAAGTGGATGAACTGTTAACTATACTTGGTATAACCCATACATTAAAATACTTATCAGGAGGCCATACTGTGGCGGATTTGACAATAGTATCAATATAGCCGGCTGTCCAGCCCGCAACCGCATAATCTGTCCAGCCTTTCAATGAGCTGTTAACACGTTGTATCCCGGGTTCCGTGAGCGGACTGCCCGATGTATCGTTCTTCGCCAACACAAACTGAATGCCCGTGGTAGCGGCTGCCGCATATTGACTGTTTGAAAGATTGGCAAAATCTTTATTTAGTTGTAACAGCTGTTCGTTGATGGCGGTTGCGCTAATGTCATCAGCGTTGCCTTTGCTGATGATATGAAAAATGATGGGAATGGTATAATTGATAACCTGTGCCCGCTGCGCTTTTCTATCCTGTATTTTTTTGTTTAGCCAGCGTTCAAACTGAGCATCGGTTTCAGCGTTGGGATGTTTTTTTCTAAACTCATTAATTACTTCAGTTGTATAACAACGAACTATTTTCTTGTCAATACCTGGCGGCTGCAGCCGCTGCGCAGCAATTTCTTTACAGGGGGTAAGTAAAAAAAATGCCACAGCCAGTTTGTAAAAACGGTTCATAAATTTTCAGTTGTCAGGTAAAAAATGAATTGCAGGCAAGTTACTGCTATTGGCAAAAAAAGAAGCTATTTTACAGTTGAAATCTTACTATTCTTTAGTAGATAAATAGTTATAATCTTCCAGTATTTTTTCTAAAAAATCATTGGCGTACATGTCGGTGGACACTTTAAGCACCGTTTGCACCTTCATAGCAACGCGGTTACACATATCGTACTGATTTGTTTTTGCAGTCTGCCTTAGCACATTTTTTATTGTGTTGATATCCCGGTCGCTCAGCCGCATTACTTCAGGAAATTTTACAGAGTAATTTGCGTGATTGATTTCCATAAAAATAGTATCATCCACCGTTAGAGCCGTGTGGGTATTTACCACTACAGTTCCGGCTACAATATCGCCCAGCCGCTGACTTTTGGGCGAAACGCCGATTATAACTATGGAGGTTAATCCACCGATAAAAAGCCAAACCAATCCTGTAAAAGGGTTTAACCAAAAAAGTGTAAAAATGATGAATCCCCATTCGTAAAAACGTAAAAACCATCTTAGCAGGTATTGACTTAATTCTGGTTCTCCGCCATCCAGGCTAACCACTTTTATCTTCATCAGTTTTTTCCCTGCACTTTGCCCGTTTAACAAAATTTCACTTACAGGGCTATAAAAAATGGTCGGAATAACCAGTACAATCATGGCGAGACCAATACCACCTTCGCCAATTCTGAAACCGCCGAAGAGTAAATAAAGCATACTGAACATGTACAATACCAGCAGAAAAAAATCAACGAGGTAGGCCAGGATGCGTTTATGAAATTCAGCAATTTCAAATTCAATATCAATGTTAAATGGCGTAGCTATTTGTATTACGGACATGTTACAAATTACCTATTTAAGTTTACATACAAAAAAATATCCTAAAAAATCAGCTCTGATATTTCAGCGAATCCGGTTGGATGGTTTTTAACCTCTTTTCATACGGAGGCAGCCAGCTTCAACAATAATTATTTTTATAACATAATTTCTTACTTTTATCAAATGCGTGAAGGAATGTTTATAAAGAAGAACGTAGATAAATGGAATACCTATCAGCGTTCTAAAACCGATGACCCCGATGAAACCGCCGAGCGTTTTATTACACTTGTGGATGATCTTTCCTACGCAAAGACATTTTATCCCAACAGCAAACTTACCCGCTGGATCAATGGCATTGCTGCCGGCATTTACCAAAGTATTTATCAGAATAAGAAGGAAAAGTATAACCGCATTTTTACGTTCTGGAAATTTGAATTGCCATTGCTGTTTAAAAAATACCACCGGACACTACTGTTTACGTTTGTGATTTTTTTATTGTTTGTTTTGATTGGCGTTTTCGGTTCTATTAAAGATGAATCATTTATCCGTGGCGTATTGTCAGATGGTTATGTAGACGCTACTGAAGACAATATTGCTAAAGGAGATCCTTTCGGGGTTTATAAGAGTGATAACCCCTTTACCATGTTTGTTTATATTGCGATGAACAATAGTTTTGTTGCTTTAATGATGGTGGCAGGGGGCCTCTGTGCGGGTGTTGTTACGTTGTATATGATGTGGCAAAATGGTTTAATGCTGGGCTGTTTTCAATACATGTTTTTTGCAAAAGGGCTAGGCTTAAAATCGGTGATGGTGATTTGGGTACATGGTACGCTGGAAATACTTGCGTTTGTGATCGCTTCTACAGCCGGTTTTATTATAGCGCAGGGCATTCTTTTTCCGGGCACCTATTCAAGAAAAAATTCTTTTAAAACTGCAGTAAAGGATGCCCTGAAAATTATGATCATTCTGGTACCGGTTTTTATTGTCGCCGCCTTTTTTGAAAGTTATGTAACACATTTAATGAGCAATACATTTGACAAAGAGAACAATATAGGTTTGCCGGTATGGGGTAGTGGCATTATTTTATTCTTGTCGTTGTCGTTTATTCTATGGTACTTTGTACTTTACCCTATTCGCCTGCATAACAAGAACAATGCACTTCAACAAAATGATTTTAATAAAATGACTTTAGGCCAACATGAAGTGCAGTAAATTTTTAACCTCGTTTTTGCTGATTGTTTTTTGCTGTTTTAAAGTGGCGGCTCAGGACAGTGAATATGTTTACAGAGATTCAGCTTCATTGACTACAGATTCCATAGTGACGAGGTCGATGAAGATTGATACAAAAAATAGTCAAGTTCCCGATACCAATTCAGATTCCCTGTTGTACGATCACCAGCTAGCTGCCGCGGCAGATTCTGCTGAAGCGTTAAAAAATGCATCTTCTTTCAGCTACGCTAAAAACTTAGACAGCTTATTGATGGCCTTACAGAAAAAGCAACAGACATCTGAACCAGTAGCGGTGCATAGTACTTCATGGCTGGAAAAATTTTTCTTTTCACCAATTGTAAAAGTATTTTTCTGGACACTGGCGGTACTTTTTGTTGGCTTTGTTTTGCATAGACTTTTTTTTACCGAAGGTTTTTTTCAGCGTAATTCTTACACAAGTAAAGTCACAGCAATTATTGAAAAGCCGGAAGAAAATTTTGCAGCGGCCGATTATTCCAAACTAATCAATGAAGCAATAGCTGATAAAAATTACCGGATGGCTGTTCGCTGCAATTACCTGCAAACACTGCAAAAACTGGCGATTAAAAACGTCATTACATTTGCCCCGGCTAAAACAAATTCGCAGTATATCCGTGAAGTTTTTAACCAGCCTTACAAAAACGAATTTGCAGCACTAACGTTGCAATATGAATATGCCTGGTATGGGGGGTTTGAACTGGACGAAAGATTGTTTGGCAGAATTCAAAATAATTTTAAACAGTTTAACAGCCAGCTTTAAGTATTGAGAATAGCAGTTTTATATTGTACCCTTTTTGCAGCACTCACCTGGTCTGTAAGCTCCTGCACGCCCGACAAAAAAACGCTGCCCAATCTGAAAGAAACATTTTCAAAAAAAGATAAAAATCCTTTTGGCGGTTATATTGTTTTTAACCAGTTGCAACAGGTATTTTACCATAATAATTTTTATGTACAAAAGCAAAGTTTTGAAGCTTCCTGGCAGGACATAACAGATACAGCAGCCCTTTATATTTCGGTAAGCAAAAATTTATACCTGTCCGAAGCCGCCCAAAAAGCTATGCTGAATTACGTAAGCAATGGCAATACGTTATTTATAAGCAGTGAAAACATTGACAGCACTTTAATGGATAGCCTGGGTTGTAAAGTAGCACACTCGCTGGTTAAGATGGATTACCTGGAAAACATGCGCTACACTGCTGTAAGAATGGATTCCGGCTCTTATTATAACATTGTGCCATATACCTATTTTTATTATCCCTTCACGAATCATTTTGCCCGATACGATTCAACAGTCACCAATGTATTGGGCACAAATGAAAGGGGCGAAGCGAATTATGTTGAGATTTTCTATGGCCGTGGCCGCGTTTACCTGCATTGTGAGCCAAGGGCACTTAGCAACTATTTTTTATTGCAGAAGCAAAATTATTTTTACCTGCAAAATCTTTTCACCTTTGTTAGCAGAACACCAGATCATATTTACTGGGACGACTACTATAATAAAAGAAACCGGCCCTCTGCTAAAGACAGTAAAAATGCATTTCAGTTGTTGCTGCAGTATCCGGCAACGGCTGGTGCATTCTGGCTTGTATTATCTTTATTGCTGCTCTATATTTTATTTGGAGGAAAGCGTCGCCAGCGAATAGTTGAAGCAATACCGCCCAATGTTAATACCACGGTAGCCTTCACTGAAACAATCGGTCGCCTGTACCTGCAAAAAAAAGATAACCACAATATTGCAGCAAAGATGATCATGTATTTCCAGGAGCATATCCGCAAACAATATTTTCTAAATACCAGTCATGTGACCGACGATTTTATAACCAGCCTTAGCAGGAAAAGTGATGTGCCGAAAGAAACAACTGAAGGGCTTTTTAAACTGATCAGCGAGTTGCAGGAAGCGCCAGAAATAAGCGATGAACAATTATTATTATTAAACAGGAAAATCGAAATTTTTTATAAAAAAAATCAATAATGGAAGAAGAAGTGTTTCAGCAGCGGACAGATCTTTCTGCACTTAACCAGCAAATGCAGAATATTCGCAACGAGATAGGAAAAGTAATTGTAGGCCAGTATAAAATGTTAGATCTGCTGATGATTGGTTTGTTGTGCGACGGGCATATTTTAATAGAAGGCGTACCCGGTGTTGCAAAAACCCTTACTGCAAAACTGATGGCAAAAATCATCGATGTGGATTTTAGCCGCATACAGTTTACACCCGACCTGATGCCGAGTGACGTGGTTGGTACGTCCGTTTTTAATCCGAAGGAAGGGGATTTTTATTTTAAGCCGGGGCCCGTTTTTAGTAATATTATTTTGATTGATGAAATCAACAGGGCTCCTGCTAAAACACAGGCAGCATTGTTTGAGGTAATGGAAGAAAGGCAGGTAACCGTCGATGGGGTAACACACGAAATGCGTTTCCCCTTTATCATCCTGGCAACACAAAACCCGGTGGAGCAGGAGGGCACTTACCGTTTGCCGGAAGCACAGCTTGACAGGTTTATTTTTAAAATAGACGTACAATACCCTAACCTCCACGAAGAGATTGGTATACTTAATAACCAGCATGGCAATACGCAACTGGAGTTGCTTGGCCAGGTAAATAAAATAGTTTCTGTAAAAGAAATTCATGAATACCGGGCGCTTATCCAATCTATTGTGGTTGAGCCGAGGCTGATAGAATTTATTGCCAGGATTGTGATTGAAACCCGCAACAATCCTGCATTATACCTTGGTGCATCGCCACGGGCCTCATTGGCAATTTTAAGGGCTTCAAAGGCAAGTGCTGCCATTAAAGGAAGAGATTTTGTAACACCGGAGGATATTGTGGAGATGGCTTCGCCGGTTTTAAGGCACCGTATTATTCTTACACCTGAAAAAGAAATGGAAGGTGTAACCGCAGATGATTTGATTGAAAATATGCTGAAATCAATTGAGGTTCCAAGATAAAAATGGATTAGCCTTACGCTTCCTTTTATAACAATGACAGTAATAAAAAAATACATCGGTGCACTATATTTAACCAATCGTTTTTACCTGGTGCTGGGCGTTTGCGCCGTATTGTTTATTGCTGCTTTTTTTTATGCACCATTATTTTTAGTACCTCAGATTAGCTGTTTTATAATTGGTGTGTTGGTATTGACAGATTATATTTTTCTTTTTATAGTGGGCAGGGAGCCAGAGGCTAAAAGGATGATGGCAGACAGGTTAAGCAACGGCGATGAAAACAGGATCACGTTGCAGATTACCAACCGGATGCCTTTTGAACTGCAATTAGAAATTATTGATGAGCTGCCTGTGCAATTTCAAAAACGTGACTGGATATTACAGCAGCACTTTAATGCGCTGCAACAAAAGGAAATCGTGTATGCTGTAAGGCCTACAGAGCGTGGCGAATATCATTTCGGGCAAATTATTATCTACATAAAATCCCTGCTGGGTTTACTGATGCGCCGTTTTGATATTGAAGCCGAAACAACCGTACCCGTATATCCTTCGTTTATGCAGCTACGTAAATATGAACTGCTTTCGCAAACTACTATACAATCGGAACATGGTAGTAAACGCATGCGAAAAATCGGCCACAGTATGGAGTTTGAACAGATAAAAGAATATGTACGCGGCGATGATATACGAACCATTAACTGGAAAGCAACTGCCCGCCGATCCGCCATTATGGTAAATAATTTTACAGACGAAAAAAGCCAGCAGGTGTATTGCCTTATCGACAAAGGCCGTTTGATGAAAATGCCTTTTAATAACTTAAGTCTGCTGGACTATGCCATCAATAGTACACTGGTATTAAGCAATGTATGTTTGCAAAAGCAGGATAAAGTTGGATTGATAACATTCGCCAATAAAATGGGCACCATACTGGCAGCCGATCGTAAGCCGTTACAGAAAGCTAACATTTTGCAATTGCTGTATAACCAGGAAACCGATTTTTTAGAAAGTGATTACGAAATGCTTTACCTGCAGATACGCAGCCGGATCAAGCAAAGAAGCCTGCTGATCCTGTTCGCTAATTTTGAATCGCTTTCAGGATTAAAACGGCAGCTCAATTATTTAAAGTCGATTGCAAAACATCATTTGCTGATGGTCGTATTTTTCGAAAATACGGAATTGAAACAATTGTCCATGCAAAGCGCAACGAATATAGAAGACGTGTACGTTAAAACCATTGCTGAAAAATTTGCATTTGAAAAAAGGCTGATTGTTAAAGAGCTTTCCAACAACGGTATTTTATCTATTTTAACTTCTCCCGAAAATTTAACTGTAAATACCATCAACAAATACCTTGAGTTAAAAGCAAGACAAGCAACCTGATGCACAGATAACTCTTGTCACGAAACGTCTTGCAATATTGATAAAAGACCGCATTGTTTTGCTTCACTTACCTTCGCAAAAAAAATAAAGCATTGGCCCGTAAAGAATCATACCGTTCCAAACACAATAGTAAAACAGGTGAAGGCGCTTATCCTGAAAAACAGGAGCGTGTACCAAGAATTCCGATTGATCCGGCGCTGCAATTGCCTTATGCAGAAGGAAAGGTTTTGCTCATAGACAAGCCACTCCACTGGACATCATTTGATATTGTAAGAAAGCTCCGTAATATTTTACAGATAAAAAAAATTGGCCATGCTGGTACGTTAGACCCTCTGGCAACAGGACTTCTGATAGTTTGTACCGGGAAGTTTACAAAAAAAATAAATGAGTTCATGGCGCAGGAAAAAGAGTATACCGGCCACATTGTGCTGGGTGCTGTAACGCCAACATTCGACCTCGAAAGTGAACCGGAACATCAAACAAAATTCGATCATCTTACTTCTGATGAAATCATACATGCTACAAAACAATTTACCGGTGCTATTCAACAATTGCCACCCATTTATTCTGCTATAAAAAAAGATGGCGTTGCCTTATATGAACTGGCAAGACGGGGAACGGCTGTACAATTAGAGCCAAGAAATGTCACCATTCATTCATTTGAAATTACGGGAGTTGATTTGCCTGCGGTCAGTTTTAAGGTGGTTTGTTCTACGGGGACTTATATACGCAGCCTGGCGAATGACTTCGGTGCTGCATTGGGCTGTGGGGGCTATCTTGGCAGTTTACGCAGAACAAGAATCGGGCAATTGCAGGTCGCTGATGCCATTGACATGAAAACAATTTTAAACCTTGTAGGTCATCAGAGCGCCGGAGATAATAACGGGGCAGGCTTGCCGTTGGATTAGGTTAGAAAGGATAACTTAAACCAATTGTAAAATTGAAATTATCCCGTCGCCATTGGCTGTTTTCAACACCACCTTTTAACAAGTGATTGTAGCTAATATCTGGTATTTGCCAACCATCGTTTTTTGCAATTTCAGGTTTTTTTACCCGAAAGCCAAGATCAAAACGAAGTACAACATAGGTAAAATCAAACCGGAACCCGGTACCCACATCCGCACCCAATTGTTTATAAAAATTTTTAAACTGGAACTGCAGGCTGTCGGGGCCGCCACCGGGTCGCGTATTTCTGAAATTCCACACATTACCAATATCTGTAAAAAGCGCCCATTTTAAAACAAGCTGGTTGGGTATTATCTGAAAAAGGTCATGACGGTATTCAGCATTTACTTCAAAGCGGATATCCCCGGTGCGGTCGTTTGTAAGAGAGTTGATGGTCCCCAAAGGCTTCGCCCCGGGCCCGATGCCACGAATAGGCCAGCCACGCATACTGTTGGCACCGCCGGAGAAATATTGTTTAAAAAAGGGAAGAGAAGCGGTATCATTATTTTCCAGCGGAATACCAACGCCAACGAAAGCCCTGAAAACACGGGCTGATTTTGGGTTATTGATAGAAAAGGTATATTCTCCATCCACTTTAACAAACTGGCGTAACTCCTTTTTAAAAATCCCCAGTCTGCCCCAAATTAAACCAGACTCTTCGACATTACCACTAAAAGACCTGAGCCTGTTGGTATGTTTTGGATTAATGTAAGTGGAAGAATAGTTGTAGGAACTGCCAATGATCAACGCTGTATTGTATGAATAACGTAAATAAGGATTGTTGTTCAGTATGGTGCGAAAACTGTCCGACTGATTGAAAAGGTAGGAATACTCAATATTCGGAAACTTAATGGTGTTTTTTCTGTTTGATCTGTTGCTCCATTGGTTACCAAAAGCAAGCCCAGTTGAAAAAAGATTAAACAGGTCAATTCTTTTTGTATAAGATGGATTGGTGTTGATAAAGGTTTGCTGTGAAAGCGGTCTGCCATTATTAAACCACGATTTAGGCAGCAGTTTGATGGGCCCCAGCAAACGGGGAAAGCTGATGGTGTTGGTATAACTCAGTTCGTTTGAATTGATAACCCTGCTGGAGCGTTGTGTATTTAAGTTCAACTCAACACCATATCGTATGGCATGGGTCATCTTAATACCTTCCTTATGGATATTGCGGTTTTGCAAAGACAGATTGGTAGACAATCCCAGCAGGTTTCCGCCATTGGTTATGGTGGCAGTATTGGTATTGCTGTTTACCGAATAGCTGGCCTCCACATTGGCTTCAAAGCCATACTTACGGGCGGGTATCATTTGCAAAATCATATCCAGTTTGGCAACGCTGTCCTTTCTTTCTATGGTTTGAATATTGATGTTTTGCCAAACCCCGGTCTTTGAAAAATTACTGAGGGTTTTGGCATAATTTTCCTGCCGGTACAAATCGCCTTTTTTAAAATCCATATTGCGCACCAGGAAACCGTTGCGGAATAATTTTTTATGGTAACGGATAACAAAGCTGTCCCGCCGGGTGGTATCTGATAAAAAGGGGATGCTGTTTAAACTGTCAACACCACTGTAATCGGGATACAGATACACATTACCAATATAATATTTTTGCAACCGCATACTGTCTGCCAGCGGATTTAAAATCATTTCAAGTTTAATAGTGGGTTTATTTCTTTTTTGATTGGCTTCTGCAAGTAAACGGATGTTTTCAAAAGGGTCGTCAGAAATTGTGGTTAACGATAAAATAGAAGTATCGCCCCGCATCCTTAAATCGTCCGTAATAAATTTATAGTACCCATTATTTCTGTAAACATCCACCATGCGGTTTATTTCTCCCAGCACTTCACCCTTGGAAACAGGATTGCCTTTTTTGATTAAAGATTTGGGCATCGCTTCAATTGCAAGTTGCTGTAGTTCCGGTTTATTTAAGTTATAGCTGAAAGTATCTACCAGGGTAGGGTTACCAGCATCAATGATATATTTTACGTACACCCGTTGCTGCTTTTCAAATTTAAGCGACCAGGTGCTGAAGAAACTGCCACTAACTGTATCAATCTTTACAGTAGATTTGGCCTGGTAGTAACCGAGGTGCAGCATGGAGCCAATCATATTCCTTGCACTCCGGTAGGAGTAGGTTGTGTCGTACGCAGCAGCCGGCGTTGTTTTGTGAAATAAAAACAATTTATCTATTATTACCACTTTTGCGCTGTCATCCAGCTGATCGTATAATCTTTGCCTGGCAATGTTTCTTTCATCCGTATTAAAATTGCCGCCTTTGAGTTCAATACTATTTTTTATCAAAAAGGGTTTACCTTTTTGATAATTTCGTACCGTGGTGCAGGAAGACAATAGCAATGCTGCGCAAAAAATATTTTTCAGAACATTCAAAAATTTCGTTTTTACAACCACACTAACTATTATAAATTTTGAGAGAACGATGTTAAGTAAAACATATGCCAAATATATCCAAAGTTTGCACCACAAAAAATTCAGGGATGCGGATAATGTATTTATTGCCGAAGGTAGTAAAGTAGTAATGGAATTGTTGCAATCGCCTGTATTTTCATGCCAGCAGGTATTAGGTTTACAGCCATGGATGCAGGAAAATGAAATGTTAATTCGTGCATCTTATAACGGTCCGCTGCAGGTGATTGACGATTTTGAACTGGAAAAAATATCTGCATTGACCACGCCCAACCAGGTGCTGGCAGTATTTAAAAAATCAAAACAGCTTCTTGTTAACCCAAAAGGTAAAATAAGCCTGGTGCTGGATACCATCCAGGATCCGGGCAACCTCGGTACCATCATACGCATTGCAGACTGGTTTGGCGTTGGAGCCATCATTTGTTCGGACAATTGTACCGACATGTATAATCCCAAAGTGGTGCAAAGCACCATGGGCAGCCTGGGCCGCGTAAATGTGGTGTATACAAATATCTCAGAATGGCTCAAAAAAAATGAGCACATTAAGATATATGCCGCTGCGTTGAATGGCAAAAAAATAAGCCAGTTAAAAGGCATAACGGAAGCCATTATTGTAATTGGCAACGAGTCAAAAGGCATTAGTGATGAAGTGATGGAGCTCTGTACCGAAAAAATTACAATACCAAAAGTGGGCCATGCAGAATCGTTGAATGCGGCTGTGGCAACAGGTATTATTTTGTCGCATATTGTGCAGTAAGAAAATAGTTGTCCGGGCTAAGAAGCTTTGTGGATCATCGTTGCGTCTCCCTCTTTTACATAATACCTGTATTGAGCACTGGCCTTAGCATCGCAGCACCTGCGCTGTGCGGCGGCATTTTTTATTACAAGGGTATAATTTAGCAAAGCCATTTAATTCAGTGAACATATACGATTAGTAGGGGAGCACACTAAGGCTGAAAAAGTACAAGTAGGCGACGCAACGATGTACCCCAAGGTTGCTCCTTAGCCCCGGACAAAAAATTGTATTTAAATCATCTTAACGAAACTGAATTGCTTTGACAGGTTTTATTTTTTTTACCAGCAACGTAGGTACAATCAATGTGGCAAAGCAAATAGCAAGCGTAATAAGGTCCACCAGTACAACCTGCCACCACACTACATCTGCGTGGGCGGCGGCCATATAATAAGCCTCTTCATCTAATTTAATAAAGCCGGTTTTTTGCTGCAACCAGCAAATGAACAGCCCTAATGCAGTACCTGCAACAATGCCGGTTATGGCTATCAGGCTGGTGTTGTATAAAAATATTTTTTGTACAATCCAGTCGCTGGCGCCGGTTGCTTTCAAAATACCAATCATTCTTGTTCTTTCCAATACAATAATCAGCAGGCAGGTGATGAGGTTTACTATGGCAACGATCATCATAATGCCCATCAGTATCAGTTTGATTTTATTCTGCAATGCCAGCCAGTCGAAAATATTGCTGTACATTTCTGTAATGGTCTTGGCGCTCCAGCCCTGTGGCGTTAATTCTTTAATCAGTGTAGCAACGGTATCGGTTTGCCGGTAATCGTTCAAAAAAACTTCATAACCTCCAATCTGTCGTGGGTTCCAGTCGTTCATCCGGCGGATGAGATTTATATCGCACAGGCCGAATTGTTTATCATATTCATCTATGGAAGTTTTAAAAATGCCGGCTATCTTCAGCTTACGCGGCCGTTTGGTACCATCTTCCTGAATAAAAAAAGAAAGCAGTGTATCATTGACCTGTACATTTAGCTGGCCGGCGATGTAGGCCGAAATATTTATTTCGCTGCTGTAGCCGCTGTCTGTAAACGAGAGCCATTTTCCCTTTTGCAAAAATGGATTCAGGCGGCTGTAATTAAAAGACGAATCAATGCCTTTTAACAGGATGCTTTCAATATCGGTACCGTAAGTTAGTATTACCGATTTAGTGGCGTAACGTTCAATGGTTTTTACCTGCGGCAATTTCTTAACAATATTTTCAACCGTGTCGTTGGCAATTATAGGAAACTGTTCTGCAATACTAACGCGGTTTTCAATATCCTGCTGCACATGAATATGGCCCCAGAAGCTGAAAATTTTATCACTTATTACATTTTGAAAACCGTTTACAAAGCTCAATGCCACTATCATTACCGCTACGCTGATGGAAGTGGCGCCGATGGCGAGCCGGATGATAAAACGTGAAAAAGTATTTTGCCGGTTAAAGGCAATTCTGCGTGCTATAAAAGCGGATATATTCAATCGGCGTATTTTTTGCTATCTTTCAAAAGTAAATATTTTAATAACTACATGCACATTTTTAAATTGATCCCTGCTGCCATCCTGTTTTTACTGGCGCAGCAAACGCTGCCAGCACAAACCAACCCCGACGTAATTTATGATACCAATATTCATACAGTAAGATTTCATGCCTATGGCGACCAGGAATCTATGGCAATTTATAAACTCAACAGCAGCGACAGAACAGAACTGCATTTTGATGATATGGACAACCGGGTAAAAAGCTATTACTACACTTACCAGTTATGCGATTACAACTGGCAACCGGTTAACCTGAGTCCGTTTGATTTTATAAAAGGCTTCACGCAGCAACGCATTTCCACCTACCGGTTTTCATCTATTGCCTATACAAGGTATGTTCATTACCAGGCAACACTGCCGGAAACAAACAGTATGCCCATCCGCAGCGGCAACTATATTGTAAAAGTATTTTTAGATGGCGATACCAGTAAGCTTGCTTTTACCAGGGCCTTGCTGGTGCTGGATTCCAAGGCAAGCGTATCTGCACAGGTGTTACAGCCTTTTACACCAGACAGGTATAATACGCATCAGCATTTAAAGTTTACCGTTAACCTGGCAGGGGTAAATACCAGTAACGCCAGTCAGCAGGTGAAAGTGGTGGTTTTGCAAAATAACCGCTGGGATATTGCGCAGGGAAATGTGCTGCCCACTTTTATAAGAAACAATTCGCTTGAATACAGCAATGAAAACAATTTTGTATTTGCCGCAGGAAAAGAATGGCGGTGGCTTGACCTTAGAAGCTTTCGTTTATTAAGTGAACGTGTTGACAGCGCCAATAGCAAAAGAACTGATTTATATGTAAAGGCCGATGGCGACAGGAGCGGTCAACGGTATGTATATTATGCAGACCTGGATGGTAAATACCTGGTTACAACTTATGAATCAATTAATCCTTACTGGCAGGGCGATTACGCCAATATTCATTTTAAATATATACCACCGGGCAATAATGCTTTTGCTGATAAAGACCTTTATTTAATTGGTCAGTTAACGGACTACCAGTTGAATGAAAGTAGTAAAATGCATTTCAATACAGAAAGGGGTATTTATGAAAATACCCAGTATTTAAAGCAAGGCTATTATAGTTACGGCTATGCGCTTGTTGATAAAAATGATCCTTCCAAAAGAACTGACATGGATGGTAACTATTGGGAAACTGAAAATAGTTATACCATACTGGTGTACTATAAATCTTTTACTGACCAGGCGGATCAGCTGATAGGTATATCCCAGATAAATAACCGCAGTGACAGGCCCGGTTTTAGTTTTTAATTCTTTGGCAAATGTATATGCAGCGGTCTGGTTTCAATAAGCTGTTATAATAAAGCAGCTAAATTGAGCCCGGGTTTAAGTTCGTTTATTTACACGAATTATCGCGTAGTTCGTTTAAATGAACGAATTATTTAAAAGTTCGTTTAATTAAACGAATTTATTAAAAGTTCGTTCATTTAAACGAACTGAATTATTTTTTGTATATTTATACCAGCAAACAATTTTTAGTAATGGCACTAAGGGCAGTACTAACCGGTGATATTGTAAACTCAACCCGGTTAAAAAAAATAACAGAAAAGAAACTACTTAAAATATTAACGGCGGCGCTGGCTGCCCACCAGTTTGAATTTTACCGGGGCGATAGTTTCCAGGTATATGTAAAAAATCCTGCGGAAGCCCTGAAAACTGCCTTGATTTGCCGTACGGCTGCTATCAGCTTGTCTAAAAGTGAAACCATCAATGAATCAGATATAAGGATAAGTATCGGGATAGCGGCGGTAACAACACCCGTAAAAAAATTGGGTATGTCCAAAGGCGAAGCTTTTATTTTATCCGGCCGTGCCTTTGATGAAATGGCGGAGGCAGGGACAAGACTGATAATGACTTCTGGTAATAGTTTAGCCAATGTGGGTTTAGAGATCATTTCGGATTACCTGAATGCCATCTTTAAAGCAATGACGGGCAAGCAGGCGGAAGTGATTTTTGAATTGCTAAAGGGAAAGACACAGCAGGAGGTAGCAGAGTTGCTGAAAAAATCAAAGAGTACCGTGCACCAGCATGTAACGGCCGGGCGGTGGGCGGAGATTGAAAAACTGTTGCAACAATATGAAAATATAATCAATCAACTAACATGATTACTGCGGCAGTGTGGCTTACCAAATTGGTGCTGGCACATCTTATTACCGATTTTATACTACAGCCTGCGAGCTGGGTAAATGACAGAACGGAAAAACATTTTCGTTCCGGTAAACTGTATCTGCATGGCTTTATAACAGGGCTGATAGCCTTGCTGATGATTGGCTGGCAATACTGGATAGTAGCGCTCGTCATTTTAATTTCGCATACATTAATCGACGTCTGGAAATCGTATCAAAAAAATACCGTTGCCTACTTTATTGCAGACCAGTTTTTTCATCTGCTGATAATTGCCGGCTGCTGGTATTTCGCCTTCCTTGAATGGAGTGATATAAAGCAAACGCTTCAACAGTTAAATACAGATGCTGTTATTTGGAAACGACTAACGGCAATTGTGTTTTTAACAGCGCCTGCAGGCATTTTAATTGGCCAGCTAACCCGCCAGTGGCGGGATCAATTACCGGACTCTGAAAGCCTTGCCAACGCCGGTAAATGGATCGGCATGGTGGAACGGATCATTATACTGATCTTTGTTTTGCAAAGCCAGTATTCTGCTATAGGCTTGCTGGTGGCGGCAAAAGGCATTATTCGCTTTAATGAAAAAGACCGGCCGGAAATTAAAACAGAATACCTGGTGATAGGAACTTTAATGAGTATTGCATTGGCGATTATAGCCGGGCTTATCACAAAATAGATACAGTGTAATGCAGCCTTTATCCAACAGTAATTAATTCTCCTTTAATACCAGCAACCAGCCTTTATTTTTTACTACCGGTATCATTTCACTGGCATCAAATGTTTTTGCCGGTTGAAAGTTTTTTATTTCCGGCGCCGTAATGGTCGTTTTTGCGGGATCCATTCCCAGTTTTTTCCAATCTATCAGCAAATGAACAGCAGTATCAGCAGCAGCCCAGCTGGCGATAGAAATAAGGGCATTGCCTTTTTTTGTATATGCTGTTGCCAGAACTTTATCGTTACTCGTTTTTACAGGGCAGTTATCGCTCCAGTAACCTATCATGCTGGTACCTTCCATACCAAAATCATCCCAGGCTTTCCAGATGGGCCTTGTGTCTGCATTATCGCTCCAGGGCATCCGGTTGGTCATGCCATAAATCATTCCACGCCAGGGATTGCCGCCATCCTGTAACATTTCTCCCATCAGGCCAAAGGGTATACCACTCACTTCAGTTAAAAAGAAATCAGGATCATTTTTTTCGTAATCAAAATATTCACCAAACCACAAACGGTTGAGGTAAGGGAAATGCTCCATGTACAAATTACCGCTGTTATTAAAACCATCATTTTTATTGTACTGGTTGGCTGAATGCAAATCAATAATACCAGGATGACCATCTTTCGTCAATACACGTTTTATTCTTTTCATTGTAATGCGGTCAAAGGCAACATCATCCAGGTAAATGCCATCAATGCCTACGTTCTGTACAAGCCAGTTCATGCCTTCCACATAGTAATTATGCCAGCGGCTCATACCACTGTTTACAATGGCAGCATCTTTCAATTCAGGTACAAACCAGGCAGCAATATAATCACTGTCCACATGCTCCTGTAACCAGCTAAAGCCGCCGCCTTTGCCGGGTGAATAAATTTCGTGGCCAAGACTGCGCATAGGAAAAGTCTCATAGGCCCTGTTGCTCAGTTCTCTTACCGTGTTGTAAATTTTTACCTTCAGTCCTTTGCTATGTGCTTCATCTATGTAAGTCTTCATTTTTTTATATTCAATAAAGGGATAATTGATATAAGGATTGATAGCGTTACCATGGTGAATATTAATAACTGTTGCGCCGGTTGCTTTAATAGTATCGATTGGTTTATAACTGTGGTAAAAACGGGTAGCCCATTGAAAATTCGTATTGATTGGATGGAAAGGTGTAATCAACAAAGTAAAATTATAAAACAGTGTATCACCTTTTTTCATGCTGCGTTGCCCGCTGTAATTATTTACCAAAACAGTGCTGTCTTGTTGATTAATATTTACCCCGCCTTGATTATCATTGCCCCAGCTATCCGGCAGCAGTAAAGGTTTTTGTAAATAAAAATTGGTATTCAACGGACGAACATATTTGTCGTCCCGCAAAGAATATTGCAATCCTGCATTTACGTTTCCAATCCAGGCACCATCCTGGTTTTTGTGCGCCACATCCCATTTCCAGCTAAATGAGGGCGGCCTGTTTCCTCCTTTTTGTCCGAGCCCCATCATGTATTTACCCGCTGTTTTGGTAAGGGGGATTTGCATGGCAATGTCTTTCAGAGCGACGTCTTTTAAAGCGGTTATTTTTACTTTATACGCAATAAATCCATCAAATTCCATCGATGCATCAACATCCATTTCTAATGAAGGGCTGTTGCTCGAAGAAGTCCATTGCACAGTGCCAGCTTCTTTTTTTGTAAAATAAATGCCGTCGCTTATTAAAACCATCTTACCACCATCCGGCTGTGAAAATGTAAAATCAACCGGCGCCGAAAGCAGGGTATTGGGCTGCTCTGTGTAGCCCGTCATTTCAGGTGTAAAAAAAGTGCTGATCTGTGCCGGGAAGCCGTTTTCTCCCAGGGTTATTTTTCTCCCTAATAAACCAACGGTATTGCCTTCCACAGTCAATGGAATATAAGGTGCAATTACCGTATTATCCTGTGCCAGTGTGGAGTTGAGCCAATGTAACCTGGTTTGTTTCCATGGTTCGCTGATGCCGCCATCAGTTAGTAATTCGTTGGTAATAGTTAATATAATATCAATAGTGGTAGCGGCGGCATTCTTTGATGTGATGGTAGCTTTCCCTTTGTAAATGCCGGCTGCTACAGTTGAAGGAATATCAAGTGTACACCACAATGGCTGAACCGTATTTTTTTCAACGTTTACTGTTTTTGTAAAAGGATGGGTGGCATAATCTATGCCATCGGTGTTAATGCAAGTGGTCTTACTGGCAGAGATTTTTTCATTTTTGTAGTTTACCAGGTCAGTGAATTTGACCTGTACATCCTGCAACCCCTCCACAGCGTACAGACCTAACTGGTAGCTGTATTGCTCGCCACGGGCCGCTTTGTCGCTGAAGCTATTTTGCAGCCCTTTTTGTATCCAGCGGTAAGGAATACGGTTTTTCATTTTGATAGGATACAACCGGTTTTCCGGAAATACCAGGTAGCTTTTGTTGGTAGCAGATGCAATGATAGCAGCAGTTTCTTTTGGTGTTGCTATTACCTCCATCGGGTAAACACTGTTGAAGGAATCAATGGATTCAATTTGCTTTACGGTAGTGTTGATTTTTGCAGATTTGGAGGCAGACAGCCATTTACCATCTGCAGTATTTTCCGGTTGCAGGTAAACGCCTTTTGGATAATTACTGCGACCTTCATTGCGGTAAGGCATATAGTAAGCATAATAAATTCCTTTGCCAGATACCGGTTCAAAAGAGATGTCAGCTCTTTCTCTGTCAGCATATGTTGTGCTTACATTGTTGATCTTTTTTCCTGTAGCTCCATCTTGTAAAATAATGCGTTTGTGTGCGGGATCATCATTCCTTCTCCATGGTATGCTTACTTTTGCAACCTGACCAGTTCCATTAAACTGCAGCACAGCCCTGTGATTGCCCAGTGAATCAGGGTTCCAGCCGTTGTTACTGCTAACATATTTTATTTGCTGAGCCATGCCGGCATTGAACATCATCAATGAAATTGCTGCCGTAAACAATTGCTTCAATACCATACTTAAATTTTTTCTAAATATAGCAAATGATGCTGTCATGTATAAAGGGGCAAATTTGTAAGATAGAATATAAATTAAATTGTTAAGCGATGCCAGATACCGTACTCTGCGTTTTCTATATCTTGCATTGACCGGAATTGGTGCCGGCAAAAAAATAAAACAACCATTTTATATGCAGATAAAGAAAATAGTTTTTAGCATATTCATTTTATACGCTACGGTGTTGTCAGCCCAAAAAAATAAGAACAAAGTTTTCTGGCACCAGGATTTTTCTTCGGGTAAACTTCCCGCCGGCTGGCATATTCCACCGGCCGGCACCTGGGATCCGCAATGGATTGTTACCAATCAGCCTTATCCCGGTTCTTATAAATACCAGCAACAGGCACCGCCGATTGCTTCTGTCAGCCGGGGTTATCACCTGCAGTTCCAGGCTGGTTATTTTACGGATGAAGATGTAGACAACTGGGTTAAACGTAAACAATACCCCGATGGATATATTGTTTCCGCACCCATTAATTGCACTGGCAAAAAATCGGTGATCCTTCAATTTCAACAAAAATTTCGCTGGTGGAATTACCGGCAAAATGATACAGCGGGCTTGTTTGTCGGTGTAAGTACCGATAGCATTCACTGGCAGCAATGGGATGTACGCCACACCATTAAAAGTGAAACGGATATGTTTGCCCCACTTACTGAAACCATTGATGTATCTGCAATTGCTGCCAACCAGCCAGCTGTTTTTTTGCGTTTTTACTGGAAAGGATTGATGGGGTTTTACTGGATGGTAGATGATATTACATTAAGTGAAGCTTACAGCCAGGATGTAAGTATAGTGCAGCTTTTATCGCACAATGAAGAAAGCAACCAGTTTAAAAAGAACGATGAACTGGTACTGAAAATAAGAAATTCCGGTGAGCAAAATATCAACGCCAATTTTACTGTTACGGCAGATATTGATAGTAAAAATATACTCACCTTAAAAGTGCCGGCAGCAACTAATGCTTTTAAATCTGGCGAAGAAAGAGACATCGTTTTTCCGCCCACAGACCTTACGTTCCGGCCGGTGCATCATATCAATTTCAAAATAAATTACCCCGGCGACGAACACACAATTGACAATACACTTAATGTACAACTGAATGCAGCTGCAACTTTTGTTGGTAATATCACGGCCATAAAAAAGGAATCAACGGCTTTTGTTTTTTCATCAGGCGTCACCAAAGTTAGATTGCAATTCTACCGTGACGACATTTTCAGGATTTGGTTAGCCCCGGATGGTAATTTCACCGACCCGGCCGCAGGAGATATTGTGATTGCAAAACCAGCATTAAAAAGTAACATTATTTTCACCGACAAGGGCGATTATGTTTTGTTGCAGAGTAAGCTTTGTGCAGTTAGGGCATATAAAAAGCCGATGCGTTTCGCCATGTATAATGCGGCTAACACAGCGGTTATCTGGGAAGAAAAGCAGCCACTTTTATTCGGACAAAAAACAGTGCAAACCTTGTCTGCCAGGCCCGGTGAATATTTTTACGGATGTGGAATGCAGAACGGCTATTTTTCTCACCGTAACAAAACGATTCTTATTGAAAAAGGCGGTGGCTGGGATGACGGCGGCCGTGCCAACCCTGCTCCATTTTACATGAGCACTGCAGGCTATGGTGTTTGTAGAAATACATTTGATGCAGGTGAATATAGCTTTAATGATACCCTGCGCTTATCACACAATGAAAATCGTTTTGATGCCTTTTACTTTTACGGCCCCTCTCTTAAAAATATTTTAAACCGGTATACAGATATTACCGGCAAGCCTTTTCTGATGCCAAGATGGGCCTTGAGTATGGGTGATGCCAATTGTTACAACAAGCCTGGACGTGATAAAAAACCACAGACCACCCCTGACGTAATTTGGAAAATAGCCGACCAATATATAGCGCACGGAATGCCACGTGGATGGATTTTACCCAATGATGGTTATGGCTGCGGATATGTTAAATTAGACAGTGTGGTAAAGGCTTTGCATGAACGTGGATTTTACACAGGTTTATGGACAGAGAATGGTATAGATAAAATAGCTACCGAAGTAGGCACCTATGGCACCCGTTTGTGTAAGCTGGATGTCGCCTGGGTTGGGCCGGGTTATAAGTATGCACTGGATGGTTGCAGGGCTGCTTATGAAGGCATAGAAAATAACAGCAATGCCCGCGGCTTTATCTGGAGCGTAATGGGGTGGGCTGGTACACAGCGCTACAGCACCATGTGGAGCGGCGATCAGTATGGCGGTTGGGAGTACATCCGCTTTCATATCCCAACGATAACTGGCGCAGGTTTAAGTGCACAGAACGCCGCATCTTCAGATATCGATGGTATTTTTGGTGGCAGTGACAGCACCTATACACGTGACCTGCAATGGAAATCTTTTATCCCGGTTTTAATGACCATGAGCGGCTGGGCAAAAAAAGATAAACAGCCGTGGATATCAGGTGAGCCTTATACCAGTATCAACAGAAAATACCTGCAGTTAAAAATGCGCCTCACCCCGTATATGTATACATTATGCAGGGAAGCTAATATCACCGGAGTACCTGCTGCAAGAGCAATGGTACTTGAGTTTCCTAATGACAGCACCACGTTGGGTAAACAAACCCAGTACCAGTTTATGAATGGCCAGTGGTTGCTGGTGGCACCGGTGTATAAACCGGGCAACGAACGTGACAGTATTTATTTGCCTCGCGGAAAATGGATTGATTACTGGAACGGGGAACTATTTAACGGCGGAAAGTGGTTAAGACATTATGCTGCGTCTTTGGAAAAACTGCCTGTGTTTGTAAAGGCTGGAGCTATCATACCGATGTACCAGGCAATGAATTTTGATGCAGAAAAAAAGCCTGATACATTAACACTGGATATGTACCCGGAAAGTAAGACAGCATTTAACTTATATGAGGATGACGGGCTTACCAGGGAGTATAAAAAGGGGGCTTACGCTACGACTTTATTTGAAATGAATGCCGGTAAGATTATTACAGTTACCATAAACGCTGTAAAAGGCAAGTATAATGGAAGCATTAACAGGCGAAGCTATCATTTAATAGTCCATACAAGCACCTCTCCGAAAACTGCATCCCTGGATGGAGAATTGTTACCGCAATTAACTGGTGAAAGAATATTACACAATGAAGAAGGTTATTATGTCGATACCACCAATGGTAACACAGTTTTACATATCCAAACAAGAAAAATTGCAACGCAAAAAAAACACCAGGTTGTGATACAAAATGATTGACCAGCCGCTGTTTTTTTTGTAAAAAGTTATGTAGTGCAGTGAAAAAATGCCTGCTCCATCAGTCGTTATTTTCATTAGTGAGACGGATAGGAAAAAGTAAATATTTATTGTATTTTGTATGCTGGTATCTTCTCCACTTAACCTTCCGCCTGCGGCGGATAAAACCAATTTATTTTTATGAATCCAGCAATTTTTCACCACATTCACTGGCTGGCAGTCTTGGTTGCTGCTATAGCCTATTTTGCTTTGGGAGCCGTTTGGTATTCTAAAGTATTGTTTGCAAAAACCTGGCTGGCATTGACCAAAATTGATGCCAGTGATCCCAATGCTACCAAGGGAATGGGAGCTATTATGGGCGCTTCGTTTGCAACTATTTTGGTTGCTTGTATCGGGCTTGCAATTCTTGCAGCCTATCTTAATCTTGGCCTGTTTAGTCAGGGCCTGAAGTTGGGTACCCTCACCGGCATATGCTTCGGCTCAACAGCTATCAGCAATTCTTACCTGTTTGAAAAAAGAGCCATTGGCCTGCATTTTATTAACGGCGGATATACCTTGTTGGGTAATATTATTGCCGCGGTAATCATTTGCGTTTGGCAATAAAATCTATCAAACAAAAAGTTGCCCTGTGTTTAACGCAGGGCAACTTTTTATTTACAAAATATTCTCTTACTCTACAATAGATACCTTTAAAATGTTGGTAGGTAAATGTTTTTCAATCGGCGTGCTGCCTGTATTTACAACCACATCGCCTTCTTTAAGAAATCCTCTTTCTTTTAAAATATTTATCTGGTCCATGAAGATATCATCAAGGCTTTCTTCTTCTGCATAATATATCGGCCTTACGCCCCAGCTGAGACTCAGCTGGTTGATGAGTGTTTTTTCTTTACTAAAAATATATAGCGGTGCCTTGGGGCGGTAACTGCTCAGCATAAAACCGGTGTAACCACTCTGCGTCATTCCTATAAGGGCTTTGGCATTTACATCTTTTGCCATTTTGCAGGCGCTTGCGCAAAGTGCATCACTCAGCAAAGAAGGGGAGTGTTGCTGTGGCGTCAAAATATCGTCCCTATCGTAATCGTATAGTGTTCCCTCCACCTGTAGAATAATCTTGCTCATCATTTCCACCACAAGGGTAGGATACTGGCCCATCGCGGTTTCACCGCTCAGCATTACAGCATCGGCGCCTTCCAGCACGGCGTTGGCAACGTCTGTAACTTCACTGCGGTTTGGTTTGGTACGCTCCATCATACTTTCCATCATTTGCGTTGCCACAATCACAGGTTTTGCCCGGTGCATACATTTGCGGATGATTTCTTTCTGAATAATGGGAACCTGCTCAACCGGTACTTCCACACCCAGGTCGCCACGGGCAACCATAATGCCATCACTTTCAACAATGATATTACGGATATTTCTTAACGCTTCCGGCATTTCTATTTTAGAAATAACCTTGGCCTTACTTTTTTGTGCTTTGATACGCTTTTTAAGATCAATGATGTCGTCAGCATGACGAACAAAAGACAAGGCTATCCAGTCTAAATCCTGGCTGATAATAAAATCAAGATCTGCAATATCTTTTTCTGTAAGCGAAGGCATGGTGAGGGCAGAGTCGGGTAAATTGACGCCTTTTTTTGGAAACAGGATACCGCCCAATGTTACCGAAATTCTAACTTCAGTATCATTTAATATTTCTTCTACTTTCACTTCCATCTTTCCGTCATCTAAAAATATGCGTTCGCCTACTTTTACATCTTTGGCAAGGTTGGCATAGCTAACATAAATCTTATCTTTTGTGCCCACCATTTTTTGTGTGGTAAAAATAAACTGGCTCCCGTCTTTTAGTTCTATTTGGCCATCCTGCAGTTCACCTACTCTTAACTTAGGACCTTGCAGGTCGCCTAAAATGGCAATATTATAGGGTTCTTTGCGGTTGATTTCCCTTATAAAATCAATGATCTGTTTTTTATCTTCGTAAGCGCCATGAGAAAAGTTTAGGCGGAAAACGTTTACGCCTGCCTTTACCAGGTCCAGTAACTTTTCGTAAGTAGAGCAGGCGGGGCCTACTGTTGCAACAATCTTTGTTCGTTTAATCGTATGTTGAAAACCTGCTTCTTTATCCATTTCAGCATGCAGGTATTTACCTAAATTTTTGCTCATTAGTTGTTTAGTTTATTTTCAAATGTCAAGTGAATTTTTTACCGTTTTCATTTGGTAACAGACAGTACGGGTTGATTACCCCGAAATTAGCTGGCCAAGATTTTTACTATTTTCATCCATTCTTCACTGATACGCTGTTTCTTTTTTACAGCTTCGTTTAACGGAGTATAATGCATACGGTTATTGACCATTCCAACAAACACATTGAATTTCCCTTCCATCAAACATTCAACAGCCGAATAGCCCATGCGGCTTGCAATCAACCTGTCGAAACAGGTAGGTGAACCGCCGCGTTGAATATGACCCAATATACAAACCCTTACATCCTGTATTGGTAAACGGGCTTTTACAATTTTTGCAATTTCATCGGCACCACCAAACTCATCGCCTTCAGCCACTACAATCAGGTTAACCAACTTATGTCTTCTTTCTTTTTCCGCTAATTGCTTAATAACTTCTTCGATATCTGTTTTGCGTTCCGGGATCAGTACATTTTCGGCGCCTGTAGCGATACCACTGTGCAATGCTATGTAACCGGCATCTCTGCCCATTACTTCAATAATAAATAAACGGTCATGCGCATCGGCTGTATCCCGTATTTTGTCAATGGCTTCAACCGCGGTATTTACAGCGGTATCAAAACCAATTGTAAAATCAGTGCCCGCTATATCTTTGTCGATAGTGCCCGGCAACCCTACGCAGGGAATATCATATTCATTGCTGAATGTTTGTGCACCTCTGAAACTACCATCGCCACCAATAATTACCAACCCGTTAATACCTAGTTTGGTTAAGTTATCGTATGCTTTCTTTCTGCCTTCAGGTGTAAAAAATTCCTTACAACGGGACGTTTTTAAAATGGTTCCGCCACGCTGAATGATATTGGCTACACTTCTGCTTTCCATTTTAAAAATATCATTCTCCACCATTCCGGTGTAGCCACGTACAATTCCAAACACTTCCAATCCGTTGTAAATTCCTGTCCGTACCACGGCACGTATGCAGGCATTCATTCCTGGTGCATCGCCTCCGGAGGTAAGTACGCCAATCTTTGTAACCTTTTTTTTCATATCTAAAAAAAACACTTTTTAATTAAAAAACTTTCAACCTTTCTCTTATTTCAATAATACTAATATAAAATTGCACAAGTTTCAAAAATAAGCATTTAAAACTAATCTGAAAACTCCTTACCAGTTATTGCGTACTTATTGAACGCCATTCACATAATGTTCTTTCATCATTGTAAAAATTTTTTCTTTTAAAGCAGGTGCTTTCATACCCTCTGATGAAACGGCAGGCAAAAAATGCATTTGTAACCTGGTAGGCCATAAATAAAATCCTTTATTTGCGGGCATGGCTTGTTTGGTTCCAAAAATTACACAGGGAATAACTTCCTTTTTGGTATCAATTGCCAGTTTGAAAGCACCGTCGAAAAATGGCTTTAAAGGTTCATTGGTTCGGTTACGGGTTCCTTCCGGGTAAATACACATGTGCAGGTTGTTGCGCAACACTTCCCTCATATCTTCAAAACTTTTCAGGCGGCTTTTGTTATCGCCTCTGTCAACAAGCACGGAACCGCGTTTATAAAACCACCCGAAAATGGGGACTTTGGCAAAAGAAGCTTTGGCAATTGTTTTATTGCCACCCGGTATAAATGGTGCAGAAAGGGGCACATCAAGCAAAGCGTTGTGATTGTACACAACAACATAAGTATGACCGGGCTTGAAATTTTCTTTGCCTTTGATGGTGGCCGGGCATCCTACCATCCGTAGCCAGGTCCACATCCATACCCTTGACACGGTAATGAAATAATCCTGTCCCTTAGGCCCCGGAATTAAATAAGAAAGCATTGATGGTATAAAGATGATAAGGAAGGTAGTGGCAAAACTGATTAATCCCCAAACAGCCCATATTCTGCCAAAAATATTCTTGCATACATCTTTCAGGGAAGCAGTTGTTTGCGGTGAAGAATAGTTGTCAGTATTGGTCAAAATGGTTGGTATATTTACTAATCTGTTTTTCCGAAACAGGTATCAGGTTGATAATAATTTCCAGTTGATGGGAGCAAGGCCCTGGTTGATTAATAATTCATTTGCTTTTGAAAAATGTTTACAACCAAAAAAACCTTTGTCCGCACTAAATGGCGAAGGATGGGCAGCTTTCAGTACAAAATGTTTGGTTTCGTCTATCAGCAATTGCTTTTCCTGCGCAAATTTACCCCATAAAAGAAATATTACCCCTTTTTTTTCATCAGATATTTTTGTTATGACGGCATCTGTAAAATTCATCCAGCCAATTTTTGCGTGACTGGCTGGTTCATTTGCCCTTACCGTTAAAATAGCGTTTAATAGAAGTACACCCTGGTCCGCCCAACTGGTTAGATTGCCATATCCTTCGGGCATAGTAATAGACAAATCTTTTTGAATTTCTTTAAAAACATTTACAAGAGAAGGCGGCGGTTTTATCCCCGCAGGTACACTAAAACTAAGACCATGCGCCTGTCCCGGATTATGGTAAGGATCTTGCCCTAGTATCACAACTTTTACCTTATCAAAAGGGGTATGGTTAAAGGCATTAAAGATAAGCGGTCCCGGGGGGTAAATAATTTTACCTGCATTTTTTTCAATCTTTAAAAAAGTTACAATTTCTAAAAAATAGGGCTTTGTAAATTCATTCTTTAGTATCTCGTGCCAAGAAGGTTCGATCTTTACATCCATGAAAAATTTTTATAAAATTACAAAAGCCTGACTGAATAAAACAGCAAATAAAAGCTGTGGCATTACACAAAAAAAATCCCATTGCTTTTAATAACGGGATTCTTTTTATGCAGGAAAATTGAATGCCCGCAATTATTATTTAATAATTAATTTTTTTGAGGTGCGGCTGGCGGTGGCGGCGGAGGTCCGGGCTGACCTGCACGACCAGAAGGAGGACCAAAATCATGAACTACCGGTACTTTGCTTTTTGTATCCGGAAATGCAGATCCATGATGACAGGTGTAACAGGTAACCACCATCAAAGAATCGCCGATCATTGGTTTTGCTACCTGAAAATTATCCTTATTCATCTGCAGTACCATGCGCATCATGTCGCGTGCAGTTTCTTTTTTAGGATTGGCGTCACTTGCAAAATCGGGGTGATCGGCCCCTGGTTCTTTAGCGTGGCAATAGTCGCAATGTACCCCCAGAGCATCGCCAAATTGTACATCCATAATATCATGCATCGCTTCCCTGCTGATATCCTGTGGCAGAATTTTAAGGTTTTTGTATACGTTGGAATGTACAGGTGCAGTAGTGCCGGCGGTGCCGAAAATAACAACAACAACTATTGTCATTATTACCAGCAGTTTCCGGTTGGCCTGCAGCATTAATTTTCTCATAAATGTTTTTTTAATGAATTGTTTATGTTATAAAGATAAGCGGACAGGTGAAAACCACAAGATTTTTTTTGCACTGTATTAAGCCATCAAAAAGTTATTTAAGAGGCTGCAATATTTCGGGTACTGGCTTTTTTGAGCTCATTGTTGCGTGGGTGCATTTCTTTTATTACCAGCAAAGCTTTGCAGATCTTCATGCATACAGCTTTGAAAAAAAATGCGTCACGCATTACTAAAGGTTGGCTACGGTAATGGTAACTTTATCTTTTAATCGTAAGGCGGTCAAATAAAATAATCAACATATGGTGCGTTTATTTTCAATGCTTGTCTTCACTTTTTTGGTAAATACAATTTACTGTCAAACGGAAAACAGTACTTATATGGCAGTAGCTGACAGATTTGAAACCTACTACAATGCTGCAAAAAACGATAGCATCTTTGCCATGTTTTCTCAGGAAATGCAAACAGCATTGCCGCTGAATAAAACAAGTGATTTTTTAAATGGCCTGCGCTCACAGGCAGGACAAATCACGGCACGCAGTTTTGTGAAGTATGAAAATGGTACTTATGCCAGGTACAAAACAAATTTTGAAAGAGCATTGTTTGCTGTAAATATTTCAATTGACAAGAATGCTAAAATAAATGGCTTATTTGTAAAGCCGTATACTGAAGAAAGTCTTCCCAAAATTCAAAGAAATATAACTAAACTGCAGCTGCCGTTTAAGGGTGAGTGGACTGTTATATGGGGTGGGGATACCAAAGAATTAAATTACCATGTTGAAAGTGTGGCACAAAAAAATGCGTTCGACATTGTGATCAAAGACGGGCGGGGCAAATCGTTTAAAACAGATGGCCTGGCCAACGAAGATTATTATGCCTTTGGTAAGGAATTATATGCACCGTGCGATGGAGAGGTTGTACTGGTTGTAGATGGAATAAAGGATAATTTGCCCGGAGAATTTAATCCCGTATACATTCCGGGAAATACGATAATTATAAAAACCGCTAACAGGGAGTATTTATTTTTTGCCCATTTTAAACACCACTCTATACAGGTGGCCGAGGGGCAAAAAGTAGTACGGGGGCAGTTGTTGGGCCTCTGTGGTAACTCCGGTAACTCGTCTGAACCGCACCTGCACTTCCATATTCAGAACGTGGAAAATATGAATATTGCGACGGGTGTAAAATGCTTTTTTGATGCAATGGAAGTAAACGGCCGGCAAAAGACAGATTATTCGCCCGTTAAAAATGACAAAATAAAAACAGAGTGGTAATAATTAATTTGGGCTGAAAAATAGTTTTCGCCCAACATACACATTTTTTACACCCATTGCGCTACGCCCTGTAGTAACTCTTCTAAAAACAACGTAGTACCCTTTCTGTCACCAAGTGTAGTACTTCTTTTTGGTTATCTTTAAATTATTGGTAACATGTTCTTTTAGACATATACACCGCCATCCTGTTCCAAAATCTTTTGGTTGCTTATGAGGTTAAGGCTATCTATAAATAAATGTGTATTCGCGGGTATGTTATTTGCATTGCTGATTTTTTGTGGTAGGCTATGGTATTGGCACAGCGAAACGGGCAAAGCAAACAGAACATCAGCCCTGATTGTACAATATCAGGAGATATTATACTCAGCCGCCTCTATTACAGATAACGATACAGGTTCTCATAGGGCTGCTGAGCCTGTCAGCAACCCTGGCTTTTATTGGCTTTTAGTAAATCAATCTCCGGCAGCTCTATGATTTCAATACCCCTGAAAATATTGATACTGGAAGACAGCGGAGCCGATGCCGAAATAATCAGGCGCCTGCTGCTAAAAAATGCCAGCCATACATACGAATTTTTAGAAGTAGCCGACCGGGCGGAGTATGTGTTGGCGTTACAACGATTTAACCCTGACGTAATTCTGTCTGATAATTCTTTGCCACAATTTAATGCTGCAGAAGCGCTGCAGCTTTTGCAGGAAAGTGATATGCCCATTCCATTTATACTGGTTACGGGCACTGTATCGGAAGAATTTGCCGCAGGAATTATTAAAGCAGGTGCAGATGATTACCTGTTAAAAGACAGGCTGGCAAGATTGCCCGCAGCCATTGACGCGGCTTTGCGGCTGAAGCAATTTCAAAAGGAAAAAGCAGCGACAGAAATAAAAATCAGGCAAAACGAGAAACGTTTCCGTTCCATTATAGAGAACAACTATGACTCCGTGACATTGCTGGATGCATCTTTCAAAACCATTTACCGCAGTCCTTCCGGTTACAGGCTTACAGGATGGACTGATGAGGAAATACAACATGCCGAACCGGAAAAATTGATTCATCCGGATGATATGGCACAGGCAAGTGCTGATTATATGGAATGTTTGAGTTGTCCGGGTAAACCCATTAAATCCCTGACCCGTTTTTTGCATAAGAACAAAGGGTATGTTTGGATGGAAGGAACAATCAATAATTTGCTGAATGATGAAAACGTACAGGCAATTGTATACAATTTCAGAGATGTTACTGAAAGGGTGGAAGCAGAAGAAAAGTCAAAAGAAAATGAAGAAAAATTCAGGAGCATTGTAGAAAACATTACGGATATCCTTTGCACGCATGATTTCGACGGAAATATTTCTTTTGTTAACCTGGCCGCTAAACACAACCTTGGCTATGAGGTCGGAGAGCTGCTTAAGATGAATATTAAAGATATCCTGTTGCCGGAATCAAAAGAAAAATTTGGCGAATACCTCCAATACATGTTGGAAAATGGTACGGCAGGCAGCCTTATTCATGTGCAGACGAAGGCTGGTGAACACCGTATCTGGAAATTCAGGAATTCATTAAAACGAAACGGAACAAATCCGCCGGTTATACAAGGTTTTGCCAAAGATGTTACAGAAAAGATACAGGCGGAAGAGCAGCTTATCCGGCGTGAAAAACTGTTCAAAGCGTTGGTGGAAAATAACGAAAGTATCATTTCCCTGATAGATGAAAATATGGTAACTGTTTACCGCAGTGCTTCGGCAGTAAAAGTAACAGGGTGGACTAACAAGGAGTTTGAAGCAGTTCAGTCACGGGAGTATATTCATCCCGAAGATGTCAGTGGTGTAGAACGCGTCATGCAGTCGGCGCTTGAAAACCCGGCAACGCCTCAGCAGGTTTCCTTCAGGGTACGGCATAAAAATGGCCGTTACATTCAGCTGGAAGGTGTTATTGACAACAGGCTTCATGATCCGCTGATAGGTGGATTAATAACTAACTTAAGAGACGTTACAGAAAGGAACAGGGCCAAAGAGAAATTGCTTGAAAGTGAAAGCCGTTTTCGTGCCCTGGTAGAAAATAATGATGGTATTATCTCCCTGCTGGATAAAAATTTAAAAATTATTTTTCGCAGTTCATCTGCTTTTCGAATTACCGGGTGGACGGACAATGATTTTGATAAAATATCACTCCGGGCGCTGGTGCATCCGGAAGATCAGAAAATCTTTGACCAAAATATAACCAAAATATTGTCTGCGCCTGGCGTAACGGTACAAGTTTCTTTCAGGATAAAACATAGCCTGGGGCATTATGTATGGCTGGAAGGTGTAATGATTAACCTGCTGAATGATCCGGCTATTGAGGGCATCGTGAGTAACCTAAATGATGTGACCGAACGCAAATTGGCTGAAAACATATTGAAAGAAGAAAGAGACAAATTTGCCATCATCACCGCTACCGCGCCAGGGTTAATTTGTTCTTTTCAATTACACCCGGATGGACACCTGGGCCTGCCTTATGTAAGTGAGCACTCAATTAATATATGGGGTTTTTCAAAAGAAGAGGTGTTAAAAAATGAAGACCTTGTGTTGCAGCGCTGGCACCCAGATGATACAGAACCACATTACCAGGATATATTGCTTTCTGCCAAAAATTTAACGCCGTGGCGAAAAGAATTTCGTTACAATCACCCCACCAAGGGCTTGGTTTGGTTGCTCGGCAATTCGATGCCGGTAGCGCAGCCTGATGGCAGCACCGTATGGCACGGAATTATTACTGACATTACGGAAAGGAAGGATGCCGAAAAGAAGATTTTAAAGGCGAGCAGGCTGTATCTTTTTATCAGCCAGATTAATCAAATGATTGTTCGGACCACTACCGAAACTGCACTCTTTAAAGAAGCATGTAAAATAGCGGTTGAATGTGGCAGGTTTAAGATGGCATGGATTGGTTTGAAAGATGAGTTGAGTGACAAAATAATTCCCGTTGCACAGTTGGGTGATGAACAGGACTATCTGTCAACAATTAAAGAAATTTCTGCCGGTGATATACCGCAAGGCCGGGGGCCGGCGGGGCGTGCCGTCAGGGAAGGTCGTTTTATAGTTTGTAACGATATCGAAAATGATCCGCAAATGGCGCTATGGCGGGATGCGGCAATCAACAGGGGGTATTATTCATCCATTGGAATTCCGATCAGGAAATTGAATAAGACAGTAGGCGTTTTTAATTTATATTCTGGTGAAAAGAATTTTTTTGATGCGGAAGAAATTGCCTTGCTGACAGAAGCTGCGACAGACGTTTCATTTGCGCTGGACAATTTTGAAAAAGAAACTGCCAGGCAAAAGGCGGAAGCTGCAGTTGCAGAAAGTGAACAGCGGTACCAGACGCTGACCGAAACTTCCCCGGTTGGAATTTTTCATACCGATGCTTTTGGCAGCACCACGTACGTTAACCCCTGCTGGTGCAATATGTCAGGGCTTTCGTTTGAGCGGGCGCTGGGCAGTGGCTGGTTGTCCGCCGTGCATCCGGAAGATCGTGAACAATTAAAAGCCGGTTGGAATAAAGAAGTATTGGCGCACCAGCAATCGCAGTCAGAATACCGTTTTGTACGTCCGGATGGATCAATTACCTGGGTAATGGGCCAGGCAATTCCCGAAAAAAATGCAGCAGGAAAAGTAATAGGTTATGTAGGAACCGTTACAGATGTTACTGAACACAGAGCGGCGGAAGAATCAATTTTAAGAGAGAAAAATTTAAACGATACCTTAATTAATAATTTGCCCGGCATATTTTATCTATACGATGCTGAAGGAAATTTTATAAGATGGAACAACAATTTTGAGGGTGTTACAGGATACAGCGGAGAAGAAATAAAAAATATGCACCCACTGAATTTTTATGATGACAATCAGAAGGAAAAAATAGCGGCAAGAATTAAAACCGTTTTTGAAAAACGTATTCCGGGTGTAGAAATTGAACTTCTTAAAAAGGATAAAACAACCATCCCGTTCTTTATTAATTCGCTTAAAATAAATTATGAAGGTAGGGACTGTTTGCTGGCTATTGGATTGGACTTAACAGATCAAAGAAAAGCGGAAGAGTCAATACGGGTGAGCAATGAAAGATACAACCTGGTAGCAAAAGCCACCAATGATTCGATATGGGACTTAAATATTCTTACAGGCGAAATCACCCGTACAGGCGATGGGTTCAGAAATTTATTTGGTTATGATGCCGCAGACAGTATTCATACCAATCCGGAATATTCAACATTGATTCATCCGGATGATCTTGCTGCTGTGAGGGTATCCATGGAGGCAGCTTTTCAGAATCCGGATATTTTTTATTGGGCCGAAGAATACCGTTTGCTGAAAGCAAACAGAGAATATGCTTATGTATATGACAAGGGATATATCATACGGGATGAGGACGGCAACGCCGTTCGGATGATCGGCGCCACGCAGGATATTACCAGCGTGAAAGAAAATGAAATTCATTTAAAAAAATTAAATGATGACCTGTATGAACAGGCGAAAGTCCTGGCTGATTCAAATGCAGAGCTTGAACAGTTTGCTTATGTTGCGTCTCACGATTTACAGGAGCCTTTACGGATGGTGACAAGTTTCCTCACACTGCTGGAACTTAACTATGGTGAACACATTGATGATAAGGGTAGAAATTATATTCACTTTGCGGTGGACGGGGCTAAAAGAATGCGCCAGATCATTCTGGATTTACTGGAAATATCAAGGGTTGGCCGGTCGGAAGATAGCCTGGAATTGCTTAATCTGAATTTGTTGGTAGCTGAAATTTTACAATTATTGCAAAAGCAGGTAGACGAGAATAAAGCCGTTGTTGAAGTTAGTGAGCTGCCCGTTTTATACACCTACCGGTCTCCGATAATGCAGGTATTTCAAAACCTGTTGGGTAATTCTATAAAGTATATAAAAAAGGGAATTGTACCGCAAATAAAAATATCCGCTGAAGAAACGCCGGGCTATTGGCAGTTTTCCATTGCAGATAACGGCATAGGTATTGAACCGGAATACTTTGGTAAAATATTTATTATTTTTCAACGCCTGCACAACCAGAACGAATTTTCCGGCACCGGTATTGGCCTGGCCATATCCAAAAAAATTATTGAAAACCTTGGCGGCAGAATCTGGCTGGAATCTGTACCGGGAAAAGGAACAACATTTTATTTTACCATTAAAAAATAAATTACTCAAGTTTGTTTGTTGCTGCGTATATTGTATATAAACCCTTACAGGCCTGGTAAATAAAACAGCATGCTAAAAACTATACACATTTTACTTGTTGAAGACAATGAAGGAGATATTCTGCTGACCCGGGTGGCGCTTGAAAACGCAGCCATCGATTTTAAATTGAGTATAGCTTCGGATGGAAAAGAAGCGATCGATTTTTTAAGCAAAGCCAATGGATTTGCCGATAGAGAAATGCCTGATCTTACATTGCTTGATATCAACCTGCCAAAAAAAAACGGACATGAAGTACTGGCTTTTATGAAAAAAAATGAAAGCCTGAACCACATACCGGTAGTAATGCTTACTACCTCTTCATCGCAAAATGATATTGATATGGCGTATGCGAACAACGCCAGTGGATTCATCACAAAGCCTTCCGATCTTTCTGACTTTTTAAATGCAGTTGCGGGTACAGTTCAGTATTGGATAGATAAAATTAACCATTCGGCATAACACCTGTCTTACTGATTCAATTCTATTTCAAACAGGTTAGGCCACATTTTGCCGGTTACAAAAATTTTCCCGGTTAACGGATTGTAGGCAATACCGTTCATTTCTTTGGCGCCGGCAAACGCATTTCGTTGCTGGCTCTTTAATAACGTGAAATCAATTTTTCCCATCACTTTACCATTGGCCGGATTAATTTTTATGATAAAGCTGGTGCCATAAATGTTGGCATAAATAAAGCCCCGGATGTATTCCAGTTCATTGATATTTAAAACCGGACCTGTTTCATCTTCCACGCTAATTTTTCTAACAGCAGTAAGCTTAAACGGGTCAACATAAGTTATAATATTGGTTCCTTCGCTCATGATGAGCAGGGTACTGTCAGTCGTCATGCCCCAACCTTCCTTAACTGGTAAAACAAATGTTTTAACCTGCTTAAAAGTATTGGCTGCGTATACAAACCCAATTTTAGTGCGGTAGGTAAGCTGATACCATTGGTCGTGTAAAAAAGCAATACCTTCTCCAAAATATTTGCTGGTATCCAATTGCACTTTTGGTTCAATCCTGCCGGTTTTTAAATTGACTACATCAAATAATGACCTGGTTTGCGGCAGCTCATCTGTATAGCCCGTGCTTTCATACAATTTGCCCTCGTTTATTAAAAGGCCTTCCGTATAGGCGGATGTATCGTGCGGATATATACTCACAAGGGTGTAGCTGAGCTGTGGTGTTACAGCCATTGCTCCTCCTGCATCCTGATCACCCTCTTTACTGTTGCCGGTGCAGGCGGCTAATAAACAAATGCAACAGGTTAAGGGTATCCATTTTTTGGTCATGATTGTTGGTATTTTTTAAACCACAGGTACGCTTTATGCCAACTAATTGTGATGCAAATATCAACAGTAAAAAGGTAAGGTCTGCACACTTGTCTTCCATCCGGCGAAAATGCAGTAAAATTGATTCATTGTCCTGTACCGGGTAATCAGTTATAACATGCTTCGTTACTACCGTTAATTCATCTTAGATAAAAGTTGCAGACCGAAAGGGAAGTTGCTTTTGTTTGCCAGGCCTGTGAAACACGAATTACCTGCTGGCAGGTTCCCGGACTTGTTGTTGGTTGCAGTCTGTTATTACTGCAGTTTGTATTTGGTTACTTTGACTTTCTCAGCGGCTCTCTGCGCATTTTCCTGTACACAAAAACTCACGATCTTTTTTATCAACTCCAGCGGAGGCGGCTGATCCATCGGAAACAGAATGGCGCCTTTTGAAGTAGCATACATGGAGAGTTCTTCCTTAAAATGTGCAATGCACGATCCGGAAGGATATAAGCCAATATGACTGCGGTGAGCTGAAAAATAGACAAGCATACCATGATATTTGAAGGCGGGCATCTGGTAGCTGATAACTTCCTCTGCTTCCGGCGCTGCACTTATAATAGCAGAACGGAACAGTTTTAGCAACCGTTGTATTCTTTCTGGAAAGCCAGTTATATAATCATCAATGCCGTGTTGTTTGGCGGTTACTGTCTTCATATTGCAGCCGTTTAAGACCATAGTCTATCCGTATTGCAATTTACTGTGTTCCATATGCAGGCATGCGCCGTTTATCATGTATATAGTGCCATACAAAAAAATATTCCAAGGTTGCAACTGCTGAGAATAAACCCATATGAAATAATCAACGAAATATGATTTTGTTCAGCAGAAAATAATGTGTGTAAATTCCGGAGTGGCGCAAAATGGTAAATTCCAAAATAAAATTTTCTGCACCTGTGTTATCAGCACAACCAACATCATTTGAAGTAACTGTCGGCGATTAATCTTTTATAACTTCCCTGAAGTAAGTTATGTGAACTAAATTAAGTGAGACTTAACCCAGCTTAACAGATGTCATCGTTAATGAACCTGCTACAGCTTTATCATTAAAAAAATCGGTGTTATCATTTTCGCCTTTCAATCCAAGGGTGTAGAGCAGCGGCAAATAATGTTCAGGAGTTGGTATTGCCAACCGGCCTTCTTTACCCAAACTTTCATAATTAATCAGGGGGTTAAAATCGCCCGATGATATCAGGTCTTTAAATTTTTCATTCAGTTGCAAGGCCCAGTCGTATCCATAGGCAGGGCCGTCTATTTTATCCCACGCTACCATACCCAGGTTGTGTACCATGTTGCCGCTGCCAATAATCAGTACGCCTTTTTTGCGCAGGCTGTATAGTTCTTTCGCAAGGTCGTAGTGGTACCGGGCACCTTTTGTATAATCAATGCTTAATTGTAAAACAGGGATGTTGGCTGCGGGATACATGTGCCGAACGATGGTCCAGGTGCCATGATCCAGACCCCAGTCGTGATCTTGTAAAACGGGGGTTGTATGAATCAATGTGGCGGTTTCCAGGGCCAAAGACGGGTTGCCGGGGGCAGGATATTGTACATCAAATAAGGCTTTGGGAAAACCTCCAAAATCGTGAATTGTTTTAGGGAAATCCATTGCCGTGATACGGGTGCCTTTTGTAAACCAATGTGCGGATACTACCAGAACAGCCGATGGAGTAGGGATCTCTTTGGCCATCTTAGTCCAACGCTGGCTGAATTCATTGTCCTCTATACCATTCATGGGTGAACCATGACCTATAAAAAGCGCGGGCATGCGGTGGGCCTGTTCTTTTAAATCACTGGTAAACTTATTAAATGTTGATAACCCGGGCATAATCAATCCTCCTGTTATAATTGAATGTATAAATTTTTTTCTGTTCATAACTGTTGCAGCCAGACTGTTTTACTGTGATGGCTTACAAGAATACGCAACAATTTTTAGTTTTTACTGTGCGCTGTTTGCCGGATAATTTCACTCAACGGTTTACGGATCCTGGGCGTCAGTTCCCTTGTTTTAAAAGGCTCCTCCAGTTTTTCTGCTTCATCCGCGTAGCCCAATGCGATGATTACAACCGGTACAATATCGGCTTCCAGTTGTAATAATGCGGCCACCTTCGCTCTGTCGAAGCCACCCATCAGATGGGTATAGATATCCATGCTGTTGGCCTGCAGGGTTAACAACATATTGGCAGCACCTACATCATGCTGTGCGCTGCCGTTTGGCGTAATACCATCGGCAAAAGTTGTTTTTGCAAGGCTTACCACAAAAGCAGACGCTTGTTTGTTCCACGGTTTGTTTCCCGCTGCAAGGGTATCAAAAAGCTGGTCAAATAACGGGGTACCTTTCTGTGCCGCTACATACCGCCATGGCTGTTCATTAATAGCACTGAAAGACCAGGTAGCAGCTTCCAGGATCGTATTAAGGTTATCGTTTGTTATAGGTTCGCCTGAAAAGCTTCTCGGGCTCCACCTGTTTTTAATACTGTCTGCTACAGGGTAATGGGTTAGAGCTGTTTTAAGATGTTTCATGCATTATATTTTTTAAAAAATTTTGTTCGATAAAATATCTCCGGCGTTTGCAGGCTTTATCGTTGTGTATACAACAATAAACAAATTGCAAGATTGAAAAATAAAGGACTGCTAAGCAAATACCTTCTGGTAGGGTTGATAGGTCTTAACAAAAAGAGGTTTGAGTGTTAACCATGCCAGCGCCGGAAAAAAGTGCATGGGCACAACCAGGCCGGGAAAAAGCTCAGGTGTTTCGATGGTTACGGGTAAACGGAACCCGAATGCAGGAACAATGCTTGCAAAAGATAACACTGCAAACAGCAGGTTAAAAACAATTTCTGTATTATTCCTCAGCCATTTATTCAGAAGCCAAAAACCTGTACCAGCTATTAGGCCGCTGATAATATTTATTACAATAATATTGAACGGTTTTACAATGAGGGCAAAATTTTCACCAAGCGAAGCGGCATATACTTTTTGATAAATGATGGATGCAATAGCCGACAACAAGCCAGACACAGCACCCAGTAGTAATAATTTTTTATACATTTTATTTTAGTTTATTTTATAACCGGCAGGGATACTGTTACTTTAATTACATCACCAACTTCCCCGCCTGCGGCACCTATTTTAAAGTCATTCCTGTTGATGTTAAAATTTCCTTCAAACAAGGCACCCGTGGTTGTTTTTTTAAAGGTAAAAGGTAAACTCACTTCTTTGCTGATGCCATGTGCCTGCAACAAACCAGTAGCAGCGTAGCCGGCCCCGGCTTTTACAATTTTTGTAGAAGTGAATTTGATGGCAGGATACTTTGCAGCATCAAACCATTCTGCGCTTTTTGCATGTTTATTTTGCATGCCGTTACCCGTGTTGATAGTATTAATATCAATAGCAATATCAAATTTTGAAGCAGCCAGGCTTTGCTCATCAAATAAAATATTGCCGCTTATATTTTTAAAAATGCCGCTTACCCCGTTGGTAGCAAATACGATGCTGTAGCCATCTGCAATTTTCCAGCTTGTTACTGTTGTGAAAGCAAACATTGCTGCCAGTATTATCGTTGCGGAAAAGCCAATGAATATTTTTTTCATACAATTTTTTTTTAGAACTGCCAGGCTCCCGGCAGTGCCTTAATGTTAAAAACAGGGGCTGACAAAAGCACCAGCCCTTGTTTGCTGATTAATTATTTACTGAATTCTCCGTCTGCCTTGATTGCTACTTCGTCGCTTACAACAGCGGTAGGAAAATTAGTTCCAACACCGAAATCTGTACGCTTGATAACACCGGTTACCTGGAAGCCACTGGTTGCTGCTTTGGACATTGGGTTGGTAGTTGTGCCTTTGTACAGAAGATCCAGGGTAACAGGCTTGGTAACGCCATGCAGGGTTAGGTTGCCTGTCAGTTTATATTTGTTTGCCCCCGCGCCGGTGATGCCTGTGCTGATAAAAGTAAGTGTTGGAAATTTAGCTGCGTCGAAAAAATCAGGGCTTTTCAAATGGTTGTCTCTCATGTCCATGCCAGTATTAATAGTAGCGATGTCTGCTTTTAGCTCTATTACTGCATCACTAAAATCTGCTTTTTCTGCTTTAATCGTTACATCAAAATCTTTGATAAAACCTGTTTGTTCGGAGATGCCCAGGTGAGTAACTGAAAATCCAAGGCGGGAATGCGCTTTATCCTTTTTCCATGTTTCAATGGCTTTAAAAGAAGAAAAGACTACTACTGCAGCTACCAAAAGAATGCTTAATTTTTTCATGTTGTGTTTTTGTTTTTTTTAATTAGAATTTTATTGTTGATGATTTTTTGATACTGCAAAGCTATTAAGCGGATTACTTTTTTTTATTGAGGATAAGCAAGAAATAGTGTTGATAAAAATCAACAGATTTAGTTAAACTGCTTTAACATTTTGGATCAATACTTTCAGGTTGTAACATGTTGGGTGTTAATGAAAGCAATTCTTTTTTTACATTTTCAACACCGGAATTTTTAAATATTCCGGCAACTGTATCAAGCGTATTTTGCTCTCTGCTGTAAATCTCAATATTTTCAATAGCATTTGTTTTAAGACCTTTGTCGCAGCGTGCAGTGGCAAATTTTATTAAAGCTATTTTTGTGTTAGGAAGTATGTCCCTGATCAAATCAATTTGCTGAGTTGAAGAAATACCTTCGTCACCGGAGTTGCTATTACCGTCATCATAAACACTGATTAGCAACTTTTGATTTGCTACGGCTTTAATATACCGGGCAACTTCCAGTTGTTCCTCAAAGTCCGGCGTCAATATAATTATATCGGCTTCCCAGGCACAGTTAAAGGAGCATTCCATTGCTTCTGCTACGCAGCCACAGGCAGTGCTATTAAACTCCTGTGCCAACTCCCGGGCTTGTATAAAATTTTTATCACACAGCAATAGCTGATATCTGCATGCCTGCAACGAAACCGCTGCAAGCCGGCCATTTTTTCCAGTACCGATGAGTACAATTGTTTCTTGTATATGCATAGCTGATTTATTTCAGTGGCCGTTACTTTTTCAGGCGTTGATTGAGTATTGCGCCCTATAGTAATAACGCCGCGATTGTTAGCGCAAAATTAAACCAGGCTACACCAGCAGGTATTGAGATTAGACAAGAAATACCGTTGATAAATATCAATGGTGTCGAAATAAAAGAAGAAATTACTTTGGAAGTGTCATTTGCTTTTTTGCACGGCTCAACGTTTCGGGTGTGAGACCCAGGTACGAAGCAATCATGTGTTGGGGCACTCTTTGAACAATGTCAGGATATTTATCCAGCAGTTTATTGTACCGTTCCTCGGTTGAAAGTGTTACCATATGCGACCATCTTCTCTCAAGTGCGATGTACGCATTCTGCATTTGCAAAAAAGAAAATTCAAGAAATTTAGGAATCTGCCTTCTCACTTCTTTTAGCCCATCATTATTTATCAACAACAATTCACAGTCTTCCAGTGCATCAATATTATACCTTGAAGGCTCTCCTGTAATAAAACTGTAGAGGTCTGCAATCCACCAACCCTCCAGTGCAAATTGTACCACCTGGTCATTACCTTTCTCATTTACAGAATACGATCTCAATAAACCTTTTTCTACAAAAATGCTGTATTTGCATACATCGCCTTCCTGTAAAATAAACTGTTTCTTGCGTAGTTTCTTTGGCTTAAGGTAGTTCTTGAAAATAGCCTCTTCATCGGCAGTCAGGTGAATTACTTCGTTGATTTTTTTAAAAAATACCTCATACATACCCGACAAAAATAAACAAAGTTTGGCAAGGTTGAGTAGGAGGGTGATGCAGCAGCTCTCAAATAAAAATAGCGGCAGCTGTTCCTTTAGTGGCATCGTGTTCTATTGGCTAATAGTTACATACATTTAGCCGGCTCTTAATGCAACTTCGAGGGCATTATTGGCAAAGCAAACTATAACTCTATAAACTCTACTTTATGTTAATGCGTCACTCCAACACAATGGAATATTAACCAAGGTAAATTTACCAGTGTTTTAGAAGAGCAATAAGCTGCACTATCACTATATTCGCACATCGTTTTTTAGTTAACTGGTTTACAAATACATCCACAGGTAATCTTTAAAAAAAAACATATGTATGTTAATAAGATAGCCAGGGTTATTTTAAAGTGATTCAATACTGTATTAAATTGCGAAGACTATTGTTTCATGAGCTAAGAGGAGCCTGCCGAAGGCCTTCAACAGAGTTCAATACCGTATAAAATCATCGGTATTTTTGCCAGCTTACATATCAATGATTTAAAAAATTTCACAGATTTCTGCATCTTTTAATACTTAAACTAAAATCAACATGAACCGTTCACTTGCCATTGTGAAAAATTGTTTACTGCTTACGATTGTCTTACTCACTTTTTCCTGCTCTAAAAAAGAAAAAGGCAAAGCAAAAATTCTGGTCTTCAGCAAAACTGCGGGGTATCATCATGAGTCGATTGCTGATGGCAATACGGCAATACAGAAGCTCGGCGGTCTGCACAATTTTGATGTGGATACTACCACCGATGCAGCCATTTTTAATGAAGACAGTTTAAAAAATTATTCAGCAGTGGTTTTTTTAAGCACCACGGGTGATGTACTAAATTATTTACAGGAGGCCGCCTTTGAGAGATACATACAAGCCGGGGGCGGCTACGTGGGTATACACGCCGCTGCAGATTGTGAATACGATTGGGGATGGTATGGAAGATTGGTTGGAGGCTACTTTTTGAGTCATCCCGGTATACATGATACTTTTCCAAACGTGCAGCCTGGTATTTTAAACGTGGTAGACAAGGAAAATATCGCTACCAAACATTTACCGGCACAGTGGAAAAGAACAGATGAATTCTACAGTTATAAAAAGCTCAGCAAGGAAACCAAGATACTCTTAACTATTGATGAAAAATCCTATCATGGTGGTGAGAATGGTGACAATCATCCTATGTCGTGGTACCATGATTATGATGGTGGACGGGCTTTTTATACCGCATTAGGTCATACCAAAGAATCCTTTACCGAAGAGCCTTACCTGCAGCATATTTTAGGAGGGATTGAATATGCCATCGGCGAAAATAAAGCGCTGGATTATTCAAAAGTAAAAACACAGATACCGCCGGAAGACAATCGTTTTACAAAAACACAGCTTTCGCAGGGTGAGTTTTATGAGCCAACAGAGATGACCATTCTTCCAAACCTGGATATCCTGGTTACACAGCGCCGCGGCGAAATCATGTTGTATAAAAGCGATACAAAAAAAGTAAAGCAGGTGGGCTTTTTAAATGCATACTTCAAAACATCGACGCCGGGCGTGAATGCGGAAGAAGGTGTACTAGGCCTGGCAAAAGATCCTGACTTTGCTAAAAACAACTGGATATATATTTATTATAGCCCGATTGACAGTTCAGTAAACCGATTATCCAGGTTCACTTTTAAGAATGATACGATTGACAATAAATCTGAAAAAACAATCCTGGAAGTAAAATCGCAACGGGAGATTTGCTGCCACACAGGTGGTTCTATTGCTTTTGGCCCTGATAAATTGTTGTACTTTTCTGCCGGAGATAACTCAACACCATTCGACGAACCTAAAGCTAAATATGTAAACAGCGGATTCGCTCCCTTAAATGATTTTTCTCCCAACCAGCAATACGATGCAAGAAGATCCAGTGGTAATACCAATGATCTTCGAGGAAAAATTATGCGTATCCGGGTGAAGGATGATGGCAGTTACGAAATACCGGAAGGCAATCTTTTCCCGAAGGGTACTGCCAAAACAAGACCAGAAATTTATGTAATGGGCGACCGTAACCCATACCGCATAACCGTAGATCAAAAGAACAGCAATTTGTATTGGGGCGAAGTTGGGCCCGATGCCAATAATGACAGCATGGCAACCCGTGGCCCTCGTGGCTATGACGAAGTGAACCAGGCACGTAAAGCAGGTTTCTTCGGCTGGCCGTTATTTGTTGGCAACAATTATCCTTACCGCCAGTTTGATTATGGCACCGGAAAAAGTGGCGATCTGTACGACCCGGCCCATCCCATCAACAATTCAAAACACAATACCGGCTTAACGGAATTGCCGCCGGCACAACCAGCATTTATCTGGTATCCATATGCAGCGTCACCTGATTTTCCACAAGTTGGTACCGGCGGCAGAAACGCTATGGCAGGCCCGGTATATTACACCGACATGTTTCCAAAAGAAACCCGTTTGCCCGATTACTACAATGGCAAATTGTTTATTTACGATTGGATACGTGGGTGGATAAAAGCAGTAACCATGCAGCCCAATGGCGACTTTGATAAGATGGAGCCTTTCTTTCCTTCTTTAAAAGTGAATTCTTTAATAGATATGGAAGTTGGACCCGATGGGAAGTTGTATTTACTGGAATACGGCAATGGCTGGTTTACTAAAAATGTAGATGCCGGTTTAGCAAGAATTGATTTTAATGGTGGAAACAGGCCTCCTGTAATTACCTCCATTAAAACAGATAAAAGTACCGGCGTGTTACCTTTTGCTGTTAAAATATCGGTAGATGCCAAAGATCTTGAAAAAGACAAAGTAACTTATAAATGGAACCTGGGCAATGGCACAACCAAAGAAACAACAGAACCAACACTTGACTATACCTACACCACGGCTGGCGATTACATCATTACAGTTGAAGCAAAAGATGATAAAGGCGCTTCATCAAAAAGCAATGAAGTAAGGGTATATGCTGGCAATGAAACGCCAACTGTAACGATTGATATCACTGGTGGCAATAAATCTTTTTACTTACCGGGTTTACCTGTGCAGTACGCAGTAAGCGTGGCCGACAAAACCGACACGGCAAAATTTGATTTGGCCAACCTGTATGTATCTGTTGATTATGTGGAAGGCTTTGATAAAGCCGGCTCGCCGATGGGACATCAGCAGGGGCAGGCTACCATTAGTGGTAAGAGTTTGATGATGACGCTGGATTGTAAGAGCTGTCATAAAGAAGCCGAAAAATCAGTGGGACCGGCTTTTGTAGAAGTATCACAGAAATACGCAAAAGATCCAAATGCAATGACGTACCTGACACAGAAGATAATTAAAGGCGGTAGTGGTGTTTGGGGTCAGGTGGCCATGGCTGCGCATCCAACCCTGGCACAGGAAGATATACATCAGATTGTGAGTTGGGTACTGTCGCTGTCCAATAAGGCCGCGGTAAAAAAATCGCTTCCTCAGTCAGGTACAATTATTCCTCCGGCTAACGTCAAACCTAACAGTGTAATGGTTTTATCTGCCAGCTATACAGATAAAGGCGGCAACAACATCAAGGCGTTAACAGGTAGCAATTCGGTAGCCTTAAACAGCAATACGGTTACATTTACCGGAACGGAAAAAACAAAAAGTTTTACTGCTATGAAATACGGTGGTAATAACCTGATGATTTTACCTGTTGCCGAAGGTTGGGTGGCGCTGGAGAATATTGATCTGACAGGCGTTCGTACTATTCAGTTGGGCTGTGGCTCGCAGGCCGCACCTAAAAAGAATTTGGATTTTGAAATAAGACTGGATGCACCTGATGGAAAAGTAATTAGTAAAGGCGGCACTACCATACCACCGGTTAAAGGCGCAGGTATGCAGCTGACGACTGTTAAACTACCGATTGAAACGGTAAGCGATGGAAAACAGCATACCGTGTACATCATATATAAACCGCAGGAAAAATTGCAGGCAGGTATGATGTCTGTTCAGTTTTCGAATTAATAAAGCACCGTTTTAAAAGATCAGCATTAGCACATTGATTGTTGATGCTGATCTTATTATTAAAGCATAATGTGAAGAGCGCATTTTAAAAAATAAAATATAGATGAAAAAAAGAAGATTGATTAAAGTTGTTTGTGCGATGATATTATCGGGATGTGTCGTTAACGGCCATGCACAAACGTTGCAGGGAAAAATTACTGATACGCATTCGTTACCCGTGCCAAATGTTACGGTACATTTATTGAACACGGCAGTTACAACAGTCACCAATAAAGAAGGTGATTTTAGCGTGCAGCATTTGCCTGCCGGACGGTATACGGTCGAGTTGTCTTCTGTTGGCTACGCAACTACCGCCACCGAAGTTGAAGTAAAAGACAAGGCGGAGAACGTTGTGCGTTTTCAATTGCAGAATGCATTGCTTCAATTGGAAACGGTAACCGTAACAGCAGAAAAAAAAGAAGAATTATTGCAAAAAATACCGGTGAGTATTTCGGCCATTTCTGCACGCAGAATAGAAGAATTGAGGTTATGGAACAGTAAGGATTTAACAGCAATTGTACCCAACCTGGCATCGGGTAATTCAGGCGATGGGAGAAACGTTACTTCTATCCGCGGTATCACCACTACTTCCTATGACCCGGCCGTAACCACTTATATCGACGGTGTTAACCAGTTTAGCCTGGATACCTATATTCCGCAACTGGCAGATGTGGAAAGGATAGAAGTATTGCGCGGGCCACAAGGCGCACTGTACGGAAGAAACGCCATGGGCGGGGTAATCAACATCATTACCAAACAACCATCCAATACCACCAGCGGTTTTGCAGAAATCAATATCGGTAATTACAACCAGCAGCGATACAGTGCAGGTATTCGTACCCCTTTGATTAAAGACAAATTGTTTTTTGGTGCGTCCGGCGTTTTCAGCAGTCGCAATGGTTACTACACCAATCAATTCAACAACAGTTCTTTTGATAAACAACAATCAGCCAGCGGTAATTATTATTTAAAGTATTTGCCGGGTTCAGGATGGGCCGTTACATTGAATGTAAAACATCAGAATAATAAAAATGATGGGGCTTTTCCTTTGGTAAATGGCGTAGAAGATGCTTTTAAAAATCCCTACCAGCTCAATCAAAATGCCGTGGGCAAAATGATTGATAATACATTGAATGCCTCGCTGGCTGTAAATCATTCCGGCGGTGCGGTCAATTTCAGTTCGCAACTGGCATGGCAAAACAATCATCGTTACTACAAGTCGCCACTCGATGGAGATTTTTCTCCTTTGGACGCAGTTACAGTGATCAATGATTATGGCAATAAATGGAACAACGTAAAAGTGATTACGCATGAAATGAAATTTAGTTCTGCTACCAACAAATCATCTAAATTTAGCTGGACGGCTGGTACTTATTTCTTTCACCAAAACAACCCAAACAAACAATCGACCCATTTTGGTAAAGATGGATCGTTGCTGGGCGCACCCAACGATTTTGCATCCATCAATACTTCAACTGCAAAAAATACAGGCTTCGCCATCTTTGGCCAGGCCAATTACAACCTTACCCGCAAACTGATGCTGGTAGCTGGTTTGCGATACGACTACGAACATAAATACCTGGAAGTACAAGGAGAGGGGCAACCTGATGGAAGTGATGCTTTTGTTACAAGGCCGGATACCTCCGCAGCACGTAATTTCAATGCCATTTCTCCTAAGGTTGGTTTGCAGTACCAGGTGGCAAACAACAGTAACCTGTTTGCCAATTACAGCCGGGGCTTCAGGACCGGCGGGTTAACCCAGTTGTCTTCTGACCCAAGCCAGCCCCCTTTATATCCTTTTCAACCGGAGTACAGTAACAATATAGAATTGGGTATTAAAAATGAATTGCTCGATCAGCGATTGAGGTTGAACTTTACTTTGTTCCTTAGCCACATCAACAATGCACAGGTGCCTACATTGGTGCTGCCGGATGCCATCACCGTTACAAAAAATACCGGTGAATTAACCAGTAAAGGAGCTGAATTGGAACTGTTGTTTGCGCCGGTAAAAGGACTTCAGCTGGGCTACAATCTTGGCTACACCAACGCTAAATATAAATCGCTTAAAGTAGCGTCAAATGGGGACGTTGTAAACCTGGATGGAAAGCACCAGATATTTACACCTGATGTAACTTCTGTGTTTACATTGCAATATGGTTATCTTATAAATGCTGAGCACCAGGTTAAATTAGTTGCTGGTGGCGAATGGTATTATCTCGGCGCTGAGTATTTCGACCTTGCCAACAATATCCGCCAAGGTTCCAACCAGCGCTTAAATGTACGGGCCGGAGTCAGCAGTAAACATTTGGAAGTATATTTCTGGGCAAGAAATATTACCAAAACAAAGTACATTGAACACGCGTATGATTTTGGGGCAGTGCATCTGGGAGATCCGGGAACGTATGGAGTAACGCTCAAAACTACATTCTGATAAAAGTAATTCTGATAACAAAAAAGCCGTCCCTACCTGGATGGCTTTTTTGTTATATAATACATGCACTAACTAAAATATCTTCTCAAAGTTGACAATCCGTATTTATTTTATCCGTTTATATTTTCGCAATAGATCAATCACCAGTTGATGGGGCAGGGCATAGGACTTGTTGCCATTGACACCTTCCATTGTTTCCGCTGCTACCATGGCATTGATGATGGCTTCTTCGACAGCCTGCACCGTTGCTTCAAAAAGCGGGTCAATTAAATCATTAGGTAGTTCATCTACTTTGGTAAAATCGTTTCGCTGAAATGCATTGGCATTTGCCGTGGAGAAGGCAATAAAAATATCTCCTGAGCCATTGGTGCCACGACCACCCACAATACCAATACCCAGTGGAAGCCTTTGCGCTCTTCGTTT
>NZ_JAQBNR010000026.1 GCF_028288465.1 Ferruginibacter sp. | reverse complement strand
CCCACTGAAGCTCAACCAGGCCTATAGGCTGGTAACAAAATTATTTTACAAAGTCTATAGATATTCAATCACCGAGCGACGCTGTGTTTCCGATAGTTTATCACCGAAATAATGGCCCTCGTTGCTGTAGCCTTTTTGTGTTGTGTTGTACACTTCGCTGGTACCGGGAGCATCTTTTGTTTGGTATTTATAACCGGGTATTTCATAATTATAATCAACGGTGCTGCTGAAACTCCGCTGCCAGTATTTGGGGCGTTTTTTACTGTTTAACAAGGTTTCCAGATCAGGCACAGAACCATTGTGCAGGTAAGGTGCGGTGATCCAGACACCATCCAGCGGCGGGGCAATATAACCGCGGTAAGGCACCAGCTTTGCGGGATGATCGCCGCTGCTGAACCAGCTGTTGTTGAACCAGATGACCATTTGGGGATTGCTGTAGTTGGCTGTGTACAAAGCCGAATCTGTTTTGATGATCGACTCAGGTATCAGCAGGTTGGGATAGCTTGTACTATCTCCATAACTGCCGTGGCATTTTTTACAGGTGGCCGAAAAAACAGCTTTGCCCTGCGCAGCCATCGCGGCATCAATGGGCTTTGGATATTTAGGTGCTTCGATGGAATTGATAAAGGCCAGCACATCATTAAAATGGCTGTCTACCTCAGCGGCTTCGGCTGTATCCGAAACGGTTAATAAATTACTGCCCATTAAAAACCTACCAAAATCACCGCGGCCAAAACCATTGTAAAACATGGCGTTCTTTTTCTTTAGCAACCACCAGGCGGGTACATCGGTGGGTATCATTTCTGTAGGTAATGTAAAGGAACTTTTGTCGCTCCAGCGCAGGGTTTGCGGATCCCTGTGCGATACAAGCAATGCAGCTAATGCATCTGCGAGGTTAACACCTTTTGTAGTAGTAATCAATTCCGGGGAGACCGTTTTAATGGCTTGTATAAAATTTTTCGCGGCATCATATTTTTTAGCTTCTTCACCTTTCAGGTTCTGTAAAAACTTTTCAGCAAACAACGCTGTGCCTTGCCGGTTTAGGGTAAAATCGCTGAGCGAATTGCCGAGGCCTACAATCAGTTTACCATCAAACACCTGTCCATGACATTGCAGGCAATTGGGTGCCGCTACCAGCACACCGTTGGGCGCCTTAACTGCCGTAAAACTGTAGTTAAGACTTTTATTGTAGCCATCTCTCTGTAAAAAATTGGTGGTGTCTTTGCCGGTGCCCAGTACAAATAAGTTAAAGGGAATGCCACTTTTTAAATAATCACCCGTAATTAAATACTGGTAGCCTTTTGCAACATCGCCTGTTCTTTGTTTGCTGGGTGCGATAAATTCCGGGTTTTCATTCAGGCGATTGGTAAGGCTTACAAATGCAAAACCGGTGATCACCATCGCCAATAAAATGCTTAACTTTTTCATAGTGTTTTCCTTATCTAATTTACGCAATTATTGGTGCGTGCATATAAAAATTTTAAAGGTCAGTCGCTTCCACAACCCCCTGCTGGTTGTATATTTTCAGCATTTCTTTCAGGTCTTCCAGCGTATTTATTTCGTCTGCTTTTTTATCGGTTCGCCAACGGCTCATGCGGGGGAAACGCAATGCTACTCCGCTTTTGTGACGGTTGCTGGCTGCAATGCCTTCAAAGGCAATTTCGAAAACCAGCTCTGGTTTTACGGTACGTACCGGGCCAAATTTTTCTATGGAATTTCTTTTTACAAATGAATCTACCTGTGCAAATTCCTTATCGGTCAATCCACTGTAGGCTTTTGTAAACGGCACCAGTTTGTCGCCGTCTTTTACGGCGAATGTATAATCGGTGTACAGGTTGCTTCTGCGGCCGTGGCCTTTTTGCGCATAGATCATTACAGCATCAATCGTAAGCGGATCAATTTTCCATTTCCACCAATCGCCTCTTTTGCGGCCCGACTGGTAGGGTGAACTTTTTCTTTTGATCATGATGCCTTCGCTGCCCATGTCCCTGGATTTTGTCCGGGTAACACCCAATTCTTCCCAGGTGTTAAATGAAATAACCGGAGAAATATGCAGTGCAGGATAATTGGTTTTGGCTATTACCTGTTCCAGCAATTGCCTGCGTTCTTCCATGGATTTGTAGCGGATATCTTCGCCTTCGAATTCCAGAATATCGTAGGCTATAAAACCAACTGGTGCTTCGGTTAATTGTTTTTTTGTAATTGTTTTTCTGCCGATCCGGGTTTGCAATGCGGCAAAAGGTAATGGTTTAAAAACGCCATCTTCAGCCGGTGCGCCGAGGCTGATGATTTCGCCATCTATCACTGTGCCATCCGGCAGCTGGTCTTTAAAATGATTGTACTCCGGAAATTTTTCTGTCATCAACTCTTCGCCGCGGCTCCATACAAAAAAATCTTTGTTGCGCTTAATGATCTGCCCGCGGATGCCATCCCATTTCCACTCTGCCTGCCATAGATCTTCTTCACCCAACTTATCTAAATCTTCATCAACGGCATAAGCAAGATAAAAAGGGTAGGGCTTTGAAAAGTCGGTTGCAGCAACGGTTTCACTGAGTAAATCATCGAACGAGGTGGTGGCAGGATCCCAGTTACCAGAGATGCGGTGCGCTATGATGGAAGAAGAAACTTTGACTGTTTTTGCCAGTGCATTCACCATCATGGTCTGCGACACACCGATCCTGAAGCCACCAGTGATAAGCTTATTAAAGACAAATTTTTCATTGCGGTCCATTTGCTGCCAGCTGCTGGTAATAAAGTCTTTTTTTACCTGTTCGGTTTCTTTTTCAATGCGGATAAATGTTTGTAAATAATAAGACAAAGTATGTTCATTGCCAGTTTCATTTTGTGTTTCCTGTTCGGGTAACAACAGCGCAATGGTTTCACCCAGATCACCAACCGTGTGGTAACATTCATCAAATAACCAGGGCTCAATGGCGGCAATTTCAAGACACCAGCCAGCAAGAATAGTAGAGTTGATAATGCGCTTCGGGCGCCTTCCGCTGAAGATGGCGATTACCCAAACCTTATCCTGGTCCGCCGCCACTTCAAAATAATCCTGCAAAGCCTGCAGCTTATCATTTGTTTTGGTGCTGGTACCGAGTATGTTTACAAGTTTTGCGAATTGTTTCATGGTTATTCCCTCATTCCCTAAAAGAGATTCCCCCATCCCCTAAAGGGGGAGTAATTTGTTAGCTTTTAAATTTGCCGGTAGTTATTATCAATTAAAAAATTATCCATTATCCATTATTATTTCCTCAGTCTCTTCCGCCGCTTTACTCTCTTCTTCTTCCCCGCCATATTCTGTTTTTACTTCGCCGGCTTCTATGCCCTGTTCATTTAAAAACCTGCTAAAGGCAGATTGAAAGCCATGTGTTGCATATACTTTTTGTGCGCCGGTTGCTTTTACTGCCTGTAACAACCCATACCAATCAGCATGATCGCTCAGGGCAAAGCCTGCGTCGGTATTGCGTCTTCTTGCATTGCCTCTTACCTGCATCCATCCGCTGCAAGTGCCTACACTGTATGGATAAAACTTTTTCATCCATGGCGTACCATCGGCGCTGGGCGGTGCTATTACGATATTGCCAACGAGGTCTTCTTTAGGTGTGTCGGGTTGAACCCGTGTCACTTCAGGTAATTTCCAGCCGCTGTTTACCAGTGCCTGGTGCACATTCCAAACGGCTCCATGCACATACACCGGCAGGCCCATTTCGGAGAGTGGCATCAATACTCTTTGTGCCTTACCAAGACTATATGCAATTAATACGCTCGTCTTTTTATTTTCCTTATTCTGTGCTACCCAGTTCTTAATATCTTCAAAAATATCCAATTGCTTTTTCCATTTGTAAATGGGTAAGCCAAAAGTAGATTCTGTTATAAAGGTGTTGCAGGGTACCGGTTCAAAAGCGCCGCTGATACCGTCATCTTCTGTTTTGTAATCGCCGCTTGCAACCCATACTTCGCCTTCGTATTCTACCCTTATTTGCGCCGAGCCAATGATGTGCCCTGCGGGGTGCAGCGATACTTTTACACCATTTATAAAAACCGGTTCATTCCAGTCTACCGATTCATACAAATTATCTCCCAGCCGCAACTGCAGCAATGGTTTGGTAAGATGATGGCACAGGTAATATTTGCTTCCCCAGCGGGCATGGTCGCTGTGCGCATGTGTGATGACGGCTTTATCTACGGGCTTCCAGGGATCAATGTAAAAATTGCCCTGTCTGCAGTAAAGGCCTTTATCGGAGAATTCTATTAGCGGCATTTTTTAATGGATAATTTTTTAATGGATAATTGATAATGAAATGAAGCGTTTGCTGTTTTCTGGTTCTTCATATCGATTTAAGAATGCAATCATTTATCTTGTTTACTTCAACCCGGAGGCTGAAGATCCACAAGGGTATTTTGTTGAACGGAGCGTCGCCAATATGGTTCCACATTGCTTGCTCGCCCGGGCAATATTTCTTTCTTATAACAACGACCTGTTTACTTAGATGCCTTGTTACTTCTGCACCTTTCACTGCAATACTTTACCTCATCCCAATTTTTCTGCCACTTTTTTCGCCAGGTAAAAGGGAGTTTGCAAACAATACAAATTTTAGCAGGAAGATTCCCTTTTTTATGCGCCATCAGATATACAAATACATTCAATACTAATTACAAACAAAGCGGATATATGTTTGGCTGAAGGTGCCCGGATATGCAAAAAGCCTGTTAATACAGGCTTTCACTAATTTATTTATTGATGCCTGTTACCAGGCTTTGGAAATGGTGCCATTCATGATACGTACAAAATAGAGGTGCTTGTTTTCGTAGTAGTCAGTAACAGGTGAATCTTTTTTCAACATCACCGGGCGGAAATTATAATCCGTGATCAACTTAAAAGATTTGTCGTTTAAATGATTGATAACATTGCCCGGAAATTTGGTGAGCAATTTGGTAAAAAGCCAGGTGCACTCAAAGCCTTTAAAAACCATGTCGGTAGCCCGGGCTTTGTATTTTTTTGCATACACGTTATTTACCATTTTGCTGTAGTCATCCCATTTGGTATTAAAATAAGGACTGGTAAAAAATACCGGGAAATCTACCAGGGCATCTTTATTCATCAGGGCTTTAAAGCTGTCCCAGTTGGGCATGCCCAGCAACGTGATGGGGTAAGATTCGTGCAGTTCGTAACAGGCCATGGTTAATTTGGTGGCGAAAGTTTCATCCAGTGAGCCGCCGATGATGACTGTTTGGCGGTTACTGTCCAGCCTGTTTTTTAATAAACCAGGTGAAACGATGCTGTCAAAATTCAGGGTCTGAATATCCAGCAGGGGCTTGCCATCCTGCGCATTGATCATTTTGAAATAAGCCGCTACTTTATCTTCCTGCGGTCCTTTCTGACGGCATAAAAATATTCTGTCCGTACCATGGCTTTGTACCAGGTAACTGAAGATAGCTTCACAATGTGCTTTTAGTGTAGAGTTTACAATCACTAAAGAAGGGTTGGCAGTAACGCCGCCATCGTTTGGATAGGTGGCCGAAATAAAAGGAATGTTTTTGCTCAACGCAAAATCTGCCAGTTGCCTGAAATCCACATCTTTTACCGAGCCAATGATGATGTCCAGCGTATCTAATTTTTTATCTGAAATTAAGCGGGGAATTGTTTTAGTGTACGATTTGGTATCGTAAATAAAGGCTTCTACATTCTCATTCGGCAGCTTCATTGAGTCCAGTGCAATCTGTGCACCATGCACAAATTCAAGCCCGGGCGTAATAAATTTGGGGATGGCGTCTGTAAAGCGGATGGTACCGGTATTGGTGAAAATCGTATCCAGGTAAAGCGGGGCAAAAATGCCAACGCGGTAAATTCTGGTAATGGGCTGCACTGTATTTTGTGCGGTTGCAGGTAAAATAAAACAGCTGAAAGCAACAGACAAAACAACAAGTGTTGTCCACGTTTTTTTTACCTTTTCTTCTTTCATAATATTATATGTCTGATTTCTTTAGGGTTGTTACTTGTTGTTTTACAACGCTGGATGAAAAAGTATTTTTATTCGTTCTGATTTCTAAAGTCTGCAAACTAACGATCCTAATTCTTCAGCTAATACACTAGCTATCCGAATTAAAAAAAATCAGCCATCAGACATCCCAAAATCAGACATTCAAAAGTTATTCCCACTCAATGGTTGCCGGCGGTTTACTGCTGATATCATATACCACCCGGTTAATTCCCTTTACGTTATTGATAATCTCGTTAGAAATATCGGCTAAAAATTCATACGGTAAATGCGCCCAGTCGGCCGTCATCCCATCTACAGAAGTTACTGCTCTTAAAGCAATCGTAAATTCATAAGTTCTTTCATCGCCCATTACCCCAACACTTTTTACCGGAAGTAAAATGGTACCAGCCTGCCATACACTCGCATAAAGGTTTGCTTTTTTCAATCCATTGGTATAGATCGCATCTGCATCTTGCAATAACCGTACCTTTTCCTCGGTAATATCACCCAGTATGCGGATACCCAAACCCGGTCCGGGAAAGGGGTGGCGAAACAACATATCATGTGGTAAACCCAGTTCTACTCCCACTTTCCTAACTTCATCTTTAAACAAAGCTCTTAAGGGTTCTACCAGCGACAGCTTCATGGTGGCAGGTAAACCGCCCACATTGTGGTGACTTTTAATAGTCACCGAAGGACCATGCACCGAGGCCGATTCAATCACATCCGGGTAGATGGTACCCTGGCCTAAAAAATCAATATTTTCAATGCGTTTGGCTTCTTTGTCAAATATTTCAATAAAGCCGCCGCCAATAATTTTTCTTTTTTCTTCAGGGTCGGTTTTGCCGGCCAGCTTGGTATAAAAATGTTCTTTTGCATCCACGCCTTTTACATTCAGACCCAGTTGCTCATACATTTTGAGTACGTCTTCAAATTCGTTTTTACGCAGTACGCCATTGTCTACAAAAATGCCAAATAAATTACTGCCGATGGCTTTGTGAATGAGGGTAGCGGCTACCGTACTGTCAACACCGCCACTCATCGCCATGATTACCCTTTTATCGCCAATCTTTTCTTTTAATGCCGCCACGGTATCGCTGATAAAATGTGCCGGCGTCCAATCCTGGGAACAGCCACAAATATCTACCAGGAAATTTTTCAAAATGATTTTGCCCTCGGTGCTGTGATACACTTCGGGATGAAACTGGAGCCCGTACAATGGAAAACCTTCTGCCGTACGAACAAACGCAGCAACAGGAATGCTTTCGGTAGTTCCCAGTATATCAAAACCTTCAGGTAATTCCTTTACCGTATCACTGTGGCTCATCCAAACCTGGCTGTGCGGCGATACGTTTTGCAATAAAATATTCTCTTTTACTTTTTCCAGTTTGGCCCGGCCATATTCTCTTTTGTCGCTCTTTTCCACTTTTCCTCCAAACAGTTTGGCCGTAAGCTGTGCTCCGTAGCATACGCCTAATACTGGTACCCGGGATGCGATGGCGGCGATATTTACTACCGGCGCATTCTCTTCGTTTACCGAAAAAGGCGAGCCGGACAAAATCACACCTTTCAATTCGGGACCAAATACAATTGGTTTATTGAAAGGGGTTATTTCGCAATAAACACTGGCTTCCCTTACGGCTCTCGCAATTAACTGGGTGTATTGAGAACCAAAATCTAGTATTAAAATTTTTTCCGTCATTTGCGTGCGAAGGTAAATAATTCCTTTATCTGCCCAATATAATTACGGCAGGCCCGGGTTAAATTATTTTGGTCGTGGCTGGAAATACGCTGAGCAACATCGTTGCATCGCCCTCTTTTACGGCATACCTTTTTTGATCTTTCCTCATTATACAGGTAAAACAAGCCAATACTGTTCCTACAATCCAAATCCTATCTTTGTCCCCGATGAAAAAAGCCTTGTTCCAGTTGCATGCCGCCGTTTTTTTAGCCGGTTTTACCGGCATATTAGGCAAACTGATTGGTTTAAATGAAGGCTTGCTGGTATGGTACCGCATGCTGCTAACGGTGCTCACATTGGGCGTGATCTTATTTTTGAGAAAACAGCTGCAACGCATTGCGTTTAAAGACGCCCTTAAAATAGGCGGCGTCGGCTTAATAGTAGCCCTGCATTGGGTAACATTTTATGGCAGTATTAAATATGCCAATGTTTCAGTGGCCCTTGTCTGTTTTTCGGGCTCTGGCTTTTTCACTTCTTTTTTTGAACCCCTTATTTTTAAAAGAAGCATTAACCCCCGGGAGGTATTGCTTGGCCTGCTTGCCATCGCAGGTATTTATATCATCTTCGATTTTTATCCCCAGTTTAAAACCGGTATTATTTTCGGCGTTTTATCAGCCATTGGCAGTGCACTGTTTCCCATTTTTAATAAAAAATTGCTGGTAAGGTTTAGTCCGGCCACTCTTACATTGTACGAACTGGGGGGCGGGTTTCTGTTTCTATGCCTGTTTGTGCCGGTGTATCTAATCCGTTTTCCGGCGGACTATTACCTGCCTACCCCGTCAGACTGGGTGCGGCTGCTGGTACTGGCCTGGCTTTGTACGGTGCTTTGTTTCGATCTTCAGCTGAACGCATTAAAAAAAATTTCTCCCTTTACCGCCAACCTCACTTATAACCTGGAACCTGTGTACGGTATCATCCTTGCCTTTCTTTTTTTTAATGAAAATAAATCGCTTTCCGGGCACTTTTACGCAGGTGTTGGGTTAATTTTGCTGGCAGTTATTTTACAAATGTGGAGACTTTGGTATAATAGCAGCCGGATTTTGCGGAGGTGAAAAATATTTTTTGAAGGTAAATGAACCGGTTGCGGCGCACATTTAAAAAAAATCAATTCTTATCTGCTAAAAATCAAATTTCTTCCTTACCTTCGCCGTCCAAAAAATTAGTACAATGGCTAGAGTATGTCAGGTTACAGGTAAGAAGCCTATCACAGGTAATAAAGTATCGCATTCAAACATAAAAACCAAGCGCAGGTTTTTGCCCAATTTGCAAACCAAGCGTTACTTTTTAGCTGAAGAAGATAAATGGGTGGTACTGAAAGTTTCTTCAGAAGCTATCAGAACGATCAATAAAAATGGTCTGTTTTCAGTTGTTAAAGGACTAAGAGCAGCAGGCGAAAAAATTTAAACCCACCCATTCTCTTTTGAAGGGGAACGGGTAACAAAATAAATAACAATGGCAAAGAAAGGTAACAGGGTTCAGGTTATTTTGGAATGTACTGAGCATAAAACCAGTGGCAAACCAGGTACCAGCCGCTACATCACAAAAAAGAACAAAAAAAATACGCCTGAGCGTTTGGAGTTGAAAAAATTCAACCCGATTTTAAAGAAAGTAACTGTACACAAAGAAATCAAGTAAATTTCTTCTTGTGCAAATACGAAATGTGAAAATAGGCTGTGCAAAAAGTACTTATCATTTTCAGATTTTTAAATTTTCAAATTTTCAAATTAAATAGTCATGGCAAAAGCAGCTTCAAAGAACGCGAAAATTAAAGATACCAAGGCCGCAGCAGATGCAAAAAACTGGACAAAAGTGATTCGTGCGGTTCGTAGCCCTAAAAGCGGTGCTTATACTTTTAAGGAGTCAATCGTTCACAAAGACAAGATCAAGGAATATTTAGCTCAATAGTTTAAATGCACCTTGATTTACTATATTCAAGCTGTTCTGGTTAATATCGGAACAGCTTTCTTAATTTTACCCAAATCCAATTGGATTCGGGTAGTTTTATTTTTATAATAATCACAAATCAATTTCCCTAAAGGGATTACAGGTATGGGACTTTTTGATAAACTCTTCGGTAAAAAGCAACAGCAGGAAACGCTGGATCAGGGATTGCAAAAAACCAGGGAAGGTTTTTTCAGCAAAATAACCAAAGCTATTGCCGGCAAAAGCACTGTGGATGAAGAGGTGTTGGATAACCTGGAAGAAGCATTGGTAAGTGCAGATGTAGGTATTGAAACGACAGTAGAAATTATCAATCGTATAGAAAAGCGGGTAGCAAGGGATAAGTATCTTAACACAAACGAATTAAATTCCATCCTTAAACAGGAAGTAGAAGATATACTGGTGGCTTCACCATCGGATACCAGTTACGAAAATTACGAATTACCTGCAGACCATAAACCACACGTAATTTTAGTAGTAGGTGTAAACGGTGTAGGAAAAACGACTACCATTGGTAAGCTGGCGCATAATTTTTCAAAGGCGGGAAAATCAGTGTTATTAGGCGCCGCAGATACTTTCAGGGCGGCTGCGGTAGACCAATTAACAATCTGGAGCGAACGCACAGGTGTGCCGATTGTAAAAAAAGAAATGGGCAGTGATCCGGCATCAGTGGCTTATGATACGGTGATCAGCGGAGTAGCAAAAGAGGTGGATGTGATCATCATTGATACGGCAGGCCGTTTGCACAACAAAGCTTACCTGATGGATGAGCTGACCAAGATAAAAAGAGTTGTTCAAAAAGTAATCCCTGAAGCACCGCATGAAGTAATGCTGGTGCTGGATGGAAGCACCGGGCAAAACGCATTGGAACAGGCTAAGCATTTTACAGCCGCAACGGATGTCACCGCCTTAACCATAACGAAACTAGATGGCACGGCAAAAGGCGGTGTAGTGCTGGCAATTGCCCATCAGTTTAAGATACCGGTTAAATTTATTGGGGTAGGCGAAAAGGCAACAGATCTGCTGGTTTTTGATAAACACCAGTTTGTAGAAGGATTGTTTGCACCTGTTGCCTAACGAACTATTTCCCCGTTTCCCAAAGGGATTATTGTTAAGTAATATTTCATTGCGGGTAACATAAGTTAAAAAGTGGTTCCGGTAAAAGGGCCAGTTTTTAATTTTCACTTTTTATTTTTTAATTCTCTCCCATGGTAGAAGTAGGCAAATACAATACATTAAAAGTAATACGGGCGGTAGATTTTGGGGTGTACCTGGATGATGGGGCAGAGGGTATTTTATTGCCTAAAAGATTTGTGCCAACTGCCACCGCAATTGGAGATGAATTGAAAGTTTTTTTGTACCATGATGGTGAAGACAGGTTGATTGCAACTACGCAGGAACCGAAAGGCATATTGGGTGACATTGTAAAGTTAAGGACAGTGACAGTTACTCCCCACGGTGCATTTTTAGATATGGGTTTGATGAAAGATATTTTCGTTCCCAAAAGCAAACAAATATTCGAGATGCGGGTAAACGGTGAGTACCTCGTAAAGATTTATCTCGACGAACAAACCGGACGCATTGCAGCTACAGAAAAGCTGGAGCCGTATTTAAGCAATGAAGAATTAACCGTAAAGGAACTGGAAGTAGTAGACCTGATTGTATACCGCCGTACTGATATTGGTTATGTGTGTATCATCAACAACCAGCACACAGGTGTATTACATTTTAATGAGATTTACCGTAACATAGGTGTAGGAGATAAATTTAAAGGGTTCATCAAAAAAATATATCCCGTAAGCAATGACAAAGATGATCGTTTTAGCATTGATGTGGCTGCAGGCAAACCAGGCTACAACAGGGTAGAAGACGAAGCAGGAAAAGTGTTGCGCCTGTTGAGGGAAAACGATGGCTACCTGCCTTACAATGACAAAAGCAAGCCGGAAGATATTTATGATTTTTTCGGTATGAGCAAGAAGACCTTTAAAATGACAACCGGAAATTTGTATAAAGAAAGAAAAATAGCTTTCGAAAAAACGGGTATCAAGCTGCTGGAAGAGTAGCTGGGTGGGTCACCCCAAAAAAGGTGGCTCACCCGATTACTCTGCGGGTTAAGGAATAAGCCAGTTTGCAGTAAAACTCCCATCTTCCAGGTAAGTAAATGTGGCCCTGCGGTGGCCGCTATTGTTTAACCACAACCATTCCATCCATTGCACTTTTGTGATTACAACACCAAAATTTTTTCTCCCATTAAGACTATCTTCAGATGTAGGATCATTTGTTTCAAATGCAGCTGGCAGACCGCTTAGAGGGAATTCAATGACTGAGGAAGGCCGTTCTTCTCCTGAATAATTTCTTCTGTTGTTCATGGTAGTAGCGTCCCAGCTTGCTGCTGCAATGCTATCGTCATGGTGTAATGTTACATCCCCGCTCAGTCGTATTTGTGTGCAGTTTGCGGCATCGTAAAACAACCAGCTGATGTTATTTTGTTTAGCAAGTTCATTCCATTTGCCACTCCTGGTATCGGTATAAAAAGCGAGTTGTTTATGAAGCAGCCACACTTTTCGCAATATCACCGTGCGCATGTTTACGCCATGTGTATTGACATTGGCCACAACAGGATTGTGCAGCGCATCTTTATAACTGATTGCTCCTTTTTCCAAACGTTTCCAAACGTCCTGTTCCAGCTCCTCAAGTGTAACACTCCTATCGTTTATCTGTACTGTACTCATACTTGTCACAACAGATTTTTAAGGCCATTGTTGCATACGATAAATGAATTGTCTTCAGGAATACTGTAAAAAATCCCGCCACCAGTACCCCGAGTTTTTGATAGTACGTAATTGTGTCTTCAGGTCCACATGTACCAAACCAAAGCGGGGATGGTAGCCTTCACTCCATTCAAAATTATCCATCAGCGTCCAGGCAAAATAGCCCCTGATATTGACACCTTCTTTTTTTGCTTTTAATACCGCCTGCAGGTGTTGTTTAAAATAGGCAATCCGTTCCGCATCATCAATAACCCCATGTTTAATTTCATCTTTAAACGCGGCACCATTTTCTGTTATGATAATTTCTTTTACGCCCCCATACAACCATATTTTTTTTATGGTGCGGTAAAAACTATCGGCGTTAATTTCCCAGCCCATGGCAGTAACCGGTAATTTTCTGGACGTTGGTTTTACCTGGGTTGCCTGTACTATCGGTACATAACTATTGTGCTTAACCATTACCGGAAAATAATATTGCAGCCCGATAAAATCAAAATCAAAATGCAGCCGCTCTGTATATTTCCAGGTTTTATTATGCAGTTGTAATTTTTCTAAAAATTTAAATGAATCATCTACGGGATATCCCTTACCCAGTGCAGGTTCAATAAACAAACGGTTCATTAAAATATCAATGCGGTTAGCAGCGGCCAGGTCTTCTTTTCTGTCGGAATAAGGAATGATCTGTGAGCAGGAAAAGGTGGTGCCAATATGGGCAGCTTCCACCATCCGGCGAATGATTCTTCCTCCTTCTGCCTGTGCCATGGCTGCATGATGAATAGCGGGTATAAAATTACTGAGCCCTTTTTTACCCGGCGCATGCTTGCCCAGCATATAGCCGAGGGACGTAAATCCAAAAGGTTCATTTAAAATGATCCAGTGCTTTACCTTATTGCCATAAGCCTCTGCGCAAACAGATACAAAACGGCTGAACCATTTGATGATTAAATAATTCGTCCAGCCGCCCCTGTTTTCAAGCTCCTGCGGAAGATCCCAGTGGTAAAGGGTTATATAGGGTGTAAGTCCGAGTTTAATGCACTCATCAATTACCCGGTGATAAAAAAGTATGCCTTCCTTATTGATTTTGCCGGTACCATCAGGCAGTATTCTGGCCCATGAAATGGAGAAACGAAATACAGAAAATCCAAGCGCTTTCACAAGTAACAGGTCATCCTTATACCGGTAATAAAAGTCGCAGGCTGTGGTGAGTTTGGCGCCGCCTTTTATATTACTGCCGCTCCGGGAAAAAGTGTCCCAAATGGTTTTGCCTTTTCCCTCAATGTTTGTGGCACCTTCGTTTTGAGCCGCTGCAATGGCAACACCCCAGCTAAAATTTTTGCCGAAGTCTTTGGCTGTAATTATATGGTTGCTATTGTCTGTCATCATTCTTACATGAATTGTAAAATTGAACTTTTAAAAAAGCGTTCCATATTATCCTTTTGTTATTTTTGAGAAAGTGTGCAAACTTCATCAGTATCAAAAATTACGAAGGCGGGCTATTGCGAATGCCAATTAATCTCTATAGTTTTAAAGGCTGATAATTCAACCTGCGAAATCCCCTCCTCTTTACTGCAATGCTTTTTTTAAATGGGTACCAACTCATGAAGGTTTTAAATTCATGCTGCTGTAATACCTCTGTAAACTATACTCCATGCGGTATTTCTCTTTCACAAAAAATTACAATGATGTATTGGTCACCTTGTTGTTCCTGATTTTTCTGGGCGCAGGTTATTTTTATTTGTATGTGCCGCAAAATGAAAAAGCTGTACAGGAACAACGTTTCAGATCGTTGCAGAACATTGATAAAAATATCCATGCCAAGATAGACAACAGTATTGCGCTGATGCATAACCTCCTGGTAGCATACAAAGACAGTGTTGCTAAAAGACCTGCACTGCTTGCATATATAAAATCATACAACTCCAGCAATTTTACCTTGTCTGTTCCAGATAGTCAGTATACAAAAGATAATCCGGACAGTAATTTCAACATTATTGTAAACAACAACAGCCGCCAAATTACATTGCTGGCAACGGTGCAATCCGGTAATAAAAAAGATGACAGCCTGCATTACAGCATGCAGATGAAATTTACTTTTGAACAGTTCATAAAAAACCTGTTACCGGCCAATGTATTTGATCAATACATCGTTTTCAGCGACGGGCAGGTGGTGTATGAAAATTTTTCTTCCGGTATCGGTTTTTTAAATGATAGCTTATCCGGCAAAAAAGGAGGCATCACCAATTCGGCCGTCAAAAGCCTGAACGTAAGTGGGAAAGATTACAAGCTGTTTTTTCAGCCGGTAAGTTTTACTGCCGACAGGCAGTTGGTGGTAACCGGTCTGTTATCCAACAAACATTACCAGCAGGAAAAAAATCAATTACCCTCACAGGGCGTATTGCTGCTACTGACAGTTGTACTCATCGCCATCGTTGCCTATCCCTGGATAAAGCTGTACCAGATGGGCAACACAGACAGGCTTACCGTAACGGATGGTATTGCCACGATTGTTGTTTCCATGCTGCTGATGTCGCTGTTATTTTTTATGCTGGTTAAATACAATCTTTTTTTCAAGCCCGATAATAGCCCTGATTCCAAGGCAGTACTGGCCACGCAAATCACCGGTGAGTTAAAAAAAGAAATTGAAAGCGCATATGAAAAGATTATATCGTATGATAACCTGGTGTCTTGGGATACGACTGAATATAAAAAAAACATTGTTAACTTAAGCAATGCAGAAACAATTGCAGACGCGGCGGGCAATAAAAATGAAGCGCTGAAAAAACTGGCCGCTATTGCACAAAACGGCAGTGTTAACCAGGTGTATTGGTTAGATAAAAATGGTGATGAAAAGGTAAACTGGATTAGCAGCGATAAAAATGCGCCACATGGCAATTTCAGCCAGCGGGCTTATTTTAAAAACATTTCTCAAAATAAGCCTTATCATCTGCAGCACGTGGCTACTAATCCGTTTTATCTTGACCAGATTATTTCCTGGACCACCGGTACTTTTACATCGGTCATTTCTATTCCGTCAACAGTGCCCGGCACAACGGTTGCGGCTATGTCTTTTAATATGCAAAGCCTTCGCCAGCCTGTGACACCGGTGGGGTATACATTCGCCCTGATTGATGAGTCAGGCAAAGTTTTATATCATTCCGACCCTTCCAGGAACCTGAACGAAAATTTACTAAGTGAATTATCCGAAAATGAAAAATTGCGCAGCTGCATAGAAGCCAGGACCAGCGATGCTTTTACCAGCAGTTATTTCAGCAGGGACTATTCAGTTAGAGTGCAGCCTGTAAATAACCTACCTTACTTTATTGTAATTTTTAGCGATAACAGTTTTAAAGAAACCAGGGATGTTGAAATTTATAGTTTTACTTTTTCAATGATGTTACTGTTGTTTTTATTTTTGGTGTGCCAGCTTTTTAGTGTGTTCCTTGTTTCTTCGCAGCGCTCATTTTTCAAAAGGCAATTGTTTGATACCAGTTGGGTTGGCCCAAAAATATCTTCTGTAAACCAGTACAATGTTGCAGCGCTTACCAATTGCGTTGTAATTATCCTGGCGGTTGTTTTTTTTAATTTCAGTTCCGTTTTAACCTACTTTTTTATACTTTTTTTCTCTGTGATATTTACTTCTCTTTTTTTGAATTCATTGTTTGCATACAGGTATAAAAAATCGGGGCAGCGGGAAAATTACCGTTTTAAAATAACTACCATCCGCTGGCTGTACCTGTTTATCGCGTTGTTAAATCTTGGTGCTCTCCGTGTGCTGGATGGTAAGAATATGATGATATTTGTGCTCTATGAGTTATTGATATTTTTCGTTGGCTGGCTCTTGTTGCGATGGGGCAGGGCAGCGGTATATTTTTTATACAGCCGGTCTGAGCGCAGGATTTTTGCTGGTAGTTATGCGCATAGTTTTACCTTAATGGCTTTAACAAGGCTGCTGCTTACCAGCGGTTTACCGATGCTGTTTTTTTATGTTACAGCTTATAATTTTGAGCAGCATATTGGTACACGCTACGGTCAGTTACACTATGCAAAGCGTTTGCCTGCCACACTTACAAATGACCAGTTGGTAAAAGTAAATCAACACAGTAACGTTGATGGCGTTTGTTATTATTATGATGACGCATGGATTAAAAACATTACTTATAGAAAATTGCCTTTTGAAGCAGGCTACACGAAAGAAGAAAAATTTGCAGCAACGCTGTTATCCATGTTCAGAATCGACATCAGCGACAAAGCGGTGCTGGAAGATAAAATGTATATGACCGGTGCGGCCGATAGCTCCTTTTTTTACAGTCCGCTTTTAAAAAGGGCAGGAAAAGATGACAGCGTTACTGTTACCACGCTTGCAGCAAATCGTGACGGTAGCAGTCTTTCAATAACAGCAGCCAACCTTAATTACAGGCTGCCAAAATTGTACGGCGAAAAATTTTACAATGGCTGGCTATTTTGGATTTGCCTTTTGCTGCTGCTGGTGATGTTTTACTTTATTATTTACAATGTGCTGAAAAAATTATTTTGCCTTGATCTTCCAGATCTCAGTTTGTGGGGAACAATAGATGAATCAATCCTGAAAAATGAAAAGGTAAATAACCTGTTGTTTGTTATTGGCCTGCCAGGCTCAGGTAAATTATCGCAGGTGCTGGAGAAAATAAACAACGGAACATTAGCCAATGGTAATACGCCCTTTGTTTATAAAGAAAATGATCCTCAAAACAACGTGGTTATAGCAGACCTCATCAATATTCCAGATATCGGAAACGACCGGGAAAAAGATGATGCATGGAAACTCTTCACTGCTAAACTAACGGGCGATAAAAATAAACTCATTATCGTAAATCATTTTGAGTACAATATTCAGGATGCCGTAACCAACCGCATTAAATTGAATTTGCTGGAACAAATCATGCTGCAAAACAAAAGCAAGGTAATTATCCTTTCTACCATTCACCCCGTAGCATTTCTTGATTCGGTACTGGATCAGTCTGTCGCGGAAAAAGGTGTGCCGGGACAGGATTTGGAAAGATGGCATGTGTTGCTGGGGCATTACCGCATTGTAGTTTTTCCACTGCAATGCTCGGTAGCAGAAGCAACGGAGGAAGAATATAAAGTGATCCTGAAAGAAACGGCGCATACGCATTTCTTAAATAAAATGCGAGAATGTGCAATGACTGTAGCCCGCTCCTTGCCAGAAAATGAAAGAGCCCAAAAAGCAGATGAAATGGTTTTTAAACTGCAGGTGATGTCGCATTATTTTTATATGTATATCTGGCAATCGTTAACCAAGGAAGAAAAGTTTTTACTCTATGATCTTGCTGAAGACAATCTCGTCAATTCTTTTGATGATTACAACCTGACTATGTTATTGGCAAAAGGTGTCATCGTCAGAACAGACGGCACATTAAAGCTTTTCAATAAAGGCTTCCGCAATTTCATTTTAACGGCTATAGGCAATTCAGAAGCCATGAAAATTAAGAGGCTCATCAAGGACAATGGCAACTGGAGCCGGTTAAAAAAGCCATTGATGATGGTTATTGTAGCCATTCTTGTTTTCCTGCTGATCTCCCAGGAAGAAGCTTATTCCAAACTAATTACCTATGTCGCCACGCTGGGCGCTGGTATTCCTGCCATTGTTAAATTGTTTTCTATTTTCGACAACAGCAATTCAAAGTCTTAACAGTACACGCCGGTTATATGGTTGGGTCCATTAATTTACAAGGTTTTTACAATCGGGTCTTAAAAGTACTCCGCCTAAACTGCTTACCTTTGCCAACATTTATATGAAGACAAAATCGTTACATAAGGATAAGGTAAACATCATTACGCTGGGGTGCAGTAAAAACATGGTGGATAGTGAAGTGCTGAGCGGTCAGCTGATTGCCAATGAAATTGATGTGGTGCATGAGAGTGGTAAAAAAGACCACAACATTGTAATAATAAATACCTGTGGTTTTATTGAAAAAGCAAAGGAAGAAAGCATCAATACCATTTTAGACCAGGTGGAATTAAAGCGCCGCGGAAAGATAGATAAAGTGTATGTAACCGGGTGCCTCAGCGAACGATATAAAAATAATTTAGAGACGGAGATACCGGAAGTGGATGCCTATTTTGGCACAATGGAACTGCCCGGCATGCTGAAACAATTTAATGCTGATTATAAAGCTGACCTGATAGGCGAGCGGTTATTGTATACGCCGCAGCATTATGCGTACATGAAAATCAGTGAAGGCTGTAACCGTACCTGTTCGTTTTGCGCCATTCCTTTAATGCGTGGCCAGCATGTAAGCCGGACAATAGAATCGCTGGTAGATGAGGCCAAACGTTTGGTGGACAGGGGTGTGAAAGAGGTAATGCTGATTGCCCAGGAATTAACCTATTACGGGCTGGACATTTATAAAAAAAGAGAATTGCCAAAACTGTTGCATGCGCTCGCGGATGTAAAAGGGTTGGAATGGATACGCCTGCATTATGCTTACCCTTCTAAATTTCCGATAGAAATTATTGATGCCATTAAAGAACGGGAAAATATTTGCAATTACCTGGATATGCCTTTGCAGCATGCAGCCAATAATATGCTGCAACTAATGAAACGGCAGATTACAAGGGAGGAGATGGAAGGTTTGATTGGCGAGATCCGTAACCGCATTCCGGACATATGTTTACGCACTACTTTGATAGCAGGCTTTCCCGGCGAAACAAGGGATGACGTGGAAGAGTTAAAAATCTTTTTGCAAAAAATGCGGTTCGACAGGATGGGCATATTTACATACAGCCACGAGGAGGGAACCAGCGCCCACAGCATGATTGACGATATACCGGCAGAAGAAAAGGAAGAACGTGCGCAGGAAATAATGGAAGTGCAGCAGGAGATAAGTCTTGAAAAAAACCAGGAAAAAGTTGGGAAGGTTTTTAAAGTGCTGATTGATAAAAAAGAAGCCGGACGATATTTGGGCCGTACCGAATTTGACAGTGTGGAAGTAGACAATGAAGTGATTATTGAGAGTAAAAAGAAATTAACTATTGGTGAATTTGTAAACGTAAAAATTACCAAAGCATACGATTATGACATTGAGGGAGAAGTAGTGGTTGCTTAATAATTTTCGAACGATTTTTTACACGCTTTAAATTTGTTATTACAGCAGTAATTTTATTTTTAAATGAATACAACAGCGCAGTTTATTCCTTACCGGCAAACTGGTTTTTTTTCTTCAATGGTTGCTGATTATATAAGTGCAGCACCAAGGCTGCAGCCATTTTACAACCACCCTGTTTCATTGGCTGGCATTAAAGCATCAATTGAGCAACGCAAATTATTTGCTACTGACAGAGCGTTGCTGGTTGATATCCTGAACGAGCAATACAAGACCACTCCGCTTACAGAAAAGCAACAAAAATATATCCATCAGTTAAGCAGCGACAATACATTTACAATTTGCACTGCTCACCAACCAAATATTTTTACAGGGCCTTTATATTTTATTTATAAGATACTGCACGCAGTTAAACTGACGGAGGAATTACAGGCAGCAATGCCGGAAAATAATTTTGTACCTGTTTATTACATGGGTAGCGAAGATGCTGACCTGGATGAACTGGGGCATGTTTTTATAAACGGTGAAAAGTATGAGTGGGCTACCAAACAAACTGGTGCGGTAGGCAGAATGATAGTAGATAAGGCGCTGGTGCAATTGATAGAAGCCATCAGCGGCCAGTTATTGGTCCTTCCATTTGGTGCTGAAATAACCGGCTTGATGAAAGATTGTTACCAGCCTGGAGTAACAATTGAGCAGGCTACTTTTAAACTGGTAAATGCACTGTTTGCAGAATACGGCGTATTGATTTTATTGCCGGATAGTGCCGCGGTAAAAAGACGTTTTGTGCCAGTTATAGAGAAGGAACTGATGGAAGGATTTTCTCATCCTGCTGTACAACAAACGGTGACGCTGTTTCCGGAAGAATACAAGGCCCAGGCAAGCGGCCGGGCGATTAATTTATTTTACCTGGTGGATGATAAACGGGAAAGAATTGAACAAGCAAGCGATGATTTTTTGATTTTGAATACGCAGCTGAAATTTAGCAAAGCAGCCATATTGGAAGAACTGCGGGAACATCCTGAACGGTTTAGTCCCAATGTAATTTTAAGGCCTGTGTTGCAGGAAACAATTTTACCCGACATCGCTTTTATCGGCGGGGGTGGCGAGATTGCCTACTGGCTTGAATTGAAAAAAGTATTTGACGCGGTGCAGGTTCCGTATCCCATGCTGATTGTACGCAATTCATTTTTGATTGTCAGCAAAGCTTTACAGGTGGGTACAAAAAAATTACAATTGGAATATGCTGATTTGTTTGCTACCGAACTGGAGCTGGTGAATCATTTGGTAAGAAGGGACAGCACTATACAATTAAACCTGGAAAAAGAAAAAGGAAACATGATCGCTTTATACGATCAGATAAAAATAATTGCCGGAGGTATTGATACCTCTTTACAAACACATACCAGTGCGTTGCAAACGCAGGCATTGAAAAAACTTACGGCACTGGAAAAGAAAATGTTCCGTGCACAAAAAAGAAAATTTGAGGCGCAGCAAAGACAGCTGGAAAAATTAAAAAAAGAATTGTTCCCCAACAACAGCCTGCAGGAACGTGTGGGTAACCTGATGCCTTTTTACGCGAGCCATGGCAAAGAGTTTATAGAAATGATTTACAGCCATTCGAAAGGATTGCAGCAGGAATTCGGCGTGATACTCGAATAATGGTGTTCCTCCAGTCGCTTCTGTAAAAGTTCAGCAAAGCTATCAGGTACAAGAGTGCGACGCCACTGAAGTTGATGGATGTTTCCCTACCTGGTACAAAAAATAAAAAATTATTTTTCGAAGGTATCAAACTCATTTGTAAAGCCGAGGTACTTTACATTTTTTACGCTTTCCATTACGATATCGTCCTGGTATTCTTTGTATGCTTCCAGTTTCCCTGCAATGGATGGATCGTGCAGGGCGAGAATTTGTGCGGCCAGAATTCCTGCATTTTTAGCGCCATTTAAAGCCACTGTAGCTACTGGTACACCATAAGGCATTTGCAAGATGGATAAGATAGAATCCCAGCCATCGAGTGAATTGGAAGATTTAACAGGAACACCTATTACTGGCAAAATAGTTTGAGCGGCTACCATGCCTGCTAAATGTGCGGCGCCACCGGCTCCCGCAATGATTACCTTTAAGCCTCTTGACTTTGCCTTGCTGGCATATTCACGCAGCCGTTCTGGTGTACGATGGGCAGATACAATGGTTAGTTCAGGTTCAACTTCAAACTGGCGAAGCATTTCCGCTGCACCTTTCATAATTTCAAGATCGCTTTCGCTGCCCATGATAATACCAACAAGAGGAGTCATGTTTATAATTTTACGCAAAGAAAAGGTAAAATTATAAATAGCGCCATTGATATTTTAAAAAAATCGCTGTTGAAACATTGGATTAATGTTTGAACAATCACATGCTGATAACAATTACAGATCAATGGAATATATTATTACCAGCCATGTATTGTACTTTTATGCACAGGCTAAACCACTTATATTTGTTTTCTTTATTAATACTTAATATATAATGCTAAACTCGTTTACCAGGATTTGCTATTGCGTTACTTTTTTCCTTTGTGTATTAATTTTCTCCGGTTGTAAAAATAAATCTACAGCACCCTCCCCCGCCAAAAGTGAAAAAACAATTCCAATTGTGGATATTATTATTGCAGCGCCTGAAACAATCAGTAATGTGGTGGAGGCCAATGGAACAGTGATAGCAGAAGAGTATGTAGAGTTAAGACCAGAAATAAGCGGCCGGCTTACTTACCTGAATGTACCGGAAGGTAAAAACATTGCCAAAGGCACCGTTATAGCAAGGGTAAACGATGCAGACCTGAGGGCACAGATTGCCAAAAGCAAGGTGCAGCTTGATCTGGCGCAAACAACTGTAGACCGGTATAAAAAATTACTGGATATCAATGGTCTTAACCAGGCAGATTATGACGCGGCCGTAAACCAGGTAAATAGTTTAAGAGCAGATATTGTTTATTCACAGGCGCTGGTTGACAAGACCGTTATACGGGCTCCCTTTAGCGGGGTGGCGGGTTTAAGGGGAATTAGTCCGGGGGCCTATGTATCACCCAGCACAGTAATCGCCACGCTTCAGCAAACAAACAAGGTAAAGATTGATTTTACGTTGCCGGATATGTATGGCAATATCATAAAAAAAGGAATGTTGGTTACGGTTGAAGTAGATGCTGCATCCAAAGACATTCGCAAAGCTATTGTTGTGGCCACCGAACCGGGTGCCAATACAGACACCCGCAATTTAAAAGTACGGGCATTGCTGCAGGGCGGTACTGCCAACCCGGGTGCTTTTGTAAAAGTGCATATTGATGCCGGTCAAAGCCGTACGTCTATTAAAGTGCCAACCAATTGTATTATTCCTGATGATAAAAACAACCAGGTGGTATTGGTAAAAAATGGAATGGCCAGTTTTGTAAATATAAAAACGGGTATACGCGAAGCGAGTATGGTTGAAGTGGTGCAAGGTATTAAAGCAGGAGATTCTGTTGTGGTAACGGGCGTTTTATTTGCCAGGCCAAAAAATCCCGTTCAGGTAAGAAGTGTTAAAACCCTGCATGATGTGAGTGATACCAGTGCGGCGAAATAGATGATCTGTTTAATTGAGAGCAACGAATTTTAAAATAATTTACCCCGTTTTACTGCATGAATATTTCTGAATTTTCTTTAAAGCGGCCTGTTTTTGCCACGGTATTAAACCTGATGATCATCCTTTTTGGTGTAGTAGGCTATACCTTTCTGGCCATCAGGGATTATCCCGCCATTGACCCGGCTATTATTACTGTAACCACCTCTTATACCGGAGCCAACCCGGATATTATGGAGAGCCAGGTTACAGAACCACTGGAAAAACAGATCAATGGCATACCGGGTATTAAAACGATTACTTCATCGAGTACATTGGGCAACAGTAATATTACAGTTGAGTTTGAGTTGGGTGTTGACTTGGAGGCTGCGGCCAGCGATGTGCGGGATAAGGTAGGCCAGGCAAGCCGGAGTTTGCCGCAGGACATTGATGCGCCACCGGTAGTTACAAAATCCGATGCCAACAGTGATTTTATTTTGATACTCGCCGTACAAAGTAAAACCAAAGGCCTGCTGGAATTAAGTGATTATGCGGAAAACGTGTTGCAGCAACAGTTTCAAACCATCAACCAGGTTAGTGCGGTAAATATTTTTGGTCAAAAAAGATATGCCATGCGTATCTGGATTGATCCTGATAAAATGAACGCCCAGGGTGTTTCTTTCAGCGATATCAGAACATCGCTGAACAATGAGAATGTGGATTTGCCGCCGGGAAAAATCTATGGTAACAATACAGAACTTACAATTAAAACGCTGGGCCGATTAACGAGTGAAAAAGATTTTCAAAACCTGATCATTAAAGAAGACAGTACAGGTATTGTAAGATTGAGCAATGTTGCCCGTATTGAATTAGGCCCGGAAAACCTGGAACAGAGCTGGAAGTATAATGGCGTAAATGCGGTTGGTATTGTATTGATACCACAACCGGGTGCCAATAATATCCAGATAGCAGATGATTTTAATAAGAAGCTGGAGTCTATCAAAAAATCAAACAAGTCGGATATTGAAATGAATGTGCTGCTTGACAACACTACCAATATCCGCAAGTCGATAAAAGAAGTAGAAGAAACGTTGGGTATTTCTTTTGCCCTGGTGGTGCTGGTAATATTTTTCTTTTTCAGGGATTGGCTGATTGCGATCCGTCCATTGATAGACATTCCGATTTCGTTGATTGCTACTTTCTTCATCATGTATTTTTCCGGATTTTCTATCAACATTTTAACCTTGCTGGGCATTGTGCTGGCAACAGGTTTAGTGGTGGACGACGGGATAGTAGTCACCGAAAATATCTTTAGTAAATTTGAAAAAGGCATGCCCATTAAACAGGCAGCATTGGAAGGCAGCAAGGAAATATTTTTTGCCGTAATCTCCACCTCAATTACACTCGCCATCGTTTTTTTACCTGTTATATTTTTAGAGGGATTTATCGGCCGGCTCTTCAGGGAGTTTGGCGTTACGCTGGCGGCAGCCGTATTGATTTCTGCATTGGTTTCCTTAACTATTACACCGGTTTTGAACGTAGTGTTGAGCAGAAAAAAAGCAGGTCACGGCAAGTTTTACAATAAGACGGAACCGTTTTTTACGGCAATGGAAGATGGCTATGAACGATGGTTACACGCCTTTTTAAGAGTTAGATGGATGGCCTGGGTATTGATAGCAATCTGCGGCGTGATAATTGGTCTTGTCATCACCAATCTCAAGAGTGAACTGGCGCCACTTGAAGACAGAAACAGCATCCGTTTTACTGTTACAGGTGCAGAAGGTACCAGCTTTGGAAGCATGGTAAATATATCAGATAATATTGCAAATTATTTGTACGATTCAATACCTGAAAGGGATTTCGTTTTTGCACGTACCCCTGCGGGAGCCATCAACAGCAGCCAGCCAAGGCTGGGATTGGTTGACCCGGATCAGAGAAGCAGGAGCCAGGCACAGATAGCAAGTGATCTTCAAAAAAAATTAGTGCGCTTTAATGACGCAAGAATTTTTGCGGTACAAGAACAAACCATTGCTGTGGGCGCCGGTAGCAAAGGAGGATTACCTGTGCAGTTTGTATTGCAGAACCAAAATTTAGACAAATTAAAAACTGATATTCCTAAATTTTTAGAAGAAGCAAGAAAAGAGAAAACTTTTGCTAATGTAGACGTAAATCTGAAGTTCAATAAACCTGAAATTCAGTTAACGCTCGACAGGATGAAAGTGAAAGATCTTGGCTTATCGTCCCAGGACGTGATTGCCGCTTTGCAAGCTGCATTTAGTGGCGGCCGTCTGGCATATTTTATAATGAATGGTTTTCAATATTCTGTAATTGCCCAGGTCGATAGGGGAGACAGAAGCGCACCAGACGACATTTCAAAATTGTATGTACGCAATAATAAGGGGCAGCAGATTCCCATTAGTGCAGTGGTGAAACTGGAAGCGAGCAGTAGTCCGGCCACCTTATATCATTTCAACCGGTATAAGTCTGCTACCATTTCAGCTTCGCTGGCAGATGGTAAAACAGTGGGCGACGGCGTAAAGGCGATGGATGCTATTGCAAAAAAATTGCTGGATGAGAGTTACCAGACTACACTCACTGGTCCATCAAGAGATTATGCCGAAAGTTCCTCCAATATTGCATTTGCTTTTAGCCTTGCGTTGATGCTTATCTACCTTATTCTGGCAGCCCAGTTTGAAAGTTTTGTAGATCCGCTCACTATTATGATCACAGTACCACTAGCGCTGGCTGGCGCTTTGCTAAGCCTGTTTATATTTAATCAAACCTTGAATATTTTTTCAGAGATCGGAATGATTATGCTGATAGGGCTGGTGACTAAAAACGGGATATTGATTGTAGAATTTGCCAATAAGAAAAGGGAGGACGGGCACGATAAAATGGAGGCGATACTGCATGCTGCCCAGCAAAGGTTGCGGCCCATTTTAATGACAAGCCTCGCCACTTCATTGGGGGCATTGCCGATCGCATTGGGCCTGGGCGCATCATCCACCAGTCGTGTACCGCTTGGTATTGCGGTGGTAGGAGGAATTATCTTTTCTCTGATTCTTACCTTATTTGTTATACCCGCCATTTATACTTATCTATCCGGCAAACACAAAGGCACGGACAAAGCGTATTCAACAACGGCTGTACTTGCTGAAGAAACCGGAAAAAATGAAAGTGATACAAAAACCGAAATTGGATAAACCACAAAAGAATGAAGCAAACAGTTGTATCTATTTTTTTATTTTTCAGCATGCTTTGTGTAAAGGCACAAAATATATTGCGCTTACCCGATGCTGTAAATATTGCCCTTAAAAATAGCCTGGATATACAGTTAAATAAAAACCTGGTAGAAGCCAATACCGTACTCAACAATTACGGCGTGGCGGGTGGCCTTCCGCTGGTTACCGGATCATTGACAGACAATGAGCAAATTGCCAGCATCAATCAAAAGTTAAATACCGGCGTGTCTATTCAACGCGATGCAGCTGCTACCAATAACTTTGCGTTGGGTGTTACGGGCAGCATTTTATTATACAACGGCAATAGGGTGGTTGCAACAAAGGCCCGGCTGGCAACATTGGTAAAACAAAGTGAACAGCAATTGAATGCACAGGTACAAAATATCCTGGCGAATGTTATGGTTGGGTATTATGATATCGTGCGCCAGCAGAGTTATATGAAGACGATCGAAAAATCAATTGATGCATCCAATCAGCAATTGCAAATTGTGCAAGCCAGGCAATCAGTAGGGCTGGCAAATAATGCAGATCTTTTCCAGGCGCAGATTGATCTCAACGCCCTGGTGCAGGCGAAGCAATCGCAGCAATTAATTATCGACCAAGCTAAAACAGAATTACTCAGGCAACTTACTGTTAATTCGGATTCTTCCATTGCAATACAGGATACTATTATAGTCGACAGAAATATACAATTGGATAATGTGTTGAATAAGCTGAATAAAAATGCAGACATTATCGCAGCGCAGGACCAGGTACAAATAAACGAGTTGGTGGTAAAAGAGACAGCAGCGTTACGTTATCCTTCTATCAGAGCAACAACAGGCTACAATTTCTCCCGCAATAAAGCGGCCGCCGGCAATTTATTACTGAATCAGAGTTATGGCCCAACGGTTGGCCTTAGTGTAGGCATACCCATTTACAACGGATCAATTTACAGGCGGCAGCAAAAAGTGGCGGAAATCAATGTAAACAATGCCGTACTGGACAAGCAAATTTTGATACGCGACTATAGTGCACAGGTAGTTAAATCTTTTCAATCGTACACATCTACATTAAAACAGTTGGAAACAGAACAGCAGAATTATACTTTATCCAATCAATTGCTGGAACTGGCTTTGCAGCGTTTTCAATATAAGCAGGCTACTATTGTAGATGTAAAAAATGCGCAGCAAAGTTTTGAAGCCTCCGGCTATCGCCTGGTAAATCTGAATTATGCAGCAAAAACTGCCGAAATTGAATTGAAGCGCCTGGCTAATGAATTGAGTTTATAAATACAATAATTGCTGAAACGCATTTAATTAGTTTCAACCTGATATTCTTCTTACATAATACATCACCAAAAATTGTGAACTTTAAAATAATCCCGCTTTAGGTGACAGGGGCAGTCACTACTTTCAATGTATTTTTGATTCTGTTTGCCTGGTGCACCAGTTCCTGTTTTTCTTTACTCAGTATTGTGACATGCCCCATTTTACGGCCGGGTTTGGTTTGTTTTTTTCCATAAATATGTACAAACACATTTTCCAGTTTAAGAATATCATTTAATCCTTCATAACTTGCTTCACCACTATGGCCTTCTGCACCAAGCAGGTTTACAATAGCTGCGGGCAAAATGGCTTCTGCACAACCCAGCGGGTAGCCTAACATTACTCTCCACAACATATCAAACTGCGAAGAATAGTTGCCTTCAATGGTGTGATGCCCGCTGTTGTGTACCCTTGGGGCGGTTTCGTTTACCAGCACATTGTCATCCTTGTCTATAAATAATTCAACGGCAAAAATGCCGGCACTGTTTAAATTTTGTACCAGCTTGGTAGCAATTGCTTCAATTTTCCACAATACTTTCTCTGTCAGTTCCGCGGGACTTAGCTGGTACTCCAGCAGATTTAAACGCTGGTCAAAAACCATATCCACAGCAGGATACATGGCATGCTCACCCTTATCATCCACCGCAATGATTACGGCAATTTCTTTCTTGATCGGCACCATTTTTTCCAGCACCGAAGGAGCATCAAACCCTTTATCAAGGTCTGCAGCAGTTTTAATTACCTGCACGCCCCTTCCATCATAGCCGCCCATTGCCAGTTTATGCACGGCAGGCAAATAGCCGGCATGTTGTTGCAGTTCCGCTGCATTTGTGGTAACGATAAATTCGCTGCTGGGTATTTGGTGTGCTTTATAAAATTGCTTTTGCAGTATTTTATTTTTGATGATTTTTAATGCAGCGGGTGAAGGATATATTTTAACACCTTCCTTTTGCAGCAGTTCAAGTGCATCTTCATTTACGTTTTCAATTTCAATGGTAATGGCATCCATCCCTTTTCCAAAATTGTACACGTCATCAAAATTGGTGATGTCGCCCTTGGTAAACTGGTGGCAAAGATGCGCTGCGGGGCATGCAGCATCATTTTCCATTACAAAAGTATCTACCGGGTAATTAGCTGCAGCCTGTAATAACATTCGTCCCAATTGTCCGCCGCCTAAGATGCCAATTTTTTTTGTACTCATGGCTGCAAAATAAATCATTCCTGTCATTTTTATTAGTTGATATTTTTCAGGAAATATCCTATGGGGTTTAATTTTTCAGGGAACAGTTCCGGTGCAGGCATGTGATAGTTTCAATCAAAATAGTTAACTTTATAAAACGATTATGCAGCCGGATTATCCACATAAAATATTTTCTGACAAACGCATCAGCTATACCTTGCTGATGGACGCACTTGCTATGGGGTCGTGTTGCTGTTTATAATTTTTTATAACAGTAATTTTTTATCAGTAAAATAGCAAGATGGACACTACTATTCAATCCGCCACAGTTATAGATTCCACAACAGATTTTTTGCCATTACTCGGCACCGATTACATTGAATTTTACACGGGCAATGCAAAACAGGCCGCTCATTTTTATAAAACTGCTTTTGGTTTTCAATCGGTGGCATATGCAGGTCCGGAAACGGGCATGATGGACAAGGTGAGCTACGTGATAAGGCAAAATAAAATAACATTTGTATTAACTACACCGCTTCGTCCGGGCAACGCCATCGCAGACCATATTTATAAACATGGCGATGGTGTAAAAGTACTTGCACTAAAAGTGAAGAATGCCACGGCGGCGTATAGTGAAACCATTAACCGGGGGGCTAAACCATTTCTGGCACCCGTTATCCTTAAAGATAGTTCAGGTGAAGTTACGATGAGTGGTATTCACACTTATGGCGAAACCGTACATGTATTTGTTGAAAGAGAACAATACAATGGAATTTTCATGCCCGGTTTCAGGGAATGGAAAACGGATTATAACCCGGCCCCAACGGGGCTTTTACATGTAGATCATTGTGTGGGCAATGTTGGGTGGAACCAGATGAACACCTGGGTGAAATTTTATGAAGAGGTTATGGGGTTTAAAAATATCCTCAGTTTTGATGACAAAGATATATCGACCGAATATTCTGCTTTAATGAGTAAAGTGATGAGTAATGGTAATGGCTTTGTGAAGTTTCCAATCAATGAGCCTGCAGAAGGAAAGAAAAAAAGCCAGGTGGAAGAATACCTTGATTTTTATAATGGCGAAGGCATTCAGCATGTCGCCATTGCGACAGACAATATTATACACACCGTGACCCAATTAAAAAGCCGGGGCATCGAATTTTTATCCATACCTCAAAGCTACTACTCCAATATACTCGATAGGGTAGGTACGATTGATGAAGACCTGGAACCGTTAAGCAAACTTGGAATATTGATAGACCGGGATGAAGAAGGGTATTTGTTGCAAATATTCACGAAACCAATTCAGGACCGGCCAACCTTATTTTTTGAAATCATCCAGAGAAAAGGCGCCAGGAGTTTTGGAAAAGGCAATTTTAAAGCGCTGTTTGAGGCGTTGGAAAGAGAGCAGGAGGCAAGAGGAAATTTATAACACCAACATAGTATTTAAAATACATCAATTGTGAAAGTATGCTTATCAATCATCATTCACTCTCGGCAAATGGTTTACAAATATTAATTCAGGGAACTTAGACCCACTTTTGCCGTTTTTTATATTTTTTTCAGCCTAAAAAACATAAACGGTCGTTTTAATTGTCACCTTAACTTTTGTAATGTTTTTAAATAATGTCAATTTGAAGGCAGGTTATAAAGGTCTATTTTATTAGATGTTTAAAAATATAACCGTTTTGTAAAGTATTTCTAATTTTTTGTAATTATAAATTGGTTTAGGCAGACAATTAATATTTCTCTAGGTTTCAACAGGCAAAATAAAATCAAAATATAGCAGTGTTTTTTTTGCAATGTTTTAACATTTGTATTGTAAAAACTTTTATCTTCGGCTCATTATTCACAAAACGACGCTGCTATATGTCAAAAAAACTCTTATTGGGGATATACGCATTTATATGCTGTATACTCCTCTCTTCTCAAATTTATGCACAACAAAAAACAGTAACTGGTGTAATTACCAATGCTAAAGACAATTCTCCGATTGTAATGGCAACAGTAAGTGTAAAAGGAACCAAGGTTGCTGCTGTAACAGGTGCTAATGGAGAATTTTCCATCACCGTGCCTTCAGGTAAAAATCTACTGGTTATCTCTTCAGTAGGATATGAAGAAGATGAAGTAAGCATCGCTAA
>NZ_JAQBNR010000058.1 GCF_028288465.1 Ferruginibacter sp. | reverse complement strand
ATGCTGCACCAGGCTGCAGAGCAGGCATTGCTGACCATCTTTAAAAAAGGCACCGGCCTGCATCTTAGCAGTCACAATATACACAAGCTGCTCCGTTATTGCGCCCTGGTAAATTATAAAATACCGGCCATCTTTCCGGCAGGCAATGAAGCCAGTGAAAGACTGCTGCGCCTGCTGCAGAAAGCCTATATAGAGGCACGTTACAAAGAAGATTTTGCCATCAGCAGCGCCGATTTAATTTCAATTACAGAAAAAGTAAAAATGTTGCAGGGGATACTGCAGCAAGCAGAATAGCATCTTGCTTTTACACAGTTTAAACCTTTCACGAAAACAGCGTAGCTGGTTACATTGCGCAACAGAAAGGCCTTTTATTAATACTTAGGCTGTAACAAACCTAACAGTAGCATTACCAAAGCTGAAAGGACTATGTACAACAGCCGAACAAAGCTAACTGTCAGCAACGGTCCGTTTTCGTTGCTGACTTGACTTTTTTTTGTTACTTTTTTTTTACAAATAAATTCCGCGATCTGTAGTACAAATTTTTACTCCTACTGATCACACCAATGAGAATAAAGCCTTTACTAATACTTCGACTGTAACAACCCTAACAGTAGAATTACAAAGGCCGAAACTACTATGCACAATAGCTCAACGAAGCTATACGGCAGCAACGGGCCGTATTCGTTGCCTCCTTGACTTTTTTTGTTATCTTTTTTGTGTCCAGGACAAAAAAAGTAAAGAGTAAACAACAATTAACTAAAAAAATTACGACCTGGATACACAATCTCTACAAATAGAAAAACAGTAAGGTTATAAGCGGCAATTATGAGGATTATTATTACTCCGCAAATCAACCTGATAAACACCAGTGGGAATAAAACCTTTACTGGTACCTGGACCTTAACAAGCCCAACAGTAGGCGGTCTTAACTTTTTTTTGTTATCTTTTTTGGTGTCCGGGACAAAAAAAGTAAAGATGAAGCAGCAATTAAATAAAATACCCTCAATATGCTAACCCCAAAAAATAGCAAAAAAAACGCTTCTTTCTACTTGCGCAGTAACAAACCTACCAGTGGCATTAAAAAAGCCGAAGCTACCAGGCACAAGAGCCTAACAAAGCTACCTAACGGCAACGGCCTGTAGACCATAAGTAAATTACAGAACTAAAAGATAAACTATCAATGTTCAACTCCAATTAAAGCTCGTCATTTTTAAGATGGACTTTATTTTTCAACTTTAACCACCTCTATATTCAAAAAAGGCGTATTTTGTTTAGTTCCTTTCAGGAAAATTTTCTTTTAAAACCCATCATCCTGCACCATAAAATCGGTAAATGACATTAGCAATTACCCGATTTGTTTACTCTGCAGTCGCTGGGCTGATTATTACTTTCACCTCTTCAACCTTATTTGCGGGAAATCCTGCACAACTGGAATGTTCCCTGATAACATCTTCACTTTCAGCTTCGTGAATGCAATAAATTTTGTCGTTGGTCACATACGACTCAACCCACTTGTATGGTTTACCTAATACTGATACTACTGAATTAGAAGTTTTTGAAATGGCCTGCAATTCTTCTGCGGTCATATTGCCCGCTCCGGGGATTTCTCTTTCGATAATAAATTTTTTCATCGCATAATTTTTTAAGTTGGATACAAAAGTATTTTTAAAAATACAGTTGTATCTATACGCTGTCCCCCATTTTACGCAGTAAATTCCCTATTTTAAAATTCCTGCACGAATAGCCTCGCTGACAGCCTTGGAACGGGAGCTTGCATCCAATTTAAACAAGATGCTGGAAATATGATGATCAACCGTTTTTGCCGAAATATACAATTGTGCGGCAATTTCTTTGTTCTGCATATCTTCTTTAAGCAGCCGCAACACATCCATTTCCCTGTAAGTTAAAAAGGCAGCATTTGAACGGGTTGATTGTCTTATGCCGCGTGGAATATTTTTAATGCCTGACTTCCTCATTTCCTGTTTCATTTTTTCATATACTGCATTGGCATCTAAATCCTGAACTATTTTAATGGCTTTTCTTTTATCGTCCTCTTCCCCTTCAAATAATACAAGCGCCTGTTCATAAAAGCATCCTGTTTTTTCCCAAAAGGACGCAGCTTTTAAAATCTTTGCTACACTGCCTGTATCATAAGCTTCAGCAATTTCTTTGCCTGCTACAAAATGCCTTCCTGCTTTTTTCATCCAGAATGCAAATTCATCTTTTTCTAAATCAATACCAGTCTGTTGCATGAGAACAGCTGTCTGTTCAATATCATCTTGTTCAACAATCGTATTGCCGGTAAGCCATTCATATTCTAATAAAGCAACCATTGAAGGAATAACCCTTTGCAATTCCATTGTTTTAAATGATCTTGTTTTTGCTTCCAGCAAAAGGGGGAGTACATCTGTATCTCCCTTCCTCATCAGTATCTTTGCCACCACAATAAGCGCAGTGATTTTAATAATGGCGGGCTGGTTCTCATTTTTTAAAAGATTATCTGCAATGCTGCATGCTTCGCCCCAGTGCCCGGTTTCAAGATTTAGTCTTGCTTTCCACGATAACATATAGTTACTCCAGGAGTTTAAGTCTCTTTCCTCACAATAATGAATACCATCGTCCAATGTTGTGCTGGCAAAAGCATAACTTTTTATTTTTACTGAACCGCTCGCCAGGTTTGTATAAGCACGTGCAGCGTCTGCATGATAAGAATTTTTTAATGCTATTTCCAGGCTTTGCTGCAGCATTGCTATACCTTCTTGTTCGGTTGAAGAAATACACATTTGTACTGAGCCAACATTATTAAGTGCATGACAAAGAATTTCCTCATTGCCTAATTCCTTTGCCATCTTGATTGCCTTCTCTCCCCACATCATACATTCAGCAGGTTCATCAGACAGCATTTTTAATTGTGACATATTACTGAACGCCATTGCCTTTGTTATCGAAGCCGGCTGATCTTTCAGCACTTCGATAGCCTGCCAGCCAAAGTCTTCCGCATGCCTCCTGTTGCCATTAAACCACCAGAGGCGGGATAAGAAACGCAGGTTATCACCGGTTTTTTCTATATCAGCATGCTCTTTTGAGTTGTTTAAAACTTTTTCAGTAAAAGTAATGGCTTCTTGTATCTGGTTGCTGAGGTAGCATTCGTAGGCATAAGCTTCATAAAATTTCACCAGTTGGTTTTTCTTATTTCCTTCAAAATATTCAATAGCCGTGAGATATAATTTTGATGCTTCCAGGTGTGCACCTATCAATGCAGCTTTTTGTGCAGCCTCCGGTGCATATTTAATCACCAATTTTTTTTCATTGGCATTTTTTGCATAATGCAGTATCCGTTCAATCTCACCTTTTTCTTCAAAAGAATCTAAAAAAAGTTCAAGCATCAATTTATTTAGTTCCATCCGCCTGAATGGAGTAAGTGATTCTTCAATTGTTCTCCGGTATAACTCATGTTTGAAAACGACTTTACCACTTTGCACAATAATGACACTTATTGCAAAGCAATGATCTATATCCCACCACGAATTTTTGATTGTAGCGACACGTTCAACTTCCAATCCTTCCGGCATCACAGACCATATTTGCCAGGCATTTTTTGTGCCTTCTTTCTGGCGTTCATACACAGAAAGTATTGAGTCTTTAATATTATCAGGAACACCAAGGCTGTAACTAGCCAAAATCTCATTTACATAAAAAGGATTACCTCCCGATATGCTGTAAACATCTTCGCCGCTATAACCTTTGTGCGTGGCCATTTCCACAACAGCCTGCTTTGATAATGGCGTCACCACCAGTTTAGTAAAAGAATCCGGGGGCAGTTGCCCTAATACATTTCGCAACGGATGCATTAAGTGAATCTCATCGTCACGATAGGTAAGAATGAATAGACACGGCAATTGATAAATGCGCCTGGCAAAAAACCTGATGAAGTCAAGCGTCCCTTCATCGGCCCAGTGAATGTCTTCAAACACAATTAATAACTTACCTTTTTTGGCGCTTAGCTCCTGGAAAAAATCGGCAAACAATGCGGATCGTTCTTCGCTTGAAGGGGAAGTCGGCCAACGCTCTTTGTTAACCTGCCACAGAATATCATACAAAGGTGCCAAAGGCCGCGGTGTAAACAGGGCATCGCAGGCTCCCTGATAAATGCTGCATTCATGAGACTGTTTTTTGCAAAAAGCCTTTACCAGCGCCGTTTTCCCAATGCCGGCTTCGCCGCTTATAAATACGCAATGCCCTTCTCCATCTGAAATATCTTCAAAATGTTGTTGCAGCAATGCCATCAATCCATCTCTTTCAATCAGCGCCATAATTTATAAAATAGGTATGCTAAAAATTAAAATAGGGAGAATTTCTTACAATCTGAAGTTCGTTATAATCGTGCTTTGTATTAGAAATAAAATAATCAAACAAAATTAAAACTATTCGTTATGAAAATTATTCTTTCGTTTTCAACTTTTATTCTTGCCGGCAGTATTTCCTTTCACGTGTGTGCACAAACAAAGAAAATTGATACATCAGCGCAACCAGGAAACGCAAAAAACCTTTATATAGATGTTCACCAGCTAACACCGGGCAAAGTAAAATTTGAAGAGGTGGCGGCAGCACATTTAAAAGATTTGGCCGTTGAAAAAAAATATGATGTGCATTTTATTAATTATTGGGTTGATGAAGAGAAAGGCCTTGTTTATTGTCTTTCATCTGCCGGTGATAGCAGCTCAATAAGAAAAACACATGCGGAAGCTCATGGGTTATTGCCCGACCATATATTTAAAGTGACGGAAGGATCAGAAGCTACGTTAACAGGAAATAAAAAATTATTTCTCGACATACATGAATTAGGTGCAGGAAACGTAACGTCCGCCGCAGTGGCAGATGCACATAAAAAAGATCTTGCTGTACAGGGAAAATATGGTGTGAATTTTATTAATTACTGGGTGGATGAAAAAGCAGGAGTAGTAATGTGTTTATCAGAAGCAGCGGATTCGAATGCAATTATTGCAACGCATAAGGAAGCACATGGATTGATACCAGTTGAAATACTTAGAGTAAAACAGGGCCAATAAAAGGCGCTATGTTCATTAAGATACCTTAACCTAACTAACGGCCAAAACGAAGAACTGATAAGAGAACATGCTAAAAAAGGTGGGTTTCCTGCCAATTCTATCGTTGAAATTTCATCGGTAATCAGTCCGGCTACTGCAAATTAATTATAACTCATAGCCGCATTTGCTGATCCCGCTTCTGTAGGCTGGTCTAATTTTTTCAATCTAAAAAAAACAAAAATGAAAAATTTATTCAACAGCGCTTTGCGTTTCAACAGGAAATCTTTTAAAGTACACCAAACACTGTATGGTGTCATTAACAAGGCTGCATTACCTTTTTGTTTACTGGTGTCAATTAGTTTTTTATTTGGGTGTGAAAAAGAGAGTATGGAGACCCCGGCAGAAGAATTTAAAAGTGCAAGCAACCTTGCTAAAAGTACAAATAGCCTGGCTGCCAAATCTGAAGGAAATGTTGTTAATGATTATACCGGCCTTTCAGATGAAACAGTGTGGGAGTTACAGCAGGCCCGCGCTGCTACTGCCAGGTATAAAAAAATTGAAAACGCATTAAAAGATGGCTATGCAGATATTGCGGTAGACGTAGAGGGGATGGGACATCATTTCATGAAAACAACGATCGTAGATGGAATAGTTGACATTAGGGAACCGGAAATATTGGTGTATAATAAAAATGCCGGAGGAGAACAGGAATTGGTAGCGGTAGAATACGCAGTGCCACTTACTTTTCCAAAGCCTGAAGGTTTTACCGGCCCGGCTGATGTGTGGAATGGCACCTCTGGTTTTCCTTTGTGGTTGTTACATGCCTGGGTATGGTCTTACAACCCCGATGGCGTTTTCAATTGGACCAATTCCACGGTACATCTGCATTGAAGATAAGTTTGGCGTACCGACGCTAAATTTAGGCAAGATTATAAGGGTAGACAAGCTTGGAAACCGACAAGTAATTGCATCAGGACATAACTTTCCTACAGCTATGACTTTTGGACCTGATGGTAGCTTATATTTAACTTACTCAGCTATTGGCGCACCGGGTACAGGACAAGTATTGCAAATCGGTTTCAAGTGCGAATTAGTACTGGGCGATATTAATATTTATAATTAATACAAACTATTTCAATTTTTGGTAGTGTATCAGGTTGGAATTATAGCTTTTGCAAAACATTGATAATTTTGTCTTTCCAACAAAGGGAATTTCAAAGGGTCTTCTGCAATTTTCAATGCCTGTAGTGATAATTCGAGCGCTTTTGGGTAATAGCTCCACGCAAAATGATAGGCCTGAGATGACAATATCCCAGCCTCATATAACTTTATTTTCAATTTTTGAGTAAGGGATAAACTTTGCGCCGGTAAAGATCTGAACTGTCAAAGTTGTTATTATAATAATAGAATCCTAATTGACTCAATACATCCATACGGATGGTATCATTGGCAGCGTTTTGTAAAGCCAGATGCAGACTGTCTAATTGTTGTTGCTTTGGTTGCGCTTCAACCAGGGAGGCAACAACAAAAGCAGTAATATTATTAATGGTTTCATAAAATTTATTTAGTCGCTGGTATTTGTATTATAAATGCAGTTCCTTCCCCCTCCCTGGTTTCCACTTTTATTTCACCGCCCTGCGCTTTTACAATATCATAACTTAATGATAAACCCAAACCGGTTCCTTGTCCCGCTGGCTTGGTAGTGAAGAAAGGTTGAAAGATTTTATCTACTACCTTTTGAGGAACGCCATTTCCATTGTCTTTTACTGAAATCGAAATTTTACCCCCATCACCTGAAGGGGAGTACAGTCTTTGGGTTGTTACAGTTACTACAGGTTCGTAAGCTTTGCCTTCAGCTTCAGGCTTTAAGCTTTTCGCTTTGAACTTTTCATTTACTGCATAAAACGCATTGTTGTATAAATTTAATAACACCCTTCCAATATCTTGTGGAACGATATTTATTTCACCGATACTTTCATCAAACTCAGTTTTCATTATTGCATTGAATGAACTGTCTTTTGCTCTTAGGCCATGGTAGGAGAGACGCAAATATTCATCAGCCAATTTATTAATGCCAGTTGCTTCTTTAACACTGTTGCTGCTACGGCTGTGTTGCAGCATTCCTTTTACAATGGCATCGGCACGCCTGCCGTGATGATTTATTTTTTCTTCGTTTGCAATTACATCAGTGGCAATTTCTTTTGCATCAGTAATATTTCCTTTATCTATTTCATCCTTCATTTCCGCCAATAATTCTTTGTTGACGTCGCTAAAATTATTAACGAAGTTTAATGGGTTTTGAATTTCGTGGGCAATGCCTGCGGTAAGTTCGCCCAACGAAGCCATTTTTTCGGACTGGATAAGTTGTGCTTGAGTGGATTTTAAATTCGTGAGTGTTGTTTCTAAAACTTTGTTGGCTTTTTGTTTTTTTAAATTATTGCTATATAATACAATTGAAATAAGGGTAAATATAATCAGGCATCCAGCAATCATAGCAATGCGCATACGGCTTTTGTTGTCCAGTTCAGTTTCTTTAAGTTTCATCATTTGTTCCTGTTCAACCAATGCCCTGTTTTGTAGATTATTTAGAGCAACGTCTCTTTTAGTGAAAGCCTTGTCTTTTTCTGAGATGGATAAGGTTTGGTATTTTATAATACTGTCTTTATTATTTTTTAGTTTATATGCTTCTGCCATATTAAAATAAACTGCGCCAAGATTATTTTCACTGATTTTCTCCAATATGTTTAACCAGCCATGTGCATAATAAATAGCGGAATCCGAATTCTGTTTTACATGTAAATAAAAGGAGGTCAGGTTGGAATAAGTTCCAGCCAAATTTGTATAATTTTCGAAATGAGAACTGATGGCTATACTTTTTCGATAATAATAAAGCGTAGAATCATCATTTTTCATTTGCAGCCATATCTTACCAATTAGCATATTACAATAACCTAAAGGCTTTATTTCACCTGCATCAGTTAACAATTGCATGGCCTCTCTTTCCATTATTAATGCTGTATCAATAATACCCTGATCAAGATATTTTTGGCCTAAATCTAGGTTTATATATCCCAGATTTTTTAAGAACCGGTTTTTTTCGGCGATATCTTTTGCGGAAAGAAGCAGTTCTTTTGATTTCTCATTATTATTGGCACTCGCCATCATGCTTGCAAAATCTTTATACACTGCAGCAAGGATCATAAGCCGGTCTTCATCTACGGAGATCTTATTTCTGATTTCCCAGGTCTTACTATTAAAAGAAGGATCATTGGCAATTTTAAGGGCCTCTGTAAAGCAAGTATATGCTTCTGAAAATTTTTGTAAATGCATTAGTGCATGTCCTTTGTTGCTGAGTGAGGATGCGACATCTAAGGACTTATGATTTCTATTGGCCAAATCAATACATGCATTTGAAAAAAAAATAGATGAGTCTCTGTCTTTTTCGATATAAAAATCAGTTAACAGCGTTTGAACCTTATATTTTGCTGAATCATCAAATGCATGTTGTAATACACTGTACAAACTATCTTTAACAGGGACCTGAGAAGACACATGTCCTGTCTGCAATAGGAGCAAGAATAAAATAGTATAATATATTTTCATCTGTAAAATTTATGGGTTATCGACAGCTTTTATTTTTCATCTATAATTCAAATAATGGATAAATAAATAATAAATTCACTTCCTTCGTTTCACATTTAACTCCACACAATGTGCTTTTACAATATTTAAGCTTGTCTGAACCACCGATTAGCACAGATGGCCCGATTTCACGGCTTTTTTTATTTCGTTTGTAATCTCGTTCATCTGAGAAATCTTTTAATCTTTTTAATCGATGATTCAGACTATCGGCAATTGAATAATAAACCCAGTCCCTGCCCCCATCTGGCGCAGGTGTCCTTCTCCTGTGCCTTCTTGTTACTAATCTTCAAGCCGGTAACTTTTCAATTGAAGAAATTAAAAACGTGCTGACACTGGAAACCAGAAGCCCTGGTTGTTAGCGGCAGTACAAACATGTAATTAATTTATTCCTTTACTCTTCAGCCATTTCATTTCTTTAGATTCTCTTGCTTTGTCAAATTTTTCCGCATCCTGGTTTATAGAATCAAAGACCGGGTTGCCTGCCATTGCTGATAGTAGGGTGGTTTATTAAAATCGTATTTATTATCCAGCTTTTTCTATCTGCTCAATCATTTTTTTTGTCGATGCCTTATAAATCTTTTCGCCAAGCGCTCTGCTGGCGAGCCGCGGCGCTCCGAAATAGCCAGGCCAATCGTTTCTTTTTGCAAGTGTTACCACTCTTCTGCGCTATCTGCTGTTACTGACTTCGCTCTTTTAAAAGGTAGCTTTGCGAATTCTGGTTTTAAATACTGAACCGTACTATGTTCTTCCAAACCGGCATGAACTGTAAAGCCGTCTTCTTTTTGCTGTTCCAAAGTTGAAAAATTAGTACTTACAAGATCATCAAGATTTGTAATGTTAACCATCCTTCCCTTGTAAATATCATTAAAATAATCACAAGCCAGGTCTATTGCATGGTTATGATTATTTGTCCCGGCGGTTTTCGCCTTAAACGCTACAAATAAAAACGCTTTACTGCGAAACCCCGACGCAGAATAGAGCTCTATTTTTTGCTCCATCTCTTTTACGCGTATGGCTACTTTTATATACGGCGAACTTTCAACGTCGGGGTTTCGCTTGCGATGGCTTTATAATTTAAAGCTAAGCTGGCGAAAACCCCGCCAGGACAGCTACATAAGGAAGCACATGGATTGATACCAGTTGACATACCGGGAGTAAAACAAGGCCAATAAAAGGCCCTATGTCAATAACAAGTTTGATCTGTTTATTTATAGATTAGCATAATGGCTGCTAAATTTATAAATAAATGTTCATTAATTATTCTATTGTTTGGCTTTATTCGCCGGCTGGGACTAAAGCCCGGTAGCGAACAAAAAGTGGAGGCTATATTCGGCGCCCCGCCATTTTGCCAAACGAACATGTTGTGTGCTGCATTGCTACTTTACAGTTAATGATTTCTTGGGTCATCCTTTGGATTTTCATAAAAAATATCGAATGGATTTTCTCCATGAGCAAGAAATATACATTCGTCAGACGTAGAAGCAATGTATTTCATTTTAGCAGGTAAAGTGAAAAAACCGCCTTGAGTAATTGTAACGTCAGCAGCGTTGTTTCTTTTTATTGTCATGCTACCTTTTATAATGATAACGGTACACTCAAATGTATGCCAATGCATAGGAACTGTATAATTTTTTGGGAACTTTGCATAAAAATCATAATGTCCTTTTGTTGGGTCGCCATAAACAACTGCGGATACTGCTCCCGGAGGCAATGTTGTCTTGGGATGCCATTCAAGTTGATTAATATTCTTTACTATCATGGTATCACTTGCGTTTTGTCCGAAGCAAAATGCATAACAAAAGAAAAGAAAAAAAATAGTCGTAATTGATTTTGTTTTCACAATGATTTGTTTTTTGTTTTTTTTAATAATAAATGTTAGTAAGAAGTTTTATTTGTAGCACACTACGGTAGTTTTTGAAAAAACATCGTTGCAAAACAAATATACACAGAATGTGAATAGCCTAAATGGTGTATGATTTTTGTTGCTGAACAGCATGCAATTTATGCAAGGAAAAAACCGCCATCAAACCTGCTTCACTACACCAGACGAACAGGTGAGTGCCGAAAACGCAGTAAGGCATTTATGGACAAACTTCTGTACAGGCGGGGTTTTCACAGGTTATGCCAGCAATAAGCATGTGCTTTCCGTGAAACCCCGACGCCGGAAGCACTGCCTTCCAAAAGCGCCATTCCCCGATATATGAAACATACAGCAAACTGTTTGCAACTCTTTTCTGCGTCGGGGTTCACCGTGATAGTTTTATAATTGTTATTAGCTTCGGTGAAAACCCCTCCGATACTCAAAGGCTTCATTGTTGGTGCTGCGCTCCCGACGAAGCCTTAGTTGTTGGGCGTTCACCTTTCTGAATTTAATCCTGGTCAAAATTGTATGCCAGGTAAAATATTGAATTTATTTTCCAGTCCGTAAATATTTGACAGCTCTTTCTAAAACTTCATCTTTGCCAGATTGTATGCCTTTTATTGTAGGTTGTACATAAATGTCTGGCTGCACGCCTATTCGTTGTGTTCTTTTACCATCTGGAAATGATACTATTTCTTCAGTATACCACAAGGTAATATTGCCCGGAACTACAAAACTTGTCATACCCCCATCGGTACCAGAAGTTGGGGTACCAATCAATGTTGCATTAGCCGAAGTTTTCAGTATAATGGCTACGTCTTCACCGGCACTTTGGGGCGCTTCATTTATAAGCACCACTATTTTGCCTTTATAAATCCTTGCATCCACACTATTATTTGTATTCCAATCTTTATAATCGCTTTGATTTACAGAATACGTCTCTTTAAAACTATTTTGCTGCATACCTATTTCGTCTATGTTTGGTGCTATTGCCACAGGTGTAGTAGCCCTGTGAAGGGCCGCATTTTTGTTGATGGCAAACTTGCTGAAGTCAATATAACAGTGCGGATAGCCTCTGTCATCAAAAATGATGGCTTTCGTATTTTTAAACACCTTGAACATTGAATCAACGTCCTTACTGCTTAAAAGACTCGTAATGTCTGCATAACCTATATCCTTCGTTAATAGCTTAAACGTAGGTTCGAGGTGTTGAGAATAGATTTTCAAAGTATAATCATCACTATACCAGTTCCCATCATATTTTGTTAGAGTAGGCAAATCAACCATTCGGATTTTTTCATCCCTTCCTTGTACTTTTAGTTTTCGTATCTGGCCTTCCTTTCCAAACAACAGAAATTTGCTGATAAAGAATGTTTGTGAAGCCTTAGTAGAAGCTGATTGATATTTCCGTGCCTCCTCAATTTGCATCAATGGGTCTTTCCCGTCAATGGATAGGATAACATCCCCCTTTTTGATACCAGTTTTTGTGCAAACAGAGTCATTATAGATACCGGTAACCACCACTTTATTTTCAATGACACTGGTAATAACAGGAGGGATAAAGTCACCTCTTCCCTGAATAATCGGATTCAGCTTCAGGCTAAATGTTCCATAGGTAACAAAGCCATGACTATCCTGGATATTGCTATACAACCCGGCTACTGCCCTTACGTATTCCAAGGAATCACGAGCAGCAATAAATTTTGGCACAGCTGCTTTGTATGCTTCTTGCCAGTTCCTGTCCATTAGCTCCTTACCGGGAAAAAAGTTATCCATTTCAGCAAATATGGTAGCCGCAGCCAACATCCTATAGTTTACGGATGGATAATTATCCTCTTTTCTAGGAATATTTACCTGGTTAATGGCCTGTGGAGCAGCAACTGCAGCAACTGAAGCTTGTTTGAAGCCTTTTACAATTAAATCCTTTGCTAATAGAACTGCCGAATCCGGATTTTCGGAACCAGAATACGTAGCATTTGGATGTATCACGCATAAAGAGCCATCTGCATTTACCGCCTCTGCTACTCTCATTTTAATAACCACGCTATCCTGAATATAAAAGCTGGTACTCTTTCCAATTGTTAACGTTTTTCCCTCTTGTTGAACAATGGCTGCAAGGCCCTTTTGTTGTAAGGCAATGGCTGTAAGAGGAACGTCATTTTCATTACTTACAATAAATACAATTGGCTTATTTTTTTCTGCCGTACCTGTAAACTTAAAAACACTAACCTGTTTAAAGGACTTTTCATAAGAACCCCTGTATTGCAATCTTCTCAATGATGGCACCAACAACTCTCCTTTGAAAAGGAGAGGATTATCTGAAAACATTATGGCCCAGTCTAAAATCGTTCCTGAGGTTTGGGAATAAATAAATTGAGAATTAACTGGTTTTCGCATATCAAAGACGATACCTTTTACGTGACTTATTTTCTGATAGGCTTCCTGTATCTTATCATAGCTATAATCATTTACATCATTTAGATTAATATAGAGAATGCTATCTTTTATGGTATAAGCTGTTTCCTGTAACTGGTAAGCACTACTTTCTTTTGGCCTTTGTACAACACAGGTGGAACTATCATGGAGTACAGAAAGCATTTGCTGCATGATAGCAGCATACTTTTGTTTGTTCTTTGCATCAATTATACTTTGAACGTTCGAAACAAAGGCAGAATCCCAATTGATGTCTTTGTATTGCAGATAGGGATGAAAATATTTAATGTACCCGTAAACCTTTCCTGCGTCTGCTATACGGTTTATTTGCTCTGTTGTAAAGGACTGCTGAGAAAAACTACTGGTAAAAAATAAAGTAAAAATAGCAAACAGAAATATAGGTTTGCTTAAGTTATGGGGTTTAAATAAGTCCATGCGATTTCTTATTTTATTGTTTTATTAGTTGCTATATCCCTTATGTTTCCATTCCCATTTTATTTTACCATACCCTTTTAATAGGGGCAGATCAAAAATATTAATTTGAGTTGTAGAAAAACGAATAGAATCATTTTTGAAAACCCCATCAAACAACCATTCATTTGCCTTGTTATTCGAATAATGGAGATTGCAAACAAAGGCAGGATCACCCCAGTCTTTTAAAATTAAGAACTTGTGTAAAGTGTCGGCTTCAAAATGGTAATCAGCAATTGAATCATTTGCTTTTTGCACAGTTAATACCGGAAAATTATCTATAGCGAGTTGTTTCCAGCTCACTGTATCAATACTTCCAGGAATGCCTGCAGTGGGAATACGGGAAAATTCATTGATTTTATACAGTCCAACCAATTTGATATGGGAAGGCTGACCGAATTCATTTACTGCTTTCCATTCGTAATAAATAGCAGGAAAAATAATGTAGCAAATAAAACAAATCTTTGCCAAAACGGCTGCAAATCGATATTTCTTGTTTTCAATAAGAGGCGGGATATTGGTTAAGTTTTTATTTTTTCCCAATATAAAAAATTCGAAAAGTCGTTTTATGTCAGGCACCAGCACCATTACATCAAAAAGTAGCAAATGAAACACAGTGACTTTTACCGGGGTATCATAACCTACATCAAGAATTAAGATATTGATGAGGAATGCTAAGGAAATTAATCCACCAAAAGTGGCTGTTCTTCTAAACAGTAAAAATATAATCGCTGTCATTTCCATAAGTCCTCCAAAAAACTGGTAGCCCTTAGAAGAACCAACAAAAAGCCAGAATAAAATATGAGGATCCATGTTGCCAACAGGCTGAAGGAATTGCGCCGGATGCAATGTAAACTGTAGTAAACAAAGTTTATCAATTGCATAATCAAATAAAATTATTGCCAGATAAAAACGGGCAAAAACATGCATGTATTTATATAACTTAAGAAGCCTTTTCCCTTTGTCAATAGCAGTCCATATTATTGCCGATGCAACTGCAATTAGAAGAAAAGAAAAAACTGCCGTATAGGTTAGATAGCTATCAATGATTGGTTTCTCCTTAAATTCATGTTGGAAAAATAGCTTGTACGAGAAATTCGCAAAAGCAGAATATAGTGACTGTAAACCTGGATTTATGTACCTAAATACAAAGTCGCCATCACCAAAATAACTAACGAATGTAAAATACAAAATCAAATAAATGGAGAAAGCCCGCAGGGCTAATTGCTGTGTAATTGACCATTTTGGTAAATCATATTTAATCATTAGTCTTGGTTTAAATTTCATTTAATTCCATGAATACTTAATACCTATTTATTAGTTATGTCTTATCTGTAAGGTGACGCACAACGGCTTCTGTACTGGCGGGATTTTCACAGCTTAAGCCAGCAATAAGCATGTGCTTTCCGTGAAACCCCGACTCCGGCAGCACTGCCTTCCAAAAGCGACATTCCCCGATATTAAGCATGACAGCAAACTGTTTGCAACTATCTTCTGCGTCGGGGTTTCACCTTGATAGTTTTATAATTGTTATTTGCTTCTGCGAAAACTGCGCCGGTACTCATTAAGTTTAAGAGCATGCTATTATTTAATGACAGGAATTTCTATTGAAAATTTAGAGCCTTTATCTTTTCCCTCACTCTTTGCCAATACTTTTCCCTGATGGGCTTCTACCAATGTCTTTACAATAGAAAGTCCTAAACCCGTAGCGCTTTCACCACCTGTGGGTTTGGCACTTAACCGGCTGAAACGCTGAAATAAATGTTCTTTTTCTTCTTCTGTAAAACCGGGTCCTTCATCCCACACTTCTAAAATAACTTTATTGTTTCTTTCTTTAATCGTTATAACAATATTTTTATTTTTGGGTGAATATTTAATGGCGTTATTGATTAAATTATCTGCAACTTCAAATAATTTTCTTTCGTCGGCAAGCACTAAAGGATTGGCCTCTATATTCAATTGTATCTTTTGGTTTTTATTATCTGCTAAAATTTGATTTGTAGTAACAACATCTACAATCAAATTTGAAAAATCTATTTTTTTGAAATGAAATTGTATCTCGTTGGCTTCTCTTCGAGCAGATTCCAATAAATCCTCAATAAGCGCCATTGACTTTTTACCAGCGTTAATTATGCGATAAAGTGTTTCCTCAAATGCCTGCCCATCATTTTTTTCTTCCTTAATTAACTCCGCCCCTAAAACTATTGTGGATAGTGGATTCTTCAGGTCATGAGCAAAAATACTTAACATTTGATTTTGGTTGTAAATGGCTTTTCTTGCTGCTAACCGCAACTCCATTTGGTCAATCACAATATCAGCTAAGGTTTGTAAAAGTTCTTTTTGCTCTTCTGTAAAACGCCTTGGGTTTTTATCAAGAACGCAAAAAGTCCCCAAGTTGTATCCTTGAACTTTAAGCGGAACCGCAGCATAAAACCGTAAGCCAAGCTGACCAGCAACTAACGGGTTTGCTAAGGTTCGTGGGTCTTTTTTTGTATCCTCCACTAAATAAATTTCATCAGATAAGATTGCTGAAGCACATAATCCAGGGTCCCGGTTAATTTGGGACACATCCAATCCAAAACGAGATTTAAACCAAATCCTGTCCGTGTCAACAAGCGAAATAAGTGCAATGGGCATATCAAGTAATTTTGCAGCCAACTTTGTGAGATTGTCAAAACTTCCATCAGGTGGTGTATCTAATATGTCATACTTCTTTAAAGCTTTTATTCTTTCTGCTTCAACTTGAACAGATATTTTGGCTGCATTTTTCATGTCTAGATTGATTCGAGTTGTGTACAAATATTACCCCTAACTTCCCCGCATTGGCATTGTGGCGGAATTCTGTGATCCGTCAGCCGGGAACTGTTGCTGATTAAAGATACAAAAGTCGATGTTTATTCTGTGGATTGAGCATTACTGCTATCCGCTCCAGTGTGATACCAGGATATTTCGGGGATTGAACACCGTTCAGATTCGTTCCCTGATAAAGGTCTTTGCTTTTTCGCAGACGGATGCATTAAACACCATACACTTATTGTGCTTTCCAAAAGTATTTGGCTTGCTGCGTGGCTGAAAACTATACCTCAAAAACGTTCTGTACTGGCAGGGTTTTCACAGCTTAAGCCAGCAATAAGCATGTGCTTTCCGTGAAACCCCGACGCCGCAAGCACTGCCTTCCAAAGATCGCCCTTCCTCGAATAGGAAGCATGACCGCAAACTGTTTGCAACTCTCTTCTTCGTTGGGGTTTCATTGTAATAGTTTTATAATTGTTATTTGCTTCTGTGAAAACCCCGCCGGTACTCAGGTGGAGGAAGTTCATGTGTCATAATGATTGTTTTGTTTATTATGATTTAAAAGTTCAGTTACTAGACAGCGCTTATATTTTGCTTTCTGCAGCTAAGGGCAATGTAATGGTAAACACAGAGCCTTTTCCTTTTTCACTTACAGCCGATATAGACCCCTGATGGCGTGCCATAATTTCTTTGGCAATAAATAAACCGATACCAAAACCAGGATAGGTGCGCTGGTGTTCGCCTACCGATAAAAGCGCTCGAATATTTTTTCCTGATCTGCCCTGTCAATCCCGATGCCGTAGTCTTTTACGCTTACCGATATGTGGTTAGGCCGGGGCTCGTAAATGTAAACATCTACCGGATTGGTATCGTCGGAATATTTGATGGCGTTATTGATCAAATTGATCAGTACCTGCGCTATGCGGTCCTCGTCTCCATATACGTTACCCTTAAAATCCGCCTGTAGCCGAATAACATACTTAGTATTAATGAACATGATATCCTGTACTGTTTTGTTCACGAGATGATCCAAACTAAAGAGTTCTTTTCTTAATTCCAGTTTTCCGGTTTCCAGCCTTGTAAGGTCCAGCATTTCTGTAATTAGCCTCGTTAAACTTGTTACCTGACTATCTATCCTTTTTAAAAAAGACTGAAGTGGTAAACCTGCAAATTGTGTTTCAACGAACTAAAAGTTGAGAATATATTCGTCGCCCCGCCATATTGCCAAACCGAATGGTAGCGGCTGGGCTGATTTAGGGATTTCTCGATTGCTATTTTGTTAACTGCCATTTCCCCATATTTCTTTCATTACAACATTAAGGTCTTTTAATGCCTGGCTGCAATTACCATAGAAAGAGGAGCCATGCATGGTAGCAAGTGTCTTTGGCTCAAGGTCTGCCAGTGAATAAAGTAGTTTAGCTGTATGATGTGTATATGGGGTGTATTCCATTAAAGGCCCTTGTTCAAATTCAAGCATTGAATTCTTGTGTGAAGCTAAAATATCCTTATCTGTAATATCAGCTACGTTTCATTTTGATGGAATAAATCGGAGCATAACAAAGTTTTATTTGTCTCCTCAAACATTACTCCTGCGTCCCATCCGTGAGGTAAATGAGGAGTTCGGATAAAACGGTAATTATATTTCCCAGTATTTAAAAGGGCATTTCCAGCCATTGCATATGCAGGTCTTATCGCAAAGTCAGTCATGTTAACAATAGCCCCCGCTTCACTACAAACAGCTTGTGCTTTTGGCGCTATCTGTAACCATTCATTTAATGCTCCGCATTCATCTACTTCATAATGACTAAAGCCTATCCACTTAATCGAAGATGGAGAAATGATTTTACTCACGGCTTCCAATAGCATAGGAAAGGTTTGCCTTAGTCCGGCATGATAAAGCATTGGTTCATCATCTTTAATCAAAAAATGATTGAATTGCAAGTTAATTTCTTGAATAAAGATTGAAATTCGGTAAACCTCCGGGGCGATTTCTGAAACTTTAATCATAATATAAGGTTTTATTTAATTAGAAGTTTTTTCGATGTTATTGCGTTGTCACCAGAGCCCTTGCCGCTAACGTTAAGGCCTGGCGCAGGGCTGGCATTTGAAAATCGTCTGCCTGAACTATCGCCGATTGAAATACAAAAGTTGAAGATAACAACTAAACCTTAATTTTTAAGATCAGGCTGGAACTACTGTTGACAATGATTTGCAGCCTATTGCTCCTCTGTCAGCCAGCCTATTGCCACACCTGCTGTTGTGCGTTCGTGCTTTTTATTGACCGATGTTAATAAACGATCAGTAAGCTAATATTTATATGCAATTGCAGCGCTCGCCGGACCAGCCAATGGAATTTGATCTACTGTTTTAAATCCTGCCTGTTTAGCCCAGTTTTCAAAATCATCATGTGTATAATCAAAACCCTCTTCTGTTTCAATTAGCATATTCAAACTCATGGTTAATCCTAATATATTTTGACTACGTTGGTTATCAATAATATTTTCGATGGTTACAAATGCACCTCCTTCTGGCAGCGCTTCGTATGCTTTTTTAATAAGGTTTAATTTCTTTTCTTCGCTCCAGTTGTGCAGGATATGTCCCATTACAATTACATCAACTTTAGGAAAAGGATCAGTAAAAAAATCGCCTGTGGTTGTTTTTATCCTGTCACTCAAATTGAAATAATTAATATTTTCTTTGGCAACAGCTTCAATAGGTGGCAGGTCAAAGCTATTGCAACTCATGTGTGGATTGTGCTTTGCTACCTGTATGCTTAACATGGCGCCAGAGCCACCAATATCGCATAGCGTTTTATATTTTGAAAAATCAAACTTAGTAGAAAAGGCAATAAAATTACCTATTTGAATTCCGGTCATTGCATGTACAAACTCACGGGTTTTTTCAGGAGATTTATATATTGCTTCATACAGATTTTCACCTTGATTGGCTGCTTCGTTTTGAAGTTTGCCAGTCTTCATTGCTTCATCTAAATTTGACCAAAAACCGAACAACCGATTGTTCATCATTTCTAAAATTCCCCCAATGTAGCTGGGCTTCTCTTTATCAAGAAAAACGTTTGTATCATCGGCATTAGAATAAATGGCATTTTCACCTATGCCCTCTCTTTTTAAAAATTTAAGGGCAACGAGTGTATCCAAAAAATCGGATGCATGCCTGTCCATACAATGCCAATGGAAAAGATGTTTAATTTCTTTCAATGACAATGGTTTCTTAGCTAAATGAGTAAATAACCCTTCATTTACAGCAGTTAGTAATACTTTTGAAGGCCAAAAGCCCAAACCAACCTGCATAATACTAGCAGGATTTGGTTGTTGTGTTGTTGGTTGCATGTAAGTGTTATTTTAGATGAGTGATAAGAAGTATTTTATGAAGGTTTACTTTTAGCATTCTAAGTAACGTTTTTGTTTCTCCTTAATTATTTTTCTACTACAAATGCAACGTCAGCCGGTTTTAATTCCAATTTAGCAATGTTTTTTCTGATTTTTTCTACAAGCCTCAGTTTTCTTTTTTGGTCCACGAATAGATACTCAGTTGGTGCTAATTTATTAAATTTGGGCCACGTACAAAACCTTAATGGCAGCACTTGCTGCAATATCAACTATAGCTTCTGCACAAACCAAAATCAGTATAGATTCTGTCAGCACTCATATTGGTGAAAATGTAATTGTCTGTTCAGAAGTATTTGGATTTAAACAAAGCGGAAAAATAGCCTTTATCAACCTGGGTGCTGCCTATCCCAACTCACCTCTAACTGTGGTGATATTTGCTAAGGACATAACATACTTTAAAGAGGCTCCTGCTTCAATGTATAGTAGCAAGAAGATCTGTGTTACTGATAAGCTTCAGGATTATAAAGGTAAACCACAGATTATAGTTAGTAATCCCGATGAAACCATTTTACAGTAGCAATAATAATTATACTGCTATTCCTGATAGTATTGTAGAGCTTTCTTATGCAGGTAACGACAACTCGTCTAAAAACGTAAAAACACGTATCAATTTAATGAAAACATACGATGGCGTACGTATTTAGTGTATCTATAAAATTGGGTATTGCTGCTCTTGCGATACATCCATATCTGTCGCATCTTTGTATCAGGAAGTTATCGATGACCAATCAAAGCAATCTAATCCAACAATCCAAAGTAAAGACAATAATCGAATTCCTAGAAAACGCAAGATCCAATATTCTGAGACTATGCCGTAAAAAGCGATGATGACTCAAAAAACTGAAAAGACCAATATCCTAGTCAGAACTATAAAAGGCAATGACAACGAAAGACCAGAAAAAAACTATATCCCGGAGCTATGCTGTAAAAAGCGATGATGTTCCAAAACCAACAAACCAATATCCTTGTCTATGCTGTAAAAAGCGATGACGACAAAAAGACCAATTGAGAGAAACCAGCCAAAACATTTAATTGTTTTTCTGGAGCGCTAACCACGCAAAATTTAAAATCCTGATTAAGCAGGCTATGGCTTGCAAGTTAAAATGCTGACTTCCACAGACTATGAAAAACTAGTAGCTTGTGGAAGTTTTTTTTCTATCACTGTAGATCAATACAGGTGAACCACATGTCCTCCAAATCCCATTTATAATTGTATTACGTCTGCAGGTCCATAATGGAAATGTTACCCAACAACATAGTTTGCTAAGCATGACAAACAAATAAAGGCTCGTTAACACAAATCATAGTCTACGTAATCCTTGTGCAGATGCTTGGCAAGGTAGCAGTGAGTTCCCCCTTGATGGTTCATAATCCTTTACAGCTACCAAATTGCGTTGCTTGTAACCTGTAGGCGGGCATAACGTATGCCAGGGATTAGTCAACGACTGATTAACCCAGATTTTGCAGTATCACAAGCTTTACATTGCTTTTTCTGGCACGAAAACTTAGCTGTGCAATATAATCTGGCAGCATATTTTGATAAAATCTTATTGCATTGATATCATCATCTAAGAATGAAATTCCTTCTACAATCTTATTGATACTAAAATCCAGTGTGGGAAATAATATCTTCCACATTGAAAACAACGGCACCAGGTTATATAATCAAACTGTATTGGTGCAGGTTTTTATGGGTAACGATAGGGTAGTTAAAAAGATGATTTTATTTTAAAGTAAAAATTAGCAACCTCTTTAAGCCCTCCGCTGGAGGGCTATTTGTTTTATACCATGCGGTTTAAACTGCGAGAGAAAATCGAATTATCTAAAGGCGGCCGACTATTACTTCAGGGAAAATTGGGAGATGATTTAAATACGCTCGAAACTGAGGGACAGATGATTCAACGGGGCATGCCAGACTTTGTGGGGACTGAAAAATGTAATGGTGATAAATGACGAAGCACATCATTGTTACAGAGAAAAGCCAGAAGCAGAAGATGAAGAGAAAGAATTAAAAGGCGATGATAAAAAGGAAGCTAAGCAGAATCGTAAAGCTGCAAGACTTTGGATCTCAGGTCATGAAGCAGTAAAGCGTAACCTCGGTATAACAAGGGTAATTGACCTTTCTGCTACCCCATTTTTTTTAAGTGGTTCTGGGTATGTGGAAGGAACATTGTTTCCGTGGACCATGAGTGATTTTTCTCTCATGGATGCTATTGAATGTGGCATCGTAAAACTTCCCTTGTTCCCGTAGCAGATAATATCCCTGGCTCGGAAATGCCTATGTTCTGTGATCTTTGGAGGACTATCGGGCCAAAGATGCCAAAAAAAGGAAGGGATAAAGGAGAAGACCTTGATCCTTTAAGTATTCGACCGCAGTTGCAAACAGCGTTAGAAGCACTGTATGGTCATTATGCTAAAACTTTTGAACTCTGGGAAAAAGCCGGGATAAAAGTACCACCTTGTTTTATAGTCGTTTGTAATAACACTGCTACGTCCAAACTGGTGTATGATTATATCTCAGGTTTTAATAGAAAAAATAGTGATGGATCAATTGAGCCCGTAAATGGACGTTTAAAATTATTCCGAAATTTTGATGAGCATGGTAATCCTTACGCTCGTCAAAATACGCTTTTGATAATTTAACTGACCAGGATTTATTGCGAGAAGTAATGAACACAGTTGGTAGATATGGAAATTTAGGAGGCTCAATACGATGCGTCGTTTCTGTTTCTATATTAACTGAGGGTTGGGATGCAAATACTGTTACCCACGTCTTAGGCGTTTGGGCATTTGGCACTCAATTACTTTGCGAACAGGTTATTGGTCGTGCATTACGTAGGCAATCTTATGATCTCAATGAAGAAGGGCTTTTCAATACGGAATATGCGGATATTTTAGGCATACCATTTGACTTTACAGCTAAGCCAATAATTGCGCCCCCGCAGCCACTCCGTGAAACTATCCAAGCAAAAGCAGTACGCCCAGAATGAGATCATCTTGAAATGCGTTTTCCCAGAGTTATTGATTATCGAGTAGAACTTCCGGAAGAAAGATTAACTTCAGATTTTAATGAAGATTCAATAATGGGATTGACACCAGATGTGGTTGGTGCAACTGAAACGCAGACTTCCGGAATTATTGGTGAAAATGTTGATTTAAATTTTGTTCATACGGGTGATGTAAGACCTTCCTAAGTTTTGTATATCCTCTCAGCTCGAATAAACAACTTTATTATAACCTTTATAACTATAAAAACCGGCATTATGGATATCAAATATCAAAGGCTTCTTAAATTAATATTCCTTCTCTCTTTCGTAAACTCTAAAGTAAGCTTTGCTCAACAGGCAGATATTATTTTTACCAACGGAAAAATATTTACATCGGACACGAATCAACTTTATGTTCAGGCGCTCGCTATTAAAGGCAACAAAATTTTAAGTGTTGGTAGCGATGCGTCTATTGAAAAGCTTGCATCTGCCAAAACAAAAAAGATTGACCTGAAAGGAAAAACTGTTGTTCCCGGATTCAATGATGCACATGACCATTTAGGATGGTTAATACCTGTTGGGCAATCTTTCTTCACACCATTTTCAGTACCGGGGCCATCAAAGGAAGCTGTGATTGATTCTCTTTTAAGGCTCGTAAAAAAGG
>NZ_JAQBNR010000067.1 GCF_028288465.1 Ferruginibacter sp. | reverse complement strand
GGTCTTTCAATAAACATTGGGGGTCTGCCACATAGCGGTTTAGAATTTCAGCGGCAGGGGGCAGCAAGGGAATTCTGGACAGGGCATCGGTCTTTTGTCTTTTTATAAAGATCCATTTTTCGCCGTCGATGCCCGTAGCTACTTCAGAGCGTTTCAGTTTCTGAACATCTCCATAGGCAAGACCGGAATAGCAACTAAATAAAAAAATATCCCTCACAAGCGATAATCTTTCAGCATTTAATTGAAGGGACGAAATTTTCTGTAATTCACTTTCCGTTAATGCCACCCTGTCAACTTCCTTTTTTACCATGCTGAATCCTGCAAACGGATCTTTTGCCAACCAGCCATTGCGCAGGCAGCGGAATATAATTTTCCTGAAATTGCTCAGGTATTTGATGGTAGTATTGTGATTGCATTTATGCACCGCTTTCAACCAGAACTCGTATTCAGTGATAAACTCATAGCTTAGTGTAGTGATATCAATGTCTGCCAATTTATAACGGGAGAGCAAAAAAGACCTGGTGTGTTTCAATGAAGTTTCATATCGGGTAAGCGTAGTTTTTGAGTACTCATGCCCCACGAGCGCAGCTACCTGTTCATTATGCCGCTTAAATACTTCCAGCAACATATACCTCGGCTTTTCTTCTTCAATTCCCAATAAAAAATTTTTGATACTCTCGGCGGTCAATGGCCTGCCAAGTTCCAGCAGCTGCTTTTTTGCTTCATACACTTTGTGCTGCAAAACATCCAGGTAAGCATTGAAGGCTTTGACGTCCTCCGTCTTGCCGCTCATTCTTCCGGCATCCACATGCCAGCAGGCCGGGTTGCATTTTCTTTTTGTACTGATTTCACTGCGTTTACAATCAACCGTTATACGCATATAAACGATTTGCTGCGACTGATCATTTCCTTTGTTTCTTCTTAAGAAAAAAAGCAATCCAAAACTTTGTTCCATAACTCACTTTTTTAAGGTTTAAAATTAATTTTTTCAAGACTTAAAAAAGATAGTTGCTTTTGTGTAACCTGTTAACGTTTAGCTGTTTGTGTAAAGTCTGGTGAGTCTTTTTCAAAAAAGGTAAGACTCACCGAATGACTCACCAGCAATACCGGTAAAGCTGGGTAAACTGGGGGAAGGTTAGAAATAAAAATCCCCGTCAGTACTGCGTTTGACGGGGATCCTTCTTTTTTTTAATTCATTTTTACCACTAAAAGTGGAGCTGCAGGGAGTCGAACCCTGGTCCAAACATATTCGCCATAAGCTTTCTACATGTTTATTGCTGCATTAATTGTAGGGAAAAAGCCGGGGCAACACAAACCAACTTTAACCTTAGATGAATGGTCTTAAGCAATGATCACATCATTTCATTGCAGCAACCTGTTTTCTTTTTGAGTCGGCGGAGGAACTTGGCAACCGGCCAGCCCGTTCAACGGCCCTAATGGGTGCTAATCTAATAGATTAAGCAGCCATGGCATACTGAGTATTGCCATTTGAAGTTTTGGGTATTCAGATTTAAGTGCTAATTATCCAACGCACTACATGCTTACACTTACAAAGATCTATGCTGTCAAAACCGGTCAGCCCCGTTCTTTTATTAACAATTAAAAATTGATCATTACTAATAAAGAACAGCAAATTTATGAAAACTATTTTGTTACCACATGTAAAACTGTTGTGCAATACATTTGCACTTCTTATTTTAACAAAATTTCGCATGCTTCCAGAAAAATATTACAGGGACAGAATAACAACGCTGCAACAGCAATTACAGCAACAGTTGCAAAAAAAAAGCTGGCTGGGCTGGTCACGTTTTGCTGTTGTACTGATCCTTGGCTTAGCCATTTATCTTCTATTGCCGTCTGGCCTTGCTTATGTTGGGGCAGCAACTGTTTTGTTAGCCATTATTTTTACCAGGTTACTGTTTACAGATTTGCGCAATAAATCCGCCATAGAAAACACCCGTCACCTGGTACAAATTAACGAGGACGAAATAAAATCACTGGCACATAATTATTACTCATTTGATGATGGGCAGGGGTACATGCCGAAAGAGCATCCCTATGCAAATGACCTTGATATTTTTGGAAGGGCATCGTTGTTTCAATACACTGACCGCACTACTTCTGATATGGGAAGTGCTACCTTAGCACAATGGCTTTTAGAACCTGCGGATGTAGTAACCATCGTGCAAAGGCAGGAAGCTGTAAAAGAATTGACTACTGTAACTGATTGGCGCCAGCAACTGGAAGCTTTCGGCCGCCAGCAAAAAATTACAGCCGGTACACAACAAAGATTGCGTGAGTGGCTGCAAGCCACACCCCATTTTATCGGCAACTATTTTTGGAAAATAATTCAATACGCAGTTCCTGCTGTTATGATTGGCATACTTATCCTGAATATCGAGGATGTTGTTTCAAACCATGTACGCAATCTTTTTTTACTCGGCTCCGCCATCATTGCTTATGCCATGGCAAAAAAAATTGCTCCACTGCATGAGCAGGTAAGCAAAATGGCGGATGAATTATCTGTACTTGCCAACAGCGTACAGCTAATTGAACAAACGACTTTTAAGTCACCACTGCTAAATACATTGCAGCAATATTTCATTATTGAAAATACCAAAGCATCTGTTCAGTTAAAACAATTGAAAAAAATTGTAGAAAGACTGGACATCAGACTAAACCCGGTAGTGTTTGTTCCGCTGGCCATTATTTTTCAGTGGGATGTACAACAAGCCATGGCGTTGGAAAAATGGAAGCAGCGCAACCGGCAAAATATTGGAGAGTGGTTTGATGCTATAGGCGCATTGGAAGCCCTGCATAGTTTTGCAGGACTTATTTTTAATCATCCCGATTGGTGCTTTCCGGATTTTAAAACGGAGCATTTTTTTATAGAAGGCGAAAGTATTGGTCACCCGCTTATCAGCGCTGCAAAAAGAGTGAACAACAATATCAGCATAACGCACAAGGGCGAATTAATGCTGATAACGGGCAGTAATATGGCCGGAAAGAGCACTTACCTGCGCAGTATTGGTATTAATACCGTGCTGGCAATGGCTGGTGCGCCTGTATGTGCTGCATCCTTTACATTATCGCCAGTACAGATCATCAGCAGTATGCGCATTGCAGATAACCTGGAAGAAAGTACGAGTACATTTTATGCTGAATTAAAAAAATTAAAAGCCATCATCGACCGGGTAAATGCCGGTGAAAAAATATTTATTTTACTGGATGAGATATTAAGGGGTACCAATTCTTTAGACCGGCATACAGGGTCTGTAGCATTGGTAAAACAACTTATCAGGCACCAGGCAGCCTGCATTATTGCAACACATGATGTTGAACTGGCCAGGCTGAAAGAGACTTATCCCGAAAACATTTTAAACTATCATTTTGATGCGCAGGTAAGCAATGATGAATTGTATTTTGACTACCAATTAAAAACCGGCGTTTGTGAAAGCTTGAATGCTTCTATACTGATGAAAAAAATTGGAATAGAACTCTAATTTTATGTCTGATGGCTGATTTTTTAATGTCTGATTTTGAGCTGCGCCCAGTAGATTTCTTCTATGAACAGTAATGGGTATGAATTCCTTTCAGGTAACCGCCTGTTTATAATTTGAAGCTAAATTTCTCATTTATTGACGTTGGTATTTTTTCTGGTATAAAGCCTGCTATTATATCTGTTATTTAAATAAATGATTTTCGGCGTGATTGCTACAGCATCAAAAAATTAAAAAATCTACAGACTGAAAGAAATCAGACATCAGAGATTCCACATTAATTTCACAAAAAAAAGAGAACATCAAAACGACGTTCCCTTTTATATAATTATTATCTCCGTTCCGGAAAACTTATAACCTACAACCTATAACTCAAAACTTATTTGCTTCGCCCCCAGCCAAACCAGTCGTTGCCATTTGCAAACAACATAAGCCCCAGCAACAGCACCATGCCCACTATTTGTGCATATTCTAAAAACTTTTCACTTGGCTTTCTACCGGTTATCATTTCGCCCAACGTGAACAATACATGTCCGCCATCCAAAGCGGGTATCGGCAATAAGTTCATAAATGCGAGTACAATTGACAGGAAGGCGGTGATACTCCAGAAGCTTTGCCAATCCCACGGCGTAGGAAAAACAGAGCCAATGGTTTTAAAGCCGCCCATGCCTTTGTAGGCGCCGGTTTTAGGGTTGGCCATTTTTTTAAACTGGTCAACATAACCACTTAGCTTTTCCCATGTTTTAGCAACACCCGCAGGAAATGATGCCAGCAGTGAATATTTTTTTTCGTCTATTTTCAGCAGTCCTAAACTATCCAGGTCATTAAAGGTCAGCCACGGCAATCCTATTTTACCGTCTGCGTTTACACCGCTTCGCAATGCTAATTTCTGACCGTTTCTATCCACCTCAATTGTTACGCTGTCATTTTTCTTTTTCTCTACCAGTTTACCCATTTCATCAATAAAAGTGATTGGCACACCATCTACGGCAACCACTTTATCCATCCGCTGCAGGCCCGCTTTTTTTGCATTCATAGTGTCAAACATTTTATCAGATAAATCACCTACGATGGCATTTCTTCTAAAGTCGATAAAGCCTACGCCCTGCTTTTTCATTTCCACCAGCTGTCCTATTAAATCAACCGGCATCACTAGTGTTTTTTGCTGACCTTCATGTTCAACCGTTACATTGGCTGCGGTAATCATTTTGGCAGGCACGTCATCAAAATATTTTATTTCCTGCCCGTTAATAGCGATGATTTTATCTCCGTTATTAAGACCATATTTCAGCAATAAACTATCTGCACAATAAATACCGCCTTTGAATGAATTGTTTACAATTTTTTGTTCGCCCCAAACGAATAATATCATAGCGTAAATAAAAAATGCCAGCAATACATTTACCGTTACCCCTCCCAGCATAATGATCAGTCGCTGCCACGCCGGCTTACTGCGAAACTCCCAGGGCTGTGGTGGTAATTTCATGGCTTCTTTGTCCATGCTTTCATCTACCATGCCACTGATTTTTACATAGCCACCAAGGGGCAGCCAGCCGATACCATATTCGGTATCGCCAATTTTCTTTTTAACCAGTGAAAACCAGGGATCGAAGAAAAGATAAAACTTTTCTACCCTGCATTTAAACCACCTTGCGGTGATGTAATGACCGAACTCGTGTAAAATAACCAGTATGGAAAGGGATAAAATTAATTGTGCGGTTTTTGAACCCACACTTACCCAGTTAATCGCTAATAGTGTCATATTGCCCCCGTGCACACTGCATCGGGAAGTTATTTAATTGTAAAAAAATGGGTGATTGTAAAAGGCTGTGTTGTGAACGCATTCCAGGTTTTACATCTTTATCAAAGACGCCGCAAAATTACGGGCTTCACCATCACTTTCAAAATATTGTTCAAGTGTGGGAGTTTGTATAAAATGTACTTTTTCCATGGCTTGTTCCACAACCGCCGTTATGTCCAAAAAGCCGATAAGGTTGCGCAGAAAGGCCCACACGGCTATTTCGTTGGCTGCGTTTAATATGCAGGGCATGTTACCACCTTTAAAAAGTGCTTCTGTCGCCAGGGATAAATTTCTGAAAGTCTTAACATCCGGCTCTTCAAAATTCAGCGTACTAAACTTCTTAAAATCCAGTCTTGGAAAATCGTTGGCAATGCGCTGTGGAAAAGTCATGGCATATTGAATGGGCAACTTCATATCGGGCAATCCCATCTGCGCCTTGATACTGCCATCTTCAAACTGTACCATGCTATGGATGATACTTTGCGGATGCACCACCACCTGGATCTGTTCGGGTTGCAGGTTAAACAGCCATTTGGCTTCTATCATCTCCAGCCCTTTGTTCATCAGTGTTGCCGAGTCGATGCTGATTTTAGCACCCATCGCCCAGTTGGGATGTTGCAGGGCATGATGCCTTTTTACATTTACTAAAAAATTCGGTTTCTTACCTAGAAAAGGTCCGCCACTTGCCGTTAAAATTATCTTTTCAATTTTATTTCTTCCTTCACCAACCAGGCATTGAAAAATAGCAGAATGTTCACTATCGACTGGAATTACAGGGGCCCTGTTTTCCATTGCTTTTTGCATTACAATTTCACCCGCTACTACTAAGGTTTCCTTGTTTGCCAGCCCAACAGCTTTGCCTTTTGATACGGCTTTTAAAGTAGGTTTTAAACCTGCAAAGCCTACAATACCCGCCAGCATCATATCATACGTATCAAAATCAGCCACTTCCTCCAATGCGGCTACGCCGGAAAAAACTTTTGTATTTTCTGAAGCCAGTGCATCTTTTACCTTCTGGTATTTGGATTCATCACCGATAACAACGGCATTGGGTTTAAATTCAAGTGCCTGTTTTATCAATAATTCATCGTTCGTTTGGGCTGTTAAAATCTCTGCTTCAAACGACTGTGGATTTGCCCGAATCACTTCCAGCGCCTGGGTGCCGATGGAACCCGTGGAACCAAAAACTGCAATTCGCTTTTTTTGAATGGCGTCTGCCATAATTTAATTTTTTTAATACCTGAGAAAATTGGAAAAAATGTAACGGTTTTTATCAATGGATTATTTGATTTGGCAAATTACATCTTTAAATCTTTAAATGCATCAGTGTTGTATTTTATATATATCTAAGTGTGTTACAGGATTTGTTTGCAAATAAAATTCAGGTAACAATGGTCAAATGATAACGTATTCACCTTCATTTCAGATCAGAAAAAAGTTTCTAATCTGCAAAGGCGGACAACTTGCAAGAATGATGCTATAAATTAAAAATGAGCCAACTTTTTTTGTACGGTACTACCCTAACAAATTACCGGTAAACTGCATACGGATACGCAACTGAAAATTTTCAATGGTTTTGAAAATTTCCTTCAAAGTAAGCTGGTCTATTTTTGATAATTGTTGAGGCATTATGTAATTATCCGGTGGCAAATGATCGTGGATAATATGCTGTGACTGTGTTTTAAGGCGGAGCCCCATTAAGTAATAGTATGACTGTAGTAGCTCTGTTACTTCACTTTCAGTGAACACCTGTTTGTCTTTTAAGGCCTTTAATCTTTCACCGGTGTTTGGTTCAAAGATGCGGCTTTTCAATGCATATACCCTTACCAGGTCAACGATGGGCGTCATGGCTTTTTTAATATCAAATACTTCTTTTTTATCTACTTTAAATGTTCGGATACTTTTGAAGAAAGGCGTAAGAGGCGGCTCGTACTGCAGTGCGTTCTTCGCCATAAAATGAAACAGCCTGTCCATAGGATTCTGCAATTGTTCATCCAGAAAAGCTTCCAGCTCTTTCATGATATTTTCATCTCCGTAAATATAACGGCAATCAAAAAATGTTGCTATCTGCATTACTGTCTCGGGTAAACTTTCGTTCATCCAGGCCAGGTAATTATTTTTCCAGTGCGATAAAGAGTGTGTCCACTTGGGATTTTGTGCCATATAACCGCCGGTACAATAACTAAACCCAATCGTATTTAAATGCCCGGAAACCATCGTTGCAAATTCCAGAAAATATTCCCTTACCTCTTCCCTGTGTTCATTGGCTTTGTCTTCATAAATAATGGCATTGTCCTGGTCTGTTTTCAACGTTTGTTCTTTACGTCCTTCGCTGCCCAGCACCATAAAAACAAATTTTGCCGGTGCAGGCCCCATTTGCCTGGTGACGGTTTCAATCACTTTGATAGCAATTGTATCTGATACTGTTGTGATGACCTGGTTAACGATGGCAGCATGTACACCACGTTCCAGCAACTGGGTTACCAGCCTCGGAACCGCTTCCCACTTGCGTTTCAGCTCATCAATTGATAAAGCTTGTTTTACCGATTGAATGAATACCAACGGCGACTGGCCTTGTTCACTCATCAATTTATTGCGACTGATAAAACCAATATACTCGCCATTTTTTTCGACGAGCAGGTAACGTTTTTTTGTGCGGAACATATTCAGCACGGCTTCGTAAACAAAAGCATGCACATTTATAGAAGCTACCGGACTATCCATAATACTGCTGACCGGGCTTTCAAAACTGGCTTGTTTGGCAACCACATTATCCCTGATGGTAATATCCGTTACAAAGCCAATTATTTTGCTTTGTTCATTTTTTACAAACAGGCAACTTATTTTTTGCTGGCCCATCACAATAGCCGCCTGGTACACCGGCGTATCTGCCCGGCACCATATAATTTCCCTGTACTCTATGCTCTCAATGCGAAGCGAATACAATTGTTCTGATGAGATAAAACTCTTTTCGAAGTTGGTAGGGTTTTTATAAAAATGCGCAAACTCTTCGTTGAGCATTCTTTTGCCGAATGAATCTGTGAAATGCTGGTAAAAAGCTTCGTGCTCCCGGCACAACGCATTGAAAGCCTTCCTGGGCAAGGTATACACCACCGTGTCCTTTTTTACAATAACAGTAGTTAATGATTTTCTTCCGTTCAACAGTTCTGAAATACCACCAAAGCAATCGCCCGGTTTAAATATTTCTACCAGTCTTTTATTGTGGCTGCTGTCATAAAAAAAAGTTTCATATTCACCGGCTGCTATAATATCAACCCCTTTTAACCGTGTAGTTTCCTGGTGATAGATGGTGGCGTCTTTAGGATAGTGCACTTCGCCCAATAACCCCGCAGTATGCTCAAGTACGTCTTGCGGCAATAAATTAAAAGGCACTACTGTTTTAAGAAAACTAATCCGGTTATCCATAATGACTGGCTATTAAAAAGGCACTTATTAAAAGAAACAGTACAGCAATTAACCAACCCGATTTTTTGCTATTTTTTTCGTACTGTTTAAACTGAATGGGTGGTTGTGTAAAGCTGCAAATTTCTTTTCTTTTTACCAGTTCAAAAAAACATTCCGCTGTTGCAGTAGCATCCACCATTGCATTGTGCTGACTTAACAATGGTCGCTTAAAAAGTAATTCGTATAAATTTCCCAGTCGTAAGAATTTACTTTCCGGATTTTGTTGCAGATGCTGGGTAGCTTTCATGATGCAAAAAGTACTTAATTTCTCCAGAGGATTTTCCAGTGCTTCCCTGAAATAATCAGCGCCAATGACCCGGTAATCAAGCTCTGTAAAGTGTCCAACAACCATAGGTTCGTATTGTTGCAGATCTTTTGAAAGTAGTAGCAATAAATCCTTGCGGGGCATCCCTGTTTGTTGCAGAAACTGTTTGGTGAGGCCGTGAATATTTAATGCCCCCGGCGAGATGTCAAAATCATTGTTATTGATGTAGTGATTTTCTTCTTTAATCTTTTCGCCGGTCTTTGTAAATATCAGCCAGGAAATTTGTACCGCATGCGGCCAGTTATCGGGAACACTGTAAGGAAGGGTCCATTTTTTGGGTAAGCCGGAAGCTTCTGTATCAATAAATAAAAGATAATCTGTCACCGGCAAACAATAATTTTTGCAAAGATATTATTCCTTGCAATACAGACTAGGGATAATCAAAAGAAGGCTGTTTATTTTATGAAAAGAAGCGATCAGGCAAGCAATGTTTCAATGGCTTCATTTACTTTGTTGAAATTGAATTTTTTAATCACCTCGTCCATCATTTGCTGAATTTGCTGGTTGCATAAATTGCCGATGGAACCTTCGTGTGTATGAGCTGTTACCGGCGTATAATTAAATTTGCCGGCCTCAATATCAAGCCCCACTTTTTTATAGGCATCCCTGAAAGGTATACCCTGCAGCACCAGTTTATTTACTTCTTCCACACTAAAGAGATACTTGTATTTTTCATCCTGTAAAAGATTCCGCTTTACTTCAACATTGCTCAGCATCAGCCCGGCCATTCGCAGGCAGTTTTGCAGATTTTCAAATGCCGGAATGATGTGTTCTTTTAGTAGTTGTAAATCTCTTTGATACCCTGATGGCAGGTTGGTTGTCATCAGCATAATCTCGTTGGGCAAAGCCTGTATGCGGTTGCAATGAGAACGGATCAATTCAAATACATCCGGGTTCTTTTTATGCGGCATAATGCTGCTGCCGGTTGTTAATTCATCCGGAAAACTGATGAAAGCAAAATTCTGGTTGAGGTATAAACAGGCGTCCATACTGAGTTTGGAAAGACTTGCAGCAATATTGGCCAATGCAGATGCTACAATGCGTTCCGTTTTACCGCGGCCCATCTGAGCATACACTACATTGTAATTCAAATTTTCAAATCCAAGTAACTGCGTAGTCATGGTGCGGTTGATGGGAAAAGAAGAACCATACCCTGCCGCGGAACCAAGCGGATTTTTGTTGACAATTTTATAAGCAGCTTCCAGCGTAAGCAAATCATCTGTTAAACTCTCTGCGTACGCACCAAACCATAAACCGAAAGAGGAAGGCATAGCGAGTTGCAAATGCGTATAACCGGGTAGCAAATCGTCTTTATATTTTTCGCTCTGCGCAATCAGCAGATCAAAAAACTCTTTTGTACTGTGTACCAGTTTTTCAATTTCGCTTCGCAGAAATAATTTCAGGTCAACTAATACCTGGTCGTTCCTGCTCCTGGCGCTATGGATTTTTTTACCAATATCACCCAGCTTTTGGGTGAGCATCAGTTCCACCTGGCTGTGAATGTCCTCTACCCCATCGTCTAATTTAAAACCTCCTTTGGTTATTTGGGCATAAATTTCTTTTAACGCCACTTCTAACACTACCAACTCATCTTTCGTTAGTAAACCTACCGACTCCAGCATTTTTGTATGTGCCAGCGAACCCAGCACATCAAAAGGTGCCAGGTAAATATCAAGGTCACGGTCATTGCCTACCGTAAATTTTTCTACTTCCTTTAAGGATGCTTTATCTTTTTGCCAGAGTTTCAATTAGTTTGTTTTTGTTGTTTGTATTATTTATTTGCAGATCATGGCTGTATCAGCTAGCTGTTCCAAAATCATTTTCTATTTGGCGCAACATAAAATCAGATTTAGATTAAATTTTCAATTCCAACCATGAATCAATTTACACAATTTGCTCCACCAATTGTATGTACGTCTTAATACCATTCTGAATTTCTGCCAGGTAGATAAATTCATCTGCAGTGTGACTTCTGGCGCTGTCACCCGGCCCCATTTTTAAAGTTGGGAATGGCATCAATGCTTTATCAGATGTGGTGGGTGATCCATAATACCCTTTGCCCAATTTGATGCCTGCCAATACCAATGGATGATCCAAAGGAATAGAAGTTGATTTCATCCTGGTTGTACGGGGCTTAAACTGGCTTTTTAAATTTGTCTTTAATGCATCCAGTATTTCATCAAAAGTGTACAATTCGTTTACTCGTACATCAATTACAAACTTGCATTGCGCCGGTACAACATTGTGTTGCTTGTTGTCTGTATCAATAACGGTCACGGTTAGCCGCGATTCGCCCAGCAGGCTGCTCTCTTTATCAAACTTATAATTTCTTATCCAGTTAATATCGTCGACTGCTTTATACAAGGCATTCTCTCCTTCAGCACGGGCCGCATGGCCTGCACGGCCAATAGCAAGACAATCAATTACCATCAGGCCTCTTTCGGCAACCGCCATTTCAAGTTTGGTTGGTTCGCCCACAATACCAAAATTGATATTACCCAGGTAAGGCAACACCAGCTCTATACCATTTACCCCGCTGATTTCTTCTTCGGCACTTGCCGCAAATACCACATTATGTGTAGTATCCGGCTGGTTGTGAAAATGTAAAAAAGTAGCCATCAGCGACACCAGGCAACCTCCGGCATCGTTACTGCCCAAACCAAATAATTTACCATCTCTTTCAACCGGCGTAAAAGGATCCATTGTGTATCCCTTATTCGGCAATACGGTATCATGGTGAGAATTTAACAGGATGGAAGGTTTGTTAACATCATAATACCTGTTTTTTGCATAGATATTATTGCCCACCCTGGCAAAAGGAACATCGTGCTTTTTAAAAAAGGCACAAATTATTTCTGCGGTATCATTTTCCTCTTTGGAGAAAGACGGAGTCGCAATCAATTGCTTTAGCAACCCTACCGCTTCGTTGTATAATTCGGTTGTTGTCATCATTTTATTAAAGTTCCTTTTGTATCGGGTGTAACGTTTTGTAATAAATCATTTGCATGGCCAATCAGTACTTCCTTTACGCCACTGTTGATGGCTGCAAATGCATTGTCAATTTTTGGCAATATGCCGTCGAATAATTTTTTGTCTGCCAGCAGTTGCTGGTATTTTTCTTTCGTAATTAATGTAATCACTGAATTTTCATCGGCTACGCTTTCCAGCACGCCGTTCTTTTCAAAACAATAAATCAGCCTTACATTATAACTGGCTGATAAAGCTACTGCCAGTGAAGAAGCAACGGTATCCGCATTGGTATTGAGCATCTGGCCTTTCCCATCATGTGTTAGTGGCGCAATCACCAGCGTGAAATTATTCGCCAGTAATACTTCTAAATTTTTTACAGCGATCTTTTCTTTTTCTACATCGCCAACAAATCCATAATCAATATCTTTTACTGGCCGCTTAACCGCGGGGATAATATTCGCATCGGCACCTGTTAAACCAATCGCATCGCATTGCAGGGATTGCAATTGAGCAACTATTTTTTTATTCACCAAGCCGCCATACACCATCGTCACTAAATCAATAGTCGCTTCATCCGTAATCCTTCTGCCATTTACATAATTGGATACAATACCTAATTGTTCCCCTATTTTTGTAGCAATCTTTCCACCGCCATGCACCAGTATTTTTTTGGCCTTGATGGAGGCAAAATTTTGCAGGAATGCAGCGAGATTTTTCTCATCATCGATTACATTACCTCCTATTTTTATAACAAAAAGCTGTTCCATTAAAGTCCGCTTAATATTTCTGAAATTACCGCCTGCGCTGCCCAAACCCTGTTACCAGCTTGCTTTGTAACCAGGCTGTTTTCACTGTCTAATATTTCATCGCTCAATTCTACATTTCTGCGAACAGGTAAACAATGCATCACTTTTGCATTGTTGGTCAGTTTTATTTTATCTTCTGTCAGCATCCATGCAGGGTCGTTGCTGTAAATTTTTCCATAATCATTGTAAGTGCTCCAGTTTTTTACATACACAAAATCGGCATCCTTCAATGCATCATTCTGGTTGGTATTAATAGTTGCCCCTTTGGTGTACTGCTCACTTAATTCATAATGCTCCGGGTGCGTAATTACAAAATCCGCCTCACCCCAGGCATTTACCCACTGGGCGAATGAATTGGCTACGCACTGCGGCAACGGCTTTACATGTGGTGCCCAGGTTAATACAATTTTAGGCTTATGTGTTGCAGCAAATGTTTCTTTTATGGTAAGAATATCCGTGAGTGATTGTAAAGGATGCAGCGTGGCACTTTCCAAACTTATGATGGGCACACCGGCATATTGCACGAATGAATTCATCACCAATTCGCTGTAATCATCTTCCCTGTTTTTTAATGAAGGAAATGTGCGGATACATAAAATATCAAAGTACTGCCCGAGAATCGGCGCTGCATCTTTTACATGCTCCACCGTGTTGCCACTCATGATAGCGCCTTCTTCAAATTCCAACGCCCAGCCTTCTTTATCTACGTTAAAAACAATGGCTTCCATACCCAGGTTTTTTGCGGCTACCTGTGTACTTAAACGGGTACGCAGGCTTGGGTTTAAAAACAACAATCCAATGCGTTTGTCTGCACCCAACGTCCTGTCTGCAAATGGATTTTTTTTGTAAGCCAATGCCTTTGCAACAAGCGCATTGATATCCGGTACATCGTTTACAGAAATAAAATTTTTCATTCTTAAAGCTGAAAGCTGAAGGCTAAAAGCTCAAAGCGTAAAGCTGAAAGCTGAAAGCATACAGTATGGTTAATTAATAACTATTTTCTTATTGATTTTATTAAATTTATAAGCATTGCTTTAACAGAATTTACTTTGCTATTTGACAATTGGTAAATTTCGTTATTAATATATTGCAAGTCAAAAGCAAGCAATAAACAATATTCTGTTTCCTGAGCCGAACCTAAAGAAATATCAAGAAAATGCACAAAGTCCTTGTCAGTACTACGGCCGCATCCCTCTACAATATTTAAGGGAATTGAATAAGCCGCCCTTTTCAATTGAGAAAGAAGATCATACTTCTCATTTATTGGAAAAGATGCTAAAACTTCCTTGTAAATAAACAAAACAAGCTCATGCGATTTAACCCAGACATCATATTTTCTATAATCTCTCATCTTATTAAAAAATGCTGTTTCGGAACTGCGATGATTTAACCGTTAATATTTGCTATTAGCTGCATATAGCTTTTTGCCTTCAGCCTTAGGCTTTCAGCTTTCAGCCTTAAGCTCTTCCTTGAATGCTTCTAAAAAAATATCCGCTTCCACTTTTGTAATATTCAATGCCGGCAATAACCTGATCACGTAAGGCTTTGCTTCACCCGTAAATATTTTGTGTTTGAACAACAGGTTCTTTTTCACGTCTTTTAATTCTTCCGGCAGCTCTATCCCGATCATTAACCCACGGCCTCTTACTTCTTTAATTTTGGAAAGTTTTTTTAATTCAGTAATCAGGTAATTTCCAACTGTTTCGGCATTCTTCATCAATGCATCTTTTTCCATTACTTCCAGTACGGCAAGTGCAGCTGCACATGCCAGATGATTGCCGCCAAAAGTTGTACCCAGCATAAAATATTTTGCATGAATTTTTGGCGCTATGGAAATACCGGCCACAGGAAAACCATTACCCATTCCTTTTGCCATGGTGTATATATCGGCGTTTACACCACTGTGGTCGTGACTGTAAAACTTGCCTGTTCTGCCGTAACCGCATTGAACTGAATCGGCAATGTATACTGCATTGTATTTATCACACAGGCTTCTTATTTTTTGCAGAAAACTGTCTGATGCTACATTGATGCCGCCAACTCCCTGGATGCCTTCAATGATCACAGCACAAATTTGCTCCTGCTTAAATGCTTCTTCCAGTGCGGCTTCATCATTAAAGGGAAGAAAGATAACATTATCGGTTTGGTTTACCGGCGCTACAATAGATGGGTTGTCGGTAACAGCAACGGCTAAAGATGTTCTGCCATGAAAGGCTTTGCTGAAAGCAATGATTTTTTTCCTGCCATTGTAAAAAGAAGCCAGCTTCAGCGCATTTTCATTTGCTTCCGCACCGGAATTACACAGGAATAACTGGTAATCTTCCTTGCCTGAAACTTCGCCTAATTTTTTCGCCAGTTCTACCTGTAATGGAATTTTTATGGAGTTGGAATAGAAGCCAACTTTATGCAACTGATCTTCCAAACGTTGCACATAATGCGGATGCGTGTGGCCGATAGAAATTACCGCATGGCCACCATAAAGGTCTAAATATTTTTGATCTTTGTCGTCCCAAACGTAGGAGCCTGCTGCTTTTACGATGGTGATGTCATTGAGGGGATATACGTCGAATAGATGCATGTTAGTTATAAGTTATAAGTGATAAGTTGTAAGTAAGACCATCTGTATAGAAGTTCATTTTGATCTTCAGGAAATGGCAGTGGGTCTTACTTTTAAAATCAATGCAATCAGCATAGCTTTAATTTCATTTATTGATACTGTCAAACCCTCGTATTTATCCATTTGCAGGTACCCTAAATCCTTCGACAGTAAAATAAAGTATTCCGCTTCATTCGCTGATCCCAATGCTGTATTCAAATATCTTGCAAAGTCTGGTTTAGTATTCTTACCGCAGCCTTCTGCAATATTTGCAGGAACAGATGAGGCTGCCCGTCGCAACTGACTCGTAAGGCTATAAATTTTTTCTTTAGGAAAAAGTTTACTTAAGCCATATACATTCAATGTAAATTGATGCGCCTTCTCCCAAACTTTTAAATCTTTATAATTTTGCATACCCGTGAGTTTACAACTTATAACCTACTACTTACCACTTACAACTTTCTCAAAACCACGCAGCTTTCAATTTCAAGCCAGCAGTCTCTTCCAGCCCAAATAACAGATTCATGTTTTGAACCGCATGGCCGCTGGCGCCTTTTAGTAAATTATCAATCGCAGAATGAACTACTAATTTAGTCCCCACTTTTTCCAGCTGAATCACGCACTTATTGGTGTTGACAACCTGTTTTAAAAATATCGGTGCCTTGCTGACGGCTACAAAGGGATGCGTTGAATAAAAATTTTCAAACAACACGGTCAATTCCTCAATGCTTAAATCGCATTTTAAAGTGGAGCTGATAAAAATACCTCTTGTAAAATCTCCCCGCCACGGAACAAAACTAATGTCGATATCGTCATTCTTCTGCAGTTGTAACAAGGACTGCCCTATCTCGCCAAGGTGCTGATGTTCCAGCGTTTTATAAGCTTGTATATTATTTGCCCGCCAGCTGAAATGCGATGTAACGCTTAATGCCTGTCCCGCGCCTGTTGATCCGGTAATGCCGGTCGTGTACACTTCATTTAATAAACCAGCGTTTGCAAGCGGTAATAAACCCAGCTGAATAGCTGTTGCAAAACAACCGGGATTGGCAATGTTTTTTGCCGTACGGATAGCTTCCCTGTTTAATTCAGGTAATCCGTAAACAAAGTTGCGGTTGTCAATGGTCGCTTTATTACTCAACCTGAAATCCTGGCTGAGGTCAATTATTTTGATGTGGTCTGCAATGGTATTTTCTGATAAAAACTTTTTGGCGTCGCCGTGGCCAACACATAAAAAAAGCACATCAATATCGTCGCTTAACTCTGCGCTGAAGGTTAAATCGGTTTCGCCAATCAGGTCTGCGTGTACTTTACTGACAGGGTTGCCGACATTGCTGCTGCTGTTTATAAAGGCAATGTCAACTTGTGGATGGTTGATCAATAAGCGCAGTAGTTCGCCGCCCGTGTAACCTGCACCGCCAACAATACCAACTTTTATTTTACTGGCCATTGTTGGCTTCTTTTACTTTGTGATAAATGGAGGTTTGGTTACCAAATATTTTACTAAAACCTCTTACATCTTCGCCTGTAAAGCCGGTGTTCATTTCACCATATTTACCAAACTTATCGCTCATTAAATCATTGGCAGATTCAATCCCAATTACCTGGAAACGGTAAGGATTTAATTGTACAAAAACATCCCCTGTAACCGTTTGCTGGCTGCTTTCAAAAAAGGCCTCAATATCTCTCATCACCGGGTCCATAATTTGTCCTTCGTGCAACCAGTTGCCATAAAACAATGCCAGCTGATCTTTCCAGTTTAATTGCCATTTGGTGAGCACGTGTTTTTCCAATGCATGGTGCGCTTTTAAAATAATCATCGGCGCAGCAGCTTCAAAACCTACACGGCCTTTTATGCCAATAATGGTATCACCCACATGTATATCGCGGCCAATGCCGTATGCACCGGCAATGCTTTGCAAGTATTGAATGGCTTCTGTCGGGTGATCGAAGCTCCTGTCGTTAACGCTTTTTAATTCTCCTTTTATAAAACCCAGTTTCACTTCTTCAGTGCCTGTTTTTGTTACCTGTGTTGGCCATGCTTCTTCCGGCAAAATGCCTTTGCTTTTCAATGTTTCTACCCCACCTACACTTGTTCCCCACAAACCTTTATTGATGGAATAAACGGCTTTAGCGAAATTCATTTCAACACCCTTTTCCTTCAGGTAAGTAATTTCCTCCTCGCGGCTCAATTTTAAATCCCTTATGGGTGTAATGATTTCAACACCCGGAATCAGGATATGAAAAATCATGTCAAACCTCACCTGGTCGTTACCGGCGCCGGTGCTGCCATGCGCTACCCCACCCGCATTCAACGCTTTGGCGTGGGCGGCTATATGCAACGCCTGGCTTAATCTTTCTGCACTCACGCTTAACGGGTAGGTGTTGTTTTTTAAGCAATTTCCAAAAACCAGGTATTTAATAATGGTATCGTAATAATCTTTTACTGCATCAACTGTAGTATGCGTTGTAACGCCCAACGTGTAGGCATGCTGTTCGATCGTCTTTAATTCTTCCGGTGTAAAACCACCGGTGTTTACAATTACCGAATGTACCTCGTACCCTTTATCAATGGTTAAATATTTTACGCAAAAAGAAGTATCTAATCCGCCACTAAAGCCGAGTACAATTTTACGTTTTTGTGCGGTTCCGGCCGTGGCCACATTTTTTAAATCCGATGCTGCTTGATCCATTATTTAAAATTTATTTATACCAAATTGAAATACTTCAATAAAGATTTTGGCAAACTGCCACCGCCATCTTTTTTCTTTAACAACTTCAACAAACGGCTTTGCTTTACATGCATAAAACGTTCGTATAATTTTGAATGCTGCTTAAAGTCTTCTTTTGTTTCTTCAGGCTCATAATGATCTGCAGGATCGTACAACATGGCCGTACACATACAGTTTTTTCTTTCCTTGCTCATCAAAATATCGTAGTTCACACAGCTTTTACAGCCTGCCCAAAACTCTTCATCATCTGTTAATTCAGAATATGTTACGGGTTCATATCCCAGGTCGCTGTTTATTTTCATCACAGCAAGGCCAGTAGTTAAACCAAATATTTTTGAAGTGGGATATTTCTCTTTACTCAAATCAAATATCCTGCGCTTGATTTGTTTTGCAACGCCGCTTTTTCTAAACGCTGGTGCCACGATTAAACCGCTGTTGGCAACAAACTGATCATGCCCCCAGGCCTCAATGTAACAGAAGCCAACCCACTCGCCATCGGTGGTTACGGCTATTACAGCCTTGCCTTCATTGATCTTTTTCTCGATGTATTCGGGAGAACGTTTGGCTATACCGGTACCACGGGCTTTTGCAGAAGATTCCATTTCGGCGGTAATAGTAGTAGCATAATGGCTGTCGCTTGAAGTGGCAACCCTAACTATGATGTTATTCGTTTCCAATTGTATAAAATTGAACTGTTGTGTAAATAAGAATTTGTAAGAACCTGTTTTTTGGAGATTTTTTCACTGACAGGGGCAGGTTTCAAGTGCTCGGCCTATCAGCATCCAGGACTACGTCGGGGGCATGTAACCAATGCATTCATCGCTGAAAAAATAATTTCAGCCGCCTGGTTGTGAGTATTATATGGTCTGTTTTGCTTCACTTGTTGATTTTGTTATTCAGCAGATGCAAATGTATAACATTTTATAAATCAAATGTGCTAAAATTTACAAAACTTTTATTGGCGTAGTTGTTAACCAAAGCTTTAGTTTCCGCATTGGCATTGAGCGCCATCAGGCAAAAGCAATCCTGTTGTTTAATATAAACGGTTGCAGTTCTTCCGCAATTTTACGGTCGTTGCTTAGCCTTGGCACTTTATTTTGTCCACCCAGCTTACCAACGCTTTTCATATAGTCGATAAAACCATTCTTTTTTACAGGTGCTATTTTTAATTGCTGTAAAATATTACCGGCAATTAAATCATCGTAATACACATTTTTTGTGCGTAAGTTGTCATCTATTTTCCGGGCAAATGCATTTAAATCAGTTGGTGCATTTTCAAATTCTATAAACCATTCATGATAGCTTTTACCGCCATTGGTTGATATCATCGGAGCTACAGTAAATTCTGTTATATGGATGTTTTCTTCATTGGCGGCTTTCATTAACGCTGCTTCTACTTCTTCGCCAATTACATGTTCGCCAAACGCAGAAATAAAATGTTTGGTTCTGCCGGTCACCAATATGCGATAAGGATTAGTAGAGACAAACTTAATGGTATCGCCAATATTGTATGCCCACAAACCGGCATTGTTACTGATAACAAGTGCATAGTTCTCGCCCACTTTCACATCTTTCAATGTAAGCCTGGTGGGGTTTTCATTAAAGATTTCACCTGCAGGTACAAATTCAAAAAATATTCCACTGTCAGTGTTCAGCAACAATCCTTCTGCTTCCTGCGAATCCTGGAAAGCAAAAAAGCCTTCACTCGCAGGGTATAACTCTATGCAATCTATTTTGCGGCCAATGCTTTCGTTCAGCTTGGCTTTATAAGGTTCAAAGTTTACACCGCCCTGTACCATGACGCTAAAATTGGGGAACAGGTCGCCTATTTTTTTACCGCTTTTTTCCGCAAGCCTGTCAAAATACATTTGCATCCAAGGTGGTATGCCACTAATGAGCGTCATATTTTGTTCGATGGTTTCCTGCACAATTTTATCCAGCTTCGTCTCCCACTCTTCAATGCAGTTGGTTTCGTAATTGGGTAACTGGTTGGCACGTAAATATTTTGGTACATGATGATTTACAATACCACTTAATCTGCCTGTCGGGATGCCGCCAATGCGTTCCAGTTCAGGCGAACCGCTTAGAAAAATCATTTTACCATCGGCAAATTTTGTATTGCCGGTTTCTGACATATACATCAGCAGTGCATTTCGGGCCGTGTTGATATGGTTGGGAATAGAATCTTTTGTTATGGGAATATATTTTACCCCGCTGGTGGTGCCACTGGTTTTAGCAAAATAAATTGGTTGACCTTTCCACAAAATATTGTGTTTGCCTTCCTTTATTTTTTCGATGTAAGGTTTAAATTCTTCGTAGTCCCTGATGGGAACCTGCCGGACAAAATCTTCGTGCGTTTTTATGTCGGCGAAGCCGTGTTCTTTTCCGAATACAGTTTTGGAAGCTGTTTTGATGAGGTCGTTAAAGATAGATTGCTGGTCTTCTACAGCGGTCTCGATACTTTTTTTTATTTGCTTGTTGATGTAACCAGCGAATGGCTTTGCAAAAAAAGATTTTATTTTCATGATATCCTCAATCGTTAAGGCACAAACTTACACAGTTTTATGCATGCTAAATGTGAAAAAATCTATTTACAATTACAAGGCCATTCCGTATCAAGGTCTATGCAAGTTACTACTTCTACCGTATTATTTTCCTTGGGAGCAAAAACTATGCGAACATGTTGTTTATCGTGCGTGATGCCCTCCAGCGGGTAGGTTTTTCCCCTTGGGTCTTCTTCGATTTTGTTAACGTTTACTGTGCCTGTGGCTAATATTTCCTTTACTTCACTCTCATCAATATGCCTGCAATCCATGCGGCAATGGGCATGTTTGCTATAGATGATCCGTTGTACGTTCCTGTTAAAATCGTCAGCGGGTTTTACCGCCGGAACAGTTATTTCTGTATTGTTATTTTTTAGCTTGGGGTAACTGCTGGCCTGGTGCGTTTTAACCCACCAAAGCAAAAAGCCGGCGGCCAGTAAGACAAAATAAGGAAGGTATTTTTTAAACATGGCGCAATTTACTCACTAACGGTCATATAGTTTACACCAGTCATAAAGTTTACACCTTTTCAAAAAAGTGTAAAGTTGCCCGCAGGTAGCGTTAGGGATTGCAGCGGAAAGCCCGGTGAAGGTTTGCGTGCAGGCCTTGTGCCGGACCTGAAGCGTAAAGCCCGGCCCGCCATGGGAACGCCCATACAATTCAAATCAACGGATCTATGCAATAAAACATCCTGTTGTATCTTTGCAGTGTATGAATAAAACAGTGGCGCTACATACGCTTGGCTGCAAGCTAAATTTTTCAGAAACATCTTCTATAGGGCGGTTACTGGAAAACGATGGTTTTGTAAAAAAAGACTTTACGGAAATTGCTGATGTGTACGTAATCAATACCTGTTCAGTTACTGATAATGCAGACAAGGAATGCCGGTTACTGGTGCGCCGTATACAAAAAAAAGCACCGGAAGCCACCGTAGTGATTACCGGTTGCTATGCCCAGCTAAAGCCCGTTGAAATAGCAGCCATACCCGGTGTTGACCTTGTATTGGGTGCTGCAGAAAAATTTAATATTTCGCAACATTTAAAAGATTTTACCAAAGGCGACAGTACTAAAATATGCAGCTGCGATATTGCCGATGTAAATGAGTTTACGGCGGCACATTCCATTAACGACCGAACCCGCATTTTTTTAAAAGTGCAGGATGGCTGCGACTACAATTGTTCTTTTTGTACCATCCCGATGGCGAGGGGCAAAAGCAGGAGCAACCCGATTGAAAAAGTACTAACGGAAGTAAAAGACATTGCAGCAAAAGGCGCCAAAGAAATTGTTTTAACCGGCATCAACCTGGGCGATTTTGGCAAGGGCAGCTTTGGCGGAAAAAAGAAGGAAGAAAGTTTTTTTGAGTTGATCCAGGAACTGGATAACGTAGAAGGAATTGAGCGGTACCGTATCTCTTCTATTGAGCCCAATTTATTAACCAACGGGATTATTGAATTTGTGAGCAACAGTAAAAAATTCATGCCGCATTTTCATATTCCCCTGCAAAGTGGCAGTAATAAAATACTTGGGCTGATGCGCCGCCGTTATAAAAAAGAATTATATGCGGAACGTGTTGGCCTGATAAAGGCGCTGATGCCGCATTGTGCCATTGGGGTGGATGTAATTGTGGGCTTTCCCGGCGAAACAGATGCAGACTTTAAAGAAACGGTCGACTTTTTGATAGATCTTGATATTAGCTATTTGCATGTATTTACTTACTCGGAAAGGGCCAATACTTTAGCAATGGATATGCAACAAGTAGTACCTGTTTTCGTTCGCAACGAAAGAAACAAACAGCTGCGTAACCTCAGTTACCGCAAGCTGCAGCATTTTACCAATCAGCACATTGGGGAAACAAGAAAAGTGCTGTTTGAAAACCCTGATAAAAATGGAATGGCAGAAGGCTATACGGATAACTACATTAAAATAACTGCTCCGCATAAAAAGGAGTGGACAAACAGTATTGTGGAATGGAAAATATAAACGACGAAAAACTCAGCAAATTCCAGGTTACCATCCGTTTTTATATGGATGAAGAATTTATGAAACTGGTACCAACACACCGCATTTACATCAACGGACTGATTGATAAAAATATCATCGATTACTATGCTGTCAGCATGGAAACGCAACGTTCCTGGATGATTATAAATGCAGCTGATAAAAAAGAAGTACAAAACTACCTGGAGCAATCATCTTTATATAATTACTGGACAGTAGAAATTGATGAATTATTTGTGTATGATTCACAGGCCTACAGGTTACCGGCGCTGCAATTGAATTAGGCTTTAAACGCTTTTATTACATCTTGGAACAACTCATAAAATAGTTCACAGACGTAGTCTTCTATCGGTTGTGCATCATTTAATCAGAGCCCTTTTATATGACTTTAAAACAATTGATATGGCGACTTATACTCCCTTTGACAATTGTTTTATTTGGAACAATTACTGTTTTGCCAGTTGATGCTCCCGACACAATGATGGTTGGATTCCCGTTAGCATACATAAGTGACGGATGGCATACTTCAATGTCACTTCAGATTTTTATTGTAGAATTTTTAGTAGACTTCGTCGTTTACTTTTTCATTTGCTTTCTATCAGTATTTCTAGTCAAACATTATCTGATAAAAATTAAAGTTTCGAAGTTGATAACTGCACTATTATGGACTTTTTCAACACTAATCATTGCTATTGCTATTTGGATTGCAAGCCTTCCTGAACAAATCATTCAAACGAGAAGAGATTGGAACATGAACGTTATGGAGACTGGTTATAAACTGACATGGATTCATCAAGATAAACAAGCCTTTTCGAAGCATGACTCAAGTAAAAAATAAACGAACGAAATGAAGTATCGTTGCGAGGCTAGCCTGACTTTGAAGCAGTCGGGTTGCCCCCACTTTAGTTTGGGTAGGAATAATAATTAATCACAGCTTTGATAGCACTGCCTGAAAGTATTCTAAAGCAATGTCAGGCTAATTCTTAGTAATATTTCCTTCCTCCAAATAAATATTCCAGGTACGACAGCGTGAGATTGATATTGAAATAATTCTCACTTAACTGGCTGGTAGCTGTGGTGCCTCTTCTGCCCGCTTCCAGCGATATAACATAGCCCAGCGGACTGCTTTTTGAGTTTCTTGAAAAGCCGATACTTCCACCAAAATCAGTTATCTGGTGGCCATCCATTTTCAGGTAGGAGTTGCCCGCATACAAACCCATTTGAAAAAAGCCTTTTTCATATTCTACACCATAAGGATTTCTGGCCCTTTGTGAATGCTGAAAGCCAAGTGACAACTTATTGCTGTTTACAAGTTGGTAGCCGCTGCCGGCATATTTGAGTGAACTCCAGTTTTGTGTTTGTGCATTAACAGTGTAAGTATATATGCCCTTATTAATTAGAGCAAAGCCGGCATTGATGGTTTCGGGCAATGTAAAAAAATCATTTTTAAGTATCTCATTTTTAATCTGTGTATTGCCATCTGTAACAATCAGGGAATGTTCTACATACAAGGATGTTTTGGGAGTATAAGTCATCCCATAGGTTGATTGCCATTTTTTACCCAGCTTTAATTTGGTCTGTAATGAAAAATTAAAATAATAATTACGTAAATAAAGATTGCTTTTGGTAACCAAATCAGATGTTAAGTCGTTGCTCAGGATATCTTCTGTTTGATTGATAGAACCAAATAATAAAGACGAGGTAACACCAATAGAAGTATTTTTTGTAACCTTATAACCATTGGACCAATAAAATTGGTTAACACCACCCTGGCCCTGGTAACTGGCATCTACATTCAGCAATGTTCCCTGTATAGTTTTACTGGTTGAAAAGTTGAAAGCTGCTGTACTAAAAGGCATCAGGCCCATGCTGCTGCCCCAGTTTTTTGTAAGCTTAGCCGCCAGGTTTACCCTGCGCACCGCAAAATCGGTTGTTTTATTATCAGGTGCAACAACGCCCGCCCCTGTGTACACTACCTGCTTAAAACGCGTGGAAGTTTCAAAAGCAAAAAAGTGTTCCCGCAACTGCGTAAGCGAAGCCGCATTGCTATTGTTGATGTAACGCTCATCGCCCAACGCAACGCCTGCATTAGCCATGCCGGTATACTTGTTAAAATAGCTGGTTTCAATATCGCCGATACCCAACACAGAATAGGGCGAACTGTTATTCTGCCCCTGCGCAATTGCGGACATCATTAAACAAATTGCAATAAGACTAACTCTTTTATTCTCTGACATTCTTTTTTTATTTAACAGCCGCATAATAAATTTTTACCTGGGTTTTATTGGCGCCGTTTGCAGCGTTTGCAATCAGCAGCCTGTTAAAAATTACAGTGGCATCAGGCGGTAAAACCAGCAACCCGTTTTTGCTTCCTTCTGTGTTTGGTAACAGTGCCTGCAGGTAACTGGTTACATCGTACGTGTATGCCGTGCTGGTGCCATATAAATTATCTATGTAAAGATTTCCATATTGAACAACGGCTGACGACCCCGCAATAGTGGTGAGATCAGTACCCAACAGGTTTGTTTGATCGGTAGCTGACAAACGCAGCGTCGGCGGCAGCCGGTAATAATTTAAGAAACTGTTTTGCACAGGCTTTATTTCCAGCTCCGCCTTTACAATTTTTAAAAAATCAGGTAACTGGTATAAATCTTTCAGGTAAGGAAAACTAAGCCTGGTAACAGCCCCTGAAATATATTGGCTGTATCCGGCATTACCGGTAGCTGATGCAGCCAGTTGCTTATTGGATGGACCCAATGCCGCAATCGCTGTACCTGATCTGTCGGAGGTAATATTATTAAACTGGTAATTGATTTGATTGATTCCAAAATCGATGATTGCACTTTCGGAAAATACGCCGGGCTTTTGGTAGTGCAACCGCATGGTAAGACTGTCTTTAAACCCAATAATGCAATTGTTATTAGTGCCACCAACAAAGGCCAGGCCTTTGAAATAATTTACGAACTGATCAACAGTTTGCACTTCGATGGTTTTGTTTTGCAATTTGTAAAACAGCTCTTGCCCAAGCGCCGGAGATAATTTTATTGCCAAGGTATCTCTTGTAGAAGGATTAATTATCATCTCGCTGCTTCCAAGTGTTGTATTGGAATACGGCCAGCTATTATTATTGAAAAAACTGTATTGGGCTGTTGAATAAGCTATCTGCTGACTTAACTGGTAAACAGACAGTTTATAGGGTACCAACGTATCGCCGTAAAAGCTCTTGTTTAATTTCAGGATTACTTCCAGCGAATCAAAAACAGAACCATTGGGAATATCGTAGGTGGTATTGGATGGCAAGCCCAGCTGAACAAATGACTGCGATGCAATGGTTCCGAATTTTTCATCTTTATACTTACCTGCTAAAATGGAATGTGTACCGGAGGTTACAAATGAATCTACATAAACAGTAGAAACATTCACCGTAACCGTATCAACCAGCACAAGATTGGTGATGGTATTATCAATAAAACCGCTTCCAAAAGTAATATCCTGTTTTTCGCAGGAGCTGATAATAAACGATGTAAATAAAAGGCAGGCCGGCAACAAAAAAATGGTAAAATAGCGGGGTCTTTGCTTCATAATGCTCAGTTCATTTTTAATTGTTGGCAATATTATTCCCTGATGGCGCTGTAGTATTGTTAATATGGATTAATAGCCGCAGATCATCTACCAACATCTTTATTGGCACTGCTTCGGGCTGCATTTCAGCAAGCAGTGCGGTTAACCGTTTGATAGTTGATTTTTATTGATTGATATACCATTTACATGGCTTTGTAGATGATTAATACCCGTAAATACTTTTTAACGATTTTAACGTTTGCTTCCGCAATACTTTCGGCAAAAATTATACAGCATGTACAAACTAAAACGGCTTACGTTATTGAGTATTTCAGGTATTTCTTTGTTGATTGGTTCCTGCACAAAAACATCCAGCACTACTACTGATACCAGTGGTAACTGGGTTAAAAGATCAGATTTTGAGGGCGTTACACGTAGTGAGGCTGTTTCATTTGTAATTGGTGACACCGCATATATTGGTACGGGCTATGATGGTACCAACCGCCTGGGCGATCTCTGGGCATACGATCCTGCACAAAATTTTTGGCACCAGCGGGCTGATTTACCGGGTGCTGCAAGAAGTTCAGCCGTGGCGTTTGCGGCAGGTGGCAAAGGTTATGTCTGCACAGGTTACAATGGTTTAGACAGATTGAAAGACGTTTGGCAGTACAACCCCGCAACCAACAGCTGGATACAAAAGAATGATTTTACTGGCGGGGCAAGATATGACGCAGTAGCTTTCAGTATATTGGATAAGGGTTATATTTCTACCGGCTACGATGGCAATTACCTGAAAGATTTTTGGCAGTATGATCCTGCATCAGACACCTGGACGCAACAGTTAAGTATGGGTGGATCCAAACGGTCAGGCGCAGTTGCTTTTGTATACAATAACAAAGCGTATGTATGCACCGGAAGCAATAACGGCAGTACCTCCGGCGTAAATGATTTATGGGTTTTTGATCCTACCGCAACACCTGTATGGACAGAAAAAAGAAAGATCAGCAATGTTAGTACCGATGCCTATGATGATGCTTATGCTATTATCAGAACCAATGCAGTTGCCTTTGTAATGAATGGCAAGGGGTACATCACCACAGGAGAAAATGGTGCAGTATTGGGTGACACCTGGGAGTACGATTTTACAAACGATGTATGGACTAAGAAAACTGCTTACGAAGGTGTGGCAAGAACAGGGGCTGCAGCATTTTCAGTAAATGACCGTGGTTTTGTTTTAACCGGAAGAAGCAGTAGCACTCCGTTTGATGACATCCGTGAGTTCTTCCCTTCTGAGGCATACAATGCCAATGATTAATGGAGAGAAAAATTTCAGCGTAAAAATTATTCATAGTCGTCAAGCAGTAAAATGAAATCTACCTTTTTTTATATCGCAGTGTTTTGCCTTCTTAGTGCATGTTACAGTTGTCAGGATAATGCTGTGGCCGCTTTCCCTGCCAACAGCAAGGATTTTATGCCTGTTGGATCATATGCATTTAAGACCGGCGATGGATGGGGCTATGCTATCACTGTTGACAATAAAATTTTTATAAAACAATCTATCATACCATGCATAGCGGGCGAAAAAAGTTTTGCCTCTCAGGCCGACGCTGAAAAAGTTGCCGACCTGGTGCTTACTAAAATAAAAAAACACCAGAAGCCGTCCATATTTAAATCTGACTTAGAAAAATTGGGAATTGCAGAATAAATACATGTTAGCCACCAGGCGATAATAAAAAAGGAGTGAGACAATTTCACTCCTTTTTTTATTCTTACAATACAATCTTTATTATGAAGCCTGGTGAATTATCTGGAACAGGGAGTTGCGGTAGCTTTCGCCGATGGGAATAAATTTGTTACCGATAACAATTTCATTTTTACTTACCACATCAATGCTGCTTAAAGAAATTACGTATGATCTGTGAACTCTTATAAAATCATGGGCAGGTAATTTACTTACAAATGTTTTTAAATTTTGCAGCGTTATAATGGGCTTGGGTTTATCAACCAGGTAAACCTGCGTATAGTCTTTCATGCCTTCACAAAAAAGAATATCATCAAATTTCACTTTATAAAACTTGTATTCAGATTTTACAAAAACAAAATCGGTGGCGGGTGTATATTCCTGTTGCGTGGGCGGATACAAAAATTCTTTTGCCCTGCTGACTGCATAATAAAACTGATCGAATGAAACAGGTCTTTCCAGAAAACTAAATATATTGCTGCCAATGTCTGAAGCTGACAAAGCAGTTTTGGAATCAACCACAATGATGAGCGCATTACTGGAATGGTCAGTTAAAAAGTTTTCCATTTCAGCATCTGAAATGGTGGCCATATCACAAAAAATAATGTCTGTTGTAAATTCCTGCAGGTAATGCCGTGCCTCTCTTGCATTGATAGGCTTACAAATAAAGGATAACCATGGAACTTTTGAAACGTGTTCAAAAAGTATTTTACCAGATTGCTGGTTACCAATCAGCAGGCATTTTAGTTGAAGCATAATGTATATTCAGTTAGTTAAAACCAAAACTAAATCAGTAAAACTGCAAGGAAATGTGAAAATTGCCGGGCGTAAATATTGGCCGGTTCTTTAGTACGTTTTACCTTTTTTCAAATTTACTTCAATCATTTCATTCCCTATTTTTACACAATCAATTTGATTGTTATTGTAACGTTATCGGATGAAAGACTTATTTATTAAAATTATTGAATGAATAAAAAACTGCTCACTGTATTAATTCATATTTCCGGCTGGATGGCTTTTTTTTTGTTTCCGTTTCTTTTACTGAATGTATCTCATTCAAATGATGTGGAGCATCTAAAAAACTTTCACCATCCAGGCAATCCGAGACCGGAGCCCAGCTTTTTGTTCTTTTTTCTGCGCAACAGTCTTCTTATTGTCTTCTTTTATTTAAACCTGTTTTTACTGCTGCCGAAATTGTATTACCGGCAAAAGAAAGTGCCTTACTTTTTGATAGTGTTCATTTTTATGCTCATTGCTATTTATTTACCATCGTATGTAAGAGCTGAATTTATGCCACCCAAAATGCCACTCCCGGATGCAGGCTTAGTAGGTGTGCCCCGAAGAGGTCCGGACACGATAGGAAGTGTCTTCGGCTTTCTTCATTTTTTAATCATCTGGTTTTTAAGCAGTATCATTCACCTTGCCGGCCGCTACCGGCAGATGGAGCAAAAGAACAAGGAAATGAGAGTGCAGAAACTGGATGCTGAATTGTCTTATTTAAAGGCGCAGATCAACCCGCATTTTTTGTTTAATACGCTGAATAATATTTATGCGTTGGCCATTACCCAACACGATCAAACACCGGAAGCAATATTAAAATTATCCGACATCATGCGGTATGTAACAGAAGATGCCAACACGGCCACTGTTCCATTGCAAAAGGAACTCGATTACCTGGAAAATTATATCACCCTGCAGCAACTGCGCAGCAACGATAAACTAACCGTAGACTTTACTATAACCGGCGAAGCAGGCTCCAATAGCATTGCTCCCCTGCTATTGATTAATTTTATTGAAAATGCATTTAAATACGGCGTAAGCAATCACGAGCCTTGTTTTATCAACATTCATATTTTTATAAACGAACGCCAGCTTACGTTAACTGTAAAGAATAAGGTAATGGTAGTTACAGCAGAGCAAAGTACATTTACCGGAACCAATAACACGTTGAGAAGACTGCACTTGCAATATGCTAAAAAGCATAACCTAACCATAGATGAAAACGACAATTTGTATGGTGTATTTTTACAATTAGACTTAGCATGATAAACTGTGTAGCAATAGACGATGAACCACTGGCACTGGAAGTGTTAAAAAAATACATATCGAAGTTGCCCAACCTGCAGTTGCTGATGACATTTTCTGATGCCATTGATGCATTGGCTTATCTGCAAAAAAACCAGGTTGATCTGTTGTTTCTGGATATCCAGATGCCCGACATCAATGGCTTTCAGCTCTATAAAGATTTAACAGATAAACCCATGGTAATTTTTACAACAGCCTATAAAGAATTCGCCGTGGAAGGGTTTGAAGTAGATGCCATTGATTATTTATTGAAACCATTTAACCTGGCCCGCTTTGAAAAGGCCGTTGCAAAAGCGATCTCCAGAGAAATTCGTAAAGAAAAAGAAGAGGTTCCTTCGCAATATTTATACATTCATGCAGATTATAAAATGGTTAAAATACCTTTTGCTGACATCATCTATATGGAAGCCCTGGATGATTACGTAAAAGTAGTGACCGGCACACAGTCATACCTCACATTGATTTCGATGAAAAAAATCCTCGAGAAGCTACCTAAAAAACAATTCATCCGGATTCACCGCAGTTATATTGTTGCCATTGATAAAATTACTTTTTTACAATACCGTAAAATTGGGTTAGCCAATAACCTGGAACTGCCGGTAGGCGACACCTACCGCACAGAAATAGCTTCATTAAAAAGGCAGGAGTAACCATTTTGCAAAAAAAATAAAATAAGAAGCGAAAAAAATTTTGGTACAAACATTTTACCCTTATCTTTACCATCCGAAAAAACGGTAAAGGGAGCATAGCTCAGTTGGTTTAGAGCATCTGCCTTACAAGCAGAGGGTCCGCGGTTCGAACCCGTGTGCTCCCACAAAGACCTCACAGAAATGTGAGGTTTTTTTATGCCTCCGTTAAAAAGTTTCCTTTTCATTTACCCGGTTATTAAAGCACCAGGAAATAAAACTAAATGACCGGATTTACAGCTTTAACCATGGATCTAAATAAACTTTATTCCGACACAAGAACCGGCGCTGTGATGCAGTCTGCCAATATTGATGTACGTACAGATTTTCAAAGAGACTTTGACAGGATTATTTTCTCCTCTTCCTTCAGGCGGCTGCAAAATAAAACACAGGTATTTCCATTGCCCGGCAGTGTGTTTGTACACAACAGGCTCACGCATTCGCTGGAAGTAGCTTCAGTAGGCCGTTCGCTGGGTACGCTGATCGGCGACTTTATCATAAAAAAATATGCGAGTTCATTGTCAGATCAGAGCAAAGGCTTTTTTAATTATGGTTTGTCCAATGTAATTTCTTCCGCCTGCCTTTGCCATGACATCGGTAACCCGGCTTTTGGTCATTCAGGTGAAGATGCCATCTCCAACTTTTTTATAAAAAATGAAAGCAGCTTAAAATCTCATTTTTCAAAAAAGGAATGGCTGGACTTTATCAATTTTGAAGGCAACGCGAATGCCATCCGGGTGCTAACGCACCAGCAGAATGGAAAAACAGAAGGGGGTATGATGCTGACCTATTCCACCTTATCAGCCATTGCAAAATATCCCTGTGAATCTGAAGGATCCAGTAAAGACTTCACACACAGAAAAAAATTCGGCTTCTTTCAATCAGAATTAAAAACATTTAGCGATGTAGCAACGGCCACCTCCATGATCCGGGATCAAACAGATCCACTAGTCTATTTCAGGCATCCCTTTGTTTGGCTGGTAGAAGCAGCCGACGACATCTGCTACAATATCATCGATCTGGAAGATGCGCATCGACTGGGCATTATTGGTCATGATGAATGCAGGGATCTACTCGTTGCGTTGATTGGATCTATCGGCATAGACAATATTGCCAAAGTAAAAAAGCGACTGGACAATTTTAGAGATAAAAACGACCAGGTATCTTATTTAAGGGCCAAGGCTATTTACTCTTTAACCATGAAATCAAAAGCCATTTATGAAGATCACTTTGAAGCCATTTTAGACGGATCATTTACAACACCTTTGTTTAACCAGGTAAAAAAAGAATGCCCGGCGTTGCAACTGATAACAGATTTTTCTATTGAAAACATCTACAATCACCGCTCGGTTTTAGAGATCGAAAATGCAGGTTATAATGTGATGTATGAGTTGTTGATGCATTTTGTTCCACCCATCATTAAAGATAAACCCAGCCGGTCGAAATCTGAAACGAAAGCCATTAAACTGATCCCATCCCAGTTTTTATATGCAGAAGGAAGCAAGTATGAAATGGTAATGGGTGTGCTGGATTATGTATCCGGTATGACGGATAATTATGCCACAGATTTATACCGGAAAATAAAAGGGATAGATATCGGCATGACCATTTAAAGATGAAAAGCGAACGGGTATCCTGTGGCTTTACCCTATAAAAGCAGCCGATGCACCTGAATAGAAGTTAAAAGTGATTACTCCCTTGTTTTAATACGGACAACAGTAAATGAATAATCAGCCAACGAAGCTGTAAAGGTTTGCCCGATGTTGATGGATGATACAACCCGGCGACTGTTCGTATCGGCCGGCTTACCTGCGAGCACTGTTTTTATTGCGCTGGTATTCGCAATATTGATTCCTTTAAAATCAATCGTAACTGTTGTTGCAACAGGTAACAGGTTAATCATTTTTACAATTACATCGCCCGTTTTTGTGTCTCGGACAATTGACGTGGCGATCCGTTTCTTTACAGCATCCTGGCTGCTGGAAATAATTACCTCCGCAGGCAGATACTCATTGCCCGAATTTTGTCCAAACAGCTTTTGCACCTCATAATCTGTTGTTGTTTTTACTTCTGTATTGTCAAAATAGATCAGGTCCGGCTTCCATTGTGTGTGGCCTTCTTTGGCAAGTAACGGTGCATACGATGACATGGTAACTACATCGCCATTGCGTTCCAGTGCAGTTAGATATAAGGCTTCTGCCAGCGCCGTTTCAATATTGCTTGGCCTGCCGGGAAGATGAGCCGCATATTCACCCAAATACACTTTTGATTTGCTGCGGTCATATTTATCGTAGAAGGATTGGTTGTTGATAAACCACCCGGGCGACTGGTAATAATGTTCATCCACTGCAGCAATGGCAAGCTTATCTGCAAGCTTCCAGCCTTCCTCGTAATCGGTTCCTTCAGCGTTAGGTCCAACCGTACCAATCACGGTTATTTCCGGATGTTGCTGTTTCATTGCATGAAGGATCATTGTATACCGCTCTTCAAAAATATCTGTAATCAAATCTTCATTGCCGATGCCAATGTATTTTAAATTAAATGGTTTTGGATGACCGGCTGCTGCACGTTGCTTTCCCCAGGTTGTTGTGACATCGCCGTTTGCATATTCTACGAGGTCCAGAATATCCTGCACATATTCATCCATTTCATTCATCGGTATACCGCCCTGCTGGCCGCCACCGCCAACTGCTGAATTCTGACATGGAACGCCTGCGGCAAGCACCGGCACAGGCTCTGCACCAATGTCTTCACAAAAACGGAAATATTCAAAATAGCCCAGGCCTGCACTCTGGTGGTAGCCCCATAAATTCCTTTGCGGTTTCCTGGATTCCAGCGGACCGATGGTATTCTTCCAGCGGTAGATGTTGCCGAGGCCATCGCCATGCGCCACACAACCACCCGGGAAGCGGACAAAACGTGGATGTATGTCGGCGATGGTTTGGGCAAGATCCACCCTAAGCCCGTTGGGTCTTGCCTTAAATGTATTTTTGGGAAACAGCGAGATCATATCAAGCGACAGGCTTCCTGCTGACAATGGCTGTAATGCAATATATGCATCCTTTGCTTCTGCGCTGGAGGTAAGTACAACCGAAATCTTTTTCCATGATGAAGTGGATGCATTAACAACAGCTTCCGAAAGCACCACATTATTGTTACCAACGAGCTTTATCAATAAATTCCCACGACCAATATTTCTTTTTACAAAAAGGGAACAGTTGTACTGATCTCCTTTCTTTACATTGATACCATCAAAGCCAGTATTGGTTAAAGCCGCTCCCGTAGTTACGGTTTTTAATACTGCGTAGTGTAAATTATTCTTGTGAACCGGCGAAACGGAATCAATAGTAAATGCTGTGCCAGTACCTTTTACAGACCATGAATTGGTACTGTTCCAGGCTGTATCATTTCCTTCCTTATCTGCAAGCGAATATTCAAAATCACGGTTTTGAATCAGCTCTGCATACAACCCTCCATCTGCGGCATAATTAATGTCTTCAAAAAAAATACCGAGCAACATATCACTGATGGCTTTTGTTTTGGAGGGCAGTAAACTCATTTTTACATCTACCGGTTTCAACCCTGCAAAACGTTGTGCATCCTGTACTGTTGTCTCACTGTTTTCCGTCCGTTTAAAAGAGGATGCTTCGAATGTTTGGTTGAGTTTTTGAACCACGGCCCATGCTACTTTATGCATCTGTCCTTTTACAGTTACCCCATCAATTATCGCAGTAATACTTTCATCATTATAAGCAGCTGGGGCAACTTCGGCAGCTGGTGTGTAGGATTTAAAATCAGTGGTTGAAACCGCATAGTATTTACCGTCATTGCTTTTGTAGACAACGGTATAATTGTCAGCTGAAGCGTTATACCAGATGATTGGCTGCAGGCAATTAACACCCTTATTTAAAACAGGATAACTCTGCCTGCCCCAGTAAACAAGATCATTGGATGAGGCATGTGCAAAAGCACGATCCTGTTCATTCAATTGCCACACACATTGCCATTCTCCATTCTTGCCCAATATTACATACGGACTGATCATCTTTTTTTGAGTGCCCCACCGGCCATAATCACTCCATAAAAAAGTAAATTCATTGCCAATACTTTCCCATCTTGTAAGGTCGTGGCTCCGGGCAAAATGCAGTCCGTTAGTATTGTTATTTTTGCCAGTTGTATAAGAGACCAGGTAAACCGAATCGGGTTTATTTGCAAAACAAACAGGCATTAGCTGGAGTAATAAAAAGCAAATAAGCAACCATTTTTTTAACATACATCAATTTTTATCGTAACAAATAAAAGCTTCTTCGGAAGGTAACGGTTCCGATATTATTTCAAAGCCCATCAATGTAATATAACTGCTTTAATACCTTTATGTGTGGGTGTTACCTGCTTTATAGATCCGTCCGTATTAAACTCCAGTTTATCAATACATACTTCCCTGTTATAACCTGCCGCATCGCCCATCTTAATTCCATTTGGATAATTGAAGCGGTGATAAACAATATACCATTCATCTTTACCCGGAATTTGTATGATACTATTATGCCCCGTTGCATAAATACCGGCAGCCGTATCTTTTGCTATCACCAGGTTGTTTGCGGGTATGGATATGGGCCCGGTGGGTGAAATGCCCGTACCATATCGCACTTTATAATTTTCACTTCTTGTATCGTCCTCTGACCAAAGAAAATAATATCGTCCGTTCCTGAAAAAAACGGTGGTGCCTTCACGGAATGTATTGTCTGGCGTAATTACTTTTTCGGTTTCTTGTTTCAACGAAATCATATCGTCATTCAATTCGGCACAAGCCATATAACCATTGCCCCAGTATAAATAGGTCTTGCCTGTTTGCGGGTCTGCAAATACATCCGGATCTATTTGCTGCCCTCCTTTAATGCCTTCCGGCAACTTATCAATAAGCGGTTTACCCGAGTCAACAAATGGCCCTGCAGGATCATTTGCAACAGCAACCCCAATTTTTTGTGCAGCAGTAAAATAAAAAAAATATTTGTAGCTGTTACCTGTCTTTTTTTCCTGTATACAGGGCGCCCATGCATTTCGTTTGGCCCAGCTTACATCTTTGTTTAAATCCAGTATTATGCCTTCATCTTTCCAGTTAACTAAATTGGTTGATGAAAATGTTTTGAAATAAGTGCCTGACCAGTTGTTAAAACCATCGCTGGTAGGATATAGATAAAACCTGTTTGTTTTGTGCGAATACAAAATATCAGGGTCTGCATAAAAACCGTCCAGCACAGGATTGTGGTTTTCGGCTACCGATACCAACCATTTTTGCGGTGTCTGTCCTTTGATGGTAACTTGATATGGAACCGGGCCGTTTGCAAACTGCTGCGGACCGGCTGGTGTTATCTTCACGCCAGGAAACGAAATAAAAGATGGGTTAAACGCATTTAATTTTGTTCCCGGTTTTACCGACAGGTATAAAGTGCTTTTTGCAGTGTCGACTTTTATATTGATCTTTTTAATTTG
>NZ_JAQBNR010000030.1 GCF_028288465.1 Ferruginibacter sp. | reverse complement strand
GACCAACCCACCACATATACATTGCCGTTAACATCGTACGTCATATCCGTAGGGTAAGTGCTATAATTAGCATAGTAAGAACTCCACTGTAATACCCCGCTGTTAGAAAATTTTGCGATAAAATATTTTTTCATAACGCCATCATAAAAACCACCCGTGTTTTTTAATGGAATAGAGGAATGCTGATCCAGTACTGTGGAAGTAGGATCCAATAACATACCGACTGCGGTAATATTCCCAAACTTATCAATGGTCATTTGTCTGCCTGCCACCCCGTTTCCAAAATACGTAGACCATATTAACTGCCCACCAGCAGCAAATTTAGAGATGATCATTGCGCCGTTGGGAGCTGCAGTGATTTCCTGGTAATAAGCTCCTCCCCCGGGGTTCACAGTGGGAAAGGGACAATTGGCCTCACCCGATAGCTGTACAAACATGTTCCCGTTGGCATCGGTTTCAATGTCGTTCCCCATAATAGCCCTGTAAGCAGGCGCCGGCGTTTTGGAAGTGAGATAGGTCATCCAAAAAATAGAGGGATCAATTACCAGTGTATTGCTCTTATTATAACCACCAGTTTTAAAACTGATGGTATTGTTTTGTAAAGCGTACTCCACGGGCACTTCCACTTTGTCTTCCTGCTGATAGGTGTAGGGCTTTAACTCGCTAATAGTACCCATTTTTGATGTACCATTGATCTCATTGCTTTTAAGGGCCAGTTTTGTATTATTAGAGTAATGAATTTTTATCTGCGAAGGATCAGCGCCCGGATGCACAATGAAATCATATTTGAGTGTAGGCGATTTACCTTTCTCTTCTTTAATATACACTTTCCAGTCAATGCCGGGATATACGTTTTTGATTAGTATTTCATTTGATAATTGCTGAGCCTTCGTATCAGGGTTATCTACATAAAAATTAAATAGCGGTGAGCGAGCATTGACTTTTGCAACCATATTACCGGCAAGAATGCTTGCCTTTTTTAATACTATATCAATACGCTCCATCTCATAATCCACTATCCATGATGAGTCAAAAGCTGCATTCTTTTTTGATGGAACTTTCAGGTTGTGAAAATTGTGCGGAACCCTTGTCATTTTTAAGGGTCTCGACAATAATAATGAAAGGCCATACCGGGTAATAAACACCTGCTGCCCATTTAAATTAGCCTGGTAATAAACAAAATCTACCGGGTTATTTTTTAAATCAGTTACCTGCCCTGTATTTTTTAAAAAACCATTTTGAAGTGCCGCCGAACTAAAAGCGGTAAGGGCTTTATTTGACTGCTGGGCAAGACTATCAGAAAAGAAGATGGCTATAAATAAAAGGGTAAATACGGGTTTCATGGGTGTGAATGTAAGAAATATTCAAGATTGGTTTCACTTGTTCTCAGGAAATAACTCGCAGCTTCGCAAAGCAGGGCTTCAAAATTCTCTACAATATCTTCCGCCGGTTCACCAGCTCAGGCAAGTTGTCTAAATCAGCCGGGGATTTATCTTTTATCCGGATGATGTCTAAAAAAGTTTTATCGCTGCTATGATGTCATCATATTAAACTTTCTAAAACGTCCTTTTAAGTTTAAATGTTGTATGATATGGATTTCTTTGAACGATTTACCTGCCTGGCAACTGTGGTAGCAGAAAAGCCAGGTGCTGAGTAATGAATTGTATTCTTTTCTTTCAATATCCTTTAACTTCCCGGATGATCGATGGCACAACGTGTTTTGTAAGTATTGTAAGGTCTGTTTTCTTTTGCCCATTGAGATAGTTCACTTACTGCATTTGAAATGCTCCAAACTTCTTCAATACTACTTTATACGCTAAGTCTGCAACACTAAATTATTGTTTAATGAACCGGTTTCGTATATTTTTTTTCTCCTGCAAGTATCGAAACCTCCAATGCATTTTCTTTTGGCGGAATTGGACAGCTATAGCCGGCAACATAACAACAGTAGGGATTATAGGCTTTATTGAAATCTACTTCTAAGGTATTGTTTTTGATATCCTGGGTAGTAAGGTCGATATACTTGCCTCCTTCATAAGTTTCAACGCCATTGGTTGCATCAGTAAAAGGAATAAATAAATAATTGGCGTAGTCTTTTGTATTCATTAAGTCTTTTGACTGATAGACAAAAAGATGACAGATGCGATCATTAATTTTAAAAGTTATTCTGCCATACTTAAAATATTGCTGCATCATTTTGGTTGATGTTGGCATGCCGAAACCCTGCACATCATTTAGTTTTTCAAAGCTCGCTAATACTTTATAGGTTTCATCCGGAGCAAAGAATTGTAAATATTTCCGGTCTTCTCCTTTTACCACTTCGTGGGTATTGATGTAATTTGTTTGGAAAGCTTTTATAGTATCGATAAAAGCATGGCTATTGTTTTGGGCGATCGCAACATTGCCGAGTGTCAGTAGTGCAATTAATATTCTTTTCATTTGTCGTTTTTGTTTTAGTGCTGTTTATTGTTTTGATATGTTATAGTTGGGTTGAGTGTTGACATCAAGAATTCAGTTGGGATGACTAACCGTTCGTTCAGTAATGATGTTATCCTCCCGCCTTTCTACCAGGTACCAGGGCATTTGTAACAAGCCTGGTTTTAATCGTATCAGTACAGAATCTCCAATGAAGGTGTTGTGGTAAAACTCCCGGCTAATTTCCACTTTGCTTGATTCGGTTTGTGGTCCCCATGGACTAAGTTTAACAAAATATCCCCGGCCCCTGCCGGTTGTATACCAATGACGCAATACTTCAGCCTGGTATACTTTTGCCGCCTTTTCATCAAAGGCACAATTTATTAACCTTATACTGGCAAAACCATATATTAAACCGGCAACTAAAATAAAAATTGCCTGGCCTTGCAGGCTTCCGGCTGCAGCATTCCTCCCTCTCAAATACAAGGGTACAATAAGAACAGTAGCCGCAATCATTGCGGGAAGCCAGAGGGGAGCTAAATTCAGCAGGGTATATAATTTTGCAGATTTTAATAGCATACACACGGAGGATAAAACAATACCCGGCATAACATAGGGGTTGATGCTTCTGTGGCTTGCACCATATAACTTAATCAGGCCTTTGTTACTAAACAATACCACCACGCCAATCCAGGGAATTAGCAATAAAAAAATATTACTAAAAACCGAAGAAATTAACGCCGTGACGCCTGTTATAATCGCCATGGTATTGTACCCATATGCAAAGATTTTTGCCCGCTGATAGCTTTTTTCACGTTCTTCCGGCGAATTCCCCAAGGCAGGATCTTCTAACATTTGTTGCCGGGCTGTTGCGAGGTCTTCTGCATTCAGGTCTTTGAAATTGGTCGTTACCCACTTCTTTATATCCCCACTGTTAGCTAAATCAATATATTTCCCGATATAGATATGGGGATATTCTGTCGATGAGGATTCAATGACTATTGCGTTCGGTGAAACCCTGCGACCCCGTATCGCTTGCAACGGTAGCTCTCTAGTTGAAAATAATCCTGTGTATGCGATGCTGTCTTTTTTGATAACCAGTTTCCTTCTTATTATATTCAGCGCAATTAAACCAGCCAGTAATATTATAGCCGATACTATAGTCAATGAAAATACTACGCCAGCTGGTGAAGGGGCAGATCCGAGGTAAAGACCAAACACGAATATTGCAGCGGACAATATGCCGTAAAATATTTTAGTAAATCCAGACAGTGGATATTCCCATTCTTCTTCTTCATTCAGGTCTTCCATAGGCGACACTTCTTTGATTATTTGTTAGTTGTTTAGCCGCAAAAGAGATCAGCAAAGGTTTCAATTGGTATAAACTGCCTGATCAATTTTTCACATTCAACGCCGCGATAATCGCCCTGAAACTTTCCAATCCCGCTTCTAAATTCTCTACAATATCGAGTGCCAGCACATCCGGGTCAGGCAGGTTATCTAAATCGGCCAGGGACTTGTCTTAGCCAAGTGATGTCTAAAGACGTTTATCCCTTGCAATGATTTTATCGTAGCTAAACTTTCTTAAACGTACTTCGGGGTTAGATTTTTCGTGGTCTGGATTTTTTTTTCGCAGTTACTCGTCATGCAGATTATCATTTACTCATAATTTACATGCTTATTTTTTGCTTGCGGTGAGTTATAATTGATTTAATGCGACCATTATTATTTTAGGCATTAATTTTTCGGCACAAGGACCACACACAGTACCTCCACTTCTGTGGAACGCTTGCGCCAAAAGTTGGGTACGAATTCCGAACCATTATATTTAACGTCGCTGACTTTTATTTTTTTTGTAAGATAATTCATTTTGCTACAGGTTGTTGGCGTCACCGACCAAGGTGATCGAAGAGTTTTCATCAACCGCGGAAGAACAACTTCATGGACGAAGTGTTTACATCAACCCCAGAGGTAGAAAATTTCAGGGTGGCCATATCTTATATTTACTAGGCGATAAATTTATATGATGGCTTTTAAGAAGTTCAATAAAGGGTTCATGCTGTTTTTTATGATTGATGATATGCCGCTTTTTAAATTGTAAAAACCAGGCATGAACATCGGCTAACTGAAGAAACCTGCTTAGATGAGAGTGAGTAAAATGGACGGATTCAAAAAGGTTAGGAATAGCACCACCATATTGATAATCTGTCCCCTTTTCTCTATATTGTGAAAGCGTGGTGGAGTACCGTTCTGCGTTTTTATCATTTTCCCGATCCCCGATCAACATACCCAATGATTTTTTAGTTTTCATTAAAGCGCTTGCTCGTTCGCAAAGAAACATAAATGCATACTTTTCTGCATAGCTCTTATTATATAGCTTAGCCGTATTTATTTGAATGTCTATCAACAAAACTTCAGGCATCATTAGTACTTTTAACAACCTGGACAAGATCACAAGCCTGTCGGGAACATTAGTCATATGCTTAAAAAGTTTTTTCCCATGGAAAATATCAACCGCGTGAAATTCAGTTTTAGGACAAAGTAAGGTTAGCTTAAAAACATCATTTGAAATTTTGTTAACCTCTTCTTCAATCAATAGAAAATTTTCTTCCGCGATAGCAATGCCGCCCAAATGATAAAAGGGATAATCTGGCTGACACTTTACTTCGTCGAAAAAAATCAAATACATAATTTACGTTTATTTTTAGAAGCGGATTTGATCTTGGATAGCAACAAGGTGCATCCGATGAGATGGGCTCTTAAGCTAAAAAATACTCTAACCTATCCTTCCACTTTTTCCAATCGGGCATCACACGATTTTGTAAATCAAAGAAAGGTTTAGTGTGGTTGTGATGAACAAGGTGGGCTAACTCGTGAATTACCACATATTCAATACTACCTTTGGGCGCTTTAATTAGCTCAGTGTTAAGGATAATCTTTCCTGCAGGAGTGCAACTTCCCCAGCGATTTGACATCTTACGAATGTTCAATAGCGGCTGTTTGATTTTGTACTTTTTGAATTGAGGCAATATTTCATTTATCATCTCGGTAAAGACATTCGTTGCCTTCTGCTTATACCATTGCTGTAACTGCTTTTCCAAAGCATCTTTACTTGTGTCTGTTGCATGAATAAATAATTGCCCCCTGTATGCTTTAATAACGTTAATCTTATCCGGTACAATTTTCAATCTATATTGACGGCCTAAATACAAATGTGTCTCGCCATTAATAAACCTGCGTGGGGGAGTTCCAGGCTTATAGGTTTTAAATTGTTCTATTTGTTTTAGTATCCATGGAGCCTTTGATTTTATCTTCGCTAATACCTTTTTGCTGTCAGTACCTAATGGAGCCAGTACTTCGACGTTTAAATTGGGATGCACCTTTATAGCCAACGATTTTCTATCTAAAAAGGATAATGTAAAATCGATTTGCTTTGTGCCGAATTGGATTTGTTGCTTCATTAATCTTTGTATTTTGATTCTGCAACTTTAATGCTATCTGCTATCAATACATCCATGTGGTCAAAACCAAAATCAATATCAAATTTGCTTTTAAAATCAAATAACAAATCGTCAATTTCAATGGTGATTCTTCCTTTAATATCATCATTCTTAATCCAATCAATTACCTGCTTTCCATTTTCAAATAGATTGCTCTTAATAATAGCGTCAATCCCTAATGCAACTTCAACAGCTATATCAACTCGATTGGCTTTTGAAGACAAGCTTTCTTTAAACTCTTCACATGTCAAGTTATAGTAGGCAATAGCAGTTTCATTGTCTTTTAATGCCCCAGGAACATTGTCTCTTTTACCCGTAAAGAAAGTGCTTTCATAATCTTTAGCTTTAGCTAAATAATCCGCTTCTGAAATACGTAGATTGTGAAAATCCTTTATTGCTTGCTTTATAAGTTCTGACAACCTTTTGTAGAATACAGGATCGTCATTCATTTTAACACTGATTGCCTTAATGGTCCTGCTGGCTATATGGTCGGCTTTTGCTGCCTTTCCAGTTATTTTTTCTATCTCTGCTTCTCTTTCTTCTTTGTCAAAAATATTAACTAGTTCAGTAATCTTTAATACCTCTCCATCCGTGGTTATATGTTTATCGATCAGCTTTTGAACTTGTGCTTCATATTCCTTAAAATCTAACTCGTCAAAAAAACGGCGTTTAACAGACACCCTTAAGCCTAGAAAAAACTTTGCATCGGCTTTGTATTTGTCAACTTGTTTCGGTGTGGTATTGTTTGCAAATTCTACACTTGATAAGGCTAATTTTAATAACCTCACAAACGCAGAAAGCTTCTCGTAGAAAGTATGTCTTCTCTCTTCATCAGACAATAGTTCTTCATACGCCGGTTCATCGTATTTATTTTTGATTACTTTGAAGATATCCCACAATTCTGAATGGGCCTGCGGTAGTTTTTCCAATTCTTTGCTCACCACTGTAACAGTACCAATCAAATCATCGTCATCATAAGCGTCATCACCTGCGTACATTTTTAATGCTCCATCCAGATTTTCAAGGTTTCCATAATAATCAATTATCAAACCATAATCCTTGCCAGGTGCCAATCTATTTACTCTTGCAATTGCCTGTAACAGAGTATGCTCTTTTAAATTTCGGGTTAGATATAATACTCTGTTTACCGGCGCATCAAAACCTGTTAATAATTTATCTACCACAATTATTATTTCCGGCTCTTCTTGTTTTTTAAATCCATTAATAATAGATTTTTCATAATTATCTGGTGTGCCATATTTATCCATCATGGCTTTATAAAAAGCCCTTACTTTATCGTCGTTTTCTTCAAAAACATCTGTATCACCCTCTCTTGTATCAGGACCAGAAATTAATAATTCAACGGATATTTTTCCAATCTCTTTCAGTACGTCACGATATCTTACAGCACACAATTTATTGGGTGCAACTAACTGCCCTTTAAACCCAGTCTCCTGGATGTTCTCCACAAAGTGTTTTGAAATATCCCACGCTGTATTTTCAATAAAACTAAGTGATTGGACTATTTTATTCTTTGCAGAAAACTTACGTTTTAAACTGGCTTTACCGTATTCAGTCAAATCTTCTGCTACACGGTCAAAATAGTTATCTAAAGGCTTTTCATTTACTTCCATTACGTTGTGCCTTCCTTCGTATAATAGAGGAACTACAGCCTTATCTTCAACTGCATCTTTAATAGAATATACATCAATTAAGCCTCCGAACTTGGCAGCTGTATTTTTCTCTCTTTTCATCAACGGTGTGCCGGTAAAAGCAACAAAACAGGCATTTGGAAACACCCGTTGCATATAAACATTAAAATTGTTGTACTGGCTGCGATGTCCTTCATCTACCAACACAAAAATATTGTTGCTGGTAAATGGCTCAGCAATTTTAATGGCTGCTTCAAATTTATTAATGATTGTTGTTATGATGCCATCGTCTTTGTCCTTTAGTAATTCCACCAGGTGCTTACCTGTATTTGCCTGTTTAACCTGCTTACCACACTTTTTAAATGTATCCGTAATTTGGTCATCCAGATCAACACGGTCTGTTACCAATAAAAGTTTTGGATTCTTAATTTTGGGGTCCATTGCAATCAGCTGCGCCAGCATAACCATAGTTAACGACTTTCCACTTCCCTGGGTGTGCCAAATAACTCCACCACGCCTTGCTCCACCTGGCAAAATATTTTCAATTCGCTGTAGGGTGAATTTAACCGCAAAATATTGCTGATAACGGCAAATCTTCTTCTCTCCATTGTCAAATAAAATAAAGTGATAAATAATATCTAACAACCTTTCCTTCCTGCATAAATTGAACAATAATTTATCCTGCTCCGTAACAATAACTTCGCTGGTTTCTAACTTATTAAAATACTCCAATACAAAACGAAAACGTTCTTTAAAGAGAACTGATCTGTCAGTATCGGGTAATGGCGCATTTTTTAATCGCTTTAGTTTAATCACATAATTTTCGTCCTCTTCCTTTGTACGAAATTGTTCCTTCCACACCCCCCAGAACTCCTTACTGGTTGATGTTGTTCCATATTTTGCCTGATGCACACTAAGCCCCATTACAATATTGGAGTACTGAAATAATGAACGAATACCATCATCTTTTTGGTTTCTTAAACTCTGTTCTACAGCCTGATCTATGGGGGTTTTTAGGTTGGGGCTTTTGCATTCAATCACCACCATCGGAATACCGTTGATGAACAAGACAATATCCGGTCGATAAGTGTCTGACCTTCCGGAACGCAACACTTCAAATTCTTCCGTTACATGGTAAACATTATTTTCAGGATATTCCCAATCTATATATTTAAAAGAAAAGCTTTTCTTATCACCCAGTACATTTTGTTCCAGGCTCTTACCCAATGTTATTAACTCATAAAAAAATTTATTGGCCGCTGTAAAACCATCTTGTAGCGGCAAATCTCTTAAGGCCAATATCGCTGTATTGATGTTTGTTTCTGTAAATTGAAATTCTTTGTTCTTGTATTCAACCTTATTGATTTGTTGTAATTGTTTTCTAAGTATGCTCTCAAGTAGCACATTTGAACTTCTATTACTTCTTGCCTCTGACGCCTCTTGCGGTGTTAAATATCTATATCCCAATTTTATCAACATCTGCAAGGCAGGTATTTGGGAAATATGCTCTTCTTTAAATGACGGTAGTTCCATTTTTTACACTATATTTTTCACAGAATTTTTACCTTTAACCTTTTTTGCGCTTTTTAGGGCATCATGCGCTCTATCGGTTATTGTCTCATAATTGTCAGTTTCAATTTTGCATTCAGCCACTCCGCAGCAAACTGTTATATTGTAAACTTCGCCGTTAATTTCAAATGCAGTTTTTTCGATTAAGCTTCTTTTTCTTTCCGCAGCTTTCATTGCATTTTCCATACTTGTTTCATTTAGAACTATCAGGAACTCATCTCCTCTTTGAAAATATCTAAATGTTTCATCTGTAGCCCTTTTGTCGTTCCCCAATAATCGGCCAGCTTTTCCAAGAATCTCGTCCGCTGTATTATACCCAACCTTTTCATTAAGAGCTGCGAAATCATCGACATCTATCAGGACGATTGATAAAATTTGATTACCTCGTTTAGTTGCGGATATTTTTTCAGTTAAATATGGAGTAAGCGCTTTATGATTTTTTAATCCTGTTAGTTCATCCGTTTGAAAATCTCCCTGGATTTTTTTTAGTCTGATTTTATAGAAAGTTGAAATAACGGCTGTGGTAATAAAAACAACAGAAATGATTATTAAAATCGCTTTGTAGGTGCTGATATGTAGTATTGCTGAAAGAAAGGTATCAATGGTCGTCTCCTTAGGTACGAAAATAGATGCCGAAAAAAGTACAATTATAATAAGTAGCCACTTAAGGAAATCATACATAAGTTTGGAAAGAGCATCTTCTTTTAATTTTCGTATTGATTTTAGTAAATAATTCATGTTTAACTTTTAATATTATTTTTATTCAATGGGCGCTATAAAACATGTTTTGTTGATGTGATTTCTCATTTATGGCTAAAAAAATCTCTAATAATATTGTTTCCAGTAAGCTGAAATTCTCTTGTTGCTTTTTCTGCTAGTTTATCCAATTTGAATTTATTTATTTCGTCCATTTGAATATTACAACTTTCATCAAGATGGGTATCTACTCTTTGATAAATAAAATTGGGCTGCTCTTGTTTGTCTATACCATTTTGCAACAAACTAATCAGATTTTGGACTTGCTGCGACTGGCCTTGCATAAAAAGTTCAATTAATCTTTTTTTGCCTCCTGAAAGCATCCAATAAATAATGCCATAATGCCTTCTTCGGTCACTATCTCTTATAAGGTCATAATGCTTTAAGATATTTGCTAGCCATACATATTTTTTTAGTATGCCGGAATCGCAAAACTTTTGATGTCCTGTTCCAAGTGACAAAACACTTATATTTTCAAGTTTTTTATTAAAGGCTTTCTGAACTTCAACAATCGCAGTAAGTGCTGGATTATTGCAAAACACTCCACCATCTACTTTATTGTGAAAAGGCTTTTGCAAACCATTTAAGTCAACATAGTCGGCAGAATAGGGATTGAAATATGTTGGTGCAGCACTTGTCGCAAGAGCGGCCTGGTATGCAGGTATATGATAATCCCGTAAAAACTTATCGTGGTATTTTGACTTAAGTACCGATGGACATCCTTCTTGCAGATCGTATATTGTTACACAAGTGGGGATTTTGCAATCCAATAAACGTGGGTCTTCTCCATTATTCGCTGATGCAAACTTAGTACGGATTAATTTTTCAAGTTCTGATCTTGGATGTGTGGCTTTAAAGAAGGATGTTAATAAGCCCTTTTTATTGCCAAAAATTTTGCTTGCGTTATTATAGTACAATTCATAAATTTCCTTCGCAGGTATACCTAGTGATAGTGCGATTGCTATGATCCCCCCTGTAGATGTTCCACAAACAAAATCAAAATTTTGATAAATCTGCCATTTTTCATTTCCTTCAGCTTTCATTTTTGCTTCTATTTCTGCCAAAAACATCGCAGGAAAGACGCCTCTAATGCCGCCGCCATCAATAGATAATATCTTAAATTTCTTATCCCTCATATTTGACTCTTATTTTCGCTGTCAATAATTGCTGCATTAAGCCTTTCCTCTGATTTTTTAATTCAGAAAATTTTTTTTCATACAAAAGAATTTCTTCATCTACCTTATCCAAACATGCCGCGATTTTCTTTTGCTCGTCAATGCCGGGAACTCTAATTTGTAATTTAAGAAATTCACTTTGGCCTAGCGTTTTATTTCTGCCGGCACCACCAGGCGAGGCCAACCGTAATAAATCCTTCCCTTTTTTTGATTTGAAAAAATGAAGTAGATAATTTAAATCCAGTTCTCCTTCAATTGCCTTGTACATTGGAAATCGATGAGATGCAATCATTCCAACTTCCCTAACCGAAGTCTTTGCTATAGCATGTTCCCATGCAAAAACGATATTCAGGATAAAACAATCTGGTTCAATATAAAAAACAGATTTATTTCCTAAACTGGCTCCAGTTACAGCTTCTTTGTAAAAAATACCCTTTGTATGAGATCTTATCCCAATTTGGGTGTACAACTCCAAAGGGTTTGGTGTAAGAGGTCTTTTTATTCTTCGTAATAGTTTAGAAACTGGGAGTGATTTAATCTCATTACTTTTAAAATACTTCTGATTATTAAAAAGTAACTCAAATAATAGCCATTCCTTCCTTCTCTGTAATTCAGCTAGGATAGTTTTGCATAAATTAATTGCAATATCCCAAGTATTTAAAGCTTTTGCTATTAATTCTTGTTCTTTAAATGGAGGGCATGGGATTGTTAAAAATTGATACTCTGAAATCCAATATCTTTTATGGTCGGATGAAACAAAATTTATTTGCTGCATTGCGTAAAAGACAAATTTGAAATCAAAGTCTATATTTTTTTTTGCGATTAAAATCTTAGCCGCAGATGAACGTATTTGAAAGGGGAAATCAACATATTTACTATCAGTCGTAAAATCATCAAATAAGATAACTGGGATTCTTGTATACGTCTTATTATTATTTTCAGTATACCCTAAGATAAAAGACTTACCTGCTGTTAATACAGGAATATTATTTATTTCCGATTTCTCACTCTCGACATACTCCGATATGAAATCTGTTGGTTGAAAGTAATCTAAAAAATAGCCAAGTTCTTTGATATCCCAGTTTACATGGATCTTACCAATATCGGAGAATCTATTTATAGATAGCTCATCTTTCCCAATTGCTTTATTCTCCTTTTCTGAAATAGATTTAGTCATAATTTTTTTTTGTATTATTTGAGCCATGTACTCCGCCGCCAGTCCATTCCCCAGTTACCAGCCAGATCTCATAATGATATAGCCAATCATAAGTCCAAGGAATTATTGTTTGGGTGAGCAACATAGTATCCCTCCATTCATATTCCATTGGATAGTACAGACATAACCGTTGAAGCTTTTGATCATAGCAGTGTTCCAGCCTCATTTTGCCCGTGGCGAGTGCTAGAGGCTTCGGTTCCACTACATACATTTTTGGAGCTTCAGTTAAGTGATACACCAGTTTTATTTTATAGTCTGCCCCCAGGGGTGAAGGCGATATTGTATGCGTCCAGGATAGCTGCACATCGTGCAAAGTATTCACTTTAGTTCCCAAAAACATGCGCTGTATGCTCATAGCTTGGTTTATAATTGGTATTGGTTTACTCCTCTGTGCCATAAAATTTATGTGGATTAATTATATTCGATGCACCCGCAACGATGCCTAGCTTTGTATCAAATCTCGTTTTACTTTGCTCAGTTAATATTTGTCTTTTTTTACCCATATTGAGATATGCCCCCTTCGTGGTTTCTTCACCAAATGATTTTGCCAGACTTTCAACAACTTTCGGCATATCAGGTTGTGAAGTCGAATACAATAAATCATGTTTTACAGCAGCTAGCCAATTAAAAAATTTCTGTTGCTTTGCAGGTGTTTCAAGCCATTTATCCGCAAAATTTTCCTCAGGGTTGACTGGATTGCCAATGAATTTGTATTTTCTTCCCATATGATCAACCTTGTCCTGAATATACAGATGCATGTTTTCAATCACATTCGTTAGTGCATCCATTAAATTTGCTTCCTTCCGGTATGCATATCCTGCAAGGGTAGTTATGATGATAGAAATTGGCTTTTCAGGGTCACCCTTAAATTTAATATCTCTGTGGCGTTTCAGTATCTGTACTACACGTTGCAAGGGAAACTTATTTTTCTGGTACTTAGGTACAGGCTTGACAGCTTCGTTGAGTGAGAATAGCTTTACAGTACCAATTGTTGCCCGCTCCATAAACCATTTGGCATAACCAAAAGGGTTACTTTTCAACCAGTTTTCAGAATTCTTTTCGGTTTTGTAGTTAGGCAGCTTGTTATCAGTAATACTTAACGATAGATTCTCTGTATTGTCGCTCAGGGTATCTGAAAAAGCCTTTTCGAAAACAAGCTGATATCCATTTCTAATAATGGCAGGTAAGATGTCCATGTGGTACTGATCACCATTAGGTGAACCTTCACGGTATTTTAAAGTCCAGCACCGCCTGCCTTCCTTATCGAGGATTGACTCATATTTTTTATGTGCCTCCAGCTGATTGCCAACAATATCCTTTAAATCTTTCTGTGTCCACAATGGAGCTTTACCTGAAAGTTCACAAACCAAATCAATATCTAAATCATCAGTTTTATGAACTGGCTGTACAGCAGTACCAATAATCATTGAACCTTGGGGCTTGATTGTTGGGTTATATGGCTTCAGCAGGGAGTCATTTGCACAAAGCCAGTTACCAACAGCCTTATAACTTGCAACAGCCGCATCAAACTGTGTTTCAGAAATATCGAGATTTTCACCTAGTTCATCCAGTAATTCTGTAAAATGTATTTTTTTTTCATTTGTAAGCATATTATATAATTTTTAATTCTTTTAAATAATTTTCCATTTGGATTTCTACTGCGGACAATTGCTTTTTTAAATCTTCAATGTTTGCTTGCGTAGCTTTTATATCCACCACAGTCTCTTCCTCAAACGTATCCACATAACGAGGGATGTTTAGATTGTATTCGTTCGCAACTATATCAGTAACTGTTGCACGATAGCTGTACTTTTCTTCAAGGATTACTCCTTTTTCCTTTGTAAGGGGCTCAGCAGTTTTAAATGCCCTGTAACTGCTAACGATGTGGGCAATGTCTTTATCTTCCCTTAATCTGTTTTGATTTTTACCTGCTTCATATTCTCTGCTGGCATCAACAAATAGCACATCTTTATTTTCACCTTTAGCCCTATTAAAAATTAAGATGGCTGCAGGGATACCAGTTCCAAAAAACAGGTTAGCAGGCAAGCCTATTACAGCTTCTAAAAGATTTTCTTTTATTAATTGTTCTCTTATTTTCCCCTCAGTACTTCCACGGAATAAAACACCATGTGGCACTATTACGCCAACTCTGCCTATATCTTCATAAGTAGTTTCAATCATGTGCGTAATAAAGGCAAAATCACCTTTGCTTTTTGGAGGCACTCCACGATGAAAGCGATTGTATTGATCTGCCAGTGCATCCTCTGCCCCCCATTTATCTAAAGAAAAGGGAGGATTTGCTCCCACTACATGAAACTTCATTAACTGATCGCCTTCCAATAGTTTCGGGTTATTGATGGTATCTCCCCATTCAATAGTAGCATTATCAAATTCATGCAGAAACATGTTCATTCTTGCAAGCGCCCATGTACTTCCGTTATTTTCCTGACCATAGAGAGAAAAATTGTTACTGCCGACTTCTCTTCCCATTTTAATAAGTAAAGAACCTGACCCGCAGGTAGGGTCACACAAGCGATTGCCTGGCTCTGGAGCAAGGAGCTTTGCTAAAAGAGTAGACACCTCACTTGGGGTGTAAAAATCACCAGCCTTTTTACCAGCATCACTGGCAAATTTCGCAATCAAGAATTCGTAAGCATCGCCAATGATATCATTACCTTCCAGATGTGAAGGCTGAATATCCAATTCAGAAAAATCTACCAACAGATTTTTTAAGCGACGATTGCGGTCTTTCGTCTGCCCAAGATTTGCTTCGCTATTAAAATCTATGTTACGAAATACTCTTTCCAATTTGCTACGGTTAGCATCTTCCAATTTCTCCAATGCAATATTTATTAACTCACCCAGGTTGCTTTCATTACGTTGTTCAAACAAAGTATCAAAGGAACTTTCAGCAGGAAGTTGAAAACGTTCGCTGCGTAATGCCCTTTCAATGCGCACTTCATCATTTTTATATTTTTCTACGTATGCTGTTCTTTTATCCTTCCATACATCAGTAACATATTTCAGGAACAGCATGGTGAGTATATAATCTTTGTATTGGGTAGCATCAATAGTACCACGGAAAGTATCGCAGGCTTTCCATACTATTCTATTAATATCTGATTGGTCTAACTTCTTATCCATATTGATTATTTAATAAGTTTTGAAATGATTGCGGAATACAAGCTTTGCTTCTGGCTAATTAATTCTTTAGCCAGTTGTATTTCCTTTTGATGAAAGCTGGCCAATGAAGCAACCCTGATTTGTTGATCCATTGGTAAAACTGGTATTTGAAAAGCTGCTAACTCTGATTTTCGAATTGAAAAAATATTAGTGCCGCCACCCAATTGCATTAAAGCTGTTTTTGTTTGTGGGGCATTTAAGATTGCTGCCAAATATTCCGGGTGAATCTTTTTGGTATTTGGGCGAATTACAAAGAAACTGGATGAGGCCACCGTAGGTATATTTTTTTCAATATAACACCAGGCAAACAACCGATGGCCTTTTCCCACAAATAGCACATCGCCGTTTTGCAGGACATGGGGTCCAATCTTTTCCGTTAACTTTATAAAGTCAGCATCATTCGTAAAAAGCATCCCGTCTTCATTAAATTGCCGTAGCTGGAGGAAGGGAATATTTCCTTGCTCTTGAGCCTGACCTGGGAAGCCTATTTTGATATCTGATATGTTTTCTATTGCCTGTTGCATTATATTTGTAGAGTTCTGTAAAATGCAAACATACACTATATTTTGTAATTAAATTGTAGAGTTCTGTAAATTATGAGCTTTATTTTGGGTCAGATTGGTTAATTTATTAATATTCAGTTGATTAATCATGTAAAGTTTTTTGATATTTTTTCTTATTTATATTTTTTAAGACTGTTCTCAATAAAAAAGGGGCTATAAGAGCCCCTTATCCGCAAATGAATAATAAGCATCAGTGGTTACAATAATATGGTCTAACACTCTTATATCGTGGTAGCTTGCCGCGGTTTTAATCTTGAGTGTTAGCTGTTCATCCGCCCCGCTTGGTTTCAAATCACCGCTGGGATGGTTATGGGCAAGTACGATATTAACTGCCAACCCTTTGATGGCAGCAGCTAGTATCAATCGTGGATCAGCCACAGTTCCAGTAAGACCACCGGCAGACGCTTCATAAACGCCGGTTACCCGGTTTGCCTGGTTAATCAATAATACTTTGAATTCTTCCTGCATCTCCATTTTATTTTTATCCCACACTTTCAGCAAGGTTTCATAACAATCTTTAGAGGTCTTAATTAATGGCCTTTCAGCAGCTTTCACTTTGGTTTTGTAAACCAATTCTACTTCTGCTACTTTGCTCCAGGCTGGTTGAATCATTGCGTTCTTTTCCATAACAATCATTTTAAAATTTTAAAAATTAATTATGGAACCACTGCTGCCTTTTGGCGACCAAGGCAATGAAGCAACGGAATAAATAGCGCAGCGGTTTATGCCGGAATTTCATTGCCGCCCCGAGCCAACAAGGCGAACTTTGTGGATGAATTAATGAAGAAATCCTTCAATGTAATTTTGCTTAGTTCTTTTTTGTCAATATGAGTAATGCTAACAAGAATACAACTTAAATCAATTGTTGAAAATGACGCTGCCAGAAGGATTAAATAAGTTTGTTACAAAAACAAAAAAAATGTTGCACTTTGTTTTATTGCATCCGAAGCGTAAGGGTAAAGTAAATCATTTGATTTGAATTTGGCATCAACATGCTGCGTGTAGTGCAACGCTTTTCACTCAACCTTAGAATTCTGCAACCTGATAATAATTAGTGCAATTACTACATCAATACCGTCAAAATGTTACCTGTTAACTGTAATAAATTTTGCATCTTTGCAATACCAAATTAAATATCCAATCCTGTAAAAAAATTCCAATCCTCGAAAAGCCAGTAACTTGTTTCTGTGAAAAACCTTCCTACGAAGGTTTTTTCGTTTCGAGTCATATAGTCGTCGCTTTTATAAGCTAATACTCCCATTTGTAGTCAATGTACTAATTCTTTTAACGGTTATTACTAAATTATTAAAGCCAATAATCAATTACATTGCAAGTATTCTCAAGTTTTTATTGAGTACGGAAATCCAGGATCCAAAGCGAAAAAAAACAGGTATTATATTAGCCACCACACGAAATGATAACTGCTATCATTCAATATGACTTATCTATATATGGCAATGAGTGATCAGACATCTTCACTTTCTTCCTGATTATTATTTTCTACAAGCTGAATAACAAACAATACGTATTGCGTATTAAAGAAAATATGGCACAGGAAACCTTCTTCGAACCGAATATAGATATCCCCCCTTTCAAAAGTGAATCGCGGAAACAAAAAGACATGCTCCAATTTTTTGAAGGCATTACAACTCTCACAAAGGCCCTCTTCCCCGCCTGCAGTGCCTACATCAGTCTTACCAGCAACGATAAATTGAAGATCATTTCTTACCATGGTAACATTGATCCGCATTTATTTAATAAAGACCTGGCTGGTGAATACTGCCTGATGAATAACTGTTTCACTGAGGTAACGGATATCCGTGAGGATGATCGCTTTTCAAAAAATGCATTTACAGGATATGAACAGCAGGCTGTCTCTTTTGCAGGGATGCCACTGATAAACGCGGATGGGTTTTCTGTTGGGATACTAGCCGTGATCAGTCATCAGCCAATGCAATTGTCAAAAGACCGGGTAACCCACCTGCAGATACTCGCCGGCCAGGTGGTGGCTGAACTTAGTAACCAAAAAGAAATCAACCAGCTTGGTAATCAGCTTTCCACCGTTTTAAAAACCGTTGAATTCTTTGAGGAAACCAATAGACTCGCCGGCATCGGACGGTGGGAAATTGACCCGATTAATAATAATATTTTCTGGTCAGCAATCACCAGGACCATTCACGGGGTTTCAGATAATTTTTTGCCTGACCTGCCGACATGGATAAGCTTTTATAAGGAAGGAAAAAGTCGGGAAAAAATTATTAATTGTGTAAATGAAGCCATTCTACACAATATTTCATTTGATGAAGAATTACAGATTACAACCAAAACCGGGCTGGCTGTTTGGGTAAGGGCAAAGGGAGATCCAGTATTTGCTGACAGAAAGTGTGTACGGATATTTGGCACATTTCAGGACATTCAACAGCAAAAAGAGCAGGAGGAAATATTTAAAGCCAGCGAAATAAAATACCGCTCCATCATTGAAAATTCCCTCACTGCCAATTTATTAACTGATCCAGCCAAAGGCAGCATCATTGCTTGCAACACCGCTGCCGCTACTATGTTTGGTTATTCAACGGAAGAAATGAAACAACAGAGGAGGCAGGATGTTATTGATGTAGACGATCCAAATTCTGCCTTGCTTGCCGCCAAGCGAAACAGCGAAGGCAAAATACAGGGAGAGTTGACCGGTATTCGAAAAACTGGGGAACGTTTTCCAATCCTGTATTCTTCCGCAATTTTTACAGATACAGATGGGGAAACGAAGGCAAGTATGACCTGCATAGATATTTCAACATTGAAAAAAGTGGTAAATGAGCTGCGCCAAAGTAAGGAGGAGTTCAGTACCGCATTTGACTTCGCCTCAATTGGAATGGCTTTGGTCAGTCTGGAGGGAAAATGGCTGAGAGTGAATAAAAGCCTGTGCAATATGCTGGGGTATAGCAAAGACGAATTGCTCGGTATGGATTTTCAGCAGATCACTTATCCGGAAGATTTGACAAGTGACCTGAAGCAGTTGGAGCAGCTGGTAAACGGGACAATAGAAAGCTATAAGCTGGAGAAACGTTATTTTACAAAAGCTGGAAATATTATCTGGATCAACCTGAGTGTTTCACTCGTAACCAACGCAGAAAGATTGCCGCAGCATTTTATAAGTCAGATTGAAAACATTACGGAAAGGAAGACGGCTGAACTGGAACTGATAAAAGAAAAGGAAACCTTGGCCAATGTAATTGATGGCACCAATGCTGCAACCTGGGAATGGAATATACAAACAAGGGAGAACGTATACAGTGACCGGTGGGCGGAAATGCTTGGCTATACACTGGGTGAATTAAAACCCTTCAGTAAATATACCTGGATACGACTGACCCATCCTGACGACCGGAAAATATCAAATAGACAGCTGCATGCATGCATAAACAAAGAGACAGAATATTACGATTGCGAATACCGTATGAAACACAAAGAGGGGCATTGGGTATGGGTGCTGGACCGAGGCAAAATCACCAGCTTTACACCGGATGGAAAGCCCTTTAAAATGTTTGGAATTCATTTAGATATTACCTTACATAAAAATGTTTATGATGCACTGGAGCAAAAACAAGCGTTGATTGAAACTATCATTAATACCATTAACGTGGGAATTTTAGCCTGTGATAGCAATGGTGTAAAAATATTGTTTAATGCAGCTGCACGAGAAATTTGTTGTCTTCCTGACAGCCAGGGTTTATATGAGAATTGGGCAGCCTTCAATCAGATGTATCAGCCTGACGGTATTACCCCCATCCATCCGGACGAAAGTCCCTTATACAGGACCTTAATTGAAGGAGAATTAATTAATCTTGAATTAATGATAAAGGCGAAGGACAGACAGCCTCGCCTCCTGATTGCGAATGGTCGTCAGATTAAAGATAAATCGGGCAACGTAAATGGTGCAGTACTGGCCTTACATGACATTACCGACCGGAAAAAATCAGAACAGGCGCTTGCATTTAGTGAACGGCGATTTAAGGGAATCTTCAATTCGACGTTTTCGTTTATCGGGTTTCTTGCACCAGACGGCACATTGCTCGAAGCCAATGAAACGATTATCCGATTCTCAGGTGTAAAACCTGAATTGGTCATCAATAAAAAATTGTGGGACTGTTATTGGGGACAAATTTCTATGGAAGGCCAGCAAAAACTGCAGGGCAAAATAGAAAGGGCAGCAAAAGGGGAATTCCTGGAATACGAACTCGAAATCGAAAGTTCAAATGGCAAACCATTAACTATTTTATTTAACCTCAAACCCTTGTTTGATGATGACGGTAAAGTAATTGCAATTGTTTCTGAAGGTAGACCCATACAGGAAATTGTGGATGCACGAAAAGCACTGTTGGAGAAAAATGTTGAACTTGAACAATTCGCATTTATTGCTTCGCATGACCTGAAGGAGCCACTTCGCATGGTGCATTCGTTTATGGGCTTACTCCGCGATAATTATAAAGCGCAACTTGATGTAAAAGCTCAAAAATACATTGACTATGCTTTTGACGGTTCACAACGAATGACGGAAATGGTAAGCCAATTGCTCACCTATGCAAGAGTAGGGAGTGATGATGCGGGCAAGGAACTAATCGATACCAACGAGCTGCTACAAAACATACTGGCATTGCAACGTGCGGTAATGGAAGAGAAGGAGGCGCAGTTAAATATTGCCTTGCTTCCTCAGATTTATGGCTGGCGGACACCATTGACTTTGCTATTTCAGAACCTGATTGCTAACGCTGTAAAATATCAGCTCGCCGGAGTAAAGCCCATTATTAATATTACCACAAGGGAAACTACCCGCGCCTTTGAATTTGCCTTGCAGGATAATGGAATAGGAATTCCCACACAACATCAGGGTGAAATCTTTCAACTCTTCAAACGTTTGCATACAAGACAAGAATTTACCGGAACAGGCATGGGCCTGGCTACTTGCAAGAAAATTGTTGAACTGCATGGTGGTAAGATATGGGTAGAATCCAAAGAAGGAAAGGGCAGCACTTTTTATTTTACAATCGAAAAAAGTAAATAGTATTGCGTTGGTTGTTGTGAAGAATAAAATATCGATGTAACAACTTCCCCGGCAAAAGTTACTATTGGACCATTTACAAATAAATTATTTTTGAGTCTACCCCTTATATCGTATCAGCTTGCCGCACTCTTAAATTCGGCGATCAGATACTTTCCGGTGCTTGGTTTACAGTCTCCCTGTGATGGTTATGAGCGAGTACAATGCCAACAGCAACAATTTGCTGGCAGCAGCCATTATCCTTCTCGCGTCAGCCACTTTTCGGGTAAGGTATCCAATAGATGCTTAGTACACGTAGGTTACACAATTTGTCTGGTTCATCAATAACACTTTAAATTCTCCCTGCATCTCCATTTTATTTTCATCCCATATTTTCAGCAAAGTTTCATAACAACCTTTCGAGGTTTTTATTAATGGCCTTTTGGAGGCTTTTACTATGGTTTTATAAACCAATTTTACTTCTGCTACTTTGCTCCACGCTGGTTGATTAATTACGTTCTTTTCCATAACATTCATTTTAAAGATTTAAAAATTAATTATGGAACCTCTGGTGCCTTTTGGCGACAAAGGCAATGAAGCAACGGAATAAATAGCCCGCCTGAACGGCACAGGCAGCCGCAGCGGTTTATGCCGGAATTTCATTACCGCCACGGAGGCAAAAGGCGAACTTTGTGGGAGAATTAATGAAAAAAAAATCCTCTACTCTTTAGTAGATTAACTTCAATTTCAAAAAACTCAAATCAATATCATTACTAAATATTGCACTAGCCCAACACCCCACGCCCTCACGCGTGGGGCGTTTCCTGGCTTAGCAATCTGATTAAAGCAAGGGGCAAACAGAACGTTTGCCCCTTGCCATCTTAATTATAAAATTCCGCCAGTACACCCTTCGCAAAACTGTCACAAAGATTGAATGCCTTTTGTGTTCTCATTTGTCCCGTACCACCAAGCAATAAAGATTTCAATTTTGCTTCTTCGTTCTTGTAAGTACGCACATTTTGAAAATAGCCGGTTACCGCGTTGTATGCCCCAAACAAGTTGCCTTTTGTTGTGTCCATTTGCTGGCTCCCGTTCGTCATAGCATATTCAAAAGCTGCATCGGTCATATTTTTAAAACAGGTGGATAATTCATCATCTTTACCAGCCTGTATATTTTGCAACACTTCTTTGTTAGGCACCAATGCCATTTGGATCAGCTTCTTTACTTCGGAGTCTGTAATTTTTACCTTTGCCCATTGGTTAAAAATGCCTTCCAGTTGATTGCTTAATTGGTTTGTAATTCCCATTAGTTTATGCGCTTCCTCCAGCCTTTCTTTTGCACTGGCAGTATGCCTGATTTTAAAAGTGTTGCTCTGATTGCGAAGGGCTGCATTCAGAGTGTTGTTGCAAACTATTCTTACGGGTGTAAAGGCTGCGGTAATACTTCCAAAACCATCATGTGAAGTGGTTAAAAACAAATACTGTTCAATCAAATCATTATTACCTACTTTGATATAACCGGGCAATTTTGCTGTTATAAAAATTCTTTCGCCTTTACCCAATGCACCTGCGGTTTCATACTGGATGCCATCGCCACCAACAATGGAATCAAAAAAACTGAAGGCATCAATATTTTGAACTACTTCATAATCTTTACCAACAACGCCCAAAATATTTTCATTGTCGGTTCTAATAGTTGCAAAATAATTGGGGACTTCAATTTCAGGAATTTTTATGCCGGTGTCTTCATCTGCTGTTTGGCTTTCATTGTGAAACGTAAACAGTTTTCTTTTTTCCACGGTATAATCCAACCCTGCAAATTTCAATGCTTCTGCGCTGTTGGGATAACCTGCTACAATTTGTCCTAATCCATGCCAGGCTTTTTCCTTTACTGAAAAGAAACTGTGCTTGCCTGTTTGCTTGTTGAAATTTAAATTGTGTGCCATAATCATTTCCATTTTAATTTATTCTCCCCAGATGGTGACTGTGGTTTTAATAATAAATGTGTGATTGAATAAAATTTGCGATTGAATAAAAAAAATACCAGCCGCAACAACTGCAGGCTGGCACCTGAATTTTAAAATGGTAAATCATCTGTTGGCTCCGGATTGCCCTGTGTGTCTGCATCCTGTGCATTGTCTTCCTCGCTCTGAGCAGCCTTTCCCCTTTCGTGGATGTGAATATGATTCACATGGAACGTCAGTGTGGCTTTGGGTTGCCCATCCCTCCCCTTCCACGCCTGCACACCGATCATGCCCTGCAATTCCACCAGTGCGCCTTTGGTAAGCCACTGCGCTACGGTGGTGTTAATCCAATAGGAACACTTCACGTAGGTAGTAATTTTGGTTAACTCCGTGCTGCCCTTTGCACGGTAACTCTGGTTAATGGCGGCGGTAAAGTTGACAACCTGTTTGTTGTCTTTGATTGTTGTGATAACCGCATCCGCTGTAAGCCTTGCTGTAATTTCCATAACTATAAATTTTAATGGTTGATAAATGATGAACTCGGCATACGCCTCGTTCGTTCTCATCGTAGCAACCCGGCCCTGAAAAAGGCTTTTGTAAAAGCAAGGTTTTTGTAAAAAGAATACGACCCCACAGACATATCTCCGAAGGAGGCCAAACGGGGTGGAGATTGTTTTTACAAAACCGTGGCCAGTTCCGCCCCTGTATTTTGGCGGAGCGCAGACCTTGCTTTTGCAAAAGCCTGTCAGGAACTTTGCGAAGGATTAGGATGAATGAGTTTTTTTGTATTCTTTTTTATAGGTCTTTAATGATATTCAAGTGGCTGAAAGCTCCTGAGCGACGCAGGAGCCAGGTGCTTTCACAATATAGATTTGGTGTACAGTACTCCTGAATTGTTGCCTATCTTTCACAATAAGGCAGGTGTACTGTACTGCTTTGTAATTCGTTTTTATGTGCTGCAATAGTTGCTTTTAAAAAGCTTCAACCGTTTTGTTTTCCTGCCTTGCAGACAATGAATGCCGGCTTTATTTTTCCTCACTTTTTAATGCTGAGATTATCCGGTATTTCTTTGTGTGAGACATAAAGAAGACACTGTACTAAAAAATACACTCCATGCCTCTGTTTCAATAAGTGACCATTGATATTGCAAACAACCATTTAAGCAATCTGCATAAATGCTCATTGCAAGTGGCTTTATAAGTTTTAAGCAGTATCCTGTTTGATTTGCTCCTCTTGATAATTTGAAATTTATTTTTAATTTTATATAGCAATGTACCGTCAATTCCTCATGGGCTGCACACATTCCCTTACTACCCTGCCAGTTTTAGTTAACCGATTCAAAACAAAAAACTAAAATCCATGGAAGAGTTATTACACTACCTGAACAGCATCCACAAAATGTCACCGGAATTAGTTGCTTACCTACGCACGCATCTTAAAACCAAAGAACTGGCGAAAAAAGAGTTCCTGCTTAAGATTGGACATGTTAGTAGTAATATCTGTTTTATAAGCAAAGGGATTCTGCGGTGTTTTTATTCGTTTGGAGATAAAGATGTCTCGTCATGGTTTATGAAAGAAGGAGATGTAATTGTAAGTGTAGAAAGTTTTTTTACACAGTCCGTCAGCTATGAAGCGATACAGGCACTGGAAGATACCACAATCCATTATATTACTTATTCAGAACTCCAGTACGTCTTTCACAATTTTCCGGAATTTAATTTTACCGCACGCGTATTGCTGGAACGGTATTATACATTAAGCGAGCAAAGATTACACTCGCTCCGGCTCAGGAATGCAACCGACCGTTATATTTACCTGAGACGACACCACGCAGAACTCGAACAACGTGTTCCATCAAAATACATTGCTTCTTACCTGGGCATTACAGAAGTTCGATTGAGCGGCATTAAAAGGGCCGCCAATAAAATTTTATAAAAACGAAATTTATTAAAATATTTTAATTCTGATGGCCTTTTTGTAACTGTAACTTTATACCAATAAATAAATACAACATGAAAAAATATTTATTTATCGCAGCTATTTTATTTGTCTTTTTCTCCTGTAAAAAGGAAGGCAGTAAAGATGAATGTCAATCTGCTGATTTTGAAAAGCTACGGCTTCAGTTAAAAGATAGTCTTTCTCCAAGTGATTTTCAGCTACTGGATTTTAGTAAGGTGGTAAGTTCAGCATATGAGAACGAAAATTTTTCGATTGTGCGCATTGGCTTTAAAAATAACCCTTTTGCAGAAAATTTTATTTTGTTGAAACTGGATGCATCTCAACATATTTTATCAGGTAAGCAGATACATATTGAAAGAAGCACACCAATTCAGTCAGTGAAACAACATGCCATATTCAATGGTCATATTACAATTCGTTTGCTGGATCGGACAGCTATTATAAACTCTGCAATCACGAATGGATTTATTGATGCTTATGCAAAAAGCAAATCCCGTAAAAACGAAAAAGAAACTGTACAGGAAGTTCCCCTAATGCCGGACGTTGTGGTAGTATCGGCTTATCCAAAAACCGGAGGGTATACTTCTGATGATCTGTATAACCTGCAAAGTATGGTAAACGGAAGCGGAACATATGGTACCGGACCTACTGGAGGTAGCGGTTATTATTCTAATAGCAATGCCACAACCGGTTCAACCGGCATATTTACCGGGAGCGGAAGCGGAAGCAGCTCAACAAACCCTGTAATAATAGATTTTGAACCGGTAGAAAATAATCCTGCTATTGATATTATCAAATACATTAAATGTTTTAGCAGTATTCCGGATGCGGGAGCTGTGTGTACTGTGAGAATACTGGCAGATATCCCGGTAGATAAAGACCCCAATGTATTTTTCGATTGGGACAATGGTTCGCCTGGTCATACTTTCCTTCAACTTACAAAAACAAATGGTGGCCAGAGTATTCAACAAAATATTGGATTTTACCCCGACCAGGGATGGAAGACCTTTACGACACCAGCACCAGTAAAAGGTAAATTTGCAGATAATGCCGGACATGAGTTCAATGCCTCGCTAACCCAAACCTTAACGCCGGATAAATTTCTAAGTACACTTACCCGCATTGGTTACCTGTCAAAATTCGTGATGTACGATATCGATGATTATAACTGCACTGATTTTGCTTTGGAGGTTTTTAACAACAGTCGGGCAGGGCATGAACTTACGATTCCGATGTTTGATTTGCCTGGTGGGCAGGCACCTAAAGGAACGGCAACGCCCCAGGGTTTATATCAAAAACTTAAACAAATGAAAGATGGCGGCGATGTTGAAGCAAAAAATATAGTAATTCCCGGGGTGAAAGGATTTACCGGTATCAGTCATGGACCATGCAACTAAAATTATTTGTTATGAAATTAATTAAATTCATTACTCATCCAGTAACACTGATTATTTGCTTTTTATTTATCATTATTAGTGGCGAAGCTAGCGGCGGTTTTTATTTTATGTATATAATGATTGCATTGCCTCATGGAGCAATTCATTCCATCTTAGCTGTCCTTGCAATTATTACTTTATTATTTTCGGCAATTAAATATCATGGAGCTTATACTAATCTTGCCGAACCAATTTTAAATTTTGCCGGTATCGCTTTAATGCTGTTATCACTCTATTTGTTTTTTGCGAAAGATGTAGAACATTATAATTACCCGACATTTTACCAAATTGTTCCAATAAGTATGCTGGTAGTTTTTGGTATAGTTACCATTTGTTCTTTGGTGTTTAATGCGGGCAATCTAAAATTGCACCCGCCAACGTAAATTGATTTTGACTTTTGATTCCCTTGTATAGTCGACAGACTATCGTATTGTTTTTGTGAAATTGAAAATTGAGGTGTATGTTAAACAATATCAGCTGGGCAGACTATGCTGCTGCCACAGGTATAATCCTTGTGCTTTATTATGGAGTTGTATGGCTCATTTATTTTAAAAATGATCATGTTCGATCATTTCTGCGACCACAGAAAGAAAGTACGTCTATTCTGCAGAGAGATAAAGAAAATGTTGAAGGTTCACAAAGTGAAAGTAACCTTATCCCTTCTGCGCATAATAAAAATACGGTCATCAGGACTATCCCGGAAGTACTGATGGACATACAAGGTATCATTACTGACGGCGCTTTTAGAAAATTTCAAAAAGAAGAATTGTTTACAGCACTTAAAATCTATTTGCAGCAAAATGCAACTGGAGAAGACATACCGGAACGTGAAGTAATTAATCAAGCGATAATAGCGCAATGCGAAAGAGATTGCTCGCTTCGTCTCAATGAGGAGGATGTTCGTGTGCTGTGGATTAAATGAGACGGAGGAGCATATTTTTTAACCTAAAAAAAATATGTGATGAAAAATGTGAGCGTGATGATGAGGAGAAAACATGTTAAAATGGTGTTGTTAATTGGATTAGGACTTTGTACAGTATTAAACAATTATGCACAGGATGCGAATGCGGGCATTAATGAAGCTAACACCAAAGTGCGAAGTTATTTCGGCAGCGGCACCAACCTGATGTATGCCGTGGGTGCTATTGTGGGCCTGATCGGGGCGGTCAAAGTCTACCAGAAATGGAACAGCGGCGACCAGGATACAGGCAAGGTGGCCGCTGCCTGGTTTGGCAGTTGTGTTTTTTTGGTGGTGGTTGCCACCGTGATCAAATCATTCTTTGGAGTTTAAAAATGTAGCGTGATGAACAGTGTGTATGCAATCAATAAGACGATCAACAAACCAATTGAATTTAGGGGATTAAAGGCACAGTATATCTGGTGGCTGGGCGGAGGTCTTGTGGTACTACTGGTATTGTTTGCTATCCTGTACATCTGCGGAGTGAACATCTTTATTTGCCTGTCAGTCATTATCATATCGGGCGCCGCTTTATTTGTGTATGTCTATCAATTCAGCCGCCAATACGGCGAGTATGGAGTGATGAAAAAGATTGCGAAGAAGGCGGTGCCTGATGTGATTAAATGCCATTCACTGGTGCGAATCAAAAAACAATTATCCCGTGAAAAGCATGATTGAACATTTACCGATATATGGAGTGGAGCACAATAGCATTCTTTCAAAGATGGGAGATATAACTGTGGCTTTCAAAGTTGAACTACCGGAGCTGTTTACACTCAGTAATGAAGACTATGAAGCCTTTCATCATACCTGGATAAAAGCCATTAAAGTATTGCCGCCGCAATCCATATTGCACAAACAGGATTGGTTTACTGAAGCCACCTACAAGGCCGATTTCAGGAAAGCAGAAAATAGTTACCTAAGCAGGAGCAGTGAACGATTCTTTAATGAGCGGCCTTTTCTGGATCACCATTGCTATATTTTTCTTACTAAAAAACCTCTGGGTAGGAAAGCTGTCTCCTCTGTATTTTCAAGCCTGGTTAAGAGCCGCATTGTACCCGAAGAAACACTGGATGCAAAACACCTGCATGATTTTATGAGCCATGCAGGCCAGTTTGAAAAGATCTTGTCAGATAGTGGATTTATTTCGATGCAACGCCTCAATAATAATGAGCTGATTGACCTGATTACGCAATACCTGAATTTGCAGACAGGTCGCCAGGAGATTGCGGACATTGAGTTTAAACCGGAATGGAAAATCGGTGAAAAGCATTGCCTGTTATATACTTTGGCCGATGCAGAATTTTTACCGGCACTTTGCGGTTCCAGGATCAACTATGATAAATATTCCACTGATAAAACCAAGTTTAGTGTGGGCTTTGCTTCGCCTGTTGGTCAGCTGCTTTCCTGCAATCATATTTACAATCAATACGTGTTTATAGAAGATGTGCAGAAGACATTGCAAAAAATGGAAGCAAAGCGATTGAGGCTACAATCCTTATCAGCCTACAGCCGGGAAAATGCAATTGCAAAAGAAGCAACTGATCAATTTTTAAATGAAGCAATAGGTGAACAACGATTGCCGATAAAAGCACATTTTAATGTATTGGCCTGGACGGAAAGCAGGGAAGAAATAAAAAATATCAGAAATCTCTGCTCTGCTGCGCTTACCCAAATGGATGCAACCCCCAGGCAGGAAACAGAAGGATCGGCACAGATTTACTGGGCGGGCATTCCGGGTAATGCAGCAGATTTTCCTATGAATGATACGTTCGATACTTTCTCTCCTCAAGCTTGCTGCTTTTTTAATATGGAGACAAATTATCGTTCTTCTTTAAGCCCGGTTGGCATTCGCCTGGGTGACCGTTTAACCGGCAGACCTGTGCATGTTGATATATCCGATGAACCAATGGCGAGAGGTATTATTTCCAACCGGAATAAATTTATACTCGGACCATCAGGATCCGGCAAGTCTTTTTTCACCAATCATATGGAGAGGAGCTACTATGAACAAGGTACACATATTGTGCTGGTAGACGTTGGTCATTCTTATAAAGGACTTTGCGATATGGTAAGAGGCTACTACTTCACTTACTCGGAAACCAATCCAATCCAATTCAATCCATTTTATATTGGTGAAATGGAAACGCTGGATACTGAAAAAAAAGAGAGCATCAAAACACTGTTGCTAGCCCTTTGGAAGAAGGACAACGAAACCTTCAACCGTAGTGAATATGTTGCGCTGTCAAACGCCTTACAGTTGTATTTTGATAAGGTAAGTATAGACAAAGAATTGTTTCCATGTTTCAATAGTTTTTATGACTTTCTGAAAGATGAATTTGTTAGTGTATTAAAAGGCGATAAGGTAAAGGATAAAGATTTCGACATTTCAAATTTCCTGTATGTGCTGAGGCCCTATTACAAAGGTGGCGAATTTGATTACCTCTTAAATGCGAAGGAGAATCTTGACTTGTTGCAGCAAAGGTTTATTGTATTTGAACTGGACAATATCAAAGACCATCCGATTCTATTTCCAGTGGTAACTATCATCATCATGGAAGTTTTTATTTCAAAAATGAGAAAACTGAAAGGTATAAGGAAGACGATTTTGATTGAAGAAGCATGGAAGGCAATCGCAAAGGAAGGCATGGCTGAATATATTAAGTACCTATTCAAAACCGTAAGGAAATTTTTTGGAGAAGCCATCGTAGTTACACAGGATATTGAAGACATTATTTCATCACCCATCGTTAAGCAGGCTATAATTAACAATGCAGATTGTAAAATATTATTGGATCAGAGTAAATATCAAAACAAGTTTGATCAGATCCAGAACTTGCTTGGTTTGACGGATAAAGAAAAGGCATTGGTGCTTTCAATTAATAAGGCCAATGATCCTTCAAAAAAATACAAGGAAGTCTTTATCTCGCTGGGTGGTGTTTTATCAAAAGTGTATCGAACGGAAGTGTCGCCGCAGGAATACCTGGCCTACACTACGGAGGAAAAGGAGAAGATGAAAGTGCAGGAAGCTGCACTGAAATTTGGAAGTATTGAAAAAGGAATTGAAAGTATTATACAACAACATTAAAGCAAACCAATATGAAAAAGTTGACCATTTTTTACGTGATCATTTTTGCGGCATGTAATCATGCAACGGACGAGACCAATGGCCTTACCGGAAAATATACAGCCTATCATGAGCATGAGTTTGGTAAAACAAATGATACACTCGTTGTGAGTAAAGTAAATGGTGGAAAACATATTTACCAAATCAACAGAAATGCCGGCGTTGTCAGGACAGCAGATGGTAAAATCTTTCCGAAAAGATTGGTAAAGGAAACTTGCATGGCGAGGTATATTGATGAAAATAAAATGCTGGAAGATTTAAAGACTGGAAAGACCTACGTATGGAATAGTCAGCAACAAATGCTGATAACAGGCACTACCCAGTTTAAAAAAAGTAAATAAAGGCGGAGCTAAAAAGTGAATTATGAAATGTGTAGTAATGTTAATGATCGTGTTTTTTTTAAGTCTGGATCCTGTGACAGCAACACAGGCACAAATTCCTGTTCTGGATATTATCAAAGCCGGTATAACCAAAGTTATCAAAGCAGTAGACCTGCAGATTCAGCGCTTGCAGAATAAAACCGTCTGGTTGCAGAACGCCCAGAAAGTATTGGAAAACAAAATGTCCAAGTTAAAACTCACAGAGATCAGTAACTGGGCAAATAAACAGAAGGAATTGTATGCGAACTATTTTGATGAACTCTGGAAAGTGAAAGCCGTCATCGGCACTTATCAATCGGTTAAAAATATTATTCAACAACAGCTTCAACTGGTGAAGGAATTTGAAAGTGCGTTTAATCTGTCGAAGCAGGATAAAAATTTTACTCCCCAGGAAATTGATTACATGCAGCAAGTCTATTCCGCTATCCTTGATGAAAGCCTTAAAAATATGAACCAGCTGGAACTGGTGATCAACGCATTTGCCACGCAAATGAGTGATGCAAAAAGGTTGGAGATTATCCATTCGGCCAATGACCACATGGATCAGCAACTCACTGATCTGAGACAATTCAACCAGCAGAATATCAAGATCAGCTTGCAAAGAGCAAAAGAAAAAAATGAGCTGGATGCCGTAAAGCAATTATACGGATTACAATAATGTTTGGTGAAAATGAAAAGGAGGCGTTATGAAAAAATTATTGGTAATGGGATTGATCGTGTTATGTGTGGAAGAGGCTTCCGCACAAACCTGGGACGAATGGTTCCGGCAAAAGGCAACGCAAAAAAAATATTTGTTGCAACAAATCGCAGCCTTGAAAATCTACGCCGGTTATTTATCACAAGGCTATGCCATTGCAAAAAACGGGCTTGGTATCATCCAAAATATTAAGCAGGGAGATTATGGTTTGCACAGTAATTATTTTAGTTCCCTCTCAACTGTTAATCCCCGGGTTAAGCAATATGTAAAAATTGTCGACATGATTTTTATGGAAGCAAGCTTTGTCGAGCAAACTGCAAAAGCAATTAAGAGCTTTAATAACAGCAGCATGTTTAATCATACTGAACTGGACTTTATCAGGAACGTATTTCAAAATGTGTTGAAAGGCGGTGCCGCAAACCTCGATGATTTGCATAACATTTTAACCAACGGTCAGCTCAAGTTAAAAGATGATGAGCGAATTACAGCGATAGACAAGCTCTACGATGACATGCTGGATAAGAAAACTTTTCTTACTCAGTTTTGCAACAGTACGAGTATACTGATGGCGCAAAGAGTGCGCACAGCTGATGAAATAGCAATTGATAAAAAACTAAATGGCCTGCCATGAAAAAGCAAAGTTTCATAATCGGCTTCTTACTGATCATTTGCTCAGTCAAAATGACCGCCCAGTCTTTTGAAGTACAGCAATTATTACTGGACGTAGAAAAGCTGGATCAACTTAAAAAGATACTGGATAATATGTACCATGGATACCAGGTGGTAAGCAAGGGTTATAATACCATCAAAGATATTTCACAGGGCAACTTTAACCTGCACCAGGCTTTTTTAGATGGCCTTTTGCAAGTAAGCCCGGTGGTAAAAAAATATAAAAAGATTGCTGACATTATTAGTTCCCAAACTGAACTGGTAAAAGAATACAAGACTGCCCTGAGCCGCTTTACCCGTTCCGGTATGTTCAATCCGAATGAATTAAAATACATAGGCAATGTTTATCAAAACCTGCTGGGTAAAAGTTTGCAGCATTTAAATGAACTGGCTATGGTAATTACCGCAGGCAGTTTAAGAATGAGTGATGATGAAAGATTAAAGGCCATCGGCCGTATCAGCCGTGAGATGGATGACAAGCTGAATTTTCTGCGAGTGTTTAATAAGGAAAATAATATACTGGTCTTGCAGCGTGTAAAAGCAAGCAACGAAGTAAGGATTTCCCGGCAGCTGAATGGTTTATAGTGAACATGAAAAATGTGGCGTATGAAAAAATGTGGAATGAGGATCATCCTGGCAGTTACTGTCTTGATGCCTGAACTAATTTTCGCCCAGACTTCGGGCGTTGCCGGGGAAATAAAGAGCCTGCAGCAGGTGTTGGAACAACTTTATACGGATATGCTGCCGCTCTGCAGTAAGCTGATTGGTGTTGGCCGGGGTATCTCAGGCTTTGCTGCTACCTGGTATATTGCCAGCAGGGTATGGCGTCATATTGCCAATGCAGAGCCCATCAACTTTTATCCGCTCTTCCGGCCCTTTGTCATTGGTTTTGCCGTGGTCATTTTCCCTTCTGTAATCGCCATGATCAATGGTGTGATGAGCCCAACCGTTACCGGCACTGCTGCTATGGTTACCGATTCAAATATAGCCATTGAAGCATTGCTGAAACAAAAAGAAGATGCTATCAAGCAAACAACAGTTTGGCAAATGTATGTTGGGGAGAATGGGTCTGGTGACCGGGATAAATGGTATAAGTATACCCATGATGACGCTAATCCTGCAGATGAAGGCCTTTTTGCGAGCATCGGAAACGACATCAAGTTTGCTATGGCAAAAGCATCTTACAATTTTCGCAATGCTATCAAACAATGGATGAGCGAACTACTACAGATTTTATTTGAAGCCGCCGGATTATGTATTAATACGCTGCGCACTTTTTACCTGATCGTGCTGGCTATACTTGGGCCGCTGGCTTTTGGCATTGCTGTATTTGATGGCTTTCAGCATACAGTCACTATTTGGATTGCCCGCTACATCAATGTCTTTTTATGGCTTCCGGTGGCCAATATTTTTGGCAGCATTATCGGTAAGATCCAGGAGAATATGCTGAAGATTGATATCGCCCAGGTACAGAATTATGGCGATACTTTTTTCTCTCCTACTGATACGGCGTATCTCATTTTTATGATCATTGGTATAGTAGGATATTGCACGGTTCCCAGTGTCGCCAATCACATCGTTCATGCAGGTGGCAGCAATTCTTTGCTGTACCGCATTACAAGCATCGCAACGGGAAGTCCCCGTGCTGTCATGAATGTGGCTTCCTCCAGTACGAATGCGTTAACCAATTCTGTTGGATCAACCAGCGCTGCCTTAAGCAGCGGCAAATTGAGTGCAGGTGTGAATAATGGCAATGGTCATCTGTTTAATAAATTATCCGGTAAATAAAATATTATGTTCAGTCAAACAAAAAATATCGATACAGCTTTCCATTACATCAGGACTTTTACCATTGTGCTGATAGCAGGATGCTTTATACTTTGCGGATTAGTGCTTTATAAAAGTTATCAGCTTTCGCTACAGGTACAGCAGAGAATTTATGTGTTGACCGGCGATAAAGTATCAGAAGCGTATGCTTCCAATAGAAAAGACAATGTCCCCGTTGAAGCAAGAAGCCATGTCATCATGTTTCACAATTATTTTTTTACACTCGACCCGGATGAAAAAGTGATCAATGCCAATATTGGCAAAGCACTGTACCTGGCAGACGGCTCTGCAAAAATGCAGTATGACAACTTAAAAGAAACAGGTTATTATGCCAACATCATTGCTGGAAATATAAGTCAGCAGATCTCAATCGATTCAGTACTGGTGAATGAGCAAATCCAGCCATATCCTTTCCGGTGTTATGGTACTATCAAGATCATCCGGCCAAACAGCATTGTTACGAGGAACCTGGTTACGCAGGGATTTTTAAGAAATGTGTCCCGCTCGGATCACAACCCGCATGGCTTTTTGATTGAGCGCTGGGAAACATTGGAAAACAAAGACATTAAAACAGAACAACGATGAAACTATTGAATAAAAATATTGCTACGGACAAGCTGCACGAAACGGCGGCAACGAAAATAGCCGGTGTTATACGCCAGACACAAAACTGGTTTGCTGAAAAAATGAAGTCAGCAACCTCAAAATGGAAGCTGAAACAGCAATGGATATTCCTATGCATGGTCTGTATAATCTTTGGAGGTTTAAGCATTCTGGCTATGGCGAATGCATTTAGAAAAACAACGCAAAACACAGTCAGGCCTGAAGCAATAATATTTCCGAAGCATTTGCACAGGGATGAAAGATTAATCATTACGGATAAAGAATTTAGGCAGGTACAGGATTTTAAACAAACCCATCCGGAACTATTACAACAAATGCCTGAGTTAGCTGATAGCCTTTACCTGATTGAACAAATCTATTTCTCACAAAAAAACAAATGATATGAAAAGCAATGATCAAAACAAACCAATTCATTCAGCAAAGTTTCTGAGAAAACAAAAAATGATGTTGGTGTTACCCCTGTTGGTGCTGCCATTTATTACTCTGGCTTTCTGGGCTTTGGGTGGAGGAAAGGGTAACACAGATAAAAATGCGATTACAGCAACAACAGGTTTGAATACAAAATTGCCTGAATCTAGTTTGAAGGATGGTAAAAATGTTGACAAGCTTTCTTATTATGACAAGGCGGATAACGATTCTTTAAAAAGAAAAGAACTGTTGCGCAGCGATCCTTACTACCGGGATTCAATTGAAACCAAATCGGGGGCGAATATTGGTCAGGCATATTATTACAATAATGGCTCAGCTGCAAATGGTGCAATGAAGACCTCCCCTTACGACAAAACTGCGGATGCTAGTGAAGAAAAAATATACCGCAAGATCGCTGAACTCAATCAGCAGATCAATCAACCCGAGCTTCATGAAAGAAGCAATAAGATTTCCAATGCAGAATCTTCAACCAACACGGAACCAACGGAGCAATTTTCAAAAGAGGTGGACAGGTTACAGGAAATGATGCAGCAAATGAATGGCAATAAGGATGCTGATCCTGAAATGCAGCAGTTGAATGGTACGCTGGAAAAGATCCTGGATATACAGCATCCGGAAAGGATTAGGGAAAAGCTGGCTAAGCAATCAACACAGAATAAGGAAGTCGTGTTTGCCGTGGGTGGAGCTCCTGTAAAGGCAACTGTCGGCCTGTTGGATACGGCAAGGAAACAAAATCCATCCACGGTTTCCAATGGATTTTATGGCGTGACTGGCGATAATATTACGTCTGAACAAAACGCTATTGAAGCGGTCGTGCATGAAACCCAAACATTGGTGAATGGTTCGGTGGTAAAACTGCGATTGCTGAATGATATCTATATCAATGGCCAGTTGATATCAAAAGACCATTTTGTTTTTGGAGAAGCTTCCCTCAATAACGAAAGGCTGGAAATTTCCATTCGTTCTATCCGCAGTGAGCAAAATCTTTTCCCCGTAAAATTGGAAGTCTATGACCTGGATGGCCTGCCCGGTATCTATATTCCTGGCGCTATTACTAGAGATGTAGTAAAGCAATCAGCTGGCAATGCACTCCAATCTTCTATATCACTTGGCAGCCTTGATCCATCATTAGGCGCACAGGCAGCAACAGCAGGAATTGAGACCGCAAAAAATCTGCTAAGTAAAAAGGTCAGGCTGATTAAAGTGCAGGTGAAAGCAGGTTATAAAATTCTTCTAAAAGACAGTAATCAAGGTAATCATTAATTCATTCAAAAAAAAGCAACATGAAAAAGCTAGCAACATTGCTCATCGCATGCACAATTCTTAGTTTAAGCAGGGCACAAACCATCCAGGTGACAATGGATAAAACGACCAGCCTGATTTTTCCATTCAGCATCCTCCATATTGACCGGGGCAGCAGGGATGTACTGGTGCAACCCGTAAAAGAAGCAGGTAATATCTTACTGATAAAGGCTGCCACCGCAGAATTTATTCCAACCAATATCAGCGTTGTTACTTCAGATGGCAGTGTGTATTCTCTTCCGGTTGTTTTTACAGCAGAACCAGCTGTAACTGTTTATCAACTGCCTGCTCAAAAAAGCAGTTCCGTTGAAACGTATGCCGGTGGCATTTTGGACAATCCAATAACAATCCACGGCATTAAAGATTCCAGATGGGATATGCTTGCCAGGGTGAATGGGATCTATTTGAAAGATGATGTGATGTACTACCAGCTTGTCCTGACCAATGTAAGCCCTGTTGACTACGATATTGACCTGCTGCGCTTTTATATACGTGACAAGCATAATGGCAGGCGAACTGCAGTACAGGAAAATGAATTGAAACCACTCTACCTGGCAGGAAATACAACACAGGTAAAAGCCAATGGCCATTCTGCTATCGTTGCTGCCCTGCAAAAGTTTACAATACCCGATGGAAAATACCTTGCCGTGGAACTGATGGAAAAAAACGGGGGTCGGAATTTAAAAATGAAAGTCTGGAATAGGAAAATCATGAAGGCCATGATTTTGCCAGATTTAAAATGAGAACGATGGATAAGGAACATGTGATATGGGACGAATTATTTAAAGAGGCCCAGTCAGCAATTTCTCTGGGCAGAAACTGCATAGCCTTCAATACCATCCCCTACTTTCTTGATAAGTGCTATGTCTATTTTTTTAAAACCAAAGATGAAGCGAATGAATTTGCTGATAACAATATCAGTGAATTCGATAACTACTTAGTATTCGATGTAGACTCCATCCAGGAATTCATGCTTCAGATTCCATATAGCAGATTGGAGGAAAACAGTTTAACCAATTTTTTAAATAAAAACTTGTCAACCATGAACGAAAAAAATTATGATTACCTGAAAGACCAGTTAAAGTATACTGGCTTTGGTGAAGGCCTTCAAAAAGAATTGAAAGAAAAAATTGAAAAACAAACACCAGAGTTTACGCTTTTCCACCAGCAGGATTTTGGCAAAGACAATACGGTCGCCAGCCTGTTGTTTAGAAGGTCAAATGAAAGTGATATGTATTTTTTTAACCGCTACGATCTGCTATTGAAAAAAGACAATAGTCCGGATAAATTGAAACAAAGCTTTTTCATTAACAACAAGGAAAGCAATATTACTTTGAAGGAAGCCTATAACCTGATGAATGGCCGTGCTGTACAAAAAGAGTTAGCAACAAAAGAAGGGCAAAAATACAATGCCTGGTTACAGCTGGATTTTAAAACCGTTGACAAAAATGGCAACTATGAAATGAAAAGGTTTCATGAAAACTATGGATACAATCTGGAACAGGCGCTGGCCAAATTACCGCTTAAAGAATTAAATATTGAGGCTGATAAAACCAGGCTGACAGAATCCTTGCAAAGAGGCAACCGGCAGGCAGCTACCATACTGCAGGAGGGCAAAGAACAAAAAGTGTTTATTGAAGCAGCTCCGCAATTTAAAACGCTGAATATTTATGACACCAATATGCAAAGAATCAATACCCAAAACCTGCTGGAAAAGAAGGAGGAGAAACAAGAATTGAAATCATCAAAAAAAGCAGCTCAAAAATCCAGTAATAGCTTGAAGGATGAAGAAAAGAAGCCAAAGCAAACAAAGGTTAAAAATGCTAAAAAGGGTTTAAGCATTTCCTAACCTCGAAACGTGTAAGTCTTAGTGTGGATGATAAAATGTGTGGTTATGAAAGACAATACAGATACAAAAAAAGAACAGGACCCGATAATCAATTTCATTGAATCGGTTAAACAGGATTCCCGGATTAATTCAACGCATATTAGTTTGTATGTTTCTCTTGTACATCAGTGGATGGCAAAAGGTAAAACAAATCCGCTTTCTGTTTACAGGCAGGATATTATGAGTCTTTGTAAAATTTCAGGCACAGCTACCTATCATAAAAGTATTCGCGAATTGCATGAGTACGGGTACATAAAATATGTACCCTCTTTCAATCATTTTTTGGGGAGTTTGGTTTACATATAAGCGCAGGCATTAAATTCTGAATAAAATATTTGCTTATGGAATTAATAACATGCAGATTAAATAAATTGGATACAGCAAGCTTTAAAAGTTAAAATCATGAGCCGAATATTTAGGGCTGCTTTTTTTTTTAATAAATTGTTTATAACAAAAAAGTGAGAGTGACTATGATGAAGTATGATGATATAACCGTGATGAAAGCAATATCTATTTGCTTTAAACCATACCTTAAATCTGAAGAAGCCATGATCTATTGTAATCTAGGTCGGACGCAATTAACGAAAAAATGTGAAGCGTTTGGAGTATTTAAAAATGCAAACGGCTATTACAAAAGGGCTGATCTTGATTTAATGCTGTCAGCATCCAGTTTAAAAACGGATGTTTTAGTAAAAGGAATAAAATTATAAAGACGGCAATTTATTGATTGCTTCTTGCGCATTTGTGTTACGATAGCGCTGATAAGTTTTATGTACATATTTTGTGGTAGTATGACCTAGCATTCCAGCAACGGTTGCAACGTCTGTACCATTGTCTTGTAACAACACCGAAAAACTGTGTCTGGCACAATGCCATGTAATGTGTTTGCCAAGGCCGGCATCATCGCACCACTTAGCCAATAATTTGTTGGCACCATCTGCAGTTGGCAATTTAAATACCAGGCCCGCTTTTCTTTCTCCTAATATTTCCAATGCAATTGGGTGTAGTGGAAGATCAAGCAGCTCACCTGTTTTCTTTTGTATTATATTAACAATCCCATTTTCCTTTACGTTTTCCCATTTCAAAGGTTTCACATCAGCCCACCTGAAACCAGTATACAAGGAGAAAACAAAAGCTTTTTTTACCTCATAATTTAAGCAGGGGGTATTCATTAACTTTCTATATTCATCGGCCTCTAAAATATCTTTTATTTTAAAGTTGGATTTTGTTTTTGAAGCGAGTCCCATTGCAGGGTTAGTCTTGAAATAACCATCCTTGCGGGCTCCTTCTAAAACTTGTTTGAACCTGCTGAAATAATTCGCCGGGGTTTCACCATTAAAAGTGTCCAGCAGGTATTTTCTAAATCTTTCGCAAAGGGTCTCGTTTATTTCGACAGCAGAAATGTAATTTCTACCTATATATTTTTTGAAAGAATTGAGGCTCTGACTAAGGTGCCTGTTTCCTTTACGTGAATTTAGTTTTACAAACTCTTGATAGTAATCCAGGAAGTTGACTTTTATTTTATGCTGAGGGATATAGCCACTACCGAGTGCCTGCCGGTCCAACACCATTTGAGACCTTTTCATTTCTAAAATTAAGAGGGCTTCTTTGTTATGAAGCTTTTGAATCTGGTCCTTGGGCTTTACGTATGTAAATATACCTGTCGATACTCTCTGCCCAGCTCCTTTGCCCCATTCAAGTGCATAATGGATCTTTTCTTTATCGCGTGATAAACGCTTTGCAAAATTGATGTTCATACTTTTTTTGCGGTAAGTGCGCGCCAATGTGCGCGCCATATTCGTGCCAAAAAAAAAAATTATAAGCGGGAAAAAGCGACAAAAAAACACACTCAAAAACTACAAACCCTTACAAATCAGTGATTTATAAGGGTTTAACAGTGCCCAGAACAGGATTCGAACCTGCACATCCTTGCGAACGCTGCCACCTGAAGGCAGTGCGTCTACCAATTTCGCCATCTGGGCATAATCATTCAGGGCTGCAAATATATAGAACAATATGTTATCTGCCCAAAAGCTTATTATAAAATATCAAGTTTTTTCTTATCCGCGACCACCCTGATTTTCTAAATCCTTTACCTATAAAAATCAAAGCATTCAAGGCAAATCTTTCAAATTAACGGTGGCGTTGTATGTTTCAATCGCTGCACGCAGGCAAAATTTTAAAAAGATATACAGGGTATATATTTGTTTAAGCCAGAGCCCTTTCTAAGATCAAACAACTATATCACGCCCCTTCCACCCTGTTAATAAAACCCCTGCAATCACCAGCATGGTAGCAATTACCTGTTCAAAAAAAATGCGTTCTCCTAAAATAAAATGGGCCTGTACAATCGTACTAACCGGACCAATGCTAGATATGATGGCCACATTATTGGACCCGATTTTTTTCATGGCATTGGACACTAAAAAACCGGGTATCACGGTAGCGATGATTGCCAGTAAAAATCCATATCCCCAGAATGAATTTCCTGCCGGCATATTGTTGTAATTTCCCGCTATCAAAAAATGCAAAAAAATACCGGCTGTTGAAGCCAGCATAGCATAAGACGTAAACCTGGTAGCCCCAACCAGCGGAATAATTTTGCCACTCCCTACCAGGTAAACAGCAAAAGTGATGGCACAACAAAATATCAATATGCTGCCCAATAAAAAATGAGCATTGTCATAATCAACCCCCAGCTCGCCTGCATAAGCAATGGCAATACCAGCATAAGTAAGCGCCAGTGCTATTTTTTGAATGCCGGATATTTTTTGTTTAAAAATGGCCGCGTTGATGAGCAATACAAAACTTGGATACAGAAACAAGATCAGCCGCTCGAGGCCAGCGCTGATATATTGCAATCCAATAAAATCAAATAAACTACTCAGGTAATAGCCGAATATTCCCAGCCCGATAATACTCAGCCATTGTTTAGGTGTAATAGTTACATTTTCTTTTTTATTACCCGACAAAATAGCCACACCGATAAAAAACGGAAGTGCAAAAACCATCCGTAACATAAGCAAAGTCAATGCATCGGTATGCGTATCTGCAAAAGCTTTTTTAACAATGATGGCTTTGGTAGAAAACAGGATGGAGCCTGCGAAAGCAAGCATAAATCCGGTGACAGGGATGGAGGAGCTATCATTTTTAGGTGTCATAATTAAACAACTCAGCCCCGTAAAGGGGCTGGTGTATTTTCATTTTTAAACTTCCATCATTTAAAATCCTGTTTGGTAAAATGCCTGGAATAACTGCTGTTACAAACCCGGAATATTGTCGGGCAATGCCTTTTAAAACGCTAAACTGACACATTAAAATCTCGTAGTGCATCATTTAAACTTGTCTTTAAATCAGTGGAAGGTTTACGCTGTCCGATGATCAATGCACAACCAACACCATACTCGCCTGCAGGAAATTTTTTGTTGTAGGTACCGGGTATTACCACGCTCCTTGCTGGTACGATGCCTTTCATTTCTTTTGGCTCACTGCCGCTTACATCAATGATTTTAGTGGATTGTGTCAGCACAACGTTGGCACCGAGCACGGCTTCTTTTTCCACCCGAACACCTTCCACTACAATACAACGGCTGCCAATAAAACAACCATCTTCAATAATTACCGGGCTTGCCTGCAATGGCTCCAGTACGCCGCCAATACCCACGCCTCCACTCAAGTGTACGCCTTTGCCTATTTGTGCGCAACTGCCTACCGTTGCCCAGGTATCTACCATCGTACCTTCATCTACATAGGCGCCAATGTTTACATAGCTTGGCATCAGTACTACATTTTTAGCCAGGTAAGCACCATATCTTGCAACTGCATGCGGTACTGCTCTTACGCCAAGTGCTGCATACCCGCTCTTTAGTTTCATCTTATCATAAAATTCAAATGGCGGTAAATTAAAAGTCTGCATTTGCTGAATGCCAAAATACATCAGTATGGCCTGCTTTACCCATTCGTTCACCTGCCACCCGTTTTCTGTTGGCGAAGCAGTTCTTAACCTGCCCTTGTCTACTTCTTCAATGATGGTTCTTACTGCGTCGGCGTATTTTTCTTCCTTAAGCAGTTCCCTGTTTGCCCAGGCCGCCAGTATACATTCTTTTTGTTCCATTGTAATGTGTTGCTTTTTTCGGTTATATGATTGTTCTTCCGGTTGTTGAAAGCAGTTGTACTAATGTAGTCTGCTATATGAAATTTGCCGGGCTGCGCAAGATACAAAAAGATTAAAAGGGAAGGGCGTTGAATTTGAAACTAATTATACAAGGCTTATAACTGTCGATAACCGATAGTCAATAGTGAGACACTCACTACAGACTACTCACTACTTATCGAAGGGTTTATTTATCTTGCGCTTCCATTCACAAGGCAGTATATAATTATGAATATAGGTTATGACGGCAAAAGAGCATATCAAAATAAAACAGGCCTGGGTAATTATATCCGTTCGCTGATTGCAATTTTGACACAGCATTACCCGCAACACCAGTACACTTTATTTGCACCAAAAAAAACGGATCTGTTTGATGTGGCTGCTTTCAAAAATGTGAGCGCCATTTTTCCGGAAAGCTTTCCAGGAAAACAGTTTCCGGGCTGGTGGCGGAGGCGGGGCATGGTGAAAACAATCGCCGGATCATCCATTGATATTTATCATGGCGTAAGCAATGAATTGCCGCTGCATATTGAACGCACCGGTGTAAAAACGGCCGTTACCATTCATGATATCATTTTCGAGCGCTTTCCGGAAACATACAATTTTGATGAACGCTATGTACACCGTCATAAAATAAAACAGGCCTGCAAAGCGGCCGATGCAGTTATCGCTATCAGCGAACAAACAAAGGCTGATTTGATTAATTTCTATAAGGTGCCGCAGGAAAAAATAGCTATCTGTTACCAGAGTTGTAACCCTATTTTTCAGCAAACCATTACAGATGCACAAAAAGCAATTGTAAAAAAAAGATACCAGTTACCAGGCGAGTATTTTTTATTTGTCAGTTCCATTGCACCACGAAAAAACCTGGCTGTGATCTGCAAAGCCATGATATTGATGAAAGACAAAATGGATATTCCTTTGGTAGTAATTGGTAATGGCAAAAAAGAAAAAGAAGAAGTAAAAAAACTGATGCACGAAAACGGCATGGCCAATCGCCTGATTTTGCTCAACGAATTACCTCCTTCCAAAGCGTTGGAATTTACAACAGCAGCTGACTTTCCGGCAATTTACCAGCAGGCATTGGCATTGATATACCCCTCTATTTTTGAGGGCTTTGGTGCACCATTGCTGGAGGCTTTGTGGAGCGGCTTACCGGTGATCAGCAGCAATACCAGCAGTTTGCCCGAAGTGGGTGGTGACGCTGCTTTATATTTTTCACCAGGTGATACAGAGCAGTTGGCCCACTACATGCTGCAGGTTGCAAGCGACAGTGAACTCGCTGGCACCTTACGCAGCAAAGGTTTTGAACAGGCACAATTATTTACAACAGAAAAATACGCTGACAGTATTATGAAAGTGTATAAGCAAATACTATGATAGATTTTTCATCCGATATCAGCAATTGCATCACCGTGATGCAAAATGGCGGCATCATTTTATATCCTACTGATACTATCTGGGGCATTGGATGTGATGCCACTAATGAAGAAGCGGTAGCTAAAATTTTTGCGCTTAAGAAAAGAGCAGAAGAAAAAAGTATGATCATTTTGCTGGCAGAAGATAAAGATATCATTCAGTATATAACGCAACCGGATCTGGCTGTAATTGATTACCTGCAAACTGTAACCAAACCTACTACGGTAATTTATGAAGGTGCCACCGGGCTGGCAGAGAATGTAATCAGCAGCGATGGCAGTGTCGCGATACGCATCACCCGTGACCCGTTTTGCAGGCACCTGATTAAGAGATTTAAAAAACCGGTTGTATCTACTTCTGCCAACGTTAGCGGCTTTCCGTCACCTGCTACTTTTGCTGTTATCAGTGACGAAATAAAAAACGGTGTTGACTATATAGTGCAACACCGCCAGGATGATTTGTCAGCTGCCGTACCTTCGGCCATTATCAAATGGAATAAAGATGCTACAGTAACTGTTTTAAGAAGTTAGACTAAAAAAAGGTAAGGCCTATACCCGCCTGAATACTCTGGCTTCGCCATTTGTCTTTGTTGTCGATATCATTAATGTTGGACAGACCAACCGCGTATCTTCCATAGACTCTGAAATTACCAAAATGTAACTGTACACCAGCCAGCATGCTGAGATCGCCTTTTTTAAAAGCATCTTTGCCATTCTGTACCAGTTTTTCGTTCTGGTTAATTAAAACGCCAAACTGCGGCCCGGCCTGTATTGCAAAGAATTTGCTCAGTTTATAATCCAGTAAAACAGGAATGCTTAAATAACTCAATTTGATATTGGAGATTTTGCTGGGATTTATATTACTGTAAATTTTACTTAACTGGCTGCTTGTATCGGTATTGATTTGGTTAAACAATACTTCAGGCTGCAGCGAAAATTTCTTGCCCAATCCTATTTCAGCAAAGCCGCCAACATGGTATCCATAATTAAATTGTTCGCTGAAGGATTTACCGGAAATTTTGTTGATGTTGGTACCAACCTTAACACCCAAATGAACACTTTGAGCGTTCGCTGCTGCAGTAAAAATGAGCGCAGCCATTGCGAGGGATAAGAGTTTTATTTTCATGGTTTTTTAGTTTTAATTTATGTATCCAACGATATGCCAATCCAAATGTTACTGAGATAATTATTTGTTAATGAATGTTTACTGAAAGGAATACCGAAAAGTTACCGTAAAATAATCCGTCCACCGGTTGTCTGTTGTTTTGGGCAAATAATAGTCAATGTACATTTCCGGTTCAACAGAAAATTTACCGGTTCCATAACTTGTGTTCAAACCAAAGCCAAGTGACTCCGGCTGAAATTTAGTGTTCTCTAATTTTGGCAATCTGCCTTTTTTATTTAAAAAACTGAGCAGGTTGGGTGCATTGGTTGTATGGTGTAACACCTGCCTGCTTTTACCCAAATTTAACAGCAGTGAAGGGGTCAGCGTAATGCCATCCGATTTACTAAAAATTTCGTCCCATTCAAATTCATGCGAAACAGCAGGCACTAAAGTAAAGGATGTAAGTTTACTGTTTATGGAATCATAGAGCAGTCTTACCCTTTTAACTTCCCCATATTCACCACCGGAAAAATCAAGGGCTAAGCCTGGCCTCAGCCATGTTTTTTTGTACAGGTAAGCGGCATACAAATCATTGTGTACGGGTGAAGCATAAGATGAAAAAATATCGCTAACAAAAGTATGGGTGTACGCGATGGTAAAATCCACTTTAGTATTTTCCGGCAATTCGTACCCGGCGGCGGCTGAATATTCATTCACGCCAAATCCATGTTTACTGTCATTTAATAAATTGACCGTGCCGGCAACATACAGCCCGCTTTTATGATGATAGGTAAGCGACGGCGAAAAAATGATTGTATTAACAGGAGTAAGCTTTGAATTAAGTACATTGTTGTTTACATTGAATATCCTGTTGCCAATGCCCAGGTTTACCGAAATAAACCTGCCAGCAGACTTTGCGTCGCCCAAAATATCCATCAGATCCTGTAAAATTGCAGTCGAGTCTTTATTGTCTATAGCCGGAGGTTTTGTTTGAGCGAAGTTTTTAGCAAAACAGCACAGAAAACTAATAAGCAGTAATATTTTTTGCATTGACTGACAGGTGTTTTTGTTAACGGGTATTTCGACTTATGAAAAACCGGTTGGTTTAAAACGGTGTATGTGGACTGATAATGTTATTTTACGGCTATAGCAACGCAAGACCATTGATTTAATTGCACTTCGTTAGCTTAAAAACATTACCTTTGCAAAATTATTTATAACGAGTATTGCATGAAATGCCCGAAAGGCTGTTGAGATTAAAAATTACTTTAACGTTTAAACACTGAATTAAGTAGCGAAACAACAGGCGAATAGCATATCATGTAAACCAAAAAAAAATTTACATGAATGCATTTGAAGCCTTAGGCTTAAACGAACAATTAGTACAGGCAATTTCAGACCTCGGTTTTGACACTCCTACTCCCATCCAGGAGCAAGCGATCCCCATTTTATTATCAGGTACCACCGATTTTGTAGGACTGGCACAAACAGGAACCGGTAAAACAGCGGCTTTTGGTCTTCCGTTGTTGCACCTGATCAACATTTCAGAAAGACATCCGCAGGCATTGATAGTATGCCCAACAAGGGAATTGTGTTTACAGATAACCAATGACCTGGCTACTTTTACAAAACATACCAAAGGACTTTTTACTGAAGCTGTTTATGGTGGTGCTTCTATCACCATGCAGATAAGAAATTTAAAAAGAGGTGTACACATTGTTGTAGCAACCCCCGGCAGACTGATTGACCTGATTGAAAGAAAAGCGATTGATCTGCAAAAAGTAAAATATGTGGTGTTGGATGAAGCAGATGAAATGCTGAACATGGGCTTTAGAGATGATATTGATTTTGTTTTAAAAAATACCATCAACCGCGAAAGCATCTGGCTGTTCAGTGCTACCATGCCACCTGAAGTAAGGGCCATTGCCAAAAACTTTATGACCACACCAAAAGAGATTACGGTTGGCAAAAAGAACAGTGGTAATGTAAATATTGATCACCAGTTTTTTGTTGTAGCTGCCCATCAGCGGTACGAAACATTAAAACGTTACATCGATTTTAACCCCGGTATGTACGGCATTATTTTTACCCGTACCAAACTGGATGCACAGGACATAGCCGAAAAATTGGTCCGGGAAGGTTATGAAATTGAAGCGCTGCACGGTGACCTTACACAACAACAGCGGGATAAAGTAATGGGCCGTTTTCGCCAGAAACATTTACAGTTATTGATTGCAACGGATGTAGCTGCAAGAGGCATTGATGTGGATGGTATCACGCATGTGATCAACTATGAGTTACCGGATGATATGGAAGTGTACACGCACAGAAGCGGACGTACTGCCAGAGCCGGTAAAACAGGTATCTGTATTTCCATTTGCCACAGCAGGGAAAGTTATAAAATCAAGCAACTGGAACGCATGGTGAATGCCATCTTTCATAAGCTGGATGTACCAAGTGGAAAAGATGTTTGCCGCAAACAGTTTTTTCATTTCATGGACAAGTTAATGCAGGCTGATATTTCTAACGGGGATTATGAAACCTACATGGCTGACCTGCAGGAAAAATTTGCAGACATCAGCAAGGAAGAAGTGTTACAAAGAGTAGCAGCACTGGAGTTCAACCACTTTTTAAAGTATTATGAAAATGCACCTGACCTAAATTCCAACATCAGAAATTCCGATATCAGGGGTGGCGACAGAAGAGAGACAGGCAACAGGGAAAGCGGCAACAGGGATGGCAGCAGAAGAAAAAGGGGTAACTTTCAACATGATAGTGGCTACACAAGATTATTTGTAAACCTGGGTACCAAAGATGGTTTTTACAAAGCCAGTTTTTTACAGTTTATTTTAGATGAAAGCAATTTAAATAAGGAAGTACTGGGCCGCATTGATATGAAAGAAATGAACAGCTGGGTTGAAGTAGATAAAGCGGCGGCAAGCCAGATGATAAAAAGCATAGATGGAAAGAAACACAATGGCAGACAAGTAAGAATGAATGAAGCAGATGGCGGTTTTAAAAGACCCCCGGCATTTGAAGGTAAAAGCGATCGCACGGAAGGAAGAAAAAGAATTCCGTTAAAGGAGAAAAGATAATACCTACCAAACATATTACAGGGCTGCTCAAACCAAGAGCAGCCTTTTTTATTATCAATCGATAAAGAGTTTAAAAATAGCTGCCGCTAAAGATCAGCCAGGAATGCTATCAAAGGAATAAATGGCTGCAAAAAAAAATACCGATTTAGCTTTATACTTTTGGTGTTGCTTTTTTAAGATGCAAACTGGCAGAAATAATTCCCTGTTTTACTACCCCGTGATGCTAATTTTTTTTGAAAAAAAATTTTAACCAGGCTCCAAAATATATAAATCTCTTTATTCATTAAACGATTTTATAATAATTTATCCGCTACTTTTGTGACCTCTCTTAAACACTAAAATCTTTGTTTGCTATGGAAAAACTTTACTCCATTGTGTGCCCTTTGTACACCAAAAAATTGATTGCATTTTCATTATTTTTTGTCCTGGTGTCTCTTACCACGCTGGCACAAATCCGGCCATTTGGCTTTGTGTATTCCGAAAATCTGAAGGGTGGTACTGCGCTATTTGGTAACACTTTAATGAATGCGGTTAACCCCAACCCTACTGTTGATTTAACAGCCATGAATGGCAACAGCCTGGATGGCAACAGTATTTATGACAATGGTACCAGCGATATGCAATATGCAGATATCGATGGTAATTCAGGTGACGGAGCTGGTACAAGAAATTCTTCGTCGGCAGATTTAATTTTACCCGGCGGTACAAATACTGTTAAGCTGGCAAGGCTATATTGGGGTGGAAGGGCCGCTACTGCTGACTTCGATATGAATGCAGCAGCCAATCAAACCATTAAAGTAAGAAAAGGAACCAGTGGAAGTTACCAGCAATTCGCCGCAGCCCAAATTGACAGGGTGTATCAGAACACGGGCACCTCGACAGAATTTTGCCGGTACCAGGCTTATGTGGATATTACCGCCCTTATTCAGTCGCAGGGCGCCGGCACCTATACGGTGGGCGATGGTGCATTTTCTACTGGCATCATCGATGACTTTGGCAATTATGGCGCCTGGAGTATTGTAGTAGTGTACGAAAATCCTGCTTCAAACTTCAACAGCGTTCGTGTATACGATGCATTCGAACAAGTATATGCTGGTGGCAGTGTTACCGAAAATACCGTTACATTAACAGGGTTAAATATTCCGTCAGGTAGCCTGGCTGCTGCTGATGCCCGTCTTGGGTTAATGGGCTGGGAAGGCGATTCAAGATACACGGGCGATTTTTTTAAGATCAATGGTATTGTTTTCAGCAATGCGCTTAACCCGGCAGATAATCCCTGGAATGGTACCATCACTAATAATGGTGCACACGTTACTACCAAAAACCCCAACTACACGGACCAGTTTGGAATTGATATTGACGAATCCGACGTAGGTATTGGTTATGGCATTCAGCCAAATGATCGAAGTATCACGCTGGAATTAGGCACCACAAGTGACCAGTTTTTTTGTGGTATCATAACATTTGTAGTTAAAACAAAAGACCAGCCTGCCATACATCTTACCAATACGGTAATTGATGCCAACAATAGCGGTACAGCAGAACCTGGTGAAGTTTTGACCTACAAACTAAAGGGTAACAATATCAGCAGCTTCAATGCACTGGCTGTTATTTTAAAAGATTCTTTACCGTCAACCGTAACCTATGTCAGCAATTCGCTGATGGTAAATTATGGCACCGGTATCACTGCTGGCCTTAAAACGGATGCAGCCGATAGCGATATTGCTGAGTATGATGCGGCCAGCAATACCATTACCTTCCGTGTTGGCACCGGGGCCGATTCCTTTTCCGGAGGCTCGGTTGCTCCGGCGGATTCTTTTGAAGTACAATTCCAGGTGATTGTAAACAACCCCGGCTCAGGAACACCTCCGGCAATTGTAAACGTTGGCAGGCTCACTTCTAATGTGTCAGGCGAATTTTATTCAGACGATGCTACCGCTATTATAAATCCGGCTTCCGTGTTGCCGGTTACTTTAACTTTCTTTACTGCGGAGCTATCGCCAAATAAACAGGTAAAACTAACCTGGAATACTTCGATGGAATTAAACAGTCAGTCATTTACAGTTGAAAGAAGTACCAATGGTGCAAGCTTTAAAGCTGTGGCAACCAAACCCGCTGCAGGTAATTCTTCCACCCCGCTCACTTATTTTACAACGGATGACGTTAGCGCTGTTACAGCACCATTTGCGTACTACCGGTTGTTGCAAACAGATATCAATGGCAGATTGGCTGCATCTAAAGTGGTCGCTGTAAGATTATCTAAAACAAGTGGGGCTTTTAACGTATCACCAAATCCTTTCCGTAACACAGCCCATATCAGTATTGACTGGGATAAAAATGAAACGACCGTTGTAAAAGTATTTAGTGTTACCGGCACCACGGTTGTCGTAAAAAGTATCGCAATGAAAAAAGGCACTAACTATTTTGTGCTGGATGAATTAGCTGCATTACCATCCGGTAACTACATTGTTGAATTTACGACAGCGTCCGGAAAACTAAACAGGCAGATCATCAAACAAAAATAATTGTACGTCCATCATAAAAAAAACTGCCACTCAAAAGAGCGGCAGTTTTTTTATAAATCCTATCCGGTGATATTACTTCCCAAATCTTCTTCCAACAATCAATTTAAATACCTGCTGGTTGCTACCCGGTGTAAGTCCGAATAAAAAACCAGTCTGCATTTCCCATTTCGAACTGCTGTATAAATCAAAAACGGGACCCAGCAAATGCTCTTCTGTTGTAAGCGGAAATATTTTTTTAAATGTGCCGAGCGTAGCGTAGTATTCTATACCGAGTCCAAATTTTTGGTGTACATTATACACTGTTTTAAATTGTGGACCAACACCAAAAAATTTATCGGGACCTGTAAGATTAAATGCTACGTTGGGGTTCAATGAAAAATACCAGTTGCCAAAACTCTTATCGATGATGGGCCGCAACTCTCCATCCATCACATAAGGGCTGTTTGCATCCGGCCTTATGTAACCAAGTTCCAGCGAAATACTGGCACCTACCTTCCATCCCCAGCTTTCAGGTATAGTAAACCTGGGCCTGATGTGATTGCCTAAAAAAACATATTTACCGTTGGGTGCGATGCCGGTAAAAGTATACAAGCCCATCTCCCAGCCGTTTCCCAGGCCACGGGTTATCTCCAGTGTTTCGAATATCCATCTGGCAGAAGAAGGATCAGGCAACCCCTTCATTCCATTGAAAGTATAGTTCTGGTGCAGCTCAACAAACGTTACCTGCTTTGGAGTGATGCCCGATGCGTACACCTGAATTTCATTATCTGCCTGGGCCAGTAACAACGCAGGTAGCATTAAAAATGCAACGGGTAGTATGTACATTAATATTTTAATGAGCCCGCTGCTGACGCGTTTTTTCATTCTCTCTTTTTTCATACTTGCTATTCCTTTGTCATTAAATATTGACACTTACTTTTTCGGCGCAGCTTTTTAAACTGACGTAAGTTAGCAGGAATAATTATTTTTTTGCAAAAGGAAATTAGGTAATCAACTAAAGAAGGTTAATACTGCCTGATTAACCAGCCCTTAACAAGAGGAATTATAAGTTTACGGGTCTTCGGTTGCATGCGATCCATACCTGTTTTTCACTGCAATTCCAGGCAAAATTTTTTATGAAGATTGTGAGCATAATATTTGTTTTCGGTGAAAGGTCTATTTAGCTAATCCATATTTTGTGTAGATACCCGACCCAGGATACTGTGCATCCAGCAGGTTTAATATTCTGGCGCCTTTAATGCAATACCAGAAGGCGTTATAGGTTTTAGGTCCGCTTTCAATTTTTGAACAGTGTACCTGCCAGTTATTGATCATGGTTAGCTGTCCCGAAGATTTCACTTCATTAAATTTGGCATTGCCTGCTATGCCATTGACCACCAGTAATTTCCAGCTGTAAGTACCACCATTTCCAAAAATGAATTCTTCATTGGACTGGTTCATGTGCATGCCGGCGTATTCTCCAGTATACACATTGTACAATTGTTGAATGCCCGTAAAATCACTCGTCCATTTCCCTTTAAAATCAGCGGCAGCGACTGCGAACTTGTTATAACCTGTCATCTTTGCGAGGGGAATCATCAGGTCAGATTCACTGTCCCATTGTATTTTTTCAGGGTCAAATTTATATTGTTGGATGAACGTGTTTTTATCGGGAGAAATAAATTCCAGCCAGCCGCTCTGGCCCTGGCGAAAGAAAACAAGAAAAACATTTTTGCCGGTGGCACTTTCTGTGGCACAGCCCATACCCAGGTAAGGCCTGTTAAACGTAGCGATATAAGCGGTTTTGTAATTTTTAAGATGACTGTATCGTGGCGCTACCAGAATATTCCATGCTGCATTGGTCAGCGGTCCGGGGTCGGCAGGAAAAATAGTACCTTCTTTTGGATAATGCAGCAACACTTTTATATTTCCTTTGGTAACTTCTACCCAGTCGCTTTGAACAGTACTCGTCCAGCCATCATCAAAGTTGGTGGTAGTAAACGCATAGCCTCCAACGTTAGCATTTGTATTTGCAGGCACTGAACTTCTATTAGCAGTGCTGTTATCCGGTGCCACATCAGCGGGCACTTTCTGTAGTTCCGTTTTATTCAATTCAATTGAACCGAGCAGTGCAGCAATATCATTTGTGTAACGCTGTTTGTTTGTAACAGCCATAATAGCAATTGACTTTCCATATCCCGTAAAAGTGGTAAGCAATGCCATGGCAGGCGCTTTATTAAAAACAAATTTACCGGCGCCGCTTTTTATTTTCCAGCCGTCCGCTTCCACAGCGCTGTCGCCTTGTGGAGCTTCTTCTATTTTATAAGGAAGAGCTGCCAGCTCCGTCCAGGAATCATTGAAATCTGTTTCGATGGCGCCTTTGCTTTCCGTACTTCTGTAGATACCTATCTGGCACCAGCTGGTGTCTTTTTTATTGGTAGTGGTATAAATAACCAGGTTGTCTTTGGCTTCTTTCTTCCAGCCTTTCGGCACTGTATAAGTTGTAGCATCAAAGGTTTCTTTAAGCTGCGCTGCGGCAGTATTGGCAACTAACTGAAGACAAATAATTGATATAAAGCATTTCATCTTTTTATTTTTAAATAGTGTGCTTGTAAAGAAATTTAGTCTCTCAAAAGTGTGAGCAGGATGCGCATTTTTTACTGCAATGATGCCGCCTTAATTGGCTTTGCCAAACGCATCATATCCACCATACGATTTGTCCTGCAACCATAATACCCTTGCATCCTTTGAACAAGAGAAATAAGCATTGAAGCTTTTGGGTTTACCCTCCATCTCAGAAAAATCAATCTGCCAGGGATTCACCACGGTATATTTTCCATTTGCTTTTGCACTTTGAAATTTAATACTGCCTACAAAGCCACTGGCAACACCAATGTCCCATTTATAGGTATTGTTGGCACCAAATTCAAATTTTTGTGCAGACGCATGTGTGTCTGCACCGGCACTTGCGCCCGTGTAGGCATTGACATACTGCGTCATGCCTGAAAAATTATTTGTCCATGTACCACCCAGGTCAGCAGCCCCAATGGCAAACCGGTTATACCCCGCCATTCTTTCTACTTTATCCCAGGTTTCTTCACTATTGTAGGTACCAAATTCTTTTTCAAAAGTTGGTCTGTCAGGTGCAATAAACTCAAGATGGGTACCGCTGCCATTGCTGTAATGCTTTTTAAAAAAAACTACATACATTTTTTTGCCGGTTGACGCTTCTGTTAAATCCGCATCTGCAAATTCTATCGACTGCCAGCTGAAATGCGGTTTAAAATTCATATTGGCTGCAGCACTGTAGCGTGGAGCTACCAAAATATTCCAGGCATTTTTTTCCCCTGCCATCAGGTCGGAATTATAGGCATCAGCCTGCGGATGTTTATAATGCAACAGTATCCTGATGTTGCCTTTTGTTATTTCTACCCAATCTTCTTTTTCGACGCTTACCCAACCGTCATCCCAATTGGTAGTAGTGAAGGCAAAAGCACTTTTTTTGCCGCCCGTATTATTCGATAGGGCATTACTTACCTGAGTTACTTTACCCCTTGGCGCAACGGGTGGCTTTTTTAAATCAAGCGATGATAGAAAATTTTGTATGGCATCAATGTATTGCTGACTATTGGTGGTGGCAACAATGCTGACACAACGATCGTAGCCGCTCATAGTAGTCAGCAAAGCCATGGCATTGGCTTTGTTGTAAATAAATTTTCCTCCGCCTGATTTAATTTTCCAGCCATCGGCTTCGTGTACACTATCTGTCTGGGGCGGGTCTTTTGCCTCGTATGACCTTACAACAAATTCATTCCACTCACTGTCAAAATCCGTTTCTATACTACCTTTACTTACAGTACTTTTTACAATACTGATTACACACCAGCCACCTGTTTTAGCATCGGTGCTACTGTAACTTGTCAGGTACTCTTTCACGTCTTTTTTCCATCCTTTTAACGGCGTGTATTTAACAATGTCAAACGAATCCTGCTGCGCAACTACCTTATTTATGGCTGTGAAAAAAAAGACAAATAGTACACTAAGTAATTGTATGACCCCTTTGAAGGATATACAATAGCCGACGTCTTTACATGCAACGGTTGTGCTTGCTGCCTCTTTTAATGGCTTGCCTCTAAACGGACGATGATTAAAACGCGGTGTTTTTACTGTTGCTGGTAACATACAAATGATTTTCCCAAATGTAGCTACCGGTAGCATGCTTCACCATCCTGTAAAAAGGGGAATTTTGATCTTTTACAATTTTTACTTTGCTGATAACATGAGTACCAAACACTGTACTGCACAGGCTTTTAACGGGGCTTTAAAATAGCCTGCAGCGGAGCCAATGCACCTGGCTGCTTAACCAGGCTGGCTACTTTTAACATATGCGGGTAAGTGCCTTTTTGCAACTCCACCACGATCAGTTGTGCCGCGTCGGTACCGGCTGCACTATTATAATATGCAGGGTTCAATGACACTACTTCATATTGGGTTTCATCGCCCGAAACCGGTTTATCCAAATCGTCAAAATATGCACGAATGCCATTTGCCGTGTATGAATAAGAATAAAATAATCTTAAACCACGCTTTAGCCATTCCGCATTTTTGTTTAAATATTGTAACACCGTTTCTCTGGAAGCAACAATATTATACTTGTCCTTTTCCATCCTTTTTTTAACTTTCGCCTGGTCCTCTTCAAACCATTTTCTTCGCTTCGCTTCTTTTTCAGGCGTATAGGTTTTATCCGTTGCTTTATACACCCTCATTTCATCTTCAAATTGTTTTATGTTGTTGTTATACATCTCCTCATCTTTTTTTGGATCACTTATTTCATGAACATCTATTTCCTTCAGCATTTGCTCCAGGTACTCCTTGCGTGTAACTGGAATAAAGACCGGCTGGTCGCTGTTGCGGAGCAGTATGTACTCATTTTTCGACTTGTAGATGGTATCGCTTACGTCAGACATCGCTACCTGTTCATAATAATCAATCCTTCCTTCGCTATGGCTTTTGGCGAAAGTTCTGAATATCGGTTTTCCATTTACTGTAAAAACGCCTCCATCTGCACAAAGGCCTGTTGCCAACACATTATTGAAATACACATAAATAAATGAACCGCATTCATCTTCGGTATATACTTCAGTTTTTTTATCGTAACAGTAGTAAGCATAAAATCTCATTACCCCTTTGTAGTACCCCTTGATTCCTGTAGACTTATAAAACTCCTGGGATTTTCTATCATAAACATATTCGAGAAAATAATCGTTGCTGTAAGCCAGTTTTGCACCTTTGAAACCTGTAAGCAGGTTCTTTACCCAACTCTCGGCCTTGACGAGAGTTGGCTTAATCCGGGTAATATTCCAAGAGGCAGGTTTTGTTTCACTGGAGGAAATATTTACATAATAGTCAGAAAATCTAACAGAAGTGGATGGCTTATTGGCAGCCTGCGTTTTGCAATCTTGTGAAAAACCTGCCTGGGCTGTTACCAGGGAAAACATAGCAAATAGTATCCTGAGTTTCAGCAACGGGCTGAGTAAATTTTTGTTCATACAGTAATTTTATGGCTGTTTTGTAATCTTAACGTTGCTGATGTATACATTCAAATTGTCTGCATCATTGGTGGTGTTGTTCCAGAAAACAGCATTGAACCTGGTACCCGGCATCAACCCGCAGGTACTGCATTTACCACCATAAGCCGTTTTTAAATTGGTGCTGACCGCTACTGTTTTATTATTGATGAGCACTGAAATCAAATTATTTTTAACCGTTATAGCAACATGTATTTTTGTTTTTTTATCCGTGAATTCACGCAAGGCATATTCATACAACACGTCTTCGGAGTAATTGCTTTTTTTTGCGGGCTGAGATGAATTCAGCCGCAACCTTGCAATACCGCGGTAATTGTTATTGTTATAATCCGCCTCATTACCAGCAGCAATTTCCAGCGTTACCGTGGTGCCATCTCCGCCCGTTTGTTCAACGCCATCTTCCCTTGCGGCACGGCTATTCAGCGACAGTGTTGCAGCACCTCCGTTGCGGGAAGCAAAGCCGCCATCGGTCACCATATCATACTCCAGTGTAAAATTTTCCGGCAATGGCTTTTTTAATAAAGATGGATTTACAGGCGTACCATAGCCCAGCCTTAACCATTTACCCGGCTGGTCTTTTATTGCACTAACTACGGCATGTTTACCGTATCTTTTAAAATACCAATTGGCAGGATCTCCTCCTTCGTTACCAAGTGAAAAATCATCAAAGAAAAATGCACCCGGATATGGAGATGAAGTATTGGCTACAGGATTGATTGCGGCGGCATTTTTCTTTCTGTACCCATCCAGCCTTGCTTTTAATTGTTCTTCGTTGGCAGGTTTGTATGCAATGCCTTTTACTTTTTCCGGATCAAAGAAATAGTTATAGATGTAATCATAATTTAAATTCTGGGTAATGGCTGTATACATTTCATACAACTGGTTACCGTTTTCTTTTGTGTTGTAACGAAACCACACAGCAATCCATTGCGGCTGTGCTGTTTTGCATTGCTCCATAACGTTTGCCGGGACTTTGTATAAAGGAAAATATTCCTTCCTGCTTTTTTCAATTTCTGTTATAGCAAAAGGATCCATATCTCCAAAAAAATCGCCAATGATGGTGGGTTGCATGTTATGCAATACTGCAGGTTCATTCAGGCGGTCTTTATATTTTTCTTTCCATTTGTGTATGGCATTGCGGTAACGCTCCATTTCTTTCTGCTGGTATGCGTAGGCATCTTCCCTGCTTTTTGTATCAGACCACTTGCTGTCGATTTCATCTTTTTTATTTTGAAACTCTTTATCCAGTGAGGCTTCTGAAGCATTAAGGTATTCGCCTTTGGTTATTTCCACAAAAGGCAGTTTGTTGTTGGGGGCCAGAAAAACACTGTGTACTTCATTGATACGGGTAATGTATTTGTACACATTGGGATGAATTTTTGGGTCGGCATCTTTGTTTTTTTCCCAGTCAAAATAACCATCTGGTGGCCAGGTAAAATAATAGTCACCACCGCCATTCAAAAATTTCACGGCATAACTTGCCGGGATATTATTAACAGAAATTCCGAAAGGCGTATTCTCTTCATCAATGGGTTTAAAATGGCCTTTTGCATCCAGGTATTCTTTTGCAAAACTTACATTCCACACCATAAAATATACACCATAGCGCAGGTTGAGATTCTGCCGGGTAACAGTTCCCAGTCCACCCACGGGGGTATAACTTTTTTTCATCCACTCTACTATTTTATCATCAATTTCAATGCGTTTTTTTTGTACCGGGTCATTCGTCTGTTTTATTTTATTATCGAAATGATTATTGTCCCACCAGCCAATCACGCTGTCTTCTATGCGTTGCTCGCTCGTAAGCTGGCAAAACGATTCTTTACAAAATAAAATAACCAATAGCGTGAGAACCGCTTTTTTCATACAATGATTTTAGTCTTTTGAAATTTTAATATTGCTGATAAAATATTTATTGTTTGCTTCGGTATTACCACTGTAAAAAGATAATACATTAAATAAATGTGCTGCCGGAATCCCTTTTTCATATTCGGCAATCTTCGTCTTGTCAATAAACACCTGCAGCTTCTCCTCCATTTTTTTGATGATAACCGTAATGCGGTTATTTATTTTACTATTGGAAAAACCGGGTGCAGTATACCCTTTGCTTTCATTAGCATAACCAGCCGGGAAAGGAAATTTTGTCTCAAGTTCAGCCGCTCTATCTTTTACACCGACACCGGGACGCAGCCACAGCCTGATGAATGATTCCGCATTACCGGGAGATGTTTCTTTAGATAACCACATCGTTAATCCCTTTCCTCCCCAGGCGAAATCATGCGTAACTATTATATCATAACTGAAGGTAAAATTTTGCGGCAACGGGTATTGAATGTTTTTGGGTGATACCTTCCCTCCACGCAGTTCCAGCCATTGATTATTATCACCGGCTATTTGCTTTACTTCGGCCCTTTTGCCATTGACTAAATCACTATTCCAGTTTGTAACAGGTTTATCGACGGCGTTGCCTGAAAAATCATCGAAATAAAATACATTTTTATCAATTGTGACTGCTTTTGCGGCGGTAAATAATTCTTCTTTTACAAAGGACGCCTTGTACGTTGGAGAACGCAATGGTTTGTATGGTTCGGTTATCAACCTGGAGCCATAGAAATATTGATATACATAATCGAAATTAAAATTATGGAGGATGCTCTCCATCAGGTGTACATTAAAAGCACTGTTTGGCATACCTAACGACCACCGGATGACGATCCATTGCGGCTGATCAGTTTTACAAAGTTCCATAGTGGCTTTATTCACTTTCTGTATTGGAAATTTAGTGGCTCCTTCTGCACTATCAAAAAAATCGATGGTGCCTGGT
>NZ_JAQBNR010000083.1 GCF_028288465.1 Ferruginibacter sp. | reverse complement strand
CCACCCTGATTGCGGAGCTCCCGCACGGTTACCGAACTCATGTAGCGAGTGTATCACGGGTGATACAGGTACGGATTCTGCCCTACTCTTCCTGCATCGACTTGTCGCAAAGTGCCCTTCAGCAGCTCGCCGAGGGGCCATTTGCGCCAAGTCGATGACGCAAGGGCACGTCAGGGGATCCGCGAGGCGGCGAATCGCGCCCGCAGCCACGCGAGGGAGCACGCTCGCCTCGTCGCACCCGAGCCGCCGCCGCTCGCCCCGCGCCGCCTAGTCCTTCGGGTTGATGAGGCAGAACGGATGCCCCGCCGGATCCAAATACACGCGGAAAGTCGGCGTCTCCGAACCGGTCCGAGTCGCTCCGAGCGCGAGGACTGCGGCTTCACCGGCATCCAGGTCGTCGACCTTCACGTCGAGGTGGATCTGCTGCGGGACATCCTGTCCCGGCCACTGGGGCGGCGTGTAGTTCTCAACCCGCTGGAAGGCGAGGAGGGGACGCCCCTGGTCGCGGCCGACGAGTTCCGCCCAGCCCGGGTCATCCGAGAACTTGCGCATCCCGAGCACCTCCGCATAGAAGTCCGCGAGGGAGTTGGGGTCGGGGCAATCCAGAACGATGACGTCGAGTGTGCCGATCATGTTCTCAACGTACGACGGCGCGCTGACATCCGACAAGCCGCGCGAAGCGGGCGCTTTCGGCGGATGCGGGCGAGCGCGCACGCCCGTTCCGTCTGAAACCGCCCGCGATCAGGCTCCCGTGAGCCGGTCGGCGGTCGGTGACTCGTGTCCCCGTGCCATCAGCACCGCGACCCAGGCGACGATGATGAGTGCGAATGCCAACCACGGGATTCCCCATTCCAGCAACTGGTCCACGTCGGCAGCCAAACCTAGCCGCTCGGCGAAGGCAGGCGGAATGTTCATGGTGTCCGACCCTTGCTGGAAGACGAACGGCTCGAAGAACACCAGCACCCATGACGCGATGGAGGCCCCCAGATAAACGCGCTTTGGGCGGTTACGTGCGCGCCGCGCAGCGACGGACAGCACAGCCGTCGCCAGAAGACCCACAAAGAGGAACGGGCTGACCTGGAGGAGGAGCAGGAGACTAAGTAATCCATCCCCAGCAAGCCACTCCGTGCCGATGAACAGCCACAGTGGAAGCACGACAATCATTGGCCACTGGGCCCACCAGACCACCTTGTCGAGCATCCGAGGCCACTTCCTCGCGGGTTCGGCGAACTCAGCGGACGGGCAGGCTGGACCGCGCCGGCAACCCCAGCGCAGGCAGGATGACCCCGTCGATAAGCGAGATCAGGAATGCGCGATCAACCGGCTTGCGAAGGATGAGTACGCGGTAGCTCGCCATGGCCGGGGAGATAAGCGCGACCGTCTCAATGTCGGTGTCCCTGCTGATCTCTCCGCGCTCCATGGCGCGCGTCATCAGGATGCGGTTGATTCTGGCCCTGGGTTCGACGATCGCGGCGTTCGCGGCATCCGCCAGCTCAGGCGACTTGGAGAGCATCGAGATGAGCCCAGCCATGACCTGCATCTTCTTTTCGCCCTCCTCGATTGCCATGGGCTTGATCATGGCGAGGAGATCACCGCGGAGGGTCCCGGTGTCTGGCAACTGGCTTGGGTCGAGGTCGCGGTTCTTCATGCACGCGACGGCGTCGATCACGAGTTCGGCCTTGGAGGACCAGCGCCGGTAGACGGTCGCCTTGCCCGCCTTCGCGCGGGCGGCGACCTCGTCGATCGTCATCCCGTCGTATCCGGTCTCGGCGAGCACGGCGATCGCGCAGTCAAGGATCTCGGCGTCGCGAGTGTGATCGCGCTTACGCCCGAGCTTTGGAGCGGTGTCAGCGAGCGTCATTGCTGCTTCTCCTTCTCTGTGCTGACCGGTTGTATGAACCAGCGAGATGAACCCCATGTTACCTCGCGGTTAATTCTGGAACTAAGAGTATCCGAAACTAGTCAGTTCCGTATATAGTTCTCGTCATGTCTTCTTCCACACCCGTACTCCACGCCCCACCGGCAGGCCGCCGCCGCTGGCTCACCCTCATGACCGTGGGGCTCGCGCAGCTCATGGTCGTCCTCGACTCCACCGTCGTGAACATCGCCCTGCCGGCCGCACAGGCCGACCTGCACTTCTCCAACGCCGACCGCCAGTGGGTCGTCACGGCCTACTCACTCGCCTTCGGCAGCCTGCTGCTCCTCGGCGGCCGTCTCTCTGACCTCATCGGTCGCAAGCGCACCTTCATCATCGGGCTCATCGGGTTTGCTGCGGCATCCGCCGTCGGTGGTGCCGCCACCAGCTTCGGGATGCTCGTCGCCGCCCGCGCGGCCCAGGGCGCGTTTGGCGCAATCCTCGCCCCCACGGCTCTGGCCGTCCTGACGACGACCTTCATCATCCCGAAGGAACGCGCCCGAGCGTTCGGCGTCTTCGGTGCCATCGCTGGCGCGGGCGGAGCGATCGGCCTGCTGCTCGGCGGCTTCCTCACGGAAGACTTCGACTGGCGCTGGAACCTCTACATCAACGTCGCCATCGCGGTCATCGCCATCGTGGGCACGCTCATCTATGTCGACCATGTCGCTCGCACCGGGCCTCGCCCGAAGCTCGACGTCCCCGGCACCATCCTCGTCTCGGCCGCCCTGTTCAGCCTCGTCTACGGGTTCTCCAACGCGGAGACCAACGGCTGGGACTCGGTGTGGTCGTGGGGAATGCTGACCGCCGCGGGCATCCTGCTCGTCGCGTTCGTTCTGTGGCAGCGCAGGGCGGCACATCCGCTGTTGCCGCTGTCGATCATCCTCGACCGCAACCGCGGGGCCGCATACGCCGCAATCCTCATCGCCGGCGCCGGAATGTTCGGCATCTTCCTGTTCGTCACGTACTACCTCGAGGTGACGCTGCGCTACTCGCCGATCCAGACCGGCCTGTCGTTCCTGCCCATGATCGGGATGCTCGT
>NZ_JAQBNR010000011.1 GCF_028288465.1 Ferruginibacter sp. | reverse complement strand
GTAGTAATAACTTTATCGCCTTCCTTAACGTTTAAAGCCATTGTACATAAATGTAAAGCCGCAGTGCCATTCGAAACAGCAACAGCATATTTAGATCCGATATAACTAGCGAACGCCTGCTCAAACTCCTTCACATGCGGTCCTTGGGTCAAAAATTCGGATTTTAAAACTTCAATTACGGCTTGAATATCATCTTCATTGATATATTGTTTACCGTATGGTATCCTGTTATTGTTCATCTTGCTAATTTTATTTTGAGGCAATTCGCATATTTCTTGAAATATTACCGTTTAAAAAACGGCATTGGTGATGCAAGCTAAAAGTAGGTTTGTGTTACGCAATACGGACTTGGTCTTTTTGATTGAATTCTGTTACGACAAAACCAGGATAGAATTCTTCAATAAGATACCCGGCTATTTACATTACGTAACCCGCCATTTAAAATTTATATTTCATTAGTATATTAGGTTGTAGCCAATTAAGTCTTATCCCGTTTCCGTTTAAAAATGCTTCTCCGTTTTACCTCATCTTCCTTTACATACCCATACCCATACTCGTAACCATAACCATAACCGTAGCCAAAAACTTTTTTTCGGACAACACCATTAAAAATAAGATGTATCCGGGGAAGTGTCTGGAGATTTGCCTGATCCCGGATAAAATGAATAAATTCATGGGGTGTATAATTGTGCCTGACAATATAAAGGGTATTATCTGCGTAGGCAGCCAGAACTTTGGCATCTGTTAATACCCCGGCTGGTGGAGAATCTATCAAAATATAATCGAATTGCGTTTTCAGAATTTCCATTAAAGAATTCAGTCTGCCATTCAACAATAATTCTACGGGGTTAGGTGGAATTTGTCCAGCTGAAATCAAGGATACGTTGCTCAGGCGCTCAACCGGCCTTACAATTTCTTCCAGCGTTGCTTGTCCTATCAGGTAATCAGTAAGGCCCTTGCCCCTGGGAATATTCATTTTTTTGGTTACCCCGGGCTTACGGAGATCACTCTCAATCATCAAAACTTTTTTATCCACTCTGCCAAGTGCTGCGGCCAGGTTAATCGTGATAAAACTTTTCCCTTCACCACTTATCGAAGAGGTAATAAGCAACACCTGCGCTCCCTGTTTTTGAATTTGGATATATGACAAGTTGGTCCTCAGATCTCTTATCTGTTCTGCGATCAATATCCTTTCGTCTCCCTTAATCACGCTGTCTGTTTCAGAACGATGAGAGAAAACAAGTTCCCCTAACAATGGCAAGCTGGTTTCCTGAATTAGATCACTGCTGAAAAGTACTTTGTCATTTATAAACTCTTTAAAGTAGGAAAATAAAATAAATAAGATGCATGCAAGTGACAGCGCAACTGCATATATCATATTGGATTTAGGCGCAACCTGGCCCACTGATTCCGGGGCATTTATAACCCGATGATTGGGCGTTTGAGATGCAGCCGATAAAACAGCCTCCTCCCTTTTTTGCAGCAAAAATGTATAGATGTTATTTTTAATCTGCTGTTGCCTGCTTATCTCAAGTAAAGCACGCTCCTTTTGCGGGATACCTTTCAATTCGCCCATGAATTGCTTTTCTTGTTCAGTGAGTTTATCCTTACTGCTTTGTAAACTGATTCTAAGGTTTTGAATACTGGCGAGAATACTTGGCTTCAATTTAAATATACTTTCATCCAGCACTTCAAGTTCCGGATTTTTTGAACCGGAAAGTTTTCTCAATTTTTCAGCTTCAAATTCAGCCGAATATAACTGGTTTAATAAACTCAATAATATTGGATCGGTTAACCCTAGAGTGGCCGGTACGGCTTCCGGTGTATGATTACGGTTGTTTACATATTGCTCTATTTTTTTTAAAACAACTAGTTGTAATTCTGTCTCTCCCATTTTTTGGTCGATATCCTTTAATTGATTCAGATAAAGATCTCCCTGACTGCTAAGATTGTATATACCTTCCTTCGTTTTAAAATTCTCTAATTTGGATTCCACTCCATTTAGTTCATCTGACACTAACCTCAACCTTTCTTCCACAAATTTTGCTGTATTTTGATAAACCCTGTTTTTAAAGGCTACATTATTTTGACCATACTGCTCCAGTAAACTCGTCAAAAATAGCACTCCTCTTCCCGGTATCGTTTCCTGTAATGTTAAATCAAGAATGGCAGATTGTTTGCTGATGGGTTCTGCATTTAACTGACTTCGGAAAATGGCAGCCGCCTTTTTTACAGGCATCAATGTTAATTCCCACTCATTGGTAAATTGATCCGCGCTATTTAAGTGCCAGCGAAGATTACCAAAAACGCTATGCACCAACGAATCAATCGGGTAGATTACTCCGTCAAATGAAACGCTTTTTGCCGATAGCAATTTAACATCACCTGTAATTGTTTTCTTGACAGAGTCAGGATTTTCCAGCCACACCTCCAGGGGCAAATTGCCAAATTGAGGAATGATTGTTACCCGTCCTTTTTTTAACCATCGTATATTCAGTTGTTCATTTTGTACAACTTGAAATATGAGCGATTTTGACTTTAGTATTTCTTTTTCCCTTTCCGTTTCCCGGTCAACATTCTTGTAGGTAAGAGCCTGGAACAGGTTTGCACCTTTTTCCTGCTCCCCGTCGTTTACAACCACGCGTGCAGTTACCTGGTATACCGGGACCTGATATTTGATATAAAAATAGGCACCTGTAAGAAATATCCCTATCAAAACTGGCAGTATGGGCCAATATGGTAAAACCCGAAAAAAGATGCGGCTGAAATTTGCTTTTTTGTTAACCTCAGTGTTCTGGTCCGTAACTGCTTCCCGCGGATTAGAAGAATATTTCAAAATTTTAAATTAAGTGATTACGATGATATTACGAATAGAAAGGCTATTCAAGAGGTTAACCTAAAATGAAGTCCAAATTATTTGCGTAAATTTATTACTGTTATAAGCAGGGATAGGCCAACTGCAGCTATTGCCAGATATTGGGGAACACCTTTGCGGGCAATGAATTTTGATTTCACCGGCTCCACATATAAAACATCATTGGTTTTCAGATAATAATACGGCGATTTAAAGAGATCTTTGGATAATAGATTTACTCTTGCATAGCTCCTCACCCCGTTAACTTCACGCACTACCAGCACGTTGTCTCTTTTCCCAAAATCAGTCAAATCGCCTGCCATACTGATTGCGTCTAATATAGTGGTACGTTCATTTACCATATTAAATGTTCCTTTTTTATTTACTTCTCCCATTACAGAGAAATTATAATTCAAAAACCGAACATTGACAACCGGATTTTTAGTATAATCTTTAAACATTTGAGTAAGGGTATCTTCCAATTGCAGTCTGGTAATCCCTTCGGCTTGCACTTTGCCTATATAAGGCATTTGAATCTTGCCATCAGCCTCAACCAAATACCCGATTGCCACACCGGTAATAGTAGATGATGTGGCTCCTGTCACCATGCCTATCGCGGAATTAAGTGCCGGCAGGTCCGCAGGATTACTACCACCTACGGTAATCCACAGTTGGTCATTTTTTTGAATGGGATTTTCAAATGCATTTTGGGCTGCATGTAATTTTCCTGAATCCGTTTTTTCCAGGTCGTTTAAATACACCACCTGCTTTGTTGAAGTACATGATATGATATTCAATACACCTAAAAAAAGGGTTACAAAAAATAAACTTGATTTAAAAAAAGATGACATAGAAAGCATTTTATAAATAGTACTCATATATGCGAACATAGGGTATACAATCTTGATATACTTACCTGTTCTGATGAATTCAACTGGCTATTTTTCACGGCTTCGCCTGCCTCAATCACAAAAATTGAAGAACAAATGAAAAAAAATTAACCAGATAAAATTAATCTATCAATATCGATCCGACACTATACCGTTTCTGCCTGCTATGAACTGAAGTAGATTCAGCCGATGACATGATATCGAATTTGCGCAAAAATACTTGATTATTCTTTATACCCGATAACATAATGATATTACTACAGATTAACAATAAGAACTACTATAGGCTTTGTCACTTTAAATAGACATCTATTTAAACAGTAAAAAGCAAAAAAGGCTGTCCTAATAGCGAGAATGTTGGGGTCGAGCTGAAATAAATAATACCGACTTCCCGTAAAATCAATTCAATTTTTATGGAAATCATTTTAGCAGTTTTTTTTATAACAGCTACAAAATAAAAAACAACTAAACAGTTTTACATCCGGCTTGCCGATTAAACCGCTTTTGCACAATAAAGCCGTGTTTAACCCTGCCGGCTACTATCATGCTTAGGGTATCCTTCGTCGCTACCTGTAGTTAAAGCCATATAAAGCCTCTTTTCGGCTATATAATACCCGTTATATTTTTCAATCTCTGGCTTTAAATATCTGCCGCCTGCTGTTAACAGGCTGCAATAATTTATGATACTTCCTGGGGATCATCTGGAAATTTCAAAGCATCACTTAACGAACCTGACCGATACAAAAAAAGACTGTCGTTTCAGACAGTCCTTTTCATTCATTCATTTATTTCTCCTAATCTTTACTACTTGAAAATTTTGATACCTTCCGGTATTGCCAGACTTTAAATGCCGCATAACACACCGCCATAACCAACAATAATGTAACGCCGCCATCTAAAGGAACTCCTGCGTCAGGATTCACATCCAATCCGCTTCCGGGACCATCGGTTTGTGCATTTGCAAAAAATGCTATAAAAAGGAATACTGCTGTAAATACTGTTCTAACCAGCTTTTTTAGCGATTGGTTTTTCATTGTAATTTTTGTTTTCTTTATTTGGATAAATTAATAACAATCCTGAAATTTTGCCTGACACCTTTATCTCCGGTAATAGATAAATTGTATATTCCTGCAGGAACGGCTTTATGCAAATTTACAATTTGTGTATTATATTCATTTGAATTCGTAATTTTTCGATAAAACAACTGCTTTCCGGAAGCATCTGTGAGTGATAAGCCATAATTGCCTGCGGGTTGATTATTCAATGTTATTGTAAACTGTTGATTGGTAATTAGGGTAGGATAAACCTGAATTCCCTTTCCTGCATTCATCTGAACTGTGGCAACAGTGCTGTAAGCAAATGAGCCGTTTTCATCATTGCTGCGGATGCGGTAGTAATTATTTCCTTCGGCTGCGGCAGCATCGACCCACTGATAACTGGCGCCCATGACTGAATTTTTTGCTACAACAATGCCGGTTTTAGTAAATTGATTTCCGTCTGTACTTTTCTCGATGAAATAATCTTTTATTCCCTGTTCACTTCCTACAGCCCAGCTTACAACTACATTTTTCCCATTGGCATTGGCATTAATTTTCGTAAACTTAACAGCCAGCGGACTTGATGGTGCAAGTATTATTAAAAATCTGCCCAGGCTGCTGCTGGCCGGGTTGCTGCTGATTGTAAATGGATAGGTAATAGTACCACCACTGAGATCGAGTATTTTTTGGGTATTGGTAAATTTATCTATCAAAACAGCAGTTTGGTTTATACCTGCAAAATTGCTGCTGGCAATAGTCAATGCATAATCCCGGGTTTTTAAATTCCAGAATGGAACGAAAAGGGTGTCGGTTTGTGCAGGGAAGGGACGGCTTTCTACACTCAGGTAACGGCCATTTCGTACCAGGCTAATGTTCTCGTTAAAATTATTAATCTTGGCTGCATCATATACTTCAGTAGCGGATTGGCTGTAAGCATCATTAAACCTGGCAACAGTTCCATCCATTTGTTGTCCAATAGTATTGCCCGTAGCTTGGAATAGTTTTACAGCAATTTTACTTACACCATTACCTGCAGGCGCCATAGGGCGGAAAAGAGATTGGGCCGAGGGATCTGTTTTAGTGCCTTCATCAATGTTGAGACTTCCATCTATTCCTTTTCCCACTACAAAAAAGGCCTGGCCGGAATTAACTGCCAGATATGGCGTTCCATCATCACCTAACGAGGTTATATATCCATTCCCTATTTCATCGTAAATTAAGGTAATAAAGGAGCCGCTTGTCCCTTGTGTAGCGTCCCATATATAGAACTTGCGATCAATGAAACTGCTGTTGCTTCCATTATTGTAAACCGCATCCAGGTCAATAGAAGAGGCATAAGGATTTCCCACAACAGTATAAATATCAGACGCTGAAAGCGGTATAGACTGCTGACCTTGCTTTAGTGCTCCGGTTGGCCTGAGTGTTGTTGTGCCAGAACTGGTAGCATCAGCGACAGTTCTGTCTCCCCTTATGTACAGCATATATCCTTCCTTATTGGGAGCCGCCAGGGGATCAGGGGTGTTTGTACTAAACCAGCCGTTTGTAACCGGATTATAAAACCGTATAGAAGATGTAGTGGCACTATTCAGTCCGTTAAACCAATCAAACCCGTTGCTTGCGGCAGAAGCGCCGTCAGGATAGCTGCTACCGTTACCGGTTATTAAAGTTCCGGCGTTGGCTGCTTCTCCAGATGGTGCAATTGGATTAGCATCTACTCCACACCACGCCTGCCTTATCGTTGAGCCTGTAACTGGTATAGTTAATAAACGCCAGGCCCTTTTGTTAGTTGCTATAAAACGTTCTACAGTTACGTTGCTGGCCCCTAACATGGCACCGGCAATCACCCCGATAGATCCGGTACCGGCTGCATTAGATCTGACAATGACAGGCTGATTATTGAAATCCAATGTTCCCGAATTCTGGACACTTAATGTTACACCCGGGTTAATTTCAAGGCTGCCGCCAGTGCTAATCAAAATAGTTTTTCCACTTGCCAGCGTAAAAGGCTGATCCAGTGCTATTAGATGGCCAATAGTTATGTTATTCGTGCCTGCCGGAGGCTGGGTAGCATCTGCCCACGTGCCACCTCCCAGGTCATATTCCCATGACGCCGGATCTGTGAAATTACCAGCCTGCTTACTGCGATAATCAGCTGATGAAATACTTGATGTTACAATAATATTGCCGGGTATATAAGTAAGTGTATAATTAGCTGTGTTGATGGTTCCCCCTGTCAGGTTCGAAGCTGTTACCGAGCCGGTATAAGTTCCCACGGCATCTGTAGCTGCTGCTCCTGTACCATATGAAATCGTTACGGTTCCCGCAGTTTCACTATTTTGCAACCCGCTGGCGCTAAAAGCTGTTGAGCCGCTACCACCCGTCAGCGTTATTCCAAATGCTTTACTCACGTCGTTCGCTGTTATCGTCAATGGTGACGGATTAACAGCCAGTGCAGTGCTAACATCATTCGCTGCCGGCTTTAAATTGTTATTTCCCCCGTAAGTATACGTTATCGTATAAGGTCCTCCCGTAACTGGAATACCAGCGCTCGAAAAATTGATTGAAAAATCACCTGTTGAGCCGCTTATTAAAGTCGTTTGCGTTACTCCATTAATTGTTATTCCAATCGTTTCGCCATTGGAAGGATATGCTGGTCCAGGTGCACTTACTGTACCGGAAAGTGTTATAAAAGCGGTACCATAGGTAATTGACGGAGTACCATTTAACCCTGAAAATACTGGCGTGGGCCTGGTATCGCTTGTCACATTGATGATACCCGTGGTGGCACCAAAGTAGGTATTGTCCTTCCACGTAGCTGTAGACAGTGTTGACCCCCACGTACCGCTGATTTTATTTATTCCTCCAAGTGTAAGACTTCCTGCAGTTAATGTTAGCCGGTTACCTACACTTGCCAATGCTCCGGTAACAATAGACAAATTGCCTGCAACCGAAACGGTGGCCGACCCCATAGACTTAGCACCACTGCCTGACAAAATAAGATTACTGTAGGCTGTGGCCTTAATAGTTTGTGCCCCTGGTGCAATGTAACTTATTGTGTTCCCGGCGGTGGAAGCGGCTAAAGTGGTTGCAATTGAAGTACCGCCGAAGTTAAGGTTACCTGAAGCGCCATTGGTTAGCGTTCCGCCACCCGCAAGCGACGCAGAAGCTGTGAGGGTTCCGTTGTTGGTTACGGTGCCGGTGATCGTTATATTTGAGATTACAACAGCGTTGTTTCCGCCAACTGTTTTTGCCGTTCCACTAAATGTGTGAACCCCCGTACTTGCGGTATAGCTACCATCATTTTGCAAATTACCAGCATAACCAATCGCAGCAACAGAGGTCTCATTCCATACTCCCCCTGAATTGATTGTTACATTTCCCGTAAATGTTTTTGCCCCTGTTCCTGCAACAGTGAACGTTCCGTCAATCAAACTGCTTCCAGTAACATTTAATGTAAAGTTAGAAGCAGTTGTGAAAGTAGAAGCACTTACAATGGCTAAATTGCCGCCTACGGTAATAGCGCCTCCTGCCGTTTTTTCACCAGTACCACTCACTGTGAGATTTGCATATGCTGCGGGTGCAACAGTCTGGGTACTTCCAGAATAAATAACAGTTGCTCCTGCGGTATTTAACGTTAATGTACCATTCGCATCTATAGAAAAGGGTGTAGCTCCCCCGAGGCTGAGTGTTGACGCTGGAGAACCCAATGTAAAACTGGTTGACGGAGTCCTATTGCCTGAAATGATAGACGTAGTTGTTGACAACGTACCATTCACAGTTAGTAGGCCGCTCGTGATGTTCGCAACTCCATTATTTTGCCTGGAACCACCCCCATTTCCTACACTGGTACCTGTAATTACAAAATTGTTAGAACATAAAAAAGAAGAAATTGTAGATGTCAGGGTAGCTGCAGAAGTAGTGGTAGGTGTAATTGTTGACCCTACATTAACTGAATTGCAGGCAATTGAGCCCGCCCCTGCTATACTGGCATTTGTATTGGCAGCTGTTGCAGAATTTAAATTGATTGCGTTTGAAACAGTAACCGTTATTCCTGCATTAACTGTCAGTGTTGCCGTTGCTCCTGTAAAAGTGATGGAAGCGCAGGTAGTGCTGACATCGCCTGTAAGGGTAACCCCGTTTGGGATAATAACATCATCAGTTGCAGTTGGAACTCCGGCTGGTGACCAAGTACCCGGTGTATTCCAATTTCCGGTGGTGGCGGTTTTTTGTCCTAAAGCCAGAATGCTTAACAAAGTTAAACAGCATGCCATCAAAGATTTCAAACTGAGTGTAAATTTTTTATTCATATAAACGTGGGAGATTAAATTGAATGAGATTTTTTGTTAGTTGTTGGCCAAACCGCAATTTGAAAATGCTGCAATATTTGTACAATTTTTAAAAAATTGTACAACGGCCAGATTAAAGATTTATTTCTTTTTATAGTAGTTTTATTACAAACTATATAGCGAAAGTATTACAAATATCAGGATTTGAATCATCTTTTTGTAATTAAAAATTATTGAAAATAAATTTCCAGCCTGGCAAAATCACTTTTTATTTTCCGAAAAATGGAGATGACTCTACAGAATGGAATAAAGGGTAAATATTGCATTTATATAGATAGGATTAGTCAGCTGTAACATACTGAATGCGAAGGATCGCTGTGATTATTGTCTAAATCACAAAAGGCTTTGCATTGCTGCAAAACCTTTGTGATGTTAACTTTGTCTGATATTTTACTGAGAGAGTTATACTGTTTTGTTGTGGCTAAAACCGCCCGGGCATAATTAACAGTTTTGTATACTATCAACTTAAAGTATCACTAATCTCCATTCCTGTTAAAGGAACTTCTGCGTCTGGATTATGAACTTCGGAAGTGCCTGCCGGTTGAGCAACTGATTGGGCTGCCTCAATTAAAATTGTTGTAAGCGTTAATAATTCTTTTTCATTTCTTACTTAAAAACGGTGTCAGCTTAATTTTTTATGAGTAGCCTGAAGTTTTGAATACTACCATCTGCTCCTGCCACGGATAAATTATATACGCCCGTACTCACTGCACCCTTTTGAAACGCTATCAGGTGGTCATCTCCATTTGTGTTATAAATAGTCTTTTTGTATACCTGTTGCCCTGATAAGTTGGTAAGGCTAAGGTTATAGTTGCCCGCAGGCTGACCTTTTAATGAGATAGTAAATTGCTGGTTGGTAATTATGCTGGGCATAATATGGATAACATGTTTACTGTTAAACTGAACTAAGGCGGTGCTGCTGTAATCGGTTTTTCCGCTTTCGTCATTACTGCGAATCCGGTAAAAATTATTGCCCGTAAATGGCTGCTCATCCGTTACCTGGTAACTGCCGCCAACAGATGCATTGTTAGCTTTAAGTGTACTTATTTTACTGAAGTGCAGGCCATCCGCGCTTTTTTCCACATCATAGTTTGTAACGCCAAGTTCATTGGCAGTAAGCCAGGCAACTTGTATTTTTTTATCATACAATTGGGCGGCTATTTTAGTAAACTTAACCGGCAATACACCAAATGCAGCAGGTGCCATTATAACTTTGAATCGATTCAAACTGCTGCTTGCAGGATCACTCGTAACACTGAAAGGATAAATAACAGTAGCACTTGTCATATCTACCTGTTTGGTAACATTGGTAAAGGCATCATATAGGATAGCAGTCTGGTTTAAGCCATCTAAATTATTACTGGTAATGGTAAGCGCATAATCTCTCACTTTCAAACCCCAGAACGGTACAAAAAGCGTATCGTTTTGTTTTGGATAAGGGCGACTCTCCACACTTAGATAACGGCCTTCTCTCACAAGACTAAGATTTTCATTAAAATTATTCATTTTAGCAGCATCATAAGTTTCCCAAGGCGACACGTTGTAAAGGTCATTATAACGAGCCAATGCGCCATCACACAACAAACCCAGTGTTGCGCCGGTGGCCTGGTATAATTTTATAGAGAGGTTACTAACGGTAGATCCCATTGGGCGAAATACGGTAGGCGCAGTTGTGGTAGTTTTATTGCTTTCCTGAATGGTAATATTACCTGTGCTGCTCTTTTCTACAAAAAATGCCTGGCCGGAGTTAACCGTCAGGTAGTCGGCTGCACTGCCTGAACCTCCTGTCATGTTATAGGAGTCGATACCATTCCAGGTTAGCGAACGATAGGCGCCACTGGTTCCCTGGGTAGCATCCCAAATCCAAAAATTGCGTTTTATTACAGCGCCGTTGCTACCGTTGAGGTACACAGCGTTTAAATTGATAGGAGATGCATATGGATTGCCTACTACTGTGTAAGCATCATTTACGGGTATGGTTTGGGTTCCCTGTTTAAGCGTTCCAGTTGGCTGCAATACAGTGTATCCGTAATCAGTGGCGGTCGCCACCGACCGGTCACCACGAACATAAAGCATATATCCTTGCTTGTCTGGTACACTTAGTGTACTTGGAGTATTAGTAGCGCTCGCCCAGGCGTGTGCAGCATCATAATAACGAATTGAAGAGGTTGTATTAGCACCTAATCCGGTAAACCAATCATAACCAGCTGCGGCTGCCAGAGTGCCATCAGAATAGCCATGCCCTGTTATTAGGGTGCCGATGTTGTAATTTGTTTCCCCGTTGGGTGCGCTTGGATTGGCTGCAGCACCCGCCCATGCATTTCGAATAGTTTGACCTGTTACGGGAATTGATAATAATCTCCAGGCTCTTCTACCTGTACTGGTTAAACTGCTATCAATGTAACGCTCAACTGTTACATTGCTTGCATTAGTCAAAGACCCCTTAATTTCGCCAACGTAAGCTGTGCCACTACCACTGCTTTTTAGCGTTAGATGCTGACCATTAACATTAAAGTTGTCATTGGCGCTGGCGAAATTGACATTACCGTAAATTACAAGATCAGTAAAAAGCGTTGTGGTAGCTGGTGCCGAATGATTAAGCGTCAGCGTATTAAGTATCTCCTGTCCAGTTTCGAAGTATAATGGTTCAGAAGTTGTGCCACCCAAGGTGAGGTTTCCTGTGCCATCGCCGGCAAGGAAGCCCGCTGTTCGGGTAATGCCGCCAATTGCATTTAGGGTTCCTGAACTTATATTTAAAGTTCCACTTGTAAGATCAAGTATTCCATTTACTGTAATATTTCCGCCAAGATAGGAATAGCCATCTAATATTGTCATAGTGCTTAATGTTGCGGATGAAGTGGGTTCTAATCTTAATATTCCAGATCCAGATTTATAGAACCCCCCTGTTCCACTTACAGATCCATTGATGGTTAACGTTGCACCATTGCTAGGAGAAAAAGTGGTATTCGAAGAAATTATGATTGGACATGATATTGTTGCAAAGCCAGTAGCCAATGCCGTCGAAGATGTCCCGCTAATTGTCAATATTCCACTGCCATTAATCGAAGTTCCATTAGCCATACTTGTTAATGACCTGCATATTGCGCCACCATTAGGAACAGAAGGATAATATTTAGGTGTAGTAGTTGGAATATTAATAACAAGATCGGAAGTTGAAGTTGGGACAGTGCTCCCGCTCCAGTTTCCGGGCGTATTCCAATCAGTGCTTTTGGCCAATCCTGTCCAGCTTTTAGTTTGGGCATGTCCATGAAATGAAAAGCTTAAAAATAAAATAAATGATACAATCACTGGTAATTTAAATTCAAATAGCCGATGTTTGAAATGTAGCCTGTTAATTTTATTTTTAAAGAATGTTGCTGACGTTTCACAGCCTGATAATTTATCTCCTGGGCAAAGAAGACTCTTTTGTAGATAGGTTTGCATAATACTAGTTTGGATTTGTGGATTTTGTTAGGATATTTTGATTAATAAATTGGACCCACCTGCGTACACATTTGGGCCGGATTTAATAACATAAAAGTATACAACCCATCAGGAAAATTTTGTAGGCAGATCGCCATGCTCCTTATAGGCATATATTTACATAAGCCATCGAATTTTTTCTATTCTTTATTGGTAAAATAATGCTGCCTTATAGAATTAAAGCCAAAGAAAGCATTCGGGTAAAAGTGAAATTGAGGGAGAAGAATTTACATACCGCTTACACAACAGTTGCTACAGGAATACATCTTCATTTTTACAGATCATTCGTATTAACAGGTTCGGGAACCTCCTACTGCAATAAAAAAACGTCCTTCTTTAAAAAAGGACGTTTAATCAAAAAAATTTACCCGCTTAAGCAGGTATTTTTATGCGGAGAGTAAGAGATTCGAACTCTTGATACAGTTTCCCATATACACACTTTCCAGGCGTGCTCCTTCAACCACTCGGACAACTCTCCTTTTTTTCAGGACGGCAAAAATACAGCATCGGTATTTATAAGCCGAATATTTTTTCAGCATTGGCGGTTGTAACAGCGGCTACTTCTTCTTCTGTGCAGTTTTTTATGGCTGCAATTTTCGACACAATGTATTTTAAGTAGCTGCTTTCATTTCTTTTCCCTCTGAATGGTACGGGTGTTAAATAAGGTGCGTCTGTTTCCAATACCAGGTGTGCCAAATCTATCTTTTCCAACACTTCTGCTACACCGGCGTTCTTATAAGTAACTACCCCGCCAATACCCAAATAAAAACCAGCCTTGATGATTTCGCGGGCGCTTTCGTAACTCCCGCTGAAGCAGTGAAAAATGCCACGTATTCCTTTGGGTACATATTCTTTTACCAGGTTAATTGTTTCCTGCATCGCATTCCTGGTATGGATGACTATGGGCAAGTTATGGAGGATGGCCCAATCCATTTGTATTCTGAAGGCTTCATACTGCTCTGTGACAAAGCTTTTATCCCAATAAAAATCCAGTCCGATTTCGCCTACTGCTGCAAACTTTCTTTTGCCAAGCCATTGCTGAACAATTTCCAGTTCCGTCTTGTAATTTTCCTTCACATAACAGGGATGCAACCCCATCATGGCAACACATCTGCCCGGATATTTTTCTTCCAGACCAAACATAGCCTCAATTGAATTGCTATCTATCGCAGGAAGATAAAATTTTTCCACTCCCGCTGAAATTGCAACGTCTATAGTCCTGTCAATATCACCAACAAATTCTTCGGAGTATAAATGGCAGTGGGTATCTATTAATTTCATAGGTGCAAAATAATGTGTTAGTTATCAAAATGTATTAAAAATACAAACTGCGTAAAACCCCGGTTATAAATGACAAAATATTGTTAAAATAATATTGTTAATTCAGAAACTACTTAGTACCTTTCGGCCAGTTTTCATAGGGTACGGATTAAAAACGGGCCAGGGTTTCTACCCCGGCCCACTTTTTTTGATGTATAGAGAATCGAACAAAATCAAATAATTTGCCCATTAATTTACGCAATCTATTTTCTCAAAGTTATAACCAAGACGTGAAAAATGCTGCACCATTTTTGGGAGCGCAAATTGTAAATTTTCAAATGCTTTTTCACTGTCGTGAAACACTACAATAGAACCATTCCCGGTATTTTCGAGCACATTTCTACAGCATTTTTCCGGCGTTATTTTTCTGTCAAAATCTGCACTTAAAACACTCCACATAATTACTTTTAATGTGGGTTGTTTTACTGACAATGCTTTTAATTGTTTGAAACTGATTTTTCCATAAGGTGGCCGAAAAAGATTGGTCTTGATTAATTGCTGTGCCTGCTCAATATTTTCAATGTACATTCCAACCGGTGTTTTCCAGCCATTCAAATGATTGAATGTATGATTCCCGACAGCATGACCTCCAGCCAATATTTGCTGATACACTTCCGGATATGCTGCTACATTTTTGCCGATGCAAAAAAAGGTTGCCCTGGCATTGTATTTTTCCAGTACCTGCAGTACAAATTTCGTTGCAACCGGATGCGGACCGTCATCAAAACTGAGGTATATTTTTTTTTCCACAGTATTCATTTGCCAGGTGCAACCGGAGTAAATTTTTTTTAGCCATACCGGCGTTTTAACAAAATAAAACATACACTATTTTTATGCGAAGGCTTACTAAGAACCTTGACACTTGTCAAGCGATAAACTGCCATTACAAAGCTATTACTATTAGGATAACCGGGAATGTTTAATAATTTTTATTGAAATTATTTTCAAAATTGGAGTAAACTAAATCCATTGATAAAAAATTGCTTCTATGTATGATACGATTTTTTTGATAAGATTTCTGCAAATAAAAAAGAGGTTGCCTCTTTAAATCAGACAACCTCTTTATACAATATTTATCTATAATCAGTAAGGTAAAATAATTGTTTTAGTTACTCCATTTACACCCTGCCATACAGCCTTAAAATAAAAACTTCCATTGGGGCATGTAACAGGTGTGCCTGTTGCATCCAGTCCGAAAGTTACCGTTACATCGGCTACCAATTTGCTGTGTACAACGGTACCGCTTACCAATCTGAAATCACAATCCTGCCTGATCACCAGCGGCTGACTGATAGCAGTTACAAAGGCATTGCCAAAGCGATTGGTACCCCACTCTGCTATGCCGTTTACGCCCGCTTCTGTGTGTGTACCGGTTGTAGTGATTACGGAACCATTATTGTAAGTGAAAACTCTTTGTTTGGCCATTTGCCAGATCCTTTGCTTGCCATTGTCAAAAGTAACTGAATCGGTACCGGAAATGGTGTGGGTAATTGATCCTGATGACAGTTGGCTAAGCTTTCCGCCACTTACATTAGTGATAGTTTTTAGACCATTGATAACAATACTTTTACCGTCAGCTACCCTGGTAACTTTTAAGTTTTGTGTATTAACCGTTAATACAGCCCCTGCATCTTTCCAATGTGTTCCTATTGGCATTGACATAACTACTACACCGGTTAGCGTGCGCTTGCCCGAACAGTTGGTGCCGTTATAGGTAATTGTAATTCTTCTGATCCCATTGGCAGAATCGGCTACTGCAGTTGCGTTGCATGGCATTCCCTGTACGCCTTCCATTCTGCCGTTAAAAGATGCGTTATTATCCAGGTACGCGTTAACATCATTTTCAATAGCGTCGGAAGTAGAGGAAACATTCGACTGATCGTCGGTTTGTGCAGTTAACTCTGTAGTGGGGTCGGTTGTCGTAGTAGTTGTATCTGTTTTTTTACAGCTTACAAATGAAATGGCCGTTATTAAACTAATAGCAGCGATTGAACGGATTTTTACTTGCATGATTTTTTTTGGTTTTTTAATGAACGATATTTTATAGATGAATATTTTGTAAAGAAGTTTAACTGCTCGTTAATAATCTGCGAAAAATTACCGGCGGTTTGTAAAGACTGCACACGGCAACCGTTGCTTACAGACTGGTTTTGGGTGTCCCTTCTTTATACAAAAGTTGTTGTCTTGCCTCGGCAATATTGACAAATTGAAACAAAACACTATTTGCCGTCTTCCTATCTTTGCAATATGTCAAAAAAAGTAAGAGTTAGATTTGCTCCCAGCCCGACCGGGGGATTACATTTGGGAGGCGTGCGTACCGTATTATTTAATTATTTATTTGCCAGGCAGCACGATGGTGATTTTATAGTAAGAATTGAAGACACCGATCAAAACAGATTTGTTAAAGGCGCAGAAGCTTATATTTTTGAATGCCTGCAATGGTGTGGTTTAAACCCGGACGAAAGTGTATTGCATGGCGGTCCCTATGTGCCGTACCGCCAGAGCGAACGAAAAGAAATATACCGCCAGTATGCCGAACAGCTGATAAAAGATGGCCGTGCTTATTATGCTTTTGATACCCCGGCCGAATTGGAACGCATGCGTGACCTGTTGAAAACAAAGGGCAGCAGCAGTTTGCAATATGATCATCATGTGCGCATGAATATGAACAATTCTCTGCGACTTTTACCGGAAGAAACCCAACAACTACTCGATGCCGGAACCCCTTACGTGGTGCGCATTAAAATAAATCCGGATGAATTTGTTCCCTTTACCGATATGATAAGGGGAGAAATTTCCTTTGACACCAACGCAGTAGATGATAAGGTATTGCTGAAAGCAGATGGCATGCCGACTTATCATCTGGCGGTAGTGGTGGATGATTTTTTAATGAAAATAACACACGCTTTCCGTGGTGAAGAATGGTTACCAAGTGCACCTGTGCACATTCTGTTATGGCAATATCTGTTTGGCCTGGAGAATATGCCACAATGGGCGCATCTACCATTAATATTGAAACCGGATGGTAATGGCAAGCTTAGTAAAAGAGATGGCGACCGCCTTGGATTTCCTGTTTATGCGATGGACTGGGCAGATCCTGTGACAAAAGAAATAACCAAAGGTTTTAAAGAAATTGGCTTTTTGCCTGAAGCATTTATTAACCTGTTGGCAGTCTTAGGTTGGAATGATGGAACAGAGCAGGAGATTTTTTCTATGGAGGAGCTGATAACAAAATTTAATATTGAAAAAGTACATAAGGGTGGCGCCAAATTCGATTTTGAAAAAGCGAAATGGTTTAATCATGAGTGGATAAAGAAACTGGATGTGAGCCATTATGCTGAAAGGGTAAAAAATATATTTGAATCAAAAGGCATATCGATAGCGGATGATGCTTATTTAAAAAAGGTAATGGAGCTCGTAAAAGAGCGTTGTACTTTATTACCTGATTTTTTTACACAGGGCATTTTCTTTTTTCAGGCACCGGCTACCGTTGACACAACATCTATACAGCCAAAATGGGATGAAAAGAAAAACATGTTTTTTGTAGAATTAATAAAATCATGGCAATTAAGCACATTGTGGAATTCGGCTGAACTGGAGATAAGTTTTAAAGAACTGGCCGCAGCGAACCAGCTAAAAACAGGCGAGCTGATGTTGCCCTTACGCATTATGCTGGTGGGTGGAAAATTTGGTCCGGGTGTTTTTGAGATAGCTTCAGCAATTGGTAAAGAGAGCACAATAAAAAGAATTGAATATACATTAGCATTGCTTCAATAATTGATTCATCAAATGCTTCACACATGACAAGACCAATACGGGTGCTGGTAGCTAAAGTTGGACTGGATGGCCACGACAGGGGCGCCAAAATAATTGCCACAGCATTGAGGGATGCCGGCATGGAAGTTATCTATACCGGCTTGCGGCAAACCCCTGAAATGGTAGTGAATGCTGCATTACAGGAAGATGTGGACGCAATTGGCATCAGTATTCTCAGCGGTGCACACAACACTGTTTTTCCAAAAGTGATTGCCTTGATGAAGGAAAAAAAAATGGATGATGTGTTACTTACAGGCGGTGGCATTATACCGGATGAGGATATGGAATCTTTGAATAAACTTGGTGTAGGCAAATTATTTGCACCAGGCGCCACCACCAGTGAGATAGCATCGTACATTAAGGATTGGGTAAAATTGAACAGAAATTTTTAGTATCAGGTGGATTATAAAATTACCTCCTTCCACTTTCCCTTGTTAATTTCTATTGCTTTCATCTGCAAACGATAATATAAAATAACATGAATCATTCAACTTTACTTACGTCTTTGGAAAACGGTATTTTTACCATCACTATCAACAGGCCTGATAAATTAAACGCGTTAAATAAAGATGTGTTTGCTGATCTTGACAATGTGATAGATGAAATACAAAACAACCCATCAGTCAAATCAGCAATCATTACCGGCGCAGGCAATAAAGCTTTTGTTGCCGGGGCAGATATAACAGAATTCAATGGCCTTGATAAAGCAGGGGCCATGGCGCTCGCAACAAAAGGGCAGGATATTTTTTTTAAAATAGAGAGGAGTTCCAAGCCTATAATAGCTGCTGTGAACGGCTTTGCTTTGGGTGGAGGATGTGAGCTGGCAATGGCTTGTCATTTCCGGGTTGCCAGCGACAACGCTAAATTTGGTCAGCCGGAAGTAAACCTTGGTTTAATACCTGGTTATGGCGGTACGCAACGTTTAACACAATTGATAGGGAAGGGCCGTTCAATAGAATTACTCATCAGTGGCAGCTTGATTGAGGCCGCCACAGCCCTGCAATACGGGTTGGTAAACTATGTTGTTTCTCCAGACGAATTATTGCCTAAGGCCAAAGCAATTTTAACGCTCGTTAATACAAAAGCACCGCTCGCAATTGCAGCATGTATACAGGCGGCAAATGCTGTTTACGATTCAACGTCCAATGGCTATGCTACCGAAATAAATGCCTTTGGTAACTGCTTTGCAACGGAAGATATGAAGGAAGGAACAAGTGCATTTTTAGAAAAGCGAAAGGCTTTGTTCACCGGTAAATAAGCTCAGTAGTTCCATCCTGCATATAATTGCACTCCCAATCTTCATACGATGAGCCTGTGCAGGCATGCCGCCAGCTGTTGCTATGATTACAGCAGTTACCCCGCTTGCCAACTGCCTATGATTATTATCATAATTGCTTATTATTTAGTACTGCAATAATTAACTTTGCGGCGAATAAAAAACTCTAAAAAATAACTATATGGAATACCGGATTGAAAAAGATACAATGGGTGAAGTAAAAGTGCCTGTTGAAGCCTACTACGGCGCACAAACACAACGCAGCATTGATAATTTTAAAATTGCACAGGACATTAACAGAATGCCCAAAGAAATTATCAAAGCATTTGCTTACTTAAAAAAAGCTGCTGCGCTGACCAACTTTGATGCCGGTGTTTTATCCAAAGAAAAATGCGATTTGATTGGCCAGGTATGTGATGAAATTCTGGATGGAAAATTAGACGCTTATTTCCCGCTGGTAGTTTGGCAAACCGGCAGCGGTACCCAGAGTAATATGAATGTAAATGAAGTAGTGGCTTACCGCGGGCATGTAATCAATGGCGGACAACTGGAAGACAAAGAAAAGTTTTTGCATCCCAATGATGATGTTAATAAATCACAATCCAGCAATGATACATTTCCAACTGCCATGCACATTGCGGCTTATAAAATTTTAATAGAAACCACCATTCCCGGCATTGAAAAATTAAGGGATACACTGGCTGCAAAAAGCAAGGAGTTTATGCAGGTGGTTAAAATAGGGCGTACGCATTTTATGGATGCTACCCCATTAACTGTGGGACAGGAATTCAGCGGTTATGTATCACAATTAAGCCATGGCTTAAAGGCAATTAAAAATACATTGGCTCATTTAAGTGAGCTTGCATTGGGCGGTACAGCTGTAGGAACAGGTATCAACACACCAGAAGGCTATTCCGAAAATGTTGCCAAACACATTGCTCAATTAACCGGCCTGCCTTTTATAACTGCAGAAAATAAATTTGAAGCATTGGCTGCCCACGATGCCATTGTAGAAGCCCATGGTGCTTTAAAAACAGTTGCCGTGAGTTTAATGAAAATTGCGAATGATATCCGTATGTTATCATCCGGTCCACGTTCGGGTATTGGCGAAATTTTTATTCCGGATAATGAGCCGGGCTCTTCAATCATGCCCGGTAAAGTAAATCCTACGCAATGCGAAGCACTTACCATGATTGCTGCACAGGTAATGGGCAACGATGTTGCAATAGGTATCGGTGGAAGCATGGGCCATTTTGAGCTGAATGTTTTTAAACCGGTCATGATCTATAATTTTTTACATAGTGCCCGGCTGATTGGTGATGGCTGTGTTTCATTCAATGATAAGTGTGCTATAGGATTGGCGCCGATTGAAGCCAATATTAAAAAACACGTGGATAATTCACTGATGCTTGTTACTTCATTAAATACAAAGATTGGTTATTACAAGGCCGCTGAAATTGCACAGAAAGCACATAAAGAAGGAACAACATTAAAAGAGATGGCAGTACAATTGGGCTATGTTACACCGCAGGAATTTGATGAGTGGGTTATACCTGCCAATATGGTTGGAAAGATAAAATAAAACTTCACTTATAACAGTTATACAAAAGGCACCCGGGAAGGTGCCTTTTTTGTTATTTCACTGTTTTTTAAAAAATTGTGATCATAAAACTTCTTCTACTAAGATTGACGTGTTGCCCCTACAAAAAAAGCAGTAAAAGTGCTACAATGCAGGCCGGGAAAGAGAAGTATTTTCCCCCTGTCAATATACAAACGAAATAATTTTAAAAAATTTCCGTTTCTGTTAGCATTGGGTTCATCATTTTAAAAAATCAGCAATATTATTTTAAAATACCCTTGTTATAATATCCAGCCCTGATACCTATTATGAAACAATTTTGCTCACCATTACATATTGCGTTGTTCTTTACCGGGTTATCGTTGTGCATTTTGCAGACAACCTACGGACAGCACAATCCATTACTGGGATATGGAAACGGGTATGTTAACGTAACGAAACGAACGACGGGTGGTGCCGTGCAGAAAGGAGATATTCTAGAAATACGGACCAATTATTTTTTAGGCCCAACTTATAATGCAAGTAATAAAGTCCCTAATGGTAATGCCTATAAAATATGGAATGTAAGATACTATGACAGTGTTCCGTTAAAGACGAGCATGAATACCGGGGCTGCCGATTCCTTACGCCTTATAACAAATGAAGGCCTTACAGTACAAAATTATTCACTCAATGCCGGAGATGATGCAGGAACATATACTGCAAATCCTAACTCCGGAGAATACCAGGTAAGAATTAACGTAGGCACAACTGCAGGTGATCCAGGTTCTAACCCCGGAAAATTAACCGACAATACAGGGTCAGGTTATATATTGATTGGTGGGTATATACCTAAATTGTTTGGAGGAGCATTATTAACAACGGCATTCAGGGTTACAGTAACAGGCAATCCCGGAGACACGATTACTTTGGGAGTTGGAAAACTTGTTTACAGAAAAACATCTTCAGGCGCGGATACAACTATCAATGCTGTACCCTACAAAATTTATATTGACTCCACTGCAACCGCCTTATGCGGCAATGCCCTCGGTAATAACCTTGCTGTTGAAGCTACCGGTACTTTTGATAGTGGCTATGTACAAAACAGAAGTTACGGGCCAGCCTATATCATTCCTAACTACAGCTATCTAGCGGCAAGCCGGTCCGTTGCAATCGGCGATGGATCTTATGCCATCGTAAATAATACAAGCCCTACCGGCAGTACCAATCCAAATGCGAGAATGCAGCCGAACTGTACAGCTATACTACCAATTCCCACAGCCGATAGTTGTGTAAACAGGATGTTTGGCGGTTTTTGGGATATTATGGGCGACCATACCGGTACCAATAATTCTACAGGTAATCCGGCACCGGCGCCAGGCAGCAAGGGTGGTTACATGCTGATGGTAAATGCTGATGTTGTTACAAGCGAAGCATACAGGCAAACTGTATCAGGTTTATGTCCTGATACTTATTATGAATTCAGTGCCTGGGTAAAAAATATTTGCAGACGCTGCGGAATTGATCAGAATAGCGTGAGCACTTACTCAGGCGGTGTACGGCCCAATCTTACATTTGCTATTAATGATATTGATCTTTATTCAAGCGGGGAACTGGACAGTCTGGGCTGGGTAAAAAAAGGTTTTGTTTTCAAAACAGGACCCGGGCAAACGGCGGCTGTAATTTCCATCCGCAATAATGCTTCCGGTGGTGGCGGTAATGACTGGGTATTGGATGACCTGGCACTCGGCACCTGCGGTCCATCTTCTACTATGAATTACAAACCAATTGCATTGGGTTGCACTACGGGTACACAATTAACTTTTGCCGACACGGTAAGATATTCTTACAACCCAAAATATTCTTACTACAAATGGCAGAGAAGCACAGATGGCGGGGTAACATGGGGTACGCCTCCGCAGGCAACCAGCTCTGGAAACGTGACTATTGGACCTCCGGTAAATGGGAAGTATCAATACATTACCAACTTTGGACCTTTCACCGTGAGTCATTCGGATAGCGGCCATTTGTTCAGGGTTGTGTTGGGTACAAGCGCAGCCAATGTTTCAAGTAGCAACTGTTCTTTTACCGACGGGAATTACATTATGGTAAAAGTAATTTCCTGTCCGGCAGTATTGGAATCCAATATAATTTCCTTTACAGGTAAACTAAACTACGAGTCTAAAACAGTTTTAACCTGGGTTGTATCAAATGAAATAAACCTTTCCAGGTACGAAATTGAGAAAAGTGCGGATGGGGTTCATTTTGAAAAAGCGACTGAAAAGCCAGCCGGCAATTCAACCACTTTCAATTCTTATTATACCAATGACAATGAAGTAATAAGAGCGGATACCTATTTTCGTTTAAGGCTCCGCAGAAGTGACGGTTCGTCTAAATACAGTGAAACAGTCGTAGTAAGTCCCAAACAATCCACTTTTGAAGTGTTGGGATTTAAAAATCCATTTACAGATTTTATCAGTATTAATTATAACCTGCCCAGAGCCGGTGTGGTTAGATTCTATATTACCGATGCGATGGGACAGGGCGTGTATAAGCAGATGATAAATGGCAAAAAAGACCTTAACAATTTTACGCTAAACAATCTTGAGTTTTTAACGCCGGGAATTTACAGTGTGACAATTTATTATGAAAATAGTTCCGTTACCAAACGGATGCTTAAGATGGAATAGTGATTTGAATAAAAAAAATTTAAAGATTTTTATTGTATCTGCACATCATCATTTACGATGGCTCCGGTTTCAACAGTATCGCCGGGTTCAGTAACTGAATTGTGTTGAAAAAAGCGTTTTTGAAAAACCAGTATAGCAATCACCCCAGTTGAGATAGAGGCATCTGCCAAATTAAATATCGGACGAAAGAATTCAAAATCTTCTCCTCCCCAAACAGGCACCCATTTTGGAAAGTGGGTATCCCTGATAATAGGAAAGTACAGCATATCTACCACCTTACCATGTAAAAAGCCGGCATAGCTATGTTTAGGAAAAAGTGTTGCAATATGGTAGGCATTACTTTCTTCGAATATCATTCCGTAAAACATGCTATCAATCAGGTTACCCAGTGCGCCGGCAAATATCAGTGCTGCACAAACAATAAACCCGCGGTTGTATTTCTTTTTGGTGATGTTGATCAAATACCAAACACCAAAAATGACCGCCCCCAATCTAAACAGCGTAAGCAACATTTTACCTGCCTGTCCGCCAAATTTCCATCCATAAGCCATGCCTTCATTTTCAACAAAATACAGTTGAAATGATTTGCCTAACACATTGTGGGATTGGCCTAAATAAAAATTAGTTTTGATATAAAACTTTAATGCCTGGTCTGCCAGTACAACTAAAAAAATGATCAGTGCTGTGTTTCTTAATTTCATAATAGTTGGCAAAGATAATAGTTTGCGATGTAAGGTTTAGCTGAGCTTTTTCATTTAGTTTTTAGAAATCATGCGGTTTTGGAAGCGATGAAACACCGTACAAACTTTACTTTACCTAGCGAAATTTCCATTAATTGTAATGTATTTATTCCTCAAAATAAACCCGTTTAACCCGTTGAGAAATACCAGTTAATATTTCATACGGAATTGTTTTCGACCAGCTGGCAACATCATGTACCGATAAAGGTTCACCAAAAATAATCACTTCATCCCCTTCCGCAACATGGATTCCTGTAATGTCAAGCATCGTCATATCCATACACACTACGCCAATAACAGGCACCAAATTTCCGTTTAGCCACATTTTTCCTTTGCCATTACTTAATGCTCTCGGGTAGCCATCCGCATAGCCGATACGAACGGTAGCAATCACAGAATCTTTTTTGACTGTACCCTTACGGCTATAACCAACAGTTTCCCCGGCCTTCACATTTTTTATCTGGGATATGGTAGTTTTTAAAGTAGTTACATTTTTTAACTGTTGCTGCATGGCCGGGCTACTGTCTATACCATATAAACCAATACCAAGCCTAACCATATCCAACTGTAAGTTTTTATGCCGGTGAATGGCAGCCGTGTTTCCAATATGACGTAAGAAAGTGTAACCGGTTATTTTTTGCAATGCATCGCAGCTTTGCAAAAAGAGGTCGGCCTGCGTTTGTGTAAATTCATCCAGTTGTTCTGTATCACTTCCCACCAGGTGAGAAAAAACAGATTGTACTTTAAATGTTGATGATGACTTAAGAAACGCAGATAAGGATTCTATGTCTTTTGCTTCAAACCCGAGACGGTGCATACCCGTATCCAACTTGATATGCACCGGGTAATTTGTAATGCCCGATTGCAGCAAATACCGCTGAAATCCGGTTAATATAGCAAATGAAAAAAGTTCAGGTTCAAGATTATATTGTACCATTAAATCGTACGTTACATCTTCTGCATTCATCACCATGATAGGTAATGTTATCCCGGCTTTACGAAGTTCTACTCCTTCGTCTGTGTAGGCGACTGCCAGGTAATCTACTTTATGAAACTGCAGTAAGTTTGCAATTTCAAAACTGCCGCTTCCGTAGCTGAAAGCCTTTACCATTGCCATCACTTTTACACCGGGCTTCAATTCCTGCTGATATTGCTTCAGGTTATGCGTAATGGCATTCAGGTTAATTTCCATCACTGTCTGGTGTACTTTTTCTTCGAGTAAATGGCTCAGCTGCTCAAACTCAAAAACCCTGGCACCCTTTAGCAATATGGTTTCATTGTGAAAATGCAGCGTATAAAATTGCTGCTTAAATTCAGCCGTGGATGAAAAGAAAATTGTCTGTGGAATGTTTTTAAATGCAGCCTGCTGCTTTACAATTTCGGGACCAACACCAATGAACCGGTTGATTTTTTTCTGCTCCAAAATAGCGGCAACGGCGGTGTACAATTCCCGGCCGCTTTTACCCGATTGCAAAATATCACTTAGTATCAATGTACGATTCGAGTGCTGCTGTTGCTGTACTAAAAAATCCAATGCAATGGTAAGCGAATTAATATCTGCGCTGTAACTGTCATTGATTACTGAACAATTATTGATTCCTTTTTTTAACTCCAGGCGCATTTCAACAGAACGCAGCTGAAGCATTTTTTCTGCAATAAGTAGTTCGTCTGTGCTTAAATAAAGCAATACGCACCAGCAGTTAATAGCATTTTCAACCGATGCTTCGTCTGTAAAAGGAATTGATATTGAAACGGCTTTGCCACTTTTATCATGCCTGTAATCAATGGCTTTTATAGTGGTAAGCCCATTGCTTTTTTCGATGTCGATAATCTGTAAAGCAGCTTTGGCATTTTTGCTCCACGAAAAAAGCTGAAAGTTATCATGACTTCTTACGTTACCCGCAAATGTATTAATGGCATTATTTACGTCCGGATCATCCGCATTAAAAATCAGCACATCGCTGTGCAGAAATAATTTTAGTTTTTCATTTATTTTTTGCCGCACGTTTAAAAATCCTTCGCTGTGTGCGTCACCGATATTGGTAAATACACCAATGCCCGGAGTTATTATTTTCTCAAGCCGCTCCATCTCATCCGCATGAGAAATACCTGCTTCAAAAATGCCAAGGTCGTGCGCTCCATTTATTTGCCAAACACTAAGCGGAACACCAATTTGGGAATTATAACTTTTAGGGCTTCTTACAATATTGTAATTGTTATGCAGCAATTGATATAACCATTCTTTTACAATAGTTTTACCGTTGCTGCCGGTAATGCCAATAACAGGAAGAGTAAATTGCTTGCGGTGAAATGCAGCAAGTTGTTGCAACGATTGTAGCGCATCTCTTACCTGTAGAAAATTGGCTTCGGGATATTTACTTAAGTGATCAGGATTTATTTGCTGATCGGTTACAAAATTGCGAACTCCTTTTTCATACAATTCGTCTATAAATATAATTCCATTTCTTCTTGGTCCCCCAAGCGTAAAAAATAAAGAAGATGCCGGAAATAATAATTTACGGCTGTCAAGTAAAATATGATCGATGGTTGCAGGGGCATTTTGTTGCACCCAATCGGCTTTAATTATTTGTACTATTTCTGAAATTGAATACAATGAATACTGTATTAAGAATGAATAATAATTATTCCGGAGTTTCCACACTACCGTTTTTTTGCTTATGCCAAACCGAATAAAAAATGGATGAACCTATACAAAAAACAATTACGAGCAATGATACCCAAACAGGGAAATGAATCCACTTTTCGATCAGCATTTTTATGCCTATAAACAACAAAACTACCGCAATACCCTGCTGTAAATAATTAAATTTATTGGCTGCCCCGCGCAATAAAAAAAACAAACTTCGTAAACCCAGTACGGCAAAAATATTCGATGAATAAATCAGCATTTTCTTGCCTGGATCGGGTATAACAGAAAACACAGCAGGGATAGAATCCAATGCGAACACAATATCAATCAATCCCAGCATAACTACCACCATCGCCAGTTTGGTAAAAAAGAGACGCCCGCTTTTTACAATAACAAATCTGCCATCCGGCTCTGCATCTGTTGTGCGCATTATTTTTTTGAGCAATTTAAACGCCCAGTTTTTATCCGGTGCAAACTCTTCTTCTTCATTACTGCCAAACATTTTTACACCTGTGTAAACCAAAAAAACGCCAAACACGTACATGATCCAATCGAACCTTGCAACCAGCTCACTTCCTGCCGCAATAAAAATGATCCTGAATATGATGGCCATTAAAATACCGGCTAGCAAAACCCTCGAATAATTTTTTTCTTTTACGCCAAAAAAAGTAAAAATGATAATGAAAACAAAGATATTATCTATTGAAAGTGACCACTCCAGCAAATAAGCTGAAAGAAAAGAAATGGCATCTGGTTTTCCGGTGCCTCCTTCATCCCTAAACCAGATAAACACACAAAAAGCAAATGACAAAAACACCCAGAAGAGGGTTTGTACAAGGGCCGTTTTGATGGTAATAACCTGGTTTTTTTTACTTAGCAATCCAAGATCAAAAACTAATGCCACTACAATTATCAATGAAAAGACAAGGTATAAAAAGCCAGTATTGCCCATGTTTATTGTTTAGTATATTTTCTTTTTCGCCACCACTGATACCCCAATCCAAAAAGGCATACCAGCAATATTGGAGCCACTATATTAACCAGTTGCCAAAGTGAACGCTGGTCAGTAGTTTTTTTAACGTCCAGTAGCCGAAGGGTATAATCCTTAGCCCGGGCATCCAGAATATTGTTTTTATCTGCAAGGTATTCCGTAGAATTTAAAAAGAAGTCTTTATTGGCGTATTGAATATTGGTGTATTTATTCGTTCCCATAGGCAACGGACCAATTATATCAGATACCTGGTTCAAAACAATATCCGCGTCTGCCACTACTATTACTTTACCGGCTGTTTTACTTTGTCTTAAAAAATTAATGTGATACTCTTTTAAAGTATCCAATTGTGACTGGCTTGCATGATTTGCGAACATGCTGGTAAATTTTCCTTCCAATAAAACAGCCACCGGAATATTTTTAAGGTTGAACCTGGCAATATCTTCTACTGTTTGTAAACTATTCAGCTGTATTCTTGCCGGCGTAGGTAACGTATAGGCATTGGCGGAAGATGACAATAAAATCGTTTTTGTAATACCTGCGGCTTCTACTGTATCAATAGAATTGGCAAATTGCCCTACTACGTCTGCCTGGTTTTTTACTATGGCATGTGCTGAACCAGGCTGTAGTAACGGAGCATAAGGCCAAGTCAATAGTTGCTTTTGACTTTTTCCTCCTACCGAACCTACTTCCACCGGGATTTTGTCTGCATGTTTGTCGGCCAGTAAATCGGTATTGATTCTTACACCATATTTAAATAACAAATCATTCAGATTGAGGTCTCTTGAATAAGCTACCAGTTCGCCATTTTGAAGACTGTCACGTTCGGCATACAACACATCCATAAAAAATAATAGTCTGCCCCCGTTCATTACATACTGATCCATTTTAAATTTATCATCATCGGTAAATTTTATTGTAGGTTTTACAATTACTATGGCTGCATATTCAGGACTTAAAAACGGCTGAGTTCTTACATCCACCGTATCTACAATAAAATTTTTACCCAGTGTTTGAAAAACATCATTCACCGGCAAAAATCCAAATGGTGGCTCACCATTGCCATAGGCATACGCAACCACCGGTACGTCTTTTTGAGTTAACTTCTGTATTGCATTGGCAAACTTATATTCCAGCAAAGCCTCTGCACTGTTGAGGGATTGCTTATCCAAAATATCATCCGAATTAAAAACATTTTTTTGTACCTGGCCCTGTAATAAATCTATTGCTACTGACCTGCCTCCATACTGGATGATGGCTCCCGGAAATATCTGGCGCTGGGTTTTGCCTTCGCCTTCCTTTACCTGTACCTGCTGGTTGGTTGGCCTTAATCCCATATTAACTAAAGAATCAAATAAATTAGCCTTTGTGGAATCATCCAATCCTTCACCCGGTATTTCAAATTTGTATTGAATTTTGTTACCGCCATAATTTTTAAAATTCTCCAACAGTTCACGGGTACTGTTCGACAGCTTTTTAAACTCAGATTTTACGTCGCCTGCCAGCAGCACAGTTACATCAACTGTGCTATCCAAATTCCGCAATACTTTCTGTGTAGAAGCTGAAAGCGTAAATCTTTGTTCGTTGGTAAAATCTACTCTGGTATGAAATTTTGACCCTAGCCAATTTATAAAAACGAGCAACAAAATTGTTAAGGGCAACCATGCCTTTGTATTGGCTATTTTTTGCAAAATTGATTTCATGAAGAATTGGCTTATCGTTTACGCAGGTTTTGCACAGTAATTAAAAGAAATAAAAAAATAAGGCTTAAAAAATACAGCAGATCCCTGCTATCCAGTAAACCGCGGCTTATACTGCGGTAATGAAAATCAATTCCTGCCATTTCAATATAGTAATCGGCACTGCCAACAAACATAGGCAATTTGCTAATCGCATTAAATCCAAAGTAAAGCAGCAAACAGGCAAACGCACTTACCAAAAAAGCTACCACCGCATTATTGGTAAAGCTGCTGCAGCAAAGGCTGATGGCCGCAAATACAGCTGCCAACAAAAAAAGGCCAATATAACTGCCGGTTATTCCTCCGCTGTCAACAGTTTGTACAGCACTTAAATTTTTTATTGTAAAAACATAAATAAAAGTTGGCACAATTACAAAAAGTAATACCGCTAAAACAGCTACATATTTTCCTGCTACTATTTGCCAGCGTGACAGGGGTTTGGTTTGTAAAATTTCAAAAGTGCCGGTTTTAAATTCTTCTGCAAGCGAACGCATGGTAAGGGCCGGTACCAAAAAGATCAAAATCCAGGGAGCCAGCTCAAAAAATTTATCCAGCGTAGCATAGCCAAAATCAAAAATATTGCTGTCTTTCAAAACAAATAAAAAAATGCCATTCACCATTAAAAACATGATAATAGAAATATAACCTGTAAGGCTGCTGAAAAACTGGTGTAATTCTTTTTTACATATACTCAACATAGGCATAAAATTGCTGCAATTTACTACTTAGCCAATTACAAATATTAGTTTTGGTTTTCCTGGGTTGGTGAACAACGAATTAATTCCCTATGGTATTTTAACCACGTTTAATTATTAAAAAAATTAAGCGGCAAAATGAGTCCATAAACGGGGCATATGCCGGGTCATTGAAAATAATTTCAAAAAATATTTTTTTTCGTGCAGCATTTTGTAAAGTCGTCCTGTCATTGTAAAAGATAAGCTAATTAACAACTCATTTAAGTTTGTCTTTTTACCCAAAACATACGCTTTTAGAAAACTTGTTTAACCCCCGTTAAACATTTATTCGAAATTACCAGAATAAGTCGTTTACCAAAACCGACTGCACAGTCCCGCTTAACGGCGGGATTTTTTTATGGATTATTATCAAGGCTGCATCTTACCTGAAATCTTCAATATGAAAAAAATCAGTATGATGATGGCAGCTGTTATCCTTGCCGGGCAGTTAACTGCTCAAACAACAAAAAAACTGGCACCACCGCCTCCTCCGCCACCGGCAGTTAAAATACAAAAAACACCGCCACCGCCGCCTGCAATCGAGGTTGCCAAATTTCAGGCACCACCACCGCCACCTAAACCACCTAAAGTAAAGAAAGAAAAAGTACATTTTGTGCCCCCGGAAATTGTCAGGGAGTCAACAAATTAACCCGTGAAAATAGTACTAATAAAAAGCCCGTTTCTAAATGAAACGGGCTCTTCAATTTTATATAACTTACATCAGACCGCAAAACTTTCACCACAGCCGCAACTTCTGCTAGCATTGGGATTATTAAAGTAAAACCCTTTGCCATTCAATCCATCACTGAATTCAAGCTCGGTATTTACGAGGTATAAAAAACTTTTGAGGTCAGTTACAATTTTAACTCCCTTGTCCTCAAATACCTGGTCCATTGGTTTTTGCTCATTATCAAAATCCATTTTATAACTTAAACCGCTACAGCCACCACCTACGACCCCTACCCGTAAAAAGTAAGACGGATCGCCCGCCAAACCTGCATCACTCATCAGACTTACTACCTTTTGTTTGGCTTTGTCGCTGATGTAAATGGAATTTTCCAGCATCTTGGGTTCTTCAACCGTAACGGTTTCACCTCCTTCTTCACCGGGCACCTGCGGACATTCCTCAACTACTGTATCTACAGACTTATTTAAAATATCACTACTCATTCTTAAACACTTTTAATTACAACTCACCTCCTGTTATTTAAAAACAGCAGGTTAAATTCTGCATCTTAATGCACTACGCTTTCTTCAAACTTAATTGCTTCTTTGCCGTTCTTCACGCGGTAGTCATTGATAGCTGCTTTAATGGCGTCCTCAGCCAATACTGAACAGTGAATTTTAACTGGCGGAAGATTCAATTCTTCCACGAAATCCATGTTATCAACTGTTAGTGCTTCATCAATGCTTTTTCCTTTGAGCCATTCTGTGGCCAAAGAAGAGGAAGCGATTGCTGATCCGCAACCAAAAGTTTTAAATTTAGCATCGGTGATCATACCGGTAGCATCATCTACCTGTATTTGCAAACGCATAACGTCGCCGCATTCAGGAGCGCCTACCAAACCGGTTCCAACACTTTTGCTACTTTTATCCAGCGTTCCAACATTCTTTGGATTCTGGTAGTGATCGATTACTTTTTCTGAATATGCCATGGTATTAAATTTTATAATTTGTTGATTAGTTAATGTGCTAACCCGTTAAATACTGTGAATACTAAACATTTGACCTTTCTAATGTGCTGCCCACTCAATTGAATTTAAGTCAATACCTTCCTTATACATTTCCCATAACGGGCTCATTTCTCTTAACTTTAAAACGGTTTCACTTATTGCTTTAATTGTGTAATCAATTTGTCCTTCTGTTGTAAACCTTCCCAAACCAAAACGCAGCGAACTATGTGCCAGATCATCGCCTAAACCCAATGCTTTTAAAACGTAAGAAGGTTCCAGTGAAGCTGAAGTGCAGGCCGAACCTGAACTAAGCGCAATGTTTTTATTGAATCCCATCAAAAGGCCTTCACCTTCCACATGCTTAAAAGAAATGTTAGTCACATGTGGCAAACGATGTTCTGTGCTGCCGTTAATATAGGCTTCTTCCAACTTCATCAGTTCTGTTTCCAGTTTATCACGCAAAATACTGATGCGCTTTGTATCGGCTTCCATCTCCAAACGGGCCAGTTCACAGGCTTTACCAAACCCTACAATACCGGGTACATTTAAGGTACCGCTTCTCATACCTCTTTCGTGACCACCACCGTCCATCTGGGCGGTAACTTTTACTCTTGGGTTTTTACGGCGAACATACAACGCACCGATACCCTTAGGGCCATACATTTTATGCGCAGTAAATGCCATCAGGTCAATACCATCTTTTATTACATCCACCGGAATTTTACCTACTGCCTGTACACCATCAGTAAAAAACAAAACGCCGTGTTTTTTTGCGATCGTGCTTATTTCTTTAATTGGTTGAACTGTACCGATTTCATTGTTTGCATACATGATGGCTATCAGAATGGTCGTTGGCTTAATAGCCGCTTCCAGTTCTTTAAGATCAATCAGACCATCTCTTTGTACCTGTAAATAAGTTACTTCTGCCCCATTTTTTTCCAGGTGTTTACAGGTATCCAGTACTGCTTTATGTTCTGTAGTAGCTGTTATAATGTGATTTCCCTTGCTGGCATACATTTCAAATACACCTTTAATGGCAAGATTATCCGCTTCAGTGGCACCACTGGTAAAAATAATTTCTTTGGGATCGGCGCCTATTAATTTGGCAACCTGTTCGCGGGCGTAATCAACTGCTTCTTCTGCTTCCCATCCAAAAGGGTGGTTACGACTGGCCGCATTACCGAAGTGCTCCATAAAATAAGGAGTCATCGCTTCAAATACCCGGGGGTCCATCGGTGTTGTGGCGTTATTATCTAAATATATCGGTAGTTTTAACATACATCTTTATTTATCTGTTCAAACATAAAATTACTACAAAAGGTTCTATTTTAGCTTATTCGTAGGTTAACGGAGTCAATAATTTCCCTATTTCACAAACCGCTCACAAGGACCAATACTTTTGATATGCAACAAATAGATCATATTGGCATTGCCGTTAAAAGCCTTGCAACTGCTGTTCCTTTATATGAAAAATTATTAAACAGCTTGTGTTATAAAACAGAAGTTATACCAACAGAAAACGTAACTACCGCTTTTTTTAAAACGGCGGAAACCAAAATTGAACTGCTGGAAAGCAATAGTGACGACGGCGTAATTGCCCGCTACATTGCCAAAAAAGGAGAAGGCATTCATCATATTGCTTTTGAAGTGGCTGATATAGAGGCCGAAATGGCAAGATTAAAGAGCCTGGGTTTTACCTTACTGAACGAAAAACCAAAACCCGGAGCTGATAATAAACTGGTTTGTTTTTTACATCCAAAAGATACTACAGGTGTTTTAGTTGAGCTGTGTCAGGGGATTCGTTAATAAAGATTTACCATCTTTCGTCACTACCAGACCATTAACTTAGATAAGGGTTTTGTTTTTTCTCTTCCCCTATTGTTGTTGGCGAACCGTGGCCACTGTAGACTATTGTTTCATCGGGCAATGTAAATAATTTTTTACGAATACTGTTAAGCAGGGTTTGATGGCTACCTCCTGGCAAATCAGTGCGGCCGATACTTCTTTGAAATAACACATCACCTCCAATTACAAAATGTTGCTTGCGGCAATAAAAACAAATACTGCCAGGCGAATGCCCTGGCGCCTCTATGATTTCCAGTTCGTCCCCCCCAAGTAAAACCTTATCCCCTTCTTTCAATTCAATGAGTTCCCCGGTATAATTGTCAAAGGGCATGTTGTACATTAAACCTGAAGTTGGTGCAAAAGATAAAACAGCTTTTTCCTTTTCATGCAATTGCAATTTGAGACTATAAGTTTCGGCAACAAACTTGTTACCAAACACATGGTCAAGATGGCAATGAGTGTTTAACAGCATTACTGGTTTAAGCCCTTTTTGTTGTATAAAAGTTTGCAGCGTTTCCTTTTCTTCATCAAAGTAACAGCCCGGATCAATGACGATACATTGTTTAAACTCATTGTACAAAATATACGTATTTTCCTGTATCGGACTAAAAATAAAAGATTGTATCTGCAACATTTAAGATCAATTTAGCTATTAAAGGGATATTTTTATGATTGGTTTGAATAGAGTAATTTTATTAACAAATATCAGATTAAGTATGGCAAAGTTCAGCAGAATATTTTTTATAGTGTGTGGCAGTATACTTTTTGGTTCTTTCATTTCCGCAGCCCAGGTAAATGCAGTTGAGTTTGGAAAAAACAGGGTTCAGTATAAAAAATTCAAGTGGCAATATTATCAAACAAAAAATTTCAATACTTACTTTACTCAAAATGGTCAGGAACTGGCAAAGTTTGTTTTACAGGTGGCAGAAGAAGAGCTGCCAGGCATTGAAACCTTTACCGAATACAGCTTACAGCGCAGGGCCAATATTGTTGTGTACAACGAGTTTGCAGATTTACAACAATCCAATATTGGGTTAAATGCAGACTGGCAATCGACCAGCGGGGGCACCAAACTGGTAAATAATAAGATGGTGGTTTATTTTAATGGCGACCATGCTAACCTGCGGAAACAGATCAAGGAAGGTATTGCCCGCATTTTAACTGACAATGTTTTATTTGGAGAAGACCTGGGCGAAGTAGCCGGAAACCAGGCACTGCTGGATTTACCAAAATGGCTTACCGATGGCTACGTTGCTTATGTTGGTGAAAACTGGAATACAGCATTGGATGACGAATTAAAAAGTGAAATCCTAAGTGGCAATTACAAAAATTTTTACCAGTTTGCTTTTGAAAAACCGGAGTTGGCCGGTCATGCTTTCTGGTATTACATCCAGGAAAAATACAAGAAAGAAAATGTCACGTATTTGCTCTACCTCGCAAGGGTGTATAAAAACCTGAACCGGGCAAGTCAGCAGGTTTGCAAAACAAACTTTAAAGGTGTTCTGAAGGATTTTATGGAGTTTGAAGAAGAAAAATATTACAAGGATATTGCCAAAAGAAAAGCCTATCCTAAAGGAAGTTACATTGAAAGTTTTGAAATCCGCAAAAACAAAGATTACTACCGCATTAATGTAAACCCAAACAAAAAAAACAATTCTTTTGCGGTAGTCGAGTATAAAAAAGGTATCATAAAAGTGAAGCTGAGCGAAGATTTTGATTATACTACACTTCTGCAATATGGCATCCGCAGCTATCAAAACGAAACCAATCCTTATTATCCAATTTTAGCCTGGGATCCAAAAGGGTCAAGACTGACCGTGGTTTACAAACAGGAAGGCAGGATAAAATTATTCGTATACGACCTGGTCACAAGGATTAAAAATCCCAAAATTGATCTTACCGATGAGTTTCAGCAAATACAGGATGTAAAATATATACTTGACAGTAAAACGCTGTTATTAAGCGCCGTAAAAGATGGGCATACAGATATTTTTACCCTTGGTTTGGACAACGAAAAGGTAAAACAAATCACCAATGACGTGTACGATGACTTGGACGCCACTTTTGTTTCATTTCCGGGCAAACAGGGTATTCTTTTCAGCAGCAACCGGCCCAGTTCCGATGCAAAAACTGCTGACACAGTTTTACCAAGTCATAACCGATACAACATTTTCCTGATTACCAATTTTGGTGTAAAGCCAGAGCTGAACCAGATAACACAGTTATCTAATTTAAAGTACGGCAATGCCCGTTACCCAACGCCTTACAACTCCAACCACTTTACATTTGTTAGTGATGAAAATGGTGTGGGAAACCGTTATGCTGGCTTCTTTACAACCAAGGCTGCAGGCCTGGATACATTGGTATTAATCGGTGATGACATCCTGCGCAATCCATCGGTAAAGGAGGTAGACAGCACATTAAATGTCTACAAAAAAACGGATGTTGATTCTGTAGCAGTGGTAGCTATTTCAACAGATTCTGTGTACACATTTCCCTTGAGCAATTATGAAAGCAGCATTGCCGAAAGCCGGATTGCCGGAGATAATAACCAGGTGAGTGAAGTTACCCGGCAGAGTGATGAAAAGACCTTGTACAAATTAAAGATTGATGAAAGCACTTTGCGCCGGCGAAACATAACTGTACCTCCTACCAGCTATATGAAAAACGTAATTATGGCTGATAAAGTTGCGGCCGGAGAGGGCGACAAATTTGATAAACCACTTGGCATCCCTGGCAAGGATAAAAACAAAAAAGATGTTTTTCAAAATGAATTTGATAATGAAAAGGTGGACAGTAATGCTATACAAAATGTAAATGCCGATAACGAGTCGCGTAAAAACAACGTTTTACAGAAAGCGCAGTTATATCCCTACAAGCCTGCTAAATTTTATTCTGATTATGTGGGTGCCAGTTTAAATAATAACCTTTTAATCAACCGCTTTCAGCCCTATGGCGGTGGGCAGGGCCCCATCAATCTTTCATCCAGTACTGTTATAAACGGACTTATAAAGATGGGTACGGCGGAATTAATGGAAGACGTAAAAATCAGCGGTGCATTCAGAATATCTTCCAATTTAAAAGACAATGAATGGCTGATGACCTACCAGAATTACAAAAGAAGGTTCGACTGGGGTGCAACTTACTACCGAAATGCAATGACAGTAACTGATCAAACCGGATCTATTCCTGGTAAAGTATTTACCAATCTGTACCAGGGCAATGTAGCCTATCCATTTGATAACTCGAAAAGGCTTGCTTTAACACTGGGTATCAGAACAGATAAAACCGTATTTCTCACAAATTTTTACGATTTTACCTACCCCTATGAATCTTTAAAAGAGCCGGATCAAAAAAGAACATTTGCTACTACCCATTTGGAATATGTGTATGATAACTCTTTAAACCCAACCCAAAACATCTGGAATGGCTTGCGGTATAAAGTTTACATGGACTGGAATACGGACATCAGTAAAGAAAAATTAAACAATGGAAAGTATAATTTTAACTGGGGTGCCGATGCCCGTTATTACTATCCTATTTACCGCAACTTTATCTGGGCAGGAAGAGCCGCGGCGGATTTTAGCTGGGGCAATCAAAAAACAATTTACTACCTGGGTGGTGTGGATAGCTGGCTGATGTTTGGCAACAACACAAAATCCGATGGCTCCGATCGTTACTTTAATACACACAATCCACCAGATCAGAATGTTGAATATGCTTTTCAAAGCCTTGCTGTAAACGTACGGGGATTTTTACAAAACGTGGCCAATGGTAACAATGCAGTCGTATTAAACAGTGAATTTCGATTGCCTGTTTTTACAACCTTGTTTAGCCGCCCCATCAACAATGCTTTCCTGCGGAATTTTCAACTGGTTCAGTTTGCTGATTTAGGTTCTGCCTGGAGTGGTGGTTTAAAAGGCATTGGCCGTCCATCAGTAATTTATGGCGTACCGCCAGTACAAATTGAAAAGAAGGCCGGTGGCATCGGACCTTTTGCAGGCGGCTATGGCTTTGGTGCCAGGAGTACTTTGCTTGGATATTTTTTAAAGTTTGATGCAGCCTGGCAAATGAATGGCTTCTTTAAAGGCAAACCCATTATGTATGTAAGTATGGGACTTGATTTTTAAAACAAGATTATAGTTTAAATGATGTTTTACCCGGTTCTTCTAAAAGGCCGGGTAATTTTTTTACGGTAAAATAAAGCAGGCAAAATAAACAAGTAAGCATTCCGGTAATACCCCAGGTGCGGTAATGCTGCAATGGTAAAATAAATGGTGCGGTAATTTGAGCCAACAAATCCAACGGATGTGTCACAATATCCCAGCTGTTCCACCGCAAAAACCGGCCAAGATAAACTCCAAACGAACCTAAAAAAAGACAGCCGACTATCAGCCTGTCTACCAAATGTTGCTTTATTTTTTGTTGTAGAAACCTTTCTACTTTAAATAAGGAGGCAAATGCCAGTATTAAACCGGCAACAGAACTGGTGAATATTAAAATGGCGTCAAACCAAACCGGAACATCGGTATCCACATCTTCCAGGTGAATAAGGTCAGTGATGATATACAAGGCGTTTGGAAAAAATAACAGCCACCCTGCCAAAATAAAATAAGCACTGGTTTTCGACCTGACTTTTTTACTGCTCAGTAAAACGCTTAGTTGAAAAGGTACCCAGGCTAAAAATAAATTCCATAAAAGAAATAAATACATCAGTGTTCCGGAATAACAAACACGGGCTACCAGCATCACAGTAATAAATGCAAAAAAAGCCAGCTGTACCTTATAGGACGCACTCAATTGTTTCATAAAAAATCATTTTAAAAGTTGAATTATTTTCGGCACAAATATAATTGTGCCGGTAATCAGGCTTCCGGCAGCGCATACCAGTACAGCGCCGGCACTAACATCTTTAATACATTTGATCAATGGATGAAAATCTTTTGTCACCAGGTCGCACATTTTTTCCAATGCCGTATTCAGCATTTCCATTGCCACTACAATGGTACAGCATCCCGTTACAAAAAGCCATTCCGTTGTGCTGATTGAAAAGTAAAAACCGGCGGATAATACCACCGCTATTGCCAGTACATGAATCCGGAAATTTTGCTCCTGCTGAAAACAATATTTTATTCCCCTGCCGGCGTAAAAAAATGAACGTAGTAATTTCATAATGTCTTTATTTCACTCTTATTCAATTGCACTTAAAATTCCGGGTATCTCTTTTGCACTGCACTACTGACACCCCGGTTAACGCTACCTGCGACTCCCAAGTACGCACATAACGTACTATATTTTGTTAATGGTTTACTATAGCGGTTTCCGGGCCTTTTGCCAGGTGGCTTTTAACATAAGCATCGGCAAAATTCCATGACAACCAGTTATATCCATTTTGCTCTTTAAAAAAATCCGCCTTTCGCCTTTCGAAAAATTGTTTTGCTGTAAGCCCCGACCGGTATAAATATACGTCATTGAGATCATTGGTTTGGGCGCTGGATTTCTCCAGTACATCCATATTAGCCTCCAGTACCGGCAGTGCTTTATCTGAGAGCGACAACAAAAAATGTATGTCCAGCGGAATGGTATTTTTCCTGGCGAGGTTATACTTTACTATCATTTCATCCCAATGTATACAACTGGAAAACACCAGTACTATTATGGCGAACCAGGCATTTACAGTAAGCAGATAATAAGCTGTTTTTAGCTGCTGAATTTTTATAAAAATAGTTATCAGTCCAAATAATACCAGCATTAAAAAAATTAATACGCCAATGCGTTTGTAGGCCAGGCCCATATGTACGATGTAATAATAGTCTCTAAGCAATACAGAAATCACCAACACCATATTTTGAATCAGCCAGGCATAGGCTCCAATACGCAACCACTTGTTTTTTTTATAAAAATTTAAATTGCCCCTGAAGAAAAACAATAACAATACCATTGCAAGCACAATTGAAAAAATCAGCATGCCGGTTCCTTCATGTACGTAGGCAGAAAGATTCATATTATTTTTGTACTGAAAGCCAAACCAGACAAACGTTACGTCAATACAGTTAATACAAAGCAGCAGCAAATTGAGTAGCGCCAGGCTAATGATACCGGTTTTGTTTTCATTTCGCAGTGCCAGCATACCATCCGAAAATCTGCCCATTAACAAAAACAACAATTGAAACATGCCGGTCCGTTTCCATTCAATAAGGTTTGTCCTTTTTCTGCTGAGCTCTTTAGTCTGAACAATATCCTTTTCAGAAAAATAGGCAACATTGCTTTTTAATAAGAGGCCGCCCGTAATCAATAAACCCAGTAATAAAAACCAACACCATTCCAAACTAAACCAGCTAAAAAACTGTGAAAAAAAATGCTGCAAGGCGATTGAAGCGTCGCTCATAATACTGCTAAAGATTGAATTGGCAAAATTGTACAGCCAATAAAATACAAGTGAGAGTAATATTGGAATAATTAAAAAACGTACCGTCTTGCGTACATTGTATAATCGCATTTTATTTTGATTCAATTGTTTTGCGCCGCCAATAAAAGACGGTATCAGCAGAAGGTAGTTCATAAAAGCAGAACCGGCGGCATACCACACAGAACGATGCAGGTATTGAGTAAACACCACGACTAAAAGCAAGGTAACACTAAAGGCCAGCTTACTCAATTCGGTGTTGTGATACAATAAAGCAAAAGCAGTGATGATATGCGCCGCCAGCAGCCACTTTATGGCAGGCTTTTTAAAAGCCACCGGGTACAGATAAAAAACGGACAAGATTATAAAGAGGTCGAAAAAGATAGTATTGATGCCCAGCTTTTGCTGCCAGAAAATAATGCTAAACAGCAGGGTGCCTCCGGTTACTAAAAGTGTTTTTGTTGATTCAGGTTTCATTTTTAAGGTTTTAGTAGTCTGCATTAGAGCAGCCATTTTTTAATATTTTCTTACGGCACTTGTTTTATCAGCTATCCATTTCCACCAGAACGCAGTGCTGGTTCCATACACAAACAGCTCGTATAAATTATCAGATACAGAATGCGTGTTGTGTACTGTAGCGAGGGTTACAGGCACCATAAAAAGGATCGCCATCAATGTTACAATGAAGCCCATCGGGTGAATTGGCGAGTAAGTCCAATTTGTTCTTTTAAACCATAGCTGTTTCATGTTGTATAATTTAAATTGATAAAGAAGCCAGGTAGTTTTTCAGCTATCATTGATTTTCTGTAATCCTTCGATACTAAGGCGGCAGATGGCTTTTACAGGTTGCCACAATAAATTTATGATGCAACATAATAGCACTTAATGTGGAACACACAATTGACAGTGTCAGGCGAATTGTGAACGACTTAAATATTGAATTAAAAGCTGCATAAAAAACCGCGGCTGAAATTGTTGCGGTAACAAAACCTGTTATAACCAACACCCTGAATAAATAGCCGTCATCGTCTTTTTCTGTAGTGGCAAAAAAGATAAAAAAAATAAACACGGCTGGTGCGGAAAATATCAGTGTAAAAAAGAAGGCAAGTGAAAATGCAAATACCCACCTGTTAAATTCGCTATCGCTGAAAGCCAGCAAGGATGCGGATACTACCGCATTGATTAATGCAGTGAGGACCCAAATTGTAAATGTGTGTAGTATTATTCGCATCTTAATTTTCTGAAAGCACTTTGTTTTTCAAAGCGCATGTACAAAAAAAATTATTTAGTTGATCTGATCATTTTTTCCAATGCTTCAATATGTGCCCTAAATGCTTTTTCGCCGGTTTTTGTTGCCAGGTAAGTTGTATTTGTTTTTCGTCCGATAAAACCCTTTTGCACTTTAATGATTCCATTTTCCTCCAGCGCCTTCAAATGACTTGCCAGGTTGCCATCTGTTATAGTCAGCAACTCCTTTAAATCATTAAAGCTTACATCTGCATTTACCATCAGGGCGCTCATGATACCCAGGCGAATGCGGCTGTCAAATAATTTATTTAAATTTTCTATCGGATTAATCATTACCCGGGGTTTGCCTGTTAAGGACTTTTAATATTAATTTTGCTTATGCCCTATACAACAGCATTCACTCCTTTTCATACCTGGTCCACATTACTGCTCCGTAAACAATGTGCAATACACCAAAACCTATAGCCCAAAAATAAAACCCGTAGACCATAAATTTCAAATTAATTACCGCCAGTATCAGCTGCCCGTATCCCAGGTAGCGCAATTCATTCAGTGAATATTTACTGGCGTTTACCAATGCAAGGCCATAAAAAATCAGGCAGGCTGGTGCAATCAACCCGATGTCGTTGGCCTGTATGAGCTTTATCAAAAACAAACCACCCACAATTAATGGGATAGCAACATTTATCATTAATCGCCTGGCTGTAGTACCCCATAAAGGAATATGCTGCTTTTTACTCCTGATATAAGTAAATATGAAAGCGCTGATTACGGCGGCTGCAAAAGTAAAAGCGGCAATCCAAAACAACCAGGTATACAATATTACACTGAAGTGCCCTGTACGGGCCAATTCATTGCCCGCGGCGGCATCAACAAAAATGTCCTTATGGCCATATACATAAGGGTAAGCCACAATGGCACCAATTAAGGCACAAGTACCGGCAGCAATGCCACTCAGTCCGCTTAAACTGATAAAGCGGCTGCTGCGTTCCATCATTCTTTTTATATGCTGCAGGTCGTCCAGGGATTGTTGTTGTCCACTCATAAAAGCACTTTGAAACACAAAGTAAATAGAAAGATTTGATATTTGCAAAAATTACTTTTTGAGGTTAAGGCAAATATATTGGGAATGCTAAGCCAGATGCAATGCTGCAGGAAAGGGCCAATGCCTCTTACTACACTGTAATTTTATTTAAAACATTATTTATTTTTTGGCAGGCTATTATGATTTCTTCTTTGGTTATTACCAGGGGCGGTACTATCCTCAAACAATTAGCTGCAAATAAAAACCAGTCCGTAAATACGCCTTCCTCAATCAGCGCATCAATTACTTTCTTATTGAAGTAAAAATCGCTAAATTCTATTGCCAGCATAAGTCCGCAGCTGCGTACTGCTTTTATAGACGGATGTTGTAACTGCGATAAAAACAATGCCTCTTTTTCCTTAACAGTGCTGATTAAATTTTGCTGCAACAACACATTCAACGCCGCTAGTCCTGCAGCGCAACTTACCGGGTGGCCACCGAACGTGTTTATATGACCGAGCACAGGATTAAAGCTCAGTGAATCCATCATTTGTTTGTTTGCTACAAAAGCCCCCAAAGGCATACCGCCACCCAATGCTTTTCCCAATAACAGTATATCCGGCACTACATTGAATTGTTCAAACGCAAACAGGCTACCGTTGCGGCCAAAGGCACATTGTATTTCATCTAAAACAAGTAAGGTACCCGTTTGGGTACAGCGTGTACGCAAGGCCGTTAGCCAGTTATTTTTTGGTACTATTACGCCCGCTTCTGCCTGTACGGTTTCTGCTATCACGCATGCTGTTTTTTCAGTAATTTGCTGCAGGTCTTCAAACGAATTGTAATTGAGTTGCACCGTATCTGGCAACAAGGGGCGGAAGGCATTGCGCCAGTACTCATCGCCCATGATACTTAAAGCACCCTGTGTGCTGCCGTGGTATGAATTTTTGAAGGAGATGATTTGTGTACGGCCGGTAAAGCGTTTGCTTAGTTTCATGGCGCCTTCGGTCGCTTCACTTCCGCTGGCTGTGTAAAATACCGAGTTAAGGGAAGCGGGCAAGTGTTCCGTAAGCAGTTTTGCATAAGCCACCTGCGGACTTTCCACCAGTTCGCCGTACACCATAATGTGCATGTATTGCTCTGCCTGTTTTTTTATGGCCTCAACCACCTGCGGGTGACAATGACCAATGTTGCATACGCTGATGCCTGCAATAAGATCGATGTATTTTTTTCCATTCACATCCCACAGGTTGCTGCCACTGGCTTTTACAATTTCAAGGGCCAGGGGCGCCTGCGATGTTTGCCCCACATGAGCAAGAAATAATTGTCGCTGCGTCATAAGCCGCAAATTTCGATACAAAAGTTTGATATTCGCAGTAATATTTACAACCGTCGTACTGCTTGCTGTTGGGCCTATTGAATGCCTTAGAACAGCGGGCTGAAGATGCCAAAAGATATTCAGTACACGAGCCGATAGCTATCGGCTGCGACGCAACGATGCCGATAATAAAAAACAACTGTTTGTAACATAATAAATAAAAAATATGCCAGTAATTCTTCCGGTTAAAGGTGTGTTGCCAATAATGGGCAACAATTGTTTTATTGCCCCTAATGCCACCATTGTTGGTGATGTTATTATGGGCGATGATTGCAGCGTTTGGTTTAATGCAGTGATACGCGGCGACGTTAACAGCATCATTATGGGTAATAAGGTAAACGTTCAGGATGGTGCTGTAATTCACTGTACTTATGAGAAAACGAAGGCGGTTATCGGAAATAATGTAAGCATCGGACACAATGCAATCGTACATGGATGCGTTATAGCTGATAATGTGCTGGTTGGCATGGGTGCTATTGTGATGGACAATGTGCAGGTGGGCAGCAATTGTATCATAGCCGCAGGTGCGGTGGTACTTGAAAATACGATTATAGAATCAGGCTGTATTTACGCCGGTGTGCCTGCAAAAAAAGTAAAAAATATCAGTGAAGAACTGATCAGTGGAGAAATAAACAGAATCGCCAATAATTATTTAATGTACAGCGGCTGGTTTAAATAAAACTGGCAAATGATTTTTTTTAGTAGCCGGCTGTAATATTTATACACCCATTCCAAATGCTATGAAAAAAAACATCATTGCCCTTACCTGCCTGTGTTATGTTATGGCGTCAACAAGCTGCGCCGTGTTTAGTAAAAAAGAAAAATTAGGTTGTCCCGGCAGTCCGCAGGCTGGCCAGTTAAGCAATGATTTAAAAATTGCAAAAGGAGACAAAGTGACCCAGACAAAGTACAAAGGCGGGCGTAAAATTTATTGATTTTATGAACCCTCGTTATATTTTAAAATAAAAAATTTACCCTAACCCTAAACCCCTGTAACTATGTGTTACCACCTGAAAACTAAATTCGGCAATACGGAAGCCGTTATTGATGACAACTGCGGCGTATCAAAATTTTACGCCATCGCAGAAACCCTGGCCACCGACCTGCAAATTAATTTTTTAAACCAGGTGGATGACACCGAAACCCTTGACTGGGATTTTCATTACAAAAGCCATGTGCTAACGCTGCATTATAATGTTTTCAATGGCGTATCCATTTTTCCGCAACATGTAAAAAGTGTACAACAGGAAAATAATGCCGTGATGGAAATTGCTCATTTTTTAGAACACAGAGCTTACTGATATTTAGAATACTGATTTTGCAGATTGCACGGATTGGTTTAATATAACCTGAATCAGGCAATCTGTAAACTCAGTTTGCTTAATAGGATTTCTCTTCTATTTTGTCCAGTATGGTGCAGTAGCTAATATAGCGGTCCATGTGGATGAGACCTTCTTCTACCGCAGCTTTTACGGCACAGCCCGGTTCATTGGTATGCATGCAATTGTTGAACTGGCAGTCGTTGATCAGTTCCCGCATTTCAGGAAAATAATGTGACAGCTCCTGCTTTGGAATGTCTACCAAACCCAACTCTCTTATACCTGGTGTATCAATTACACGGCCGCCGAAAGGCAGGTTAAACATTTCGGCAAAAGTAGTCGTATGCAAACCCTTTCCACTCCAGCCACTTACATCCTGTGTTTTCAATTGCAGTTCCGGAAAAATGGTATTAATAAAAGAAGATTTACCCACACCGCTGTGGCCACTTAACAAAGTGGTTTTATCTTTCAATAAACTTTTTACTTCATCTACCCCCATATTTTTTTCAATGCTCATGCCCATTACCTTGTACCCGATGGTCTCGTAAATAGATTTTAATTCGGCAAATTTTTCCGTTTCCTTTTCCTTATACAAATCTGCCTTATTAAATACTATAATGGAGGGAATGCGGTAAGCCTCTGATGTAATTAAAAACCGGTCAATAAAACCCTGGGAAGTTTTGGGTTCTTTTAAAGTTGCAAACAGCAACGACTGATCAATATTGGAAGCGATGATGTGGTGCTTGTGCTTGTTGGCAGGCGAGGTCCTGGTAATATAATTTTTACGGTCTTCAATTTCCGTAATGGTAACGGAGCCCTCCAGTTCATTCTCTGCCACAATCGTTACCACATCGCCCACAGCGATGGGATTGGTACTGGTTAAACCATCCATTTTAAACTTACCCAATATGCGGGCATTTAAAACTGTCCCCTCCTCGTTTTGCACCACATACCAACTGCCGGTACTTTTATAAACTGTTGCCTTCATTGTGCACGAATTTCACCAATAAAAATGAATAAAAAAATTGTTTGAAGAAAGCAGCAGGCGGAAGGCTTAAGGCTGAAAGTGCAGGGGGCGGGCGCATAGTTCCCAACTTTTGATAAAAAAAATGTTGATGCTGCATGAAATTCAATACGGTAGATAAAGAGATGTTACCGCTTATCAATTTTTTTAAAACTACCATTGAACATATCAATAACGACTTACATTTGACTTTCAATTAAACAAATATGAAGAAGAGACTTTTTTATTTTTTCCTGATGGCAAGCGCCGTTTCGGCCAGCGCTCAAAAAATAGTTTACACCGAGTACGACTTAAAAAATGGTTTGCATGTTATTTTACACCAGGACAAATCAGCCCCCGTAGTAGCGGTATCTGTGATGTATCATGTGGGAAGCAAGGATGAACAACCCAACAGAACAGGCTTTGCCCACTTTTTTGAACACCTGCTTTTTGAAGGCAGTGACAATATTAAACGCGGCGAATTTATGAAGATTGTGAGCAGCAATGGCGGTCAAAATAACGCCAATACTACCCAGGACCGCACTTTTTATTATGAAGTTTTTCCTTCCAATCAATTGGCTACCGGTATATGGCTGGAGAGTGAACGCATGATGCACCCGGTGATAAATGAAGTGGGCGTAAAAACACAAAATGAAGTTGTAAAAGAAGAGAAAAGATTGCGGGTGGATAACCAACCCTACGGCAATTTTTTCAGTGAAGTAATGAAACACCTGTTTACAAAACATCCATACAATTGGGTAACCATCGGCAGCATGGCCGATCTGGATGCGGCAACACTGGATGAATTCAAGGCTTTCAATAAAAAATATTATACCCCGAATAACGCGGTACTTACCATCGCAGGAGACATTGATATCGCTAAAACAAAAACGCTGATAGAAAGTTATTTTGCAGATATTCCTTCCGGCGTTGCAATAACAAGAACAACTGCCAAGGAAGATCCAATCACGAGTGAGATTATTGACACGGCGTATGACAACAATATCCAGATACCGGCTATTTTAGCAGCCTATCGTGTACCGGGTGAAACAAGCAAAGAATCGAAAGCACTCGAAATGGCAAGTGCGGTTTTAAGCCAGGGCAACAGCAGCAGGATGTCTAAAAAAATGGTGGATGATAAAAAGAATTCTGTGCAGGTTGGCTCTTTTAACTATTCGCTGGAAGATTATGGCGCCTACATTATTTACGCGTTGCCCAATAACGAAACTCCCCTGGATACACTGCTGAATGATATGAATGAAGAAGTGATTAAACTGCAAACCAGTTTAATCAGCGAAAGTGAATTTACCAAATTACAAAACCAGTTTGAAAACGATTATATAGGTAAAAACAGCAAAATGCTGGGCGTAGCCGAAAACCTGGCGGATGGATATACCTTTTACAAAAACACCAATAACATCAATACCGAACTGGATGAAATCAGGAAAATCACCCGCCAGGATATACAGGATGTGGCCAAAAAATATTTGAACAAAAACCAGCGGGTAGTTTTGTATTATCTGCCTAAAAAATAATAGCACAACTTATTTGATCAAGCATATCATAAAGCAAAAAAATATTTAAATGAAAAAATTATTAATCGTTGCAATCAGTGTTGTTTTATTACAGCAGGGTTTTGCACAAATAAAAGTTGACAGATCTAAAAAGCCGGCAGCCGGGCCAGCGCCTGTGATTGCCATAAAGGATCCGGTAATATTTACGCTGCCGAATGGCATGACTATACTGGTGGTGGAAAATCACAAATTCCCAAAAGTAACAGCTTCTTTAAACATTGATGCAGGACCAATACAGGAAGGAAAAAAAGCCGGCCTGGTGGAATTGATGGGGCAAATGCTTGCGGAAGGAACTACCAGCATGCCCAAAGACAAATTTGATGAAGCTGTTGACCTGATTGGTGCAGAAGTTAGTCTTTCGGCCTCGGGCGGTTATGCCAGCGCATTGACCCGCTATTTTGACAAAGCATTTAATTTACTAGCTGATGGATTAAAAAATCCGGCTTTTCCAGCAGCGTCTTTTGATAAATTAAAATCATTTACGCTTACCGGGTTAAAAGCGAATGAAAAAAGTGCACCGGCCATTGCAGCAAGAGTGAATGCAGCTTTAAGCTATGGCAAACAAACAGCCATGGGTGAGTTTACAACCGAAGAAACGGTAAAAGGTCTTACACTGGAAGATGTAAAAGAGGCGTATAAAAATTACATTACTCCATCCCGTTCTTACCTCACTTTTGTGGGCGACATAACACCAGAAGCTGCAAAGGAACTGGCCACAAAAGCCTTTGGAGAATGGACAGGAAAAAAACTTGTCCTTCCCGTAATTCCATTGGTAAAAAATCCGGCCAGAACTGAAATAGATTTTGTTGATGTACCTACCGCCGTACAAGGGCAGGTAAGCGTTGGCAACCTGATCAGCAACCCGATGAACAATAAAGATTATCATGCCCTACTGGTAGCCAACCAAATTTTAGGTGGCGGAGCAGAAAGTAAATTATTTATGAACCTGCGGGAAAAACACGGATTTACCTACGGCAGTTATTCAAGGGTTGGCAGCGGCCGCTTTCAAAGTTTATTTACGGCAAGCGCCGCCGTTAGAAGTGATAAGGTAGATAGTGCTACTGCCGAAATATTTGGCGAAATTTTAAATATGCGGGACGGGAAAATTACACAGGAAGAACTGGATAATGCAAAAGCTATCTACAACGGCTCTTTTGCCCTGGGCATGGAAGACCCCGCCCGCACTGCTACTTATGCATCCAATATTTTGATCAATAATCTACCCAAGGATTTTTACAGAACTTATCTGCAGAAAATAAACGCCGTTAAGCTCAGCGATTTAAAAAGGGTATCCGGCACCTATTTTAACGAAACCAGTTCACGGATTGTGATTGCCGGCAATGGTGCTGTTATACTACCCAAATTAATGCGGCTTGGTTACCCGGTAAAAAGATACGATCGGTTTGCCAACCTTATAGTTGGTAAACCTGCTGATAAAAAAGGAACTGAAACTCCGAAAAATACCAACAGTATTTCAGCCGCCGAAATTATTGAAACCTATTTAAAAGCAATTGGTGGTAAGGAAGAGGTAAAAAAAGTTACCAGCTTATCAGCGGTTATAAGTCTTGATATGATGGGCCGTACATTTGACGGGGTAGAAAAGCGAATGAATCCCAACCGGCAGATGATGGAATTAAAAATGGGCACCATGACGGTAATGAAAATGATGTTCAATGGTGCTACCGGGTTTCAGCAGCAGGGGCCACAAAAAAAGGATTTCACTGATAAGGAAATTAAAGAGGCAATGGATGATAAAGGTGTAATTCCCCAGTTGTTCTATATAACTGATGGCGCTTACAAAACCAATTATCTTGGCACAGGCAAAGTAGATGAAGAAGACACTTATCGTTTGCAGGTTATAATGCCAAGCGGAAGAAGTACTGTTCAGGAATACAGTGTAAAGACCGGCTTGTTATTGAAGGAAGAAACTACTTCAACCCAGGAAGGTGCAGATGTGCCGCTGACTGTAGAGTATAAAAACTATCAAAAAACAGGGAACCTGCTGCTGCCAACAGAAGTTACCAGGATTGCCGGCGGCCAGGAAATTCCTTTTAAATACAAAGAAATAAAATTAAATGAAGGCGTAACTGACGCTGATTTTAAATAAGCATTTCTCTTAAACTTTTTAAAAAAGTCCATTCCCGCAAAGAATGGACTTTTTATTTTACCAGACCAAATGTTTGCAGGCGTCCATCACAGCAAACGGCCGCCCCTGTACAATAAGACCTTTAACAAAAAAATAGGCATTATATTCGCTGCATCAATTTTGATTTAATTTTATTTGCCATTAAACTTTTAAAACATGGAAGCAGCAAAACCCAAAATATTATTGTGCGAAGATGATACCAACCTGGGTATGGTCTTAAAAAATTACCTTGAACTGAACGATTATGATGTAGTGCTGGAAAGAGATGGCCGTCTAGGCCTGGCCGCATTTCAACGGGAAAAATTTGATATCTGTTTACTTGATGTAATGATGCCGAATATGGATGGCTTCACATTAGCTGAAGAAATCCGCGATATCAATCCCGATGTGCCGTTATTTTTCTTATCGGCCAAAACAATGAAAGATGACATTATACAGGGATACAAACTGGGGGCAGATGACTACATTACCAAGCCGTTTGACAGTGAAGTGTTATTATTGAAAATAAAAGCCATTTTAAAACGCAACGAAGAAATGCACCGTGAAGAAGTGAACGCAGAGTTTGATATGGGCAAGTATCATTTCAACCCACGCCTGCGGGAGTTGGTGTATGAAGGAAAGGTGCAAACCTTATCACCCAAAGAAAACGAATTATTAAAGATGCTGTGCGAGTATAAAAATGATTTGTTGCAGCGGGAGATTGCCTTAAAGAAAATCTGGGGCAGCGATACTTATTTTAATGGCCGCAGCATGGATGTCTACATCGCCAAATTGCGCAAGTATTTGAAAGAAGACAGTACCATTGAAATTGTGAATATTCACGGCAATGGCTTCAGGTTAGTAGCAGCATAGCATATAAACAACCAATCATACATTTCAGGATTATAAAAAATGCCAAAGTTCAAAAAAACTTTGGCATTTTTTATTTTATAAGCAGGGTAAAATCCTAGAACAATGCGCCGGCAAAGCCTGCGCCGGGTGCTGCTTTACCGAGATGCTGATAGGCTTTGGCAGTGGCTTCCCTGCCCCTTGCAGTACGTTGCAAAAATCCTTCCTGGATTAAAAATGGCTCGTATACTTCTTCCAGTGTGCCCGGCTCTTCCCCTACCGCGGTGGCAATAGTAGTAATACCTACAGGTCCTCCCTTAAATTTATCAATGATGGCATTCAGAATACGGTTGTCCATTTCATCCAGGCCATGCTCATCTACATTCAATGCTTTTAAGGAATGCTGTGTAATGCCAATATCAATGTTGCCATCGTTTAGTACCTGGGCAAAATCACGAACCCTTCTTAAAAGTCCGTTGGCAATACGTGGTGTGCCGCGGCTGCGCCGTGCAATTTCATCTGCGGCAGCTGTCGATATGGATGTGTTTAATATCGATGCAGACCGCAAAATAATTTTCTGCAATGTGGCAGCGTTGTAATATTCCAACCTTGATTTGATCCCGAAACGGGATAACAGCGGTGCTGTAAGTAAACCGCTCCTGGTAGTTGCGCCAATCAGCGTAAAGGGGTTTAAATTAATCTGTACGCTTCTTGCATTTGGACCACTGTCAATCATAATATCGATGCGGTAATCTTCCATGGCAGCATATAAATACTCTTCCACCACATTACTGAGGCGGTGTATCTCATCAATAAATAATACGTCGTTGGTTTCCAGGTTGGTTAGCAGTCCTGCCAAATCACCGGGCTTTTCAATTACAGGACCGCTGGTTTCCTTAATGGTTACTCCCAGCTCGTTGGCTACAATACGGCTAAGTGTGGTTTTGCCTAATCCGGGCGGGCCATGAAATAAAATATGATCCAGGGCCTCCCCTCTTATTTTAGCTGCCTTAATAAATATCCTTAAGTTCTCTATCGTTTGCGGCTGGCCTGAAAAATCGGCCATTTCACTGGGCCGGATATTATTTTCAAAATCCTTTTCCGCAGGGCTCAGTGCTTCTCCATCCTTATTTAAATTCGGGTTTGCCATGCTGTAAAAATAATCATTTAAGCAATGAGGTGATGGCTAATTTTTAGGGTTGTTTTGCAGAGCTTTTTAAAAAGCGCCATTTTTAAATTGCGGAAAAATTAACCTTTAAAAAAATAAAGAGATTAATATTTGTATATACAAACAAAATGTTTTTACTTTGTGTTTGTTATGAAAGCATCAGGAAGCAGGTTCAGCAAGTGTTTATATTTTTCGGCCAACGCTTTTGCCCGTAAAGTGGAGAAGCTGGCTACTAACAGCTGGAAGAAAATCAACCTTACTCCCAGTCATGCCTATTTGCTGATGACCGTTATTGAAGAGCCGGGTGTACAGCCTGGAAAGCTGGCAGAAGAAATGCAGCTTACACCCAGTACCATCACACGTTTGATAGAAAAAATGGAAGAAAATAAATTGGTGGTTCGAACGACTGAAGGCAAAGTAACCAATGTATATCCTACACCAAAAGCCAACCAATTATATCCGCAAATGAAAGATTGCCTGGATGAATTTTATACGAATTGTATTTCCATTTTAGGGGCGGAAGAAATGAAGCGGACGGCAATAAACATCAACAAACTAAGCGACAAACTAAGCAGCTAAAATTTTTTTCATTATTATTTGTATATACAAACATTAAACAACAGACCATTATTATGAAGTACGTTATCACCGGCGGCGCAGGCCATATAGCTGCAGCACTCACAGAAAAATTATTGAAAGCAGGTCACAGTGTGACAATCATTGGCCGCACTGCCGGCAATTTGCAAGGTTTGGTTAGCCAGGGAGCCACAGCAGCTGTGGGTTCGCTGGAAGATGCGGGCTTTGTAACAGCCACATTCGCTGGCGCAGATGCAGTCTACACGATGATACCGCCTAATTTTGCAACCGACAATTTCAGGCAATATCAAAAAAACGTAGCCAGTAATTATATTGCTGCCATTAAAGCCAACAACATTCAACGCGTGGTGGTACTCAGCAGCATTGGTGCACATATGGGTATAGGTGCAGGTCCGGTGGACGGGTTGGCAGAATATGAAGGATTATTGAATCGGCTCACGGATGTAAATATTAAAGTATTGCGTCCATCATACTTTATGTATAATTTATTCAACATGATTCCGCTCATCAAAAACATGCAGATTATGGGCGCCAACTTTGGTGGCAGTGGAGAAAAACTGGTACTGGTGCATACCAATGATATTGCAGCAGCAGCGGCCGAAGAATTACTGGCGTTACATTTTACCGGGAATACGATACGGTATGTTGCAGGCGATGAAAGAACGGGGGCCGACATAGCGGCTGTATTAAGCAATGCCATCAATAAACCCGGTATCCCATGGGTGGAATTTACGGATGAACAGTCGTTACAAGGTATGAAACAAGCCGGTCTCACCGAAGAATTTGCAGCAAGCTATACTGCCATGGGCAAGGCGTTAAGAGAAGGAAAAATGCAGGAAGATTATTGGAAGAATCACCCGGCATTGAGTAGTACCAAGCTGGAAGATTTTGCAAAAGAGTTTGCTGCGGCTTACGCACAACAGTAATTTTTACAATGCATTTTTTGAACTATTAAACTGGTATCAAATTGGCGGTGAAGCTAACATCTTATCATTAAACAATTTGTATGAAAGCAGGTATAATAGGAAGCGGCATTGTTGGCAGGGTGCTGGCTTCCGCACTTTTAAAAGAAGGAAATGAGGTAATCCTCGGCACGAGGAACCCGGCAAAAGAAGAAGTTGTAAAATGGAAATCAGAAAACACGGGCGGTAACGTCGGTACCTTTGAAGAAGCAGCGGCTTTTGGCGAACTGATTATTTTAGCGACCAAGGGAGCCATTGCCGCAGATGCCGTACGGCTGGCTGGTCCTGCTAATTTCACAGGTAAAACAGTCATTGATACTACCAACCCCATTGCGGAAGCTCCTCCGGTGAATGGCGTATTGCAGTACTTTACATCTCCCAACCAATCCTTGATGGAATCATTGCAGGAGTTACTTCCGGAGGCTCATTTAGTAAAGGCATTTAACAGTGTTGGCGCTAACAAAATGTATAAGCCCGATTATAAAGAAATTGTTCCTACCATGTTCATTTGCGGAAACAACGAAGCAGCAAAAAAAATGGTCACTTCCATCTTGACAACATTTGGCTGGGAAACGGAAGACCTTGGAAAAATTGAAGCTGCCAGGGCAATTGAACCGCTTGCCATGTTATGGTGCATACCGGGCATGCTGAACAAACAATGGACACACGCTTTTAAATTATTGAAGCAATAACTTCCTGAAAAAAAATCCCTCCGCCTTAATATGCGGAGGGATTTTTATATAAAAACTATTTCGATTTTACATTGATCGCTACCCTCCGGTTCATGGCTTTACCTTCGGTTGTAGCATTATCGCCGATTGGAAATTGCGGACCGTAGCCTTTAGCCCCTGTGATTGATTTTGCTCCTGCACCCAATTTTTTCAATTCGGCAACCACTGCGTCTGCACGTTTTTGTGAAAGGCCTGTATTGAAAGCAGAGTCGCCCACGTTATCAGTATAACCGCCCAGTTTAAAACTGGCCGCCGGGAAAGCTTTACTGATAGCCACTATATTTTTTAATTGATTTGAACTGGCCGAATCAATTTTAGCACCACCGGTTACAAAGCGCACATTGGTAAATTCAAACCAGTTGCCTTTTACCGTATCAATCTTTGCAGAAGCATCCGACAAAAATTTGTATAACCTGTTTTCGGTAGAATTTTCTCCGACGGTTAAAGAACCTGCTCCATTTGGTAAATCAATGGTGATCATTTTTCCAAGGTCGTACACATAATTTCCGCTTGTATCAACCTTGCCTGTAACGGCAAGTTCCGTAACTGCTAAAGGTTTCTCTTTAACAGTTGAATCGACTGTGGTTGCGACTGTCTCAGTTTCAGATTTGCTGGTGTTACCTCCAAATAAATACCAGGCTGCTGCGGCCAGCAATACCAGTAATAATAGGGGTAGTAACCATTTAATGCCGGTACCCGCAGGCTCTGCTGCTGCTTCTGTATACTGGCTGGCGGCAGTGGTAATATGATGACTTGCTGATGTCGTTGCACCGGTGATGGCACTTAAATTTAAACCTGCCGGGATAGCATTATTTATATTTTCTTTTTGGCTGCTTAGCAAATTACTTAAACCGGTGGCATTCAGCTGATTGCTGTTGACTTGTTTTCCTAAAAACCCCACTATGATAGGCGCAACAATACTAAGTAAAGAACTGGCCGATGCCGGCCGTAAGCCAGAAAAGCCAGACAATGATCCGGTAAGTCCGTTTGCTTTATCGCCAAAAATATCGATTAATAACGCCGCCCCTTTATTTAGGAGGCTGGTGTTATCGTTTCCAAAAAATCCGGCAGGTTCTGGTTGAGTCTGGCTTTGTTCGTTCACCATGCGGAATACTGCATCTGCCCCTGCAACAGTGGAAGATTGCTCTGCCAAGCCGCCTAATACCGCCGGCACAATGCCCGTTAAGGCTTTGCGCACACCTGTTTCGCTTTCGCCTAAAAAAGAGCCTGCCTTATCTGCCAATTCGGTGGAGATGAGCTTGTTTGCTGCTTCAACTAAATTGAATGACATAGTGTATGTTGTTATTTAAAAGATTAATTGTTGATTACAAGGTTATAAACTTTTTTACAAAAAGCAAGTAATCAACATAATTTATTAATATTGGCTGATGTAACCTCTTACAACGGCATATTACCATTAATAAAATCGCCGGGAGGGCCGCAGGAATGTAATTTGTAAATTTGTATTCTCATGTTAAAAAAGATATCAAAATATTGGGTTTGTCAACTTGCAGGCTGGGGCGCAAGCATGGCCATATCTACTTTCTTTTATTTAACCTTGTCGGTACGAAAAGTAGATAATTTTGTACTGTTGATATTAATCAGCGTATTGCTGGGCATTTTGATTACCCACCTTATGCGTATGGTGATACGGGAATATAAAGTATTGGAAAAACCCATTCAAACGCAGATTATTGCTTTTATTACTTTAACCATTGTATTTTCTGTTGTTTATGCCTGCGCTGATGTTGCGATAGAAAATATCTTTAATTTAAGAGATACCGGTGGCCCTAAAATATCACTTGCCAATGAAGTAGCCCGCACAGTGATCAATAACTTTTTTATACTTTTAATTTGGAACCTCATCTACTACACTTATCATTATGTTGAGCGTAACAGGCGGCAGGAAGTGGATACTTTAAAATTACAATCGGTTGTAAAAGAGCTGGAACTTAAAACCATTAAATCGCATATCAATCCCCATTTTATTTTTAATGCCTTAAATAGTATCAGGGCGCTGGTAGATGAAAATCCAACCCGTGCAAGAACCGCCATTACAGAGCTCAGTAATATTTTACGCAGCAGTATGCAGGCAGAAAAACTGGAGACCGTGCCACTGGAAAGGGAATTAAACATTGTAAAAGATTACCTGGCGCTGGAAAAAATGCGTTTTGAAGAAAGATTAATAGTGGAAATGGATATTGATGAAGACACTTTGGGGCAACCTGTACCGCCCATGATGTTGCAGACGCTGGTGGAAAATGCCATCAAACACGGCATCAGCAAAAGAATTAACGGGGGTACAATCAGGGTCATTTCTGATTTTGTAAATGATCATCATGAGCTGGTTGTGCAAAACTCAGGACAGCTGAACGGCTATGTAAATGATGATGGATTTGGTGTTAAAAGTACTCAATACCGGCTGAATTTATTATACCAGGGCAAGGCAACTTTTGAAATTAAAAACACTGAGTCTGATATGGTGGAATCGAGGATCACCATGCCTGTATCATTTGTAAATGTAAACCAGTAAACAAATTGTAAATATGCACAGAGCTATTATAATAGACGACGAACGTTTAGCAAGAAATGAACTGAAAAAATTATTGCTTGAATTTCCGGATGTGGAAGTAATTGATGAAGCTGCCAACGCAGCCGAAGGCATTGAAAAAATTGATTCGCTTAGCCCGGACTTGATTTTTCTGGACATACAAATGCCCGGCAAGACAGGCTTTGATATGCTGACGGAACTCGACAAGGCGCCGCATGTAATTTTTACAACTGCCTATGACGAATATGCACTGAAGGCTTTTGAAGTAAATGCGCTGGATTATTTAATGAAACCCATTGAGCCAAAAAGATTGGCCGATGCCATCCAGAAATTACAACAGGCGGAAGAAAAAGAACTGGCAGCCAACCAGGCCTTTAACCGCGGCATGCTCACTGAAAATGACCAGGTTTTTGTAAAAGACGGGGAACGTTGCTGGTTCGTAAAACTATCTGAAGTAAGGCTGTTTGAAAGTGTGGGCAATTATGCGAAAGTTTTTTTTGCAGGGAACAAACCGCTGATTTTAAAATCGCTGAATGCACTGGAAGAGCGGCTGGATGAAAAAGTATTTTTCAGGGCCAACCGCAAGCACATTGTAAACATGCGGATGATAGAAAAAATTGAACCCTATTTTAACGGTGGCTTATTGCTGGAACTAAGGGGTGGTGAAAAAGTGGAAGTAAGCAGACGACAGGCCGTTAAATTTAAAGAGATGATGAGTTTATAATAACCGGGCGGAGATTTTATAGCACGCCCACACCTGCACTATGTACGGCAGCTGCCATTTCTTTGATAAGGGATGCATCTTTTTCGATGGCGTTGCCGACAACAATTACGTCAGCACCAGCTTTGCAGTTTAAATACACTTTTTCGGGATCGATAATGCCGCCTCCAATAATCAAAGGCACTTCAATGGATTGTGCCACTTTTTCAATCATGCTTTCGCTTATGGGGCGCATGGCGCCACTACCGGCATCCATATAAATTAATTTCATTCCCAGCATTTCTCCGGCCATGGCAGTACACATGGCGATTTCGTTTTTATCAGCAGGCAATGGGCTGGCATTGGAAATATAAGACACGGTTGTTGGAGCGCCACCATCTACTACCATATACCCGGTAGACATGATTTCGAGCCCGCTCTTTTTTACATTGGGCGCTGATACAACATGCTGGCCAATCAGCAATTCAGGATTGCGGCCACTGATTAAAGAAAGGTATAATAAAGCATCTGCAAAGCGGCTAACCTGTGCCGTACTGCCGGGAAATAATACGGTAGGAATAGAACAATTTTTTTTAATGAGCTGAAGACATTCATCCAGGTAATTGGAAATCACCAAACTGCCACCTACCAAAAAATAATCAACCTTTGCATTAACAGCCAACGCAATTAAATGCTCCAAATTCTGATCATTGACTTTATCAGGGTCAATTAAAACAGCAAATGATTTTTTGCCAAGCCGCTTGCGTTCCGTCAGTGAATGATATATACCTTTTAGCATCAACTCTTTATTCGTTACCCTGCAAATGTAAAAATTTTTAGCCTTATTAAATTTCTTATTAAGATAAAGATCGCGAAATGAATCTTTTAACATACCACCTTTTGTATAAATAGGGTAAATTTGAAAATGGATATTACCGCAGAAATAAAATTTAAAACAGCCCGCAGCGGCGGCAAGGGCGGCCAGAATGTAAACAAGGTAGAAACGATGGTGGAAGGCTACTGGAACATTGCAGCTTCTGCCCTGCTCAGCGAAGGTCAAAAACAGCTGGTGATATCCAAATTAATCAACAGGATAAATGCAGACGGCAACCTGCTGGTTAAAAGCCAGGAAGAACGCAGCCAGCTTGGCAATAAACAACTGGTTATTGAAAAAATGAATGCCCTTGTTACCAAAGCACTCATCATCCCCAAAAAAAGAAAACCTACCAAACCAAATAAAGCTGCCAAAGAAAAAAGGATCAACACCAAAAAGAAATCGGGCGAAATAAAACAAACCCGGATGAAAGTTAAATTGTAAATGATGAAGCCAGCTTTGTGTTTGTTGATTTTTTTCTGCGTGATTTTTCTTTTACCGCCGGCAACCGTAAATGCCCAGCAGCAACCCAATATTAAAATCAGTTTTATCAATTATGCCGGTAATCAACCATTGGTGCCAGACTCACTTTATGCCAATTGCTGGAAGGAAAATTATTCTGTAAGCCGGCTAAAATATTATATCAGCAATATTGCTTTACAAACAAGCAATCAAAAATGGAACGCTGAACAAAACAGTTATCACCTTGTCGATGAACCAGACAGCCTTTCAAAGAATTTTTCTTTTTATCTTCCTCCGGGTAATTATACAACGCTTTCTTTTTTAATTGGAGTAGACAGCCTGAAAAATGTAAGCGGCGCACAAACAGGTGCACTGGATCCATTAAACAGCATGTTCTGGACCTGGAACAGTGGTTATATTATGTTTAAAATGGAAGGCACCTCACCGCAATCTGCTGCTGTGAATAATAAAATAGAATACCATATTGGTGGATTTTCAGGTGTTGATAATGCCGTAAAAAAAATAAGGTTGCAGCTTGCCGGCACACCGGTTGCCGTTAATAATAAATCCATCACAGAAATTATTATCCGTGCTAATATTGACAAACTATGGAATGCAGCCACAGTACTTAAAATAACTGAAACCCCTGTCTGCACAATACCCGGGCCACTGGCAGGTAGCATAGCGGCCAATTTTTCAACCATGTTTGATGTACTAAAAATTGTTCAGCGATAAATTAACTTGCTCACTCTTGAAGATAAAAATTACTATATCGCTTTTGTTGATTGTGTTGATGGCATCTGCTTTTATACATCATCAGCCGCCACATAAACTAACTTACTTAAAACTGGTTATTCCAAAAGGCTGGCCCCAGCCGCCAACCAATATTTTTGCCACCAATCCATTAACGGAAGAAGGCTTTCAGCTGGGCCGTAAATTATTTTATGATGCCAGGCTGAGCAGGGACAGCAATTTTTCCTGTGCCGGCTGCCACCAGCAGTTTGCGGCATTTGCTACTTACGATCACGACTTCAGCCATGGCTTTAATAATAGTTTTACCACCCGCAATGCACCGGGCCTGTTCAACATCGCCTGGCAAAAAGAATTGCATTGGGATGGTGGCGTAAATCATATAGAAGTTCAGCCATTGTCGCCATTTACGGCGGTTAATGAAATGGCCACTACCCTGCCCGAGATATTAAAAAAGCTAAAAGCAGATACAGCCTACGCAAGGCTTTTTAAAAATGCGTTTGCCGATGGTATGATCAACAGTCAGCACATGCTGAAAGCCCTGGCGCAATTTACCGGCAGCATACAATCATACAACAGCAAATACGATAAAGTAAAACGTGGAGAAGATAGTTTTACGGTGAGTGAAGCATTGGGCTATAAAACTTTTATGGCCAGCTGTAACAGCTGTCACAGGGAACCTTTGTTTACGGATAATTCTTTCCGCAATAACGGACTGCCGCTGAATAGAAAATGGATGGATAAAGGCAGGATGACAATCACCGGCAACCTGGCCGATTCCTTAAAATTTAAAGTACCCAGCCTGCGGAATATTTCTCTTACATTCCCTTATATGCATGATGGAAGACTGGTACGCGTGGGCAAAGTGATTGATCACTACCGGAACGGTATTGATACTGCACAACCAACACTGGATATATTACTTAAAAAAAGAATTGCTATTTCCGACCAGGAAAAGGTGGATCTCATTTCTTTTTTATTGACTTTAAAAGATGATGTATTAACGCATGATCCAAGATTTAAGCAGCCCAATTAACGGTGCGGATCACCTTTATACCAGCGGAAAATAAACCATACAAAAGAAATAAATGCAGGCAGACCCAGCAACGATGGAATCGCTTTTACAAAGTCTGTCATCTTAATTTTTGCATTGCTGATGTTGCGGTCTATAAATATGTTATTGAGTGCAAATCCTATTAAAGCGGTTGTCCAGCTTAATAATAAAAGAGGAAAAAGAACGCCGGCATCCACTACGCCGTGTTCACGCCAGATAAAAACCCTGTATTGAGAAGGCATAAGAAAAACCACACCCAGTAAGATGCAGGAAATTAGACTTAGCAACAAAGAAAATTTCCAGAGTTTCATGGTTTTTATAGAATATCGGGCATAAAAAACGTGCAACTTTTTGCTGCACGTATATATAAACGATTTATATAAAAGATTATTGCCTGCGTTTCTCTTTCAACGTCTGCAATATCTGTTGCTGCTTTTCCATTTCAGTCTTCTGGGAAGCCTGCTTTTTTATATTTTCAGCGATATCATTTTCGAGTTTTGATTTCTTCTTTTGCAAATCATCCGCCGTTTCTGTCAGACTGCTTAAACTTTTGGCAGCTTTCTTAACAGCATCTTCCTGGTCGACGATTTGTTGCTCCAGATCATAGGCAGCTACCCGTACAGTAAGACCGTTCAGGTAATTTTTTGCGCTGTCAATCAATGCAGCATTGGTGGTATCTCCAATAAATTTATCAAAGCCGCCGGATATTAGCATGGTCACCGTGCACGCATCTTTTTCTTTCCTGCTCTTCCGGTCTGCCTTAAAGTACAGGTCGTAACTACCTGGTCCAAGTTGTGGCAGATGTACCCCGCGGTAGGTCATGTACCCCTTGGTATCCTTTCCCTTATATCCTAACTTTTGAAAATAATCTTCAAGAGAACTGGTGATTGTTTTTTCAGAAAAAGGAACATCCGTTTCAATACCAGGTTGTTTTGTTTTTTGATAATCGGCTGTTGCAACACGTGATTGCGCAAAGGAAGTCAGACAAATTGCTGTAGCCATTACAGCGAAGTAAAGTTGTTTCATAAACAGTTTTAATTTTCGTAAAGGTAACACTTGAACAAAATAACACAACAATAAAATTAAAATATGTTGTTAGTTAAGGTCAGCAACCCGACTGGAAAATGAAATTAAATGCCAAAAACACCGTTGATACTTTATAAGCGCAAAAAATAAAATATATACAAGTAAATTTGTCCCTAAACGTTTTTTAATTGAGCAATATAAAAAAATTAGCATCTCAAACCATGTGGTATGGGCTTAGTTCAATAGCCGCACGGTTAATCAACTACCTGCTTACGCCCTATCTCACGTACTCTGAAAACATCAAGACTTCTGATTTTGGTAAAATGGCGTTGATCTATGCAGCGCTTCCAATTCTCAATATACTGTTCACCTATGGTTTTGAAACAGCCTATTTCCGTTTCTCTTCCAAAGAAGAAAATAAGGATACCATTTATAACACTGCTTTCTTATCACTGTTATGTTCAACCATTGTCTTTACAGCGCTGCTCTGGTTCAACCAGGCAAGTTTCGGCAGCATTATCGGGCTGGGTAATTATCCGCAAATTGTTCAGCTGGGCATCTTAATTATTGCATTTGATACCTTGAGTACCATACCCTTTGCAAGGTTGCGTCAGCAGGGCCGCCCCATGAAATTTGCCTTTGTAAAAATTACCGGCATCCTGATCAATATCTTTTTTACCTGGTTTTTTATCAGTTACTGTTCGCACACCGTAAAGCAGGATCCCAATAGCTGGATCAGCATTATTTACGATACCAGCATTAACCCCATTGTGTATGTAGTATTGGCCAACTTAATTCAATCCGTTGTTACCTTACTTTTCTTATCAACCGAAATTGCCGCCATCCGTTTCAAGTTCGATACTAGATTATGGAAAGAAATGACGGTTTATTCTTTGCCCCTGATCATTGTGGGTATGGGTGGCATGGTAAATGAAACCTTTGACCGTCTGATGCTTAAATGGTGGCTGCCCGGCGATGCGATCGCCAACGATACACAGGTGGGTATCTATAGCGCCTGTTATAAATTATCCATCCTCATCACCTTGTTCATCCAGGCATTCCGCATGGGAGCCGAGCCTTTCTTTTTTAAACAGGCGGAAGGACAAAATCCGCAACGTGTTTTTGCAAGGGTAATGAAATTTTTTGTCATCATCATTTCACTGATGTTTTTAGCAGTGAGCTTGTTTATGCCCATCTGGAAAAATTTTATCGGTCCAAAATACTGGGACGGATTATCAGTAGTGCCCATCCTTTTACTCGCCAACATGTTCATTGGTATCTATTACAATTTAAGCGTATGGTATAAACTGGGTAACAAAACTTCAGCCGGTGCCTGGATCACAGTAGGCGGGGCTGTACTTACCACCATCATCAACTATTTATTTATACCGAAGTATGGCTACATGGCCTGCGCCTGGGCCACCTTTTTTTGTTATGGCAGTATGATGGTGGCCTCGTTTATCTGGGGCCAGAAAGAATACCGCATACCTTATGCCTGGAAAAAACTGGTTGCCTATATCGTAATTGTAGTGCTGCTTTTCTTCGCCCACAAAGGCATCACGGCAGTATGGAACAATAAATTTTTTAGCTTAACCATTGCCACCATTTTAACCGGGTGCTACATGTGGTTTATCGGCACGGTAGAAAAAAAGGAGTTGCCGCAGCTACCCGTTGTAGGAAAATATTTTAAAAAATAATTGTCCGGCAAAGAAGCTATGTGCAGCCGCATGGGCGTCGCACGCTTGTTCATTTTATCTTTATTGAACTTTTATCAAAGCGGTTCCGGCAGCGGATATCCCCACGTCCGTTTCAAAATACCTGCCAACCGTTTATAAACAATATTTCATACAACTGCATTAAATTCGTGTAATTCGTGCCTTAAAAATTCGTGTTCAAAAATCAGAGTAATAAAATCAACACCCGGCGGTTAATGCAAAAAATACTTCAAAAAATATTCAGGCCTTTCTTTATCTGGCTTGCCGGTAAGTTTGCTTCCGATCCTAAAAAGGAAGATGTTTTCAAATCTCTCGGCAAATTATACAATAACATCACTACACAAAAAAAGCGCTGTGGCATTGTGCTGGATATCAACCTGGCCACAGATAATTTTATCATTTTCAGCGATCAGCACAAAGGCAACAAAGACTGGGCGGATGATTTTAAAACCAACGAACACAATTACATTACGGCACTGCAATACTATCACCAGCAATGTTTTAATTTTATCAATTTAGGCGATGCGGAAGAGTTATGGAAGTACACGCCAGACCAGGTGATTCCGGAAAACGGAGAGGCATTAAAAGCAGAAGCCAGTTTTCAATCAGACAATAAATATTATCGCACTTTTGGTAACCACGACCTGTTATGGAAAAGCAACCTGGATGTGCAGCTGCACCTGAAAAATATTTTCCAAATGCCCTTGCCTGTTTACGAAGGCATTGTGTTAAGAACAGTTACTGAAAGTCAGAAAAAGCTCAGCCTCTTTTTAACTCATGGCCACCAGGGCGATAAAATGAGTGACAACAATAGTTTCAGCACCTGGCTGGTGGCACATGTTTGGTCGCCCATTCAGCGTTTTTTGGAAATCAATATCAATACGCCCGCCAACGACATTTACCTGCGTGACAAACACAATAAGTTAATGTACGAATGGAGCAGCCATAAAAGAAACCTCGTTTTGATAACCGGCCATACACACAAGCCTGTATTCGCTTCCGGAAAATATTCCGTTGCCGAAGAACACCAGATAAATGTTCCGGAAACCAAAGCAACTTTAAGGCCCAGCTACTTTAACACTGGTTGCTGCTGCTTCAACGATGGCGATATCACGGGCATAGAAATAGCCAATGGTTTTATCAGGTTAATCAAGTGGCACAGCGACAATAATATTCCGGCAAGAACGGTGTTGGAAGAAAAAAAGCTGGATGAAATTGAGCGGGAACTATAACTGCCACCAGCCTACCATAGCATGCCGAAAGCCAGGCCCCTTCAACGAAAATTTAGAGCGCCTCCTATCCGGCATTTCACTTCCCGTACATAAGTCGCATTTAACAGGCCGCGTTAATTTTGTGAAAATAGAAATAATAAAATTTGGAAAAATCAACTAACCTTCTATCTTTGTCTATCAACCTGATAGACTAATGAATTTATCATTGTCATACAATCTTCGAATGTGCGTTAAACACCTGCCGGTCCATTGTTGCCAGTGGCTGCCGCGATGTTAAAAATAATCCCTCTTTTAATGCGCCAATATCCCCTGTTACCAGCAAAGCATTTTGTTAAACAAATCATCCATCTATAATCATACTAAAAAAAACAGTTATGAGCCAAACACTTCATTTTGACACGTTGCAATTACATGCAGGACAACAGATAGATCCCACTACCAATTCAAGGGCGGTACCTATCTACCAAACCACTTCCTATGCTTTTAACAGCAATGAACATGCAGCCAATCTTTTCGGCCTTAAGGAATTTGGTAACATCTACACCCGTATAATGAATCCAACCACGGATGTATTTGAACAACGCATTGCAGCGCTGGAAGGCGGTGTGGCTGCACTGGCAACATCCTCCGGCCAGGCTGCACAGTTTTTGGCATTAAACAACATTTTGCAGGCTGGTGATAATTTTATCTCTACTACTTTTTTATACGGTGGTACCCACAACCAGTTTAAGGTTGCATTTAAACGCCTTGGCATTGAAGTAAGATTTGCTGATGGCGATGACGTGGAAAGTTTTGTAAAGCACATCGATAAAAATACCAAGGCCATTTACCTGGAAACAATCGGCAACCCAAGATTGAACGTTCCTGATTTTGAAAAGTTTGCTGCACTTGCAAAAGAATACGATCTGCCGCTGATTGTTGACAATACATTCGGCACAGCAGGCTATCTTTTCCGCCCGCTGGAACATGGCGCCAACATTGTTGTTGAATCTGCTACCAAGTGGATTGGCGGCCATGGCACCAGCATTGGTGGCGTTATTGTTGACGGCGGAAATTACAACTGGGGCAATGGCAAATTTCCACAATTTACAGAACCGAGTGAAGGCTATCACGGATTAAAATTCTGGGACGTTTTTGGTGAAGGCAATCCGCTCGGTTTACCCAATATTGCTTTTGCCATTCGTGCAAGAGTTGAAGGTCTGCGTGACTTCGGTCCTTCACAAAGTCCGTTTAATTCATTTCTTTTATTGCAGGGTATTGAAACGTTAAGCCTGCGGGTACAACGCCATGTAGACAATGCGCTGACCCTGGCAACATGGCTGGAGCAACACCCTTCAGTAGAGTTTGTTGAGTACCCGGGCCTGCAAAGCAGCCCTTACCATGCACTGGCAAAAAAATACCTGCGCAATGGTTTTGGAGGCATCTTAAATTTTGGCGTAAAAGGTGGTAAAGAAAATGCGGGTAAATTCATCAATTCATTAAAACTGGTAAGTCACCTTGCCAATGTGGGCGACGCAAAATCACTGGCCATTCATCCAGCCTCAACAACACACGAGCAGTTGAGCGCTGAAGAACAAATTATTTCCGGCGTACAGCCAAACCAGGTACGCATCAGTGTAGGCATAGAACACATTGAAGATATTAAAGCAGATTTTGAACAGGCATTCGCGGCAGTATTTGCAAGTGAGTTGGTTGCTTAAATTTTCAGAATCAGCTTAACAACAACTAATAAAACACTAAGGCATTTAACGCAATAGCATGGCAGAAATATTCAAACACACAACACCTTTTACTTTAGAGTCGGGCATTACTTTAATGCAATATCATCTTGCCTATACAACCTATGGCAGGCTGAATAAAAACAAAGACAATGTAGTTTGGATATTTCATGCTCTTACTGCCAACAGCGAAGTAACAGAATGGTGGCCGGGCTTAACAGGAGAAGGTAAATTATTTGACCCGGCCAACCATTTTATTGTTTGTGTAAACATCCCGGGTAGTTGCTACGGCAGTATTGGTCCGCTTGAAATAAATGTTGCCACCCGGCAACCCTGGTATCATGATTTTCCCTTTTTTACTACAAGGGATATGATCCGGGCTTACCAGCCATTAAAAGATTTTCTAGGTATACAAACTATTCATGCTGGTATTGGCGGTTCAATGGGTGGCCAACAATTATTGGAGTGGGCCATCGAAGAACCGCTTCTGTTTAAGCACGTGATTTTATTAGCCACCAATGCTTTTCATTCCCCCTGGGGCATTGCCTTTAATGCCACGCAACGACATGCCATTGAAACAGACCCAAGCTGGATGGAAAGTAATGAAACGGCCGGCCTTAAAGGCATGATGGTGGCAAGGGAAATTGCATTGATCAGTTACCGCAATTACAATACGTACAACCTGGGGCAAACAGAAGACTCCAATGAAAAAACAGCGCATTTTAAAAGCGAATCTTATCAACAATACCAGGGCGTAAAGCTAGCCCGGCGCTTCAATGCCTTTAGCTACTATTTTTTAAGCCGCAGCATGGATGCGCACAACGTTGGAAGACAAAGAGGCTCCGTACAGGAAGCATTAAAAAAAGTGCAGGCAAAAACACTTGTCATCAGTATTAGTTCAGACATTTTATTTCCGCCTGTTGAACAGGAATTAATTGCAACACACATTGAAGGTGCTGTCTACAAGGCAATTGATTCCACCTTTGGACATGATGGTTTTTTATTGGAGTTTGACCAAATTCAATACGTGATCAACGAATTTTTTGGTGATAAAAATAATATAGAAGAAAATCTTGCAGCCGAAAAAAATGTGTTGAACACTTTTTAACTACTTATAGCATTTCTTCGCTTAGCAATTCCATAATTTTAAAACTATTAACTTTCTGCTACAAAAATTTGTGTTACATTTGTCCACTATTTTAGTAGACTTTATTTATATGGCACATTTACTACATTCTTCCACTTCACTGCACCTGTACAGCAATTTATTTTCTGGCATTGATTGCAAAATTTCAGCACCCGCCAAACCTTATGGTTGTTGTTGATATGAACAATACGTTTTAAGCAATTTCTATTCGCAACGAAAATATCAGCATCATGAAATCATTATCCATTTTTATAGCAGTTACAACATTGCTATTCACCACTTTTTCTTACACGTTTGCACAAGATAAAAGAACCACCATTAACGGAAAAGTGATTTCTTTTGAAGAATCTTTTCCGCTGGAAGGCATCACCATTGCGATTAAAGGAACCAGCAACCGTACGGTCACGCAAGCAGATGGAAAGTTTAGCCTTGCCATTACACAGGCAGACAAAACGCTGGTGATAAGTAGTAACGAATATCAAACAATTGAGATAGCCATTGTTCCCAATAAAATTAGCTATGAGATTGTGCTGCAACGCAAAGTCAATTCGCCGGCAGGCGTAAAAAATAGTTTGCTATCTTCAATCAAATTAAACAAAACTGCCCGGGTTGATGGCAGGTAATACCGGTAAATAAATAATACAATGATGCGGCTTTTTCTTTTATTGACATGTGTTCTTTTGACGGTTACTGCTACTGCACAACAGGGCAACTGGACGGCACAAATACAGCGCCCCGATGGCAACAAAATCGTGTTTACATTCGAGTGGAAAACAGAGAATGGTAAACCGGTTTGGTATATAAAAAATGCAGCTGAAAAAATAAAAGTTCAAAATATTACCGTATCTGGTGACTCGTTGATTGTACAAATGCCGGTTTTTGAATCACAGTTCAGGATAATGGCTAATAACAATATCATCAGTGGTGTATGGATAAAAAGAGGAGCTGTAAAAACACAGGTATTGCCCTTTACTGCAACGCCTGGTAATAACAGGTTTACCCCCGGTGGTAAGCCAACACAAAACATTTCGGGCAGGTGGGCTGTAACATTTGGAGAAGGCGCCGGAGCAGAATCATCGGTGGGTGAATTTGTACAAAAAGGTAACCTGCTAACGGGTACATTTCTAAATGCCTCCGGTGATTACCGTTACCTGGAAGGCATTGTAACAAAAGACAGTCTGTTACTTTCAGGTTTCGATGGCGGTCATGCATATCTGTTTAGGGCGCTGATATCAAATGCTCATACTATCACCAACGGGCAATTTTTCTCAGGTAGCGGAGGCAAACAAAATTGGGTGGCTGTAAAAAACAGCGCAGCCAAACTGGCTACAGAATCAGTTGCCATGTTTGTAAAAGCTGGCCAGGAAAAACTGGATTTTACTTTTAAAAACCTGGAGGGAAAGCCGGTATCAATTAATGATGACCGTTTTAAAAACAAAGTGGTGATCATCCAGATAATGGGTAGCTGGTGTCCTAATTGCATGGACGAAACCGCTTTTTTAAGTGACTACTATAACAGGAATAAACAACGTGGTGTGGAAGTTATCGCGTTGGCTTACGAGTACACAACGGACTGGCAAAGATCGCTTAACAGTCTTAAAAAATTTCAGCACCGCTTTAACGTACAATACCCTATTTTAAACACCGAAGTTACTGTAGGAGATAGTTTGAAAACAGAAAAAACATTGCCGCAGGTAACCGCTATTCAATCTTTTCCTTCCTCTATCATTCTTGATAAAAAGGGAAAAATACGCAAGCTGGATACAGAGTTTAACGGGCCTGCAACCGGTATTCATTATACTGAATATAAAAAAGAATTTGAGCAAACGATCAACGGATTGCTGAAAGAAAACTAAACTTATTACCATCAAATTAAAAAACATCATGGCCAATAACAACATTGAATGCCCGGTAGATTTTGTCACCATCAATGAAAACAAAGCAAGATTAACCGCAGGACTGGTATTCATTCTTACGCTTGTCTACCTTTTTACCAGCCTTTGGGTTATCCCTGCATTTTTGCTGATAGACTTTTTTGTACGCGGATTTAATTTTGCCAATTACAGTTTACTGGGCGTAGTGTGCGATAAACTAGTGGCTGCATTTTCAATAAAAAATAAACCCACCGACCGGGCACCCAAAAGGTTTGCTGCAAAAATTGGGTTTCTTTTTTCAGCGGCCATCCTGGTTTGCATTGCTGCTGATTTAAAAAACAGCGCATTGGTATTGGCAATAGTACTGGCTACTTTTGCCCTGCTGGAAGCTGCTGTCGGCTTTTGCGCAGGCTGTCATGTATACAGTTTTTACACCCGGTTTTTAAAAAAGAAAACAACGTTGCTGCCATAGTATGTTTGTATTAGATGCAGATGTCTCCGGATTTAAACCTGTCAACTACTTCATCTTATTCTGTCCTTTGATAACATATTATCCGTCTCCCATGGTTAAACGACTGCTGCGTTAATTGGCTTTAACCTGAGAAGAAAAACAATATGACGGACAAAAAAGAAGCAACCTATAGTATCCACCAACTGGCAATCTATTTTTTAAGATTGGGTACCACCGGTTTTGGTGGTCCTGTCGCATTGGTGGGATACATGCATAAAGACCTGGTAGAAAAACGGGGCTGGATAACAGAGGAAGAATACAAACAGGGGCTTGCCCTTGCACAACTGGCGCCCGGCCCGCTGGCGGCACAGTTGGCTATTTACCTGGGCTTCGTACATCATAAAGTTGCAGGTGCAACAATAGCGGGGATTGCTTTTGTAATCCCTTCTTTTATAATGGTGGTATTGTTGGGCATGGCCTATAAATTATACGACGGACTCGTTTGGATGCAGGCTGTATTTTATGGTGTAGGAGCAGCTGTCATCGGTATCATTACAAATAGTTCTTACAAACTCACCACAAAATCAATCGGCAAGTTTAACCTGGCTTCTTTTAAACAACATTGGCTGTTATGGCTGTTTTATATCGCAGCAGCAATCATTACTTTTATTACCCAACATGAGCAGCTGTTGCTGTTTGTTGGTGCAGGGCTTATTTATATGTTTGTAAAAGCACCCCCCAAATGGTTCAGCAATAAAACGGCCAATACTTTTGTTCTTTTACAAATTGGTTTCTGGAACTATGAGGCCGGCACACTGGGCAAAATAGCCATCTTCTTTGCCAAAGCGGGGGCCTTTGTTTTTGGAAGCGGCCTTGCCATTGTTCCATTTTTACATGCAGGTGTTGTAACAGAAAATCATTGGTTAAATGAACAACAATTTGTAGATGCGGTAGCCGTAGCCATGATCACGCCCGGCCCGGTGGTAATTACGGTCGGTTTTATCGGTTATCTGATAGCCGGTTTTCCTGGTGCCTCAGTTGCGGCACTGGCCACTTTTTTGCCTTGTTACCTGTTTACCATTATACCAGCTCCCTATTTTAAAAAGATAGCAAAAAATCAATCCATCAAAGCGTTTGTAGATGGCATTACAGCCGCCGTGGTTGGTGCTTTGGTGGGTTCAGTAGTTGTCATTGCCTCCAGGAGTATCACCGATATTACAACGGCCGTCATAGCCGCAATAACAATTACCGCCTTACTTGTTAACAAAAAAATTCAGGAACCCTACGTAATTTTAGTCGCTGCACTATTGGGCATCATCATAAAAATAGTTGTATGAACAGAATGCATTTTTTAAAAGCAGGAAGTTTAGCCGGAGCCGCCACTTTTTTGGGAACCAACACTGCCTTTGCAAAAAACCTGGCCGACAATTCTATTGATAAACTGGTGGATGCAAATGGCAATTATATCCAGCCGGCATTGTCATACAGCGAAAGTTTTTTAGAGCCTTATATGGATGCTGAAACCATGCACCTGCATTATACCTTTCATCATGGTGGTGCGGTTAAAGGAGCCAATAAAGATTTGCAAATGATTAAAAAAGGGCTGGATGACAACAACCTGGAAACAGTAGATTTCTGGACCAAAAAGTTATCCTATCATTTTTCATCGCATATTTTACATTCTATCTTCTGGACAAATCTTATTAATAAAAAAACGGAACCCAGCGGAGATTTATTAAAACGCATTGAGAAAAATTTTGGCAGCAAAGAACGCTTAAAATCATTGATTTCAGAAACCTTCAAAAATGTGGATGGCAATGGATGGCATCGTGGCTTATCAACCTTACAGCGATAGCCTGACAGTTTTGCAATGTGAGAACCACGAAAAACTTACTCAATGGGGCGCCATTCCATTACTGGTGATTGATGTTTGGGAGCATGCCTATTATTTAAAATACAAAATCAAACGCACTGATTTTGTTGATACACTGTTCAATATTATCAACTGGGATAATGTGGCGCAACGATTGGATACCGCTGTGAAGCTGACAAAATAAGACTGTCCTTTTACCAATACACCATATATGAAAAATCTGTTTGCGCCATTTATAGCCGATAAAGGAATTGTAATTTCCGATGGCGCAATGGCTACCGAACTGGAAGCACGTGGCGCCAATCTGAATCATGCCTTGTGGTCGGCCAAATTGCTGAAAGAAGATCCGCAATTAATTCAGCAGGTGCATTATGATTACCTGATAGCTGGCGCAGACATCATCACTACGGCAAGTTACCAGGCAAGTTTTGAAGGTTTTGAAAAAAATGGCTACACAAAAGAGCAGGCAGTTGAATTGATGCAGCTGAGTGTAACACTGGCCATTAATGCCCGCAACGAAGCGATGAAAACTGTATCCCGTAAAACACAACCACTGGTTGCCGCCTCTGTAGGGCCATACGGTGCATCGCTTGCCGACGGATCTGAATACCGCGGTAACTATGGCGTTAGCGTAGACGCATTAAAATTATTTCACCGGGAGCGTTTAAAAGTACTGATTGATGCCGGAGCTGATTTTTTGGCTTGCGAAACAATTCCCTGTATTGAGGAAGCGATTGCCCTTGTTGAATTGCTTGCAGAATTTCCGCGTGTGTATGCATGGATCAGTTTTAGTTGTAAGAATGAAACACATATCAGCAGTGGAGAAAATTTTGCCGATGCTATCAAACTCGTCAGTCAAAGTCCGCAAATTATTGCAGCCGGTGTTAATTGCACGGCTCCACAATACATCGTATCGCTGATAACAATTGCCGCCCAACAAACAGATAAACCTATTGTAGTATATCCTAACAAAGGCGAAACCTGGGATGCTGTCAGCAAATGCTGGTTGCCTGATACAGCACATCACAATCATTTTATTAATGATGCGAAAAGTTGGTTCGCAGCCGGTGCAACAATTATTGGCGGCTGCTGCCGGACAACACCCGAAGACATCCGGCAGTTGCAGGAATGGGCTTCATAGCTACTAATCTATTTCACATCCTTCACACAACGGAACCCTAAATTATTACCTGCACTGGAGGTTTCGCCCTTACCCCTGCTGCCGGCTTTATACCGGATGCAATACTGATCGCTGCAAATAAATGACCCTCCTCTTTGCACATGTTTTTCAAGGCCGGGCTCATCGGGGTCTAAACTATCAGCCGGACCTTTCGGGTTATTGGCAGGACTACTTTTATAATAATCGGGCCGGTACAAATCACTGCACCATTCCCACACATTTCCGTCCATATCATACAAACCATACGGGTTGGCGGGAAAAGATTTCACCGGCGCTACACCACTGAATCCATCCTCCTTCGTATTGTGATCCGGGAAATTACCCTGGTAGATATTGGCCACCCATTTATCGCCGGGCTTCAACTCACCACCCCAATAGTATTTGGTAGCGGGCCTTCCAGCCCTCGCGGCAAATTCCCATTCCGCTTCAGTAGGTAATCTTTTACCTGCCCATTTTGCATAAGCCGATGCATCTGCGTAGCATATCTGTACAACGGGTTCTTTTAATTTTCCTGCAATGGAACTTGAAGGACCGCGGGGATGTCTCCAGTTAGCACCGGGCAGATACACCCACCATTGGTAAGGATCTTCCAGTGAAACAGGTTTTTCGGTTGGTGTAAATACGGCAGAACCCGGCACCAATTTTTGTTTTGCAACACCCGGATAATCTTTCGGATTCAGCGGACGTTCAGCAATTGTTTTATAACCTGTCGCCTTGACGAATTTTTCAAACTGTGCATTCGTTACCTCATGTTCGTCCATCAGGAATGGCTTTAAAGTAACACTATGAACGGGCTTGCAATCTTCATATTCATCCGTACCCATTTTAAATGTTCCACCTGGGATTAATTTCATTTCTTCACTGATGTTGTTATCCGCAACAACACTATTTTCAAACGACACCATTTTAAAGGCAAATGAACGGGAAGGTATTTTTGCGGATGTACTTACGCATGCTATACAGCTTAATTTTTCATGGGCGACTAAACCAGCTACCCCATCGTTGCCTCTTTTCTTTTTTGTAAAAGCCGTGATTAAGGTAATGCATGCAATGGTTGGTATTATCAGTATTGCCCTACTAAAATTTAATTGCTTCATGGTTATTCTTCGTGTTTAAATGGAAACAATGCTGACCGGACATGTGCTTTGTCCATCAGCAATTTTAATTCTTTTGCTTTAGCAGGATAACGGAACGCCAGGTTATTTTTTTCACCCGGATCTTTTGATAAATCATACAATTCAACAGGTCCGTCCGGCAGGGAATCTACCAGTAAGCGAATGGCTTTCCAGTTGGCTTTTCTTATGGCCTGTTTGCCGCCTTGCTCGTGAAACTCCCAGTAAAGGTAATCGTGATGTTGTTGTTTATTTTTTGCGGTAAGTGTCGCAAGAAATGAAATACCGTCTGTTTGCTTTGCCGGTTTGGCATTTGCCAGTTCAGCAAAAGTGGAAAACAAATCCCAGAAGGCGCCCACATGTTGCGTGGTTGTTCCGGCCTTTATTACACCATTCCAGCTGGCGATAAAAGGGATGTGGATACCGCCTTCGGTAAGGTCGCGTTTTGTACCGCGAAAGCCGCCGCCGCTGTTAAAAAAAACGGGATCAGCACCGCCTTCCATGTGCGGACCATTATCACTCGTAAAAATGATCAGCGTATTTTTCTCCAGGCCTTTCTCTTTTAATTTGCTGACTACCTGTCCCACATACATATCCAGCCTGCTGACCATCGCAGCGAATGTTGCGTGCGGGTATTGCTGTGATGCATAGCCATCCGATACTGCTCCGGCACCATAATCCTTGCCCTTATAAGGTGTTTCTTTAAACCGGCCTTTGTAGTATTGAAAAATGCTGTCATCCGGCACGGCTAATTCCGCATGCGGTAATGTATAGGGCAAAAACAAAAAGAATGGTTTACTGCCATCATCGGCGCTGATAAAATCAATAGCCTGGCGTTGAATCAAATCGGGTGCATATTGTTTTTGTTGTAGAAAACCGGCGTTGCCTTCGAGTTCTATTTTTTGGTTGTTGCTCCAAAAATGTGTTGGGTAATACCGGTGCGCCAAACTCTGACAATTGTAGCCGTAAAAAACATCAAAGCCATGTTTATTGGGGTCGCCGGAAGAACCTACAGGACCCAATCCCCACTTACCAAACGCACCTGTTCTGTAGCCTGCCTGTTTTAATATTTCTGTGAATGTGAGAACAGAATCCGGGATGGGTTGCTGACCTTCAGGTGATACCCCTGCGTTGCCACGTATAAACGTATGCCCGGTATGCAGGCCCGTCAGCAACGCTGATCTGGATGGTGCACACACGGTAGCGCCTGCGTAAAATTGTTTAAACACCATCCCGCTTTTTGCCAGTTGATTGATGTTGGGTGTGCGGATTAATTTTTGTCCGTTGATGCCAATGTCACCATACCCAAGATCATCTGCTAAAATGAAAACAATGTTTGGTTTTGCTCTATGTGTCTGTGCATTTGCTCGCAACAACCATAGCATAAGCAGGCAAACCATTAATAAACGCCGGTAAATTTTTCTCTTCATGTTAAACAAATATCCTTATTAAACCTATCACGTGGTTTATATCAGGTAACAATTTTATCCGGTCGCAACCGGACCGGGCAAAGTTTATTGACTATTAGTTTTTATCTCACCTTTTACAGTATTGCTCTTTAACCCAGTCAAAGAAGGCGTACACGATTTTAACACATCTGTTTTAACAAGCAACGCCTGCTCCTGTTGTACGGTGGAAGCACTTAAATTCAGCAGGCCAAATTGATGGTTGAATTGCTGGCCTTTTGCAATTACCCACGTTAAAAAATCAGTCACTAACTGGTGATTTTTTGTTTCACTGAAAATTACATTTACATTTTCTGTTGGGATTTTGGGATGATTTGTTTTTTCAACAAATAACACTACCCCATCCAATGTTGCATATATTTTTTCCTCTGCATCTATCTTTCCATTTTCGTTTAAATCAATCGGAACGATTGCGATGCTGTCATTCACTTTTCTTGTTTGAATATTGTAGATAATACCCAGGCTGTTGTGAGATACCGCATTGACATCAGCCTTTACAGCTTCCAGCAAATCCTGGTCATCGCCGGCTACGCCCGTTCCTTTTATATCCTTATGATCACCACCAAAGTGATTGGCAAATGCCACGGAAGAACAGGCGGCTTTCTGGCGCTTGTACACTGTATACGAACTATTGAAACCATTGGCGGCACTTGCATCTGTAAAATAAATCTGCCTGAAATTTGCTTCTGTAAAGCCTTTCCCGGTAAGTATATTTAAATCAGGCCTTGCACTATTTACAACCGGCAGTTGCACGTACCGGGTTAGGGCAACACTGGTTTGTCCCTCCTTTACATCCCCCGGTTGTAGTATGTGCGACGCAATCAAAATGTCTGCACTATCTGCAGGTATACCGGATGCAACCTGGATGGTAACTTCAGGATGAACCTTCCTGTACTCTTCCGCCCATTTTTTAAATATGGGAAAGGTAAATCTTGTTCCGGTAATGCGCAACGTTGAAGCGGTTTGCGCTTTACCTGCTGTAACAATCAGCGCAAGCAACGTAAAAAATACTGTCTTTTTCATTGTGTTCATTTAAAAGCACAATGGCCGTATAACACGACCATCATGCATGTGTGTATTTAACCAAAACCGACTACCATGATTTATGCAACAGCCTCTCTTTTTAATTGCTTCGAAACATACAGATCGGATTCATCAAAAAGTACCGGACCTACTTCGTCGCCAACCTCGGGCCCGTTAGCAGAAAGTTCACTCCCTGCCACTTTCGACTTAAAGATGGGCCATAAGAATTGTGCATACCATTCTTCCTGTTTGTAAAATTTAATACCAAAGGTTGTTGGATACCTGCGGGTGATGATGCCCGTTTTAAAAATTACATCCCACAAAAAAAACATGTTGCCAAAATTACCCTTGTAGTTACCAACGCCATCACCAACGGTGTCGGCATGATGCGACTGGTGCGTAGCAGGTGTAGATATCAATCTTTCCAATACCCATGCTATAGGGTGCAACGCCTTGTATTTATAAAGTGGTTTATCCCAGGCGATACTTGAATGTGCCGAAAGCGTAATGAACGATTTGATAACAGTCACCACCAATGCCGGAAAACCAAGTCCTAAATAAATAAGGGCTGCCGTTAAATAGATCTGCGAAAAGAAAACTGTGTAAATAAAATTCTGCCTGCTCGCCATGGCCATACCCATGTAAGGAGCTGAGTGATGCGTACGGTGAAAACGCCATAAAAAAGGCACCTGGTGATGCAGGCGATGATACCAGTATTGTGTTAAATCATCCGCGACTGCGATGATAAAAAAGCCCGCCCAGAAAGGCACCCATGAAAATTCATTGGCAAGACCAGGCAATATCAATGGCAACAGTTTCAGACTAAAAAAAGCAGTTACCGGTGGCAGCAAAAACTTAGGCGCTAAAAAACAAACGATGTCCACCTTGCGCTCACTCTTTGTCCATTTGTTATCATACAAACCAAGTGCAAATTCTATTGCACCCAGCACCAATGCAATTACCAAAAAGCCCCATGACCTGATATTTTTCAATGCAGGTTCTAAAAACTTAAATACGGCCGGCACATCTACATTGGCCGGTTGATGGGTATTGTTTACCCATGGGGTTTGACCCTTGATTGCGAAATAGGCAAAGAGGGCAACCACGGGAAGTGCATAAATGAAAAGGCTTACGCTAATGTCTTTCCCGATTTTTTTTGCTAAAACTTTATCCAGCGCCATAATGGTTTGTTTTATTTGTTTAATAATATTTTTACGAGTAATAATCCGCCGGCGATGATAATCAGCGGCACAACGAAAATTAAAAATCCAACAAGTATCTTCTTTGAAATAATGTTTACATCTGTCAGCGTCATAACAATTGATTTATCTTTTATAAATTATTTTATTGGTGCCTGTGTATCGCTTCCATTTGGATGATGGATTTTTTTATTGTTCACATCATGCCAGTCGATCAACGGATAGAGGTGATTTTTTTCAGCCTGCTGATCAAATATTTTTTTCAACTCTGCCAACTTTTCAGGATATTTTTTTGCCAGGTTATTGCGTTCATTAAAGTCTTCATTCAGATTGTAGAGTTCCCATACATCATCATCAAAGCCCTTGTCTGCAACTGTTTCGCCCGGCTTAAAATCAAAATCAACATTGTCCGGATGGTGCGCTGCTTCAGCCTTCCAGCCGTTGTAGTAAATAGAGCGGGAGCCAAAAATGTAGTAATGCTGAATGGTATGCCTTGATGGCGCTTTGGCATCAGCAAAAGAATACAATAACGATGTTCCCTGGATGCTGTCCTGTTTTATGCCTCTCACATATTCCGGTGTATTGATTTTTAAAAACTCTAATGTAGTGGGCAACAAATCTATTACATGTCCGTACTGGTTGCGGATGCCACCTTTCTCTTTTATATTTTTTGGATTGAAAATAATGAGCGGGTTATGTGTTCCACCTTCTGCATCCGCATCCTGTTTCCATTCCCTGAAAGGGGTATTGGCTGCCTGCGCCCATCCCAACGGATAATTGGCAAACCCTGCTGCTGTGCCGATTGAATCAATATTCACAAGATTGGTTTTTAAATAATCAGCCTGCGTTTTTTTGCGGGCGGAGTTTGTTGCAGGCGTTATAGAACCTTCCAACGTCCCCTCCTTGCTGGCGCCGTTATCTCCGATGATAGCATATACAATTGTGTTGTCAAGCAAATTGTTTTCTCTTAAATAATTCACCACACGGCCTATTTGAAAATCTGTGTAGGTGAGGTAGCCTGCATACACTTCAAAAAAGCGGGCAAACAATTTTTTCTGATCTGCGGATAGCGAGTTCCACTCCTGTACCCTTGCGTTGCGTGGCGGCAGCTGCGCATTGGCTGGTATGATACCCTGCTTTTTTTGATTGGCAAAAACCTTTTCGCGGAATACATCCCATCCTTCATCAAATTTTCCTTTGTACTGATCGCTCCAGTATTTATCTACCTGGTGCGGTGCATGCGTTGCACCCGGTGAGTAATATAAAAAGAAAGGCTTACCCGGTGCATTCTTCTGCTGGCGGGCAATATAGCTGATTGCCTTATCGGTCATTTGCTCACTTAAGTGTCGTCCATCAGGCGTAACATGCGCATTGTCTTCAACCAGGTCTGGTTTATACTGATCGGTTTGAGACCCCAAAAATCCAAAGAAATGTTCAAAGCCTTTTCCGGATGGCCAGTGATCAAAAGGTCCTGCGTCGGTTGATTCTTCATCTGGCGTAACCCCATATTTGCCTACAGCAAATGTGTTGTAACCATTGTCCCGTAAAATCTCTGCGATGGTACCATCTTTCGCCGGCAGCCTTCCATCATAACCGGGAAAACCAGCAGACAAAGCAATATGAGAGAAGCCGCCCACGTGCACGAAATGACTGTTGCGCCCGGTCAACAATGCCGATCTTGTTGGAGCGCAAATGGCACAGGTATGAAAGTTGGTGTACCTTAAACCATTGTTGGCAAGACTGTCCAATGTAGGGGTACGGATTAACCCCCCAAATGCACTGGAAGCACCAAAGCCTACATCATCTAAAATAATCCATACAACATTGGGTGCCCCTGCCGGTGCTTTTACAGGTGCAGCCCACCACTCTTTTGATTCGCCCAATGTTTTGCCGATAACACCTTTAAATTCGGTATCATTTTGCGCTTTTACCCGCAATGGCAACAAGCCAATAACTATGATTGCGTATGCAATTGTCTTTTTCATTTGTTGTTTTTATTATGCTCTTAAAAATATTAGTTAGTTATGGGGTTGATGAGGACACCAACCCCCGGAGGTCAGTCGTGGACAGTCCCCACCCGCCACTCCCAAAAATTGTTACTTATGTCGATTGAGATAAATTACCAGCCCGGGTTTTGTTTAAAATTTGGATTGGTGCCCCCATACAAATCAATTTCTGTCTGTGGAATGGGGAACAAGGTGTCCTTTAATGTGGCGGCCGCTTTTGGATTTCCGGGCATGCTTTTTACAGCATCTAAATAATATTGACCGGGGCCTTTGTCTGTTCTTCTTACCAAATCAAACCAGCGCTGGCTTTCCTGTATAAACTCTCTTCTTCTTTCTGTAAAAACAGAATCCCTGAAATCTGCCTGGCTTAAGCCCGATGGTAAATCATACGCATCTTTTGAATAATTACCATTACCACTGTAGGAGTTAAAAGCCCTGCCACGAACAATATTAATGGCATGGTACGCATCCGGCGTGGGTGCGCCGTTGATTTCATTCAGCACTTCTGCATACAACAACAACACATCCGCATAGCGCAGCACAGGAAAATTGACTTTGCTGCTGCCGCCCTGGCTGCCGGGAAGCGCTGCTGTAAAACCAGGGCTCTGATCAACAAATTTTAAGAAATTATAGAACGGCCATCTGGCCCATTTTTGTGTTGACTGATTATACAATGAATCATAAAAAGTTGTGGAGCGGCGCTGGTCTTCTGCATTAAATAAATTTTCTATCACGGATGCATCGGCAGGTATATCTGCTGTATATGCAGACGTACTCCAGGTAAAAGAACTAAGGCTTTGGTTGCTTACAAAACCGCCGGCGGTTCCATTAAACTGTGCTGAGAAAATATGCTCTTTACCATTTTTTGTTGCGGGCTGAAACACATCTGCAAATTTTGAAAAAAGATCATAGCCATAATTGCCAGTTGTATTTGTAAAACCGGTTCCTGAGGAAATAACTTTTTCCAACTCAGTTTTTGCCTTGTCCCATTCGTAATGCGTTGTATACACTTTTGCCAGCAAAGCATGTGCAGCACCGCTTGTAACACGCCCCACGTTTGCGCCAAAATACGTATCGGGTAACAGCGTTGCAGAATCCAGGTCAGCCTTTATCTGCAGGTAAACCGAATCTTTTGGTGTTCTGTTTATTTTCAAATCATTCACGTTAAGTGAGGTTAAATCGTGTAACACTACGGGCACGTCACCAAACAAACGCACCAGGTTAAAATAACCCAGGGCCCTGATAAATCTGGCTTCTCTTACCAGGTTTAGTGCACTATGCGAAGGATCTAAAAACTGCGCCGCAGGTATCGCCGGAATGTTATCAATGGCAATATTTGCTTTGTTGATACTCCAGTATAACTGCCCGTATATTTTACGCACCCTGTCGTTGGTGCTTACATAAGTTGCCGTGCCCAAAGCCCTCACATCAGGGTTGGTATTGGACGGACTGTACACCTGGTTATCGCTCGGGTTGTCTACCACCAAATTCAGGTTACGGCCATAGATTGCGAAATCATTATTGATGTCGGTACTTAGCGTACTGTAGACTGCGGTAACTGCTGCCACCGCATCCGACTGTGTTTGGTAAAAGCTTCCCGGTGTTAAATTACCGAGTGGATTTTCTTTCAGCTTATTGCAGGAGGTTAACAAGCTTGCTAATAAAACTGCTAAAGAAGATGCTATTATTGTTTGTTTCATTGTTTGCTGTTTTTAAAATTTAGAAGATAACCGTTACACCAACCTGGTAGGTTTTATAATTGGGATATACACCGAAGTCAATACCCGGCTGCAGGTTATTCTGGTCGTAGAAATTGGCTTCGGGATTAGCACCTGTATAAGATGTAATGGTTAATACATTTTGAGCAGATACATTCAGCTTAACTTGTTTGGCGCCGATTTTTGATGCAAACTTTTTAGGGAAATTATAACCCAGGGAAATATTTTTTAAGCGCACATAAGAGCCATCTTCAATGTAGGTATCCTGGACCTGTACCACAGGCGCATTCACGACTTTAGGAAAACGGCCTTTTGGATTGGCTACAGAATCCCACCTGTCCAGCAACACAGCAGAAACATTACTTGTAGTAGTTGTTTTTTCTAATTGCTGTTGCAACAGGTTAAATATTTTATTGCCAAAAGATCCCTGGAAAAGAAAGTTCAGATCAAAATCCTTATAACTGAGGGTATTGCTGAAACTGGCTGTAAATTTTGCCTGTGCACTGCCCAGGTTGTGCTTGTCGGTGGTAGTAATAGACTTGCCTGTAACACCGGCTGCATGCAGGTATTTCCTGTCGCCTGTTTGCTGAGATACACCTGATAATTTTGGTGCTGGTGCTTCCCCGTATACATCCGCCATAGTAAGCAAACCGTCTGTACTATATCCCCAAAACGTACCCACCGGAAGCCCCACTTTTACAATCACAGGAGATACCTGCCCTGTCGGTGCCACAGGTTGAAAAGATTTGCTTGGACCGAGGCTCAAAATTTTACTTACGTTTCTTGCATAGATCAGTGTTGACTTCCAGGAGAAATCCGTGGTCTTAATATTCTCTGTTGTAAGTGACAGTTCCAGACCCTTGTTTTCAAGGCTGCCGATGTTTTCAGAAATAGTTGAATAGCCCGTTGCCAGTGGAATCAAACCACCACCGCTGATAAACAAATCGGTTGTTTTTTTATAGTATACATCACCTGTCAACGTTATCCTGTTATGAAAAAAACCGAGGTCAATTCCTGCATTGTATTGCGTGGTTGTTTCCCATGATAAATCAGGATTGGATGGCTGTGTCGGCGACAATCCGTTTACCGCCGAGAGCGGACTACCGAAATAATAACCGTTGGAGTTGATGGTGGCTATTGAACTGTAGGCAGGGAAATTGGCGTTGCCTGCACGGCCGGCTGTCAACCTTAATTTAGCGTTGCTGATGATTTTATCAAACTGTTTTAAGAACTTCTCATCTGATGCATTCCAGGAAAATCCAACAGATGGAAAGAAGCCCCATTTGTTATTGGCGCCTGTTGTAGAGGCTCCGTCGAACCTGCCTGATACGGTTAAATTGTAACGATGTTCAAATGAATAAGAAACCCTGCCCAGCCATGAATTCCAGGTTTGTTTTGCCTCGCCTGAGCCGGTCACTTTATTGGCGGTAGCCAGGTATAAATTATTGTATCCTAAAGCATCGGAAGGAAAAGTTGTTCCAGCAAGAAAAGTATTTTCTGATTTTTGGTATTGTGTTGTGTAACCCGCCAGCAGGTTAATAAAATGTTTGGCTTTAAATGAGTGATCATAGGTGATTGTATTTTCATTCAGCCAACCAATATAATTGATTGTACCAACTGAACCCGAGCCTGCAATCGTACCGCTAGAGTTACCGGCAGCTGTATAGGAAGGTGCAAAATAATACAGCTTGGTATTTAACATATCCGTACCGAAAGTTGTCTTTGCTGTTAAGCCATCCAGTAATTTGTACTCGGCAGAAAAATTGCCTAGCAACCGGGAAAGCTTTGTTTGATTGGTAATTGAATTAATTGCCTGGATAGGATTATCTGCATATTGCTGACCGTTGATAGTATTGATTGTACCACCCAGCGCCGGCTGCAGGGTCGTATTGTATGATCCGTCTGCGTTTTTAATGGTCTGCAAAGGATTGGTTAAATACAAAGACGAATAAGCACTGCTGAAACCAATATCATTATATGCGGAGCCTCTTAATTTATTTTCGTTTGAATTGCTCCCGAAAATGCTGGTAGCAATTTTTAGTTTGGATGTAAAATTCTTCTCGTAATTAAAGCGTGCTGAGTATCGTTTAAAATCGGTTGCTATCAGCGTGCCCTCCTGGTTAAAATAATTTCCCTGGATAGAATACCGGGATTTTTCATCACCGCCATAAATACTTAACTGGTGATTTTGAGAGTTGCCTCTGCGGATGGCTTCTCCGGCCCAATCCGCATTTACTCCGGCCGCACCCAATGAATCGATGACCCTTTTGTTGCCAGCCAGTCCAACCTGGATAGTAGGCGTTGCCTTGTATAAATCATCAAACAGTTTTGCCCATTGGGGACCGGTGAGCACATCATTTCTTTTATCCACCCGCTGTGTTCCATAAGAACCGGTATAAGAAATATTGTTGGAGCCTTTAGAACCTTTTTTTGTCGTAATGATTACCACACCGTTCGCTCCCCTTGAACCATAAATGGCTGTAGCGGAGGCATCTTTTAATACATCGATCGACTCGATATCGCTTGGATTAATGGTAGCCAACCCATTGGTGGAAACCCCTGTCACGGCTGATCCGGAAGCAGGATTGAGATTCGTCAACCCGTTATCATTATAATAAATAAATCCATCAATTACATACAATGGATCATTACCAAAACTCAGCGAGTTTCCACCGCGTATCCTGATGCTGGAAGTAGCGCCCGGCTGCCCGGAGCTTTGTGTAACGTTTAGTCCGGCAACAGCGCCTTGTAAAAGATTATCAAAAGAAGGTGTTATCTGGTTCAGATTTTCCCTGGGTATGGTGGCAATTGAACCCGTGACGTCTTTTCTTCTTTGTGTTCCATACCCAACAACTGCCACTTCCGATAACTGGTTAGAAGTTTCAGCAAGCGTAACCGTTACAGGTTCACTGTCCGTAACTTGTATATCCTGCGATTGGTAGCCAACAAAACTGATGGAAAGCAGGAAGGGTGCTTTTTTATAAGTGGTTAGTTTGAATGCACCCTTCTCATCCGTGGTTACTGTATTGGTAGAGCCCTGCAGGTGTATCGTCGCACCAGTTAATCCATTTTTTGTTTTCTGCTCTATAATACGGCCCGTAATATTTGTCAGCACTCCATCCTGTGCAATGGATGGAAAAATTTTCAGCGCCAGCAATGCCGTTATGATAAACAGCTTTGCCTTATTGTATAATTTAATTGTACTCATGTTGATTGGTATATGGTTTAATTTCCGGTGCAATAAAATTTACCGGTTGTTTTATTATCTGTGCATTTAATTGAGGCAATAAAATGCCCGCTTACCTATTCTGATGAGCAAAAATGCCTTGGTGAAACCCGCCTCACGTGCGGGGTTTATATTAATTGCTATGATATTGATACCTGGCGTAACCTGTACAAATAACAGTAGCCAACCACCGGCTAACACGCCACTGGTACAGGGTTACGACAGGCATAGGTATTACGAAATAAAATACCGCAATAACAAGCTCACGTAATTAAAAATGAAAGATTGCAAGGCTGAAAGATCAACAGCAGCAACAACAGACTTTGCTGCAGGATTGAAAATAACGTACTACCACCGATGCGGCTGAGCGCATACTTTTGTTGGAAAGATTCATGTTAGTTTTTTTAAAACTGCGGCAGCTGATGGTGGTTAAAAGCTGCCTTAAATTTGAAATGTTTTTCTCGGTAAACTATTAGTCTACTATTTTGATAGACAAATAAACGACGATTTTTAATTATGACCAAAAAAAAATTAAAAAACCCTGAAAAAAGTTTTACAGATAATTGAAGCGAATACAATAACCAAAATAAATTAACTGGCACGTTGTTAGCCAAAGCTAAAACAAACCAATTTTTAATCAACAAATCATCAGACATTTGCAAAAAATAAAAACATGTCATTACTTTTTCAACCGCTTACAATAAGGGATATTCAGTTTAAAAACAGGATCGCCGTTTCACCAATGTGCGAATATTCAGCCACCGATGGTTTTGCCAACGACTGGCATCTCGTACACCTGGGCAGTCGTGCAGTAGGCGGTGCCGGGCTTATAATTATGGAAGCAACAGCCGTTTCTCCTGAAGGAAGAATTTCGCCTGGTGATTTGGGTATCTGGAAAGATGAACAGGTTGATTTCTTAAAACGTATCACCAGTTTTATTGAGTCTCAGGGTTCTGTACCTGGTATACAACTGGCGCACGCAGGCCGGAAAGCAAGTCACCATGTACCGTGGAAAGGCAACAAACCGTTAACTGCTGAAGAAGGAGCCTGGCAGACCATAGCTCCCAGCGCTATTGCACATACCAACGGTGAACCGCTGCCAAAAGCAATGACGGGTGAAGACATCGCCAAACTAAAAAATGATTTTGCTGCTGCCACCCAACGTGCGCTGAAAGCAGGTTTCAAAGTAATTGAATTGCACGCCGCCCATGGGTATTTGTTCAATGAATTTTTATCACCACTCAGCAATAAACGCATAGATGAATATGGCGGCAGTTTTGAAAACAGGACAAGGCTGTTGCTCGAAATTGCCTCAGACACCCGTAAAATAATGGGAGAAAAATTGCCACTGTTTGTTCGCATCTCCGCAACGGACTGGGTAACCGGTGGATGGACGGAAGAAGATTCGGTACTACTATCAAATAAATTAAAAGAGGTGGGCGTTGATCTGATTGATTGTTCATCCGGAGGAAATTCACCGGAACAAAAAATTCCTTTGGTACCTATGTACCAGGTACCGTTTGCAGAAAAAATAAAAAAAGAAACTCCCTTATTAACCGGTGCCGTTGGTTTAATTACTACCGCAACCGAAGCAGAAAATATATTGGCAAACGGCCAGGCTGATTTGATTATCCTTGCCCGCCAGTTTTTACGGGATCCGTATTTTCCTTTACATGCGGCAAAAGAACTGGGCGAAGACATTGCATGGCCGGTACAGTATGACAGGGCTAAACGTTATTGATACAATGGAGTTTATACCTTTTGAAAAAGGCGTAAACTCTTATAAAAAACTGGCTAGTTCCATATTTCATTCAACGCAGTTAAAATAACCGGCATTCTATCGGTTACAATAATCGTATGTTCATGTTGTGCTACATATCCGCCCTTATCTCCCATCAGCGTCCAGCCATCAGCCTGTGTATTGGCAATGGTTGAGCTGGTGGAGATAAAAGTTTCTACGGCAACAACCGAATTCTTTTTAAACCGTGTAAAATTAAGCCGGTCGCGGTAGTTGGCAATTTCATGTGGCTCTTCGTGCAGGCTTCTTCCCACACCATGGCCCGTTAAATTTTTAATTACTTTATAACCGGATTTTTTTGCTTCTGTTTCTATCAATTGACCGATGTCCGCAATCCGCACACCACCTTTTATATTACTGATAGCTTTTTGCAAAATACGTTTGGATGTATCCACCAAATGCTGGTGCTGATTTAAATCTTTACCAAGAATAAATGATCCCCCATTATCGCTCCAGAAGCCATCCAACTCTGCAGATACATCAATGTTGATCAGGTCGCCTTCGTTTAATATTTTTGCTTCTGACGGAATGCCGTGTGCTACTTCGTTGTTAACGCTGATACAGGTCCATCCGGGAAAGCCATACGTTAAACACGGTGCGGACTTCGCTCCCAGCTCATTTAGAATTTGTCCACCAAACTCATCCAGTTGCTTAGCGGTCATGCCGGGTATACAATGCCTGCGCATTTCTCTAAGCGTGATCGCCACTGCTTCACTTACTTTTTGCATCCCTGCCAATTCGGATTCTTTTGTTATAGACATACTATTGATTGTTTAAAATAATACCTGCAATTTCTTTTACTATCCGTCATCTTCATCATCATCAATAAAAATTTCATGCCCGGTGCCCTCTTTCCATTCCTCTTTCTTCACCTCACATCCACCAATTAAATCTGCTACCAGCGAGGTCCAGCCTGTTTGGTGACTGGCCCCTAACCCCCTGCCGCTATCGCCGTGAAAGTATTCATAAAACAAAACCAGCTTTTCGTTGCCCGGCTTTTTATAAAACCAGTTATCATCGCCATACAACCTGCGCTCACCTGCTTCATTCAGGGCCAGCAGACTTACAATTCTATCAGTTAATACTTTGGATACCTCTACCAGGTTCAAAAATTTTCCCGATCCTACGGGGCATTCTACTTTTAAATGATCTCCATAAAATTCACCATACTTTTTTACAGACCGGATGATAAGATAATTGATAGGCACCCAAACCGGGCCACGCCAATTACTGTTGCCGCCAAAAAGATTACTGGTCGAATCACCCGGATCGTATTGAATTTCATATTTAATGCCATCGATCGTTACAGAGTATGGATTGGCCGCATGATACTTCGACAAGGCACGTATACCGCCGGGAGATAAAAATTCATCTTCATTCAGCATACGGTGCAGCAGGTGAATCAACCGGTCTTTCTTTACCAGTGAAATCAATATTTCTTCACCATCACCATGTTCTTCGTTGGGCCAGAACAGGTTGTTTTTCTCACGATAATTTTCAAACCAGTCCACCCGCTTTTTAAAATCAGGCAGGCGTTCGAATACTTCCCTGTCCATAATGCTTACAGCAAATAAACTTGTTAAGCCAACAATACTTTGTATCCGCAACGGCATCGGCGCATCATCACCAATGCGCAATGAGTCATAATAAAACTTATCTTCTTCATTCCACAGGCTGTGACTATTGAGGGCCTCAGAGATCAATACAAAATGTTCAAAAAACTTGGTTGCCATATCTTCGAAAGCGCCATCATGTTTGGCAATCTCCAGCGCCATGTCCATCATGTTCAATGCGTACATGCCCATCCAGCTGGTGCCATCGGCCTGTTCGAGTTGCATTGCATCGCTCAGGTTATGGCTGCGGTTAAATACACCAATATTATCCAGGCCTAAAAATCCGCCTTCAAAAATATTATTGCCTTTACGGTCTTTCCGGTTAATCCACCAGGTAAAATTGATAAGCAACTTTTGAAATATTTTTTTCAGAAAAACAACGTCGCCTGTGCCGCTGGTTTCTTTTTCGATGCGGTACACTTCCAGCGCAGCCCATGCCTGTACCGGCGGATTTACGTCACTAAAATTCCATTCATAGGCAGGTAGTTGCCCATCGGGTTTCATGTACCATTCCCGCATCATCAGCAGCAACTGGTTCTTGGCAAATACAGGGTCCACCATCACCAGCGAAATACAATGGAAAGCCAGGTCCCAGGCGGCATACCATGGGTACTCCCATTTGTCGGGCATGGCGATAATGTCCTGGTTTTTTAAATGCGTCCAGTCATTGTTGCGGCCCGTTTTTTTGCCATCATTTACCGGCGTAATGCCATCACTTGTAGTAAGCCATCGCTCCACATCATAGTGATAATATTGCTTGCTCCATAACATGCCCGCCAATGCCTTACGTTGTATATTTTTCAGGTCATCAGGTATATTACCAGGCAGGATGGTTGTGTAAAAATCGTCCGCCTCCTTTTTGCGCACAGCGAATATATTTTCAAACCCGTTGTTAAAAGGTTTATCCTCTACCTTGTTGGTAAGGCGACAATAAATGGTTTTGGTTTCGCCTCCCTTTAATTTTAGTTCATACACCGGTGAAAACTTGGTGCCTTCTTTTTTATTGCGCAACTTTTTACGAATGGCGCCATCAATAATGGCATCATGAAAAGCATCCTTCACAAAAGGAGTTGCATTGGCAGCCCCTGTTGCTTTGGCAAGATTGGTTTCATTTTCTGTAAACAACGCATCCTCAGGCTGCTGAAAATAAAAATAATAATGGCCCATACGGCGGTGATAGGCTTTTACTGTTGTCTTATTAAGCAGGGTCAGTGTTGGCTTTTGCTCATCAGGTGTATAGACCCAGCGGTTGTAAAACCACAGTGTGGGCAATACAGTGATGGCTGCCGGTTTATCGTAGCGATTAGTAACATCAATCTTGATAAAAATGTCCTGCGAATTTTGTTTTGCGTAAGTAATATTTACATCAAAATATTCATCGTTGTCAAACACGCCGGTATCCAATATTTCATACTCAGGGTCGAGCATGGAACGGCTGCGGTTGGTGGCTTTCAGGTCTTCGTACGGAAACTCTTTCTGCGGGTATTTGTACAGATATTCCATGTAATAATGCGTCGGAATATTGTCCTGGTAATAATACAATTCCTTTACATCTTCCCCGTGATTGCCTTCGTAATTACCGAGACCAAATAACCGCTCCTTGAGTATCTTATCTTTACCATTCCATAGTGCTACGGAAAAACATAAATTCTGAAAATAATCAGAAATACCGGCGATACCATCTTCGCCCCAGCGATAGGTTCTGTAATGCGACTGATCAAAAGGCAGGTAGCCCCATGCATCACCATGGTAGCCATAATCTTCCCGTACCGTACCCCATTGCCGTTCGCTGAGGTATGGACCCCACTGTTCAAGGGGAATAGGTTTTTTATAATTAATTGCTAAACGTTGATGTTCTGCTGACATGTGGTTAAGTTATGCAGACTCCCCGCCCGTTATTGAACCGGCAGGGCAGCTGCTGCGTAAAACATGCGGCAAAATTACGTCATTTGCAGAAGCTGGAAATTTGATATGAAAAAATTGAAACAGCAAGCGTTTGCAGCTTGTGTCAAAAACAAAATGATTAATTGTGCATCCTGTTAAATTGTATCCTCCTAAATTGAGGGATATTGGAAAACGTGCAGGAAGAAATATGGTAATTAAGGCGACAATTATGTATTACTTACCAGGTCAGTCGTCTTCCTTTTCTTTCGGGTTTACTGTTAAAAAGGCGGCCCGTTTTGGAGCCGGCATTTTTGAATGTATTCCTTTAACGCCTTTCCAAATTACTTCACTGAATTCCATATCGGGTATCCTGTCTTCTTTGCTAAAATCAAAAGTAGCTGACTTTTTAGAGAGCTGATTCCACACCAGATTTTTTTCTGTGATGTCTACCTGCGCAGGAAGTGTATTATAAGGTGTAAAATCCGGAACGGCTGTAAAGCTTCGCCAGAGCGGGGTTGCAGCTGCATCATACTGGCTCATGGGCGGAATGCCTAAAATTAATTCAATGGTACGCAGTACGCCACTTGTTGTATAGGGTGTGTGATCTGCAAAGTTTCTTTTTACATAAGGGCCTGCAACATACACCGGGCTACGGTGTGCATCTACGTGATCAGGACCATTCTGTGCATCATCTTCCAACACAAAAACCACACTCTCTTTCCATACCGGGCTTTTGCTCAGGTAATCTATAAACATGCCCACTGCCAGGTCATTGTCTGCCACATGCGCAAACGGTGTAGGCCTGCCTTTGCTCATACCTTCTGTGTGATCGTTGATTAAACGGAAAGTATTTAATTGCGGCAATGCGTTAATAGCAACGAGTGAATCAAAATCACGTTTCCACTGGCCTACTCTTGTTGTATCTCTCACATGCTGGTCCCAGCTGGTGTAGTAAGGACAAAAATGGTTTTCCAATACAGGAATATTGGCTTTATAATCATCTGCAAACTCGCCGTAAGTACGGTAACTGATGCCGGCTTTTTTACAGGCGCCCCAGATAAAATCGCCTTTATTGTTGGCAACTTTCCGTGTCCCTTCTGCATCATATTCGCCACCGCGACCGCCATAACTTGTTACCCAGTTTTTTTCCAGGTAGTCCGTTGCGTACGCACCCAGGCTCCAGTTATGCCCGTCGGCACTTACCTCTCCATCCACATAAAAATTATCCAGCAAAACAAAATCCTTTACCAGTTTGTGCTGGTTGGGCGTAACTTTTTCGCCAAACAATACCAGGCTGGTATCGCCGTTGCCTTCCTTTATATCTCCCAACACCTGGTCGTAAGTACGGTTTTCTTTAACGATATAGAAGACATGTTTTATCGGGGAAGGATCGCCAATTTTTTGCGGAATGGGATTACCTGATTCGCCCTGGCTGATTGTTTCCCGCTCTTTTGTGTACGGCGAATTTTTATACACCTGCTTTGCATACTCTCCCAGTTGTTCCGGTGTCGGAATATCAATAACACTCATGGTACCGATAAATAATCCGCCAATATATTGTTCTTTGATCGGATTCGATTTATCATCGCCCTGGAAAACCACTTTGTGTTTTTTAATTGGGTTGGGACCAGCGGGGTTGGCAAAAGAAGAAAATCCCTTTCCGTTGGTGACCCATATTTTATTACCAATTGCCTTTACACAAGTGGGGTACCAACCCACGGGAATAAATCCTTTTGAGTGGCTGGAGCCCGGCGTGCTGATATCAAAAACAGCCAGGCAATTATTATCTGCATTAGCGATATACAAGGTCTTTTCATCAGGGCTCAAAGCCAGTGCGTTGGTAGTGCTTCCGGGAGGAGCATCGGCAAATAAAGAGGCTGACAGTGTTTCCAGAACAGCTGCCTTTTTAACATCTATCAAGCTTACTGAATTATCGTTGGCATTGGCAACAAATAAATATTTGCCATTGGCCGTAATGCAAAGATCATTGGGGTTATCGCCCACTGCAACCTGACCGCTGATTGTTTTTTTATCTGTATCAAACACCACTACTTTATCACATCCCCAGCAACTGATATAGAGTTGCTTTTTATCGGGCGATAGTAAACAGGTATAAGCTTCTGCCTCCAGTTTTACCTGCTGTATCACTTTATTAGTAAGCAGGTTAATGAGGTACAAGGCATTGTCGTCTTTTGTAACAACGTACAATACATGTTTGGCATCATCAATAGCCATACCCGCCGGGGAAATTTTATTGGGCCACTTTGCACCCAGCGAAATGCTGTCTTTTAATACCAGCTTATTTTTTACTACTGCATATTTTAATATCCAGTTATCATTACCACCGGCGGCATATAAATATTTTTCATCGGCTGTAAACTGCAGCCCCAGCCAGCTTTTAGCAATCTCAATATTGTCAACTACTTTTTCGGCGGCAATATCAATCAGCTGCAGGCTTTGCGTGCTTTGCCCGTTGTTGGTAACGGCCATCCATTTTTTGCTTTTACTAACGGCCATGTTCAGCGGCAAATCGCCCAGCGAAAAACTTTTACCTGCAGGAGATAATTGCCAGCCGTTGGGAAGTGTTACTGTTTTTTGTGCGTGGCTGTTGATGGCCATCAGCAAGGCCAAAAAGGAAATGCAATATTTTTTCATACAAACTTGTTGAATAAGCATTAAAGATACAAAATACCATCCTGTTGAATGGCCTGCTTTATTAAGTTATAAATAACAATTTTGCAGTGGCTAACACATGCCAGGCCTGGCGTATTACAATTGATTCTGTGGAAGCAAACTCGCCTTCTAACCGATTTTATCTTTCCTCAATTACCACCGGTAAAAGGAATGTTGTACTTTAAAGGCTTAAAACTAATTTATGAGATCGTTACTTTCTATTCTTTGTTGTATTTCATTTTTTACCGCGCAGTCGCAAAAAGTAACAGTGCTTAAGTGTGGCCAGGTGCTGGATGTACGCACGGGCGAGATGAGTAAAAATGTAATGATTGTTATAAACGGTAACAGCATTGGCAGTATACTTCCGCCAGGTGCCCTTGCAAAAATAAAAGCTGATACGGTGATTGACTTAACAGCTTATACAGTGCTTCCCGGCCTGATAGACTGCCATACCCATGTATTGCTGCAGGGCGATATTACGGCTGAAGATTATGATGTGCAGATATTAAAAGAATCCATTCCCTACCGCACCATCCGGGCTGTACGCAGCTGCAATATTGCTTTACAGCAGGGCTTTACCACCATCCGTGACCTGGGGACAGAAGGTGCAGGTTATGCCGATGTAGATCTTAAAAAATCAATCAAAAACAATGTAATACCCGGGCCAAGAATGTTTGTCTCCACACTCGCCATTAACACTACCGGCCATTACCCGGTCAGTGAAAAAGAATATGCCTGGGAATTGACCATGCCCAAAGGCCTGCAGGAAATTACCGGTGCGGATGAAGCACGCAGAGCTGTGCGGCAGCAGATTGCGCATGGTGCAGACTGGATAAAGATTTATGCGGACAGGGGCTATTATAAATTGGCGGATGGCAGTTATCGCAGTAGCCCGAATTTTACATCAGAAGAAATCATGGCCATCGGAGATGAAACAATTCGCAGCCGCAGAAAACTGGCTGCACATGCCGTAACAAGAGATGGTATTCTTGCCGCTATCAATGCCGGCGCATCTTCTATTGAACATGGTTTTGGAATGGATGATGAATGCATTGCCCTGATGGTGCAAAAAAATGTATACTGGTGCCCTACCATTTATGTGAATGATTTTGTAGCGGAGGGAAGGGCCAAAGCAGGCAGTCCCATCAATCAACTATTTGCTGAATCTGAACCTGCCTTGTTTAAAAAAGCCATGAAGGCGGGTGTAAAAATTGCCTATGGCACGGACATCGGCGGCTACGACTGGAACATGCCTGAATCAAAAGATTTTTCATTCCTGGTGCAATACGGCTACACGCCCCTGCAGGCCATACAAACCGCTACCATCAACGCTGCCGCCCTGCTGGATCAACCATTGCTGGGTGAACTGAAAGCCGGTAACCTGGCGGATATCATTGCAGTAAAAAATGATCCCACAAAAGATATCCAGGCATTGAGTGATGTACGCTGGGTAATGAGGGATGGGGTGATATACAAGTCAGTAAAATAACAGCAGTTATCCCCAAGTTAAAAATTGAACGCAAATTGTACTTTGCTGTACCAGAAAAAAATATCCCCAAAGCACCGCGGGCCTAAACTGACTGACTTTACCCCAACTCATTTCCACAAATGTTGATATTGTGTGGAATTAATTGCCGCAATTTATTTCTCAATTGCCCGTTATAAATACCCCTGTATGTGTAAGCGAAATTAAAAAAGCACTGGGGTTTTGTAGTACTTGCTTTAAACACGTAAGTGACAAAGCAAGTAAACATCATCCTCAATCTTAAAATAAAATACAATGCCTGTAAAAAATTCAACTAAAAAAAGCAATGCTTATGTGTATACCGAAGCCGATCTTGGAGAAGGTCTGCTGCATGCCGGTGTAAGTCACCTGTACTGGATAGGAAAAGAAGTAAATAAAAAAATAAAAGCCATTGCTGCTTCTTCTAAATTAATGCAGAACAACAAGGGCCAGGGTGATTTTTGCTACTAGAGATCATTATTCTGCCCGTTTGCAAATGAACATTGTCTCCGAAAATCAACTACATTTCAAAAGCTATCCTGCTCCACTTTTCAGGCATATGCGTATCATAAATGCCGTGGCTGGTTAACACCATTGCAGGATGAGGTATAACTTCTTTTCCGCCGTTCATCAATTTTTGAAATCTCCCTAAAAACATGGTCCATACATCGCCGCTAACAGGTGGTACTGTCTTTTCAGGATCCAGCAAAGCTAGGCTGCTCCACGGTATGGCCAGTTCTAAGGTCCATCCTGTATCAACATCTGTATTATCATTTAATGTTCCCTGCACCTGCACTGCAGTTTGCAGACCCGGCATATCAAAATTGGTAAAGGCCCAGCGAATGCCACGGGGGTTGGTTCCCTTCCAGAAACTGGGGCCACTCCGGTCGTAATCGCCGCCAAAAGTATAGGCCTGTTGCTGATGCACGTCAAACTGCGGTGTATCAAATCTGCCTCCTTTTACATAAGCATCTTTCCAGATAAAAAATACCTCGTACACCGTATTGGCCGCATTTATTTCAAGTTCGTAATAACAATCTTTCCCCTCAATAAAAAGTTCCAGGTCATTTTCTAAAAAAACAATACTGTCCCGTTCTGTAAGCTGTGCGCATACAAAAGGTTCCTCTGCCTTAAAAGCAATGTATAAATGTTCCTCATTCCAAAGGATGGCTGTTTGCGTATTGTACATTCCCGCATCCCCGGTAACCATATCCACAAAGCGTTTACTCCAGCCGGCCTGCTGCCATATCGGTTTATCGACATTGCCATCGATGGTAATGGAGGTGGCTATTTTTTTTGCAGTGTAATCAGGCTGGTGCATTGGTAAAATTTTTATAAAAATAACAAGGAAAACGGTGCAGAAAATTTAAGTTTCAAAATTACAAGCTAAGGTATTTTGCCGGCAGGTAATTAAAGATAGTCATTGCAAAAATTACCTTATTGGCATAATTTTACATCAGGTAATTAAAACAATCAATTATGAAAAAGAACAAGGATGCTACACCGGAACCAATTGCTCCCGAATTGAAACACGATACCATGGAATTTGCAGCTTCAACTGACGGCGACGACCAGCTGGATATGGTTAATGAAGAGGAAGAAATTACAGCGGATGAACTGGATGCCCTGGAAGAAAAAGATATTGATGGTGAAGCTTATGCTTTGATTGCGGCCGAAACGGACAGTGAATCAGACGAAGATAATTTTTTAACCTCGCCGGATGATTTTGATGAACTGGCAGAAGAAGATGAAGACGAACAGGATGAAGAGAAAGAGTTCAGAAGATAACAGGTGAATCTTTTTTTTCAGCATTCAATTATGTATGAATGCTGAACACGAGCGTGATTAAAATAAAAAGCCGGCTCTTTGAATAAAGCCGGCTTGTATATATATGGAGTTATTGAATGCCAACGCAGGTAAAAGTTTCAACCGGGATAATTGTTGATAACCAAAATGTGTACCATTCAACAAAAAAGAAAAATTAAATTATCAACTTTTTAAAACCTGTATGCAGCTTAATATTTGTTCGCTTAAAAAGTTGGTGCGTCTTGCCTGCCTTTATCAATTAAGAAATTGACATTGAATCAGAAGCAAGAGTAGACAGATAACTTTTATTGGCATGCTTTTGCCTGCTTATTTATAAAAACTAATTATGACAAACGAACAAACTAATACAGCTGCAGGAAGCAAAAACGAGACCATCAATCAGATTGACAAGGAAGACCAGGATGCCAGCATCACAAAGCAGGAATTGGATTTACTGGATGCTGCGGGAGATGAAAACAATAAGGAAGATTTGAACGAACAGCGTGCGCAGCTGGACGATACGGATGAAGATGGTGAAGCATTGAACGAAGGCACAGATTTAACGGGCGAAGACCTGGACGTACCCGGTGCTGATTTAGATGACGATGATGAAATGATTGGCGAGGAAGATGAAGAAAACAATTCTTACAGTGAAGCCAATGACGATGAAGACGAAACCGGTAATGTGTAAATAAAACAGTCGAATTGCTATGATATGCAACCCGAAAACTCCTTCAAAAAACACCTGAAAAATCAGGGCAATCTTTCAGGTGCTAAAATTAAACTACCCGGTTGAAGATCAACCGGGTAGTAACGTGTTAAAAATCTGTGCAATTACTTTTTGGATGAAGTAGTTTTTTTACCCGAAGAGGAAGCACTTTTTGATGGAACCTTTTCCCCCTTCTCTCTTGCTTCAGACAACCCTATTGCAACAGCCTGTTTGGGATTGGTTACTTTTTTTCCGGACTTGCCACTTTTAAGTGTACCGTTCTCCATTTTTTTCATGGAGGATTCAACTTCTTTGGAAGCTGCTTTAGAATATTTTGCCATGGGTTAATATTTATTGTTAGTAATTAATTTGCCACATCAGTCGATGAAAATGCATTCCTGGTTTTGTGAACCCCTTCCGCAAACTCTTCAATTATCTTTTTATTAAATGCAGGTAGATCTTCAGGGCTTCTACTAGTTATCAAACCATTATCGGTAACCACTTCCTTATCTACCCAATACACACCAGCATTGGTAAGGTCTGTTTTTAAAGACGGATAAGAAGTCATTTCTTTTCCCTTTATCAGGCCTGTTTCAATCAGTAGTTGCGGCCCGTGACAAATGGCGGCTACAGGTTTACCTGCTTCTAAAAATTCTTCTGCAAAAGAAATAAATGGCCGTTGTGTCCTCATCTTATCCGGGTTCAATACACCACCCGGTATCAGCAAAGCATCATAATCATCACTGCTTACCTGGTCAATTTGCGCATCCACCGGAAGCTCTATCGACCAATGATCAGTATCCCAGGCCTTCACCGAGTCATGTGTCGAAATAATATGCACGGTTGCTCCCGCTTCTTCCAAAGCTTTCTTTGGGCTGGTAAGTTCAACTTCTTCAAAACCATGCTCTGTAATGATGGCCACTTTCTTACCGCTTAAATTTGGAGTTGTCATAATTGCTATTTTAAAAAATGAAAGAAAATATATTGAATGAGCTTATAAAAAAATCGTGCCGTTGACACTGACTTTTATCCTGCAAGCCATTCTTTAGTGAAGGCTGAAGTTGTGTGTGGAATCTTGTTGTATTGGCACCATTTCATTTTATTCATCGCCATAGAAAATTGCGTAGATAAATCATCTACAATGATCAACGGGGAATTTTAGGAAGGTTGATTCAGCATCAATATCACTATTAATACGTGAATTGCTGCAGAGCATAAGAAGTGATAAAACCCTGGGCGAATATTTCCTTTGCTTTATAATAAGTAAAAAATGCAAGTGCTTTTATTTTTTCACTATTCTGTTGTGTATAAACTTACTCATGTATTTGAGGGCTTTGACGAAATTCTACCTCATTAATTTACTTATTTGCCCAACTACAAATCCTGTCTTGCTTTATCTAAGCAACACAATATTTCATCTGATTAACCTCAGCCTGCAATAAATAAATACTACAGTATAAATGGATTTGCTTTTGCAGGACAATAATTAAAATAATATGCCCGAAGGACCATCCATCGTACTACTGAAAGAACTTGTCCGGCAATTCAACAACAAAAAAGTGCTGGATGCTTTTGGCAATGCTTCCATTGATGCACCCGGCCTCATCAATAAAAAAGTAATTGATTTTAAAAGCTGGGGTAAACACTTTTTAATTTGCTTTCCGCACACCACCCTTAGAATACATTTCCTGCTTTTTGGCAGTTACAGTTTTAACGAACAAACAAAGGCAGACAAAAGCCTGCGCCTTTGTCTTCGTTTTAAAAACGGTACAGTTTATTTTTATACATGCGCCATCAAACAACTGGATGAAAAGCCTGATGACATTTATGACTGGAGCAGCGATGTGTTGAACGACAAATGGAAACCTGCCAATGCGCTGAAAAAATTAAAAGCTTTACCGGATGAAATGGTTTGCGATGTATTGCTGGACCAGGAGATATTTTCCGGCGTTGGCAATATCATCAAAAACGAAGTACTGTACCGCATAAAGCTGCATCCAAAAAGTATCACCGGGAAATTACCGGCACCGGTTTTAAAACAGCTGGTAAAAGAAGCCCGCAATTACAGCTTCGATTTTTTAGAATGGAAAAAAGCCAATCAATTAAAAAAGCACTGGCTGGCCTACCATAAAAAAATCTGCACCCGTTGCAACCTGCCCATCATAAAAGAAGACACCGGCAAAAAACACCGCAGCAGTTTCTATTGTGGCAATTGCCAGGTTTTATACAAATAATTTTTTGGCCGGGCTAAGAAGCTATTTGGTACTGCATTGGCGTCGCACGCTTGTACATTCCCTGTTATGGCATCTTCCAAATAAGTGGCGTTTTAACCACCCATCAATAAAACCAACCGGTTTTTTGCGTAAAACAAGGAACTTGCAAAAATAATTTAACAACTTTAAAATATCGCGCAACATTATCCGTCTGACAGGTATACATGGAAGATGTGCTGACTATATCACCTGCAATGAGTGCCGACCGAGATACAAATATCACCCATATTATAAAAAGTATGAGCAAGCGCTTGCTTGGCTTTATTAAAAAAAGGGTGGCAAGTCCGGAAGATGCGGAAGACATCCTGCAGGATGTTTTTTACCAGTTTGCCGGAAGTACCGAACCGATTAACCAGGCCAGCAGCTGGCTGTTTAAGGTGGCTACCAATAAAATAACCGACAGCTACCGCAAAAAGAAATTGCCACTGGCAGATGATATTTTCACTTCATCTTCAACAGAAGAAGACAGTTTTGACTGGAAAGAAATCTTACTGCAAACCGATACCAATCCCGAAACAGAATACCTGCGCAACATCTTCTGGGACGAATTGCAACTGGCACTCAACGAACTGCCTGCCGAACAGCGGGACGTATTTATAGAACATGAAATGAATGGCGTTTCCTTTAAAGACATTGAAGCAGCAACAGGTGTAAGTGTGGCCACACTCATCAGCCGGAAACGCTATGCGGTATTGCATTTAAGAGAAAGATTGCAGATTTTAAAAGATGAGTTACTAAATTATTAAATCAGAGAAGCAGCTAAAACAATTGCCATAGCAATGACTGCCGATTTACAAAAAATATAAAAATGAAAAAGCACTGGATAAAAAAAGGATTAATGTTTTTCACCTTCTTCGTCGCCGTGTTACTGCTGGCAGGCTTTATAGTAATGGGCTTGTGGAATGCCATACTGCCGGCAGTTTTAGGGGTAAAAACAATTACGTTTGTGCAAGCCCTCGGTATTCTATTATTGAGTAAAATATTGTTTGGTGGCTTTAAAGGCGGGCCCTGTGGTTCGGGCAGACAGCAATGGAAAGCAAGGCTACAGGAAAAGATGGGGCACATGACGCCGGAAGAAAAGGAAAAATTTAAAGCAGAATGGAGAAATCGCTGTGGCGGCCGGTGGGGAATGCAGGAACATGAACAGGTGGATACAAAACAATAAGCAAAAGCCGCTGCAGGCATACATCAAAAGGTGTATGCCTGTACATTTTAAAATAAAATTCGTAAAGATATTGTGTAACTAAAATGTGTTGTATGCAGATACTCGTATTTAAAACCAACCTCACAGATGTTAATCATATCAACGCCGTAGAAAGCAGTTTAAACATACACCCCGATATTTATAAATGGAATGTAGACCTGCATGATTGCGACAAAATTTTACGGGTGGTAGCCAACGATATTCCCGGCAAAGAAGTAGAAAACCTGTTGACTGAAGCAGGCTATTTTTGTGAAGAGCTGGAATAAAAATCGGGGGCTAAAACTACCAGGACCTGCTGCTCCAATACTTTTGAGCATACTCACTTTCGCGAAATACATTGAATAAAATCTCGCAATCACAATATCCTCCCTTCTTCATCAAAACATGAAAAATATCAAATTGTGCCGCTGCCGGAAAATCCAGCTGTTTCAATATTTTTTTTGAATGCGAGAAGTCTCCGCAACATGCTGCATCCTCTTTCATAAATAGTCTGTCCAGTATGGAAACAAAATCAACTTTGTACTGTAAAACACTCAACACAGACTCAGTTATTTCTTTAAGCGTTTCATCGTCATGATAGTCAAGTTCATCAGGATCTTCTCCCGGCGCCAATTCAAGCCATTCTGTATTAGTCAAATTTTTTTCGAAGAAATCACCAGGAATTGAATGAATCAAATAGTGATACCGTTGTTGTGGATATAAGTCTTTAAAGGGGGCTTGCAGTAAAAAATACCTGGCGAATGTTTTCATCACTATTCAGCACCTTAATTTCAACATCAGGGTACTTCGGCCTGATAAACCTATATAAGCTGGCTTCAATTTCGGTGTTAGTCATTTTTTCATTTGGATTAAAAACATTCCACCGTCCAGCTTCGCTGCCAGTTAGTATTTGCCGGCAGGTTAATTATCCCTTCCTTATCTTTCAGTTGCTGGTTGTGGTCAACGCCATCTGCAATACCGCACCAGGGTTCAAGACAAACAAAATCAGCATCCTTAGCAGCCCATATTCCGAAGAAAGGAAAATCTTTAAAATGAAAATGAATACCATGTGCATGCTTTGTGCAACCAATTGTAATGTGGTTACTCCGCATATTTTTTAACACAATAGCGTCTTCGTAAAACAAATCATGTTGTAAAGGAAGCCTGCCATTTTCTGCCGGCAATGGTTCTGCATAGTTGGCAATCAAACCATCCTCTAATTTCCACCTGTTCAATGATTCGATTGCATTAAATTGAAGAAAATAATCGGCGTAATCAGTGCCTTCCACCATCGGCACCGCAAATGCAGGATGGGCCCCGACAGAAAACAGCAACTCATCATAGCCGCTGTTGCTCACTTCATACGTTACGGTTAATTTATCATCTGCCAATTGATAGCGGAGCTTCAGGATAAAGGCAAACGGATATACAGCCAGCGTATCAGCATCCTGCGTTAACGTAAACACGGCTTCTTCCATGCTTACCTGGTCTTTTAAAAAAACCCTTTCCCTTGCAAACCCATGGCGGGGAAGATGGTATACTTCGTCTTTATAAAAATAGGTATCGTTTTTTAACGTGCCTACAATAGGAAACAGCACAGGACTGTGTTTGCTCCAGTAAGCGGCATCACCACCCCACATATATTCAATACCGGCTTCTTTATTAACAAGACTCTGCAGCTCTGCACCTTTTGGAGATATAACCGCTTTCAATTTGCTGTTTTCGATGGTAACCATGGAGTTAATTATGAGTTTAAGTTATAGGTTATAAGCTGTAAGTTATGAGAAGGAATGTTGCACATAACTTATGCCGGTATGCAACAAATGTTTTTTACTTTTTACTTTTGAATTTTTAATTTTAAACTACTACATATTCCTCCGATACTTCCCACCTACATTGTAAAGCGCATTGGTAATTTGCCCCAGCGTGCAGTGTTGTACCGTTTCCATCAGTTCTTCAAAAAGGTTGCCGTTTGATACTGCTACCTGCTGTAAACGTTGTAACATGTCTGCCGCTCTATCTTTATGCCGTTGCTGAAATAAAGTAACCGCTTCAATCTGGTTATCTTTTTCCGCTGTAGTACTCCGTATAACTTCTGATGGCAAAATGGTCGGGCTGCCCTTCTTATTTAAAAAAGTATTCACGCCAATGATGGGGTATTCACCGGTATGCTTCAGCGTCTCGTAATACAAACTTTCTTCCTGGATTTTATTGCGCTGGTACATGCGTTCCATGGCGCCCAGTACGCCGCCTCTTTCAGATAACCGTTCAAACTCAGCCAGCACAGCGGCTTCTACCAGGTCAGTCAGCTCTTCTATTAAAAACGCACCCTGGTTGGGGTTCTCATTTTTTGCGGTACCCAGCTCGCGGTTGATGATCAGTTGAATGGCCATCGCCCTGCGTACACTTTCTTCTGTTGGTGTGGTAATTGCTTCATCGTATGCATTCGTGTGCAGTGAACTACAATTATCATAAATCGCATACAAAGCCTGCAGCGTTGTGCGGATATCATTAAAATCAATTTCCTGTGCATGCAGTGACCTGCCTGAAGTCTGAATATGGTACTTTAATTTCTGCGACCGCTCATTGCCTTTGTATTTATATTTCATGGCCTTAGCCCAAATCTTCCTGGCCACTCTTCCGATTACACTGTACTCCGGATCCATTCCATTACTGAAAAAGAAAGAAAGATTGGGAGCAAAATCATCAATGTTCATTCCGCGGCTTAAATAGTATTCCACGTAAGTAAATCCATTTGCCAAAGTAAAGGCAAGCTGTGTAATTGGATTGGCGCCAGCTTCTGCAATGTGGTAGCCGCTAATGCTTACACTGTAAAAATTCTGCACTTTATTTTTGATAAAATATTCCTGCACATCGCCCATTAATTTCAGCGCAAATTCGGTCGAAAAAATGCAGGTATTTTGCGCCTGGTCTTCTTTCAAAATATCCGCCTGCACTGTCCCCCGGACGGTGGCCAATGCGTGAGCCTTTATTTTTTTATACACCTCTGCTGGTAAAACATCCCGTCCGCTAAGCCCAAGCAAACGTAATCCAAGACCATTGTTTCCCCCAGGTAAATGCCCGTCGAAATTCCCTTTCACGGGGTTGATTTTTTTACCATATTCACCTGTGTATTTCGGCAAAGATTCAATGTCCCATTTACTTTCTATCGCCTTATTAACCGCTTCGCTTAAACCATTTTCAATGATGTATTTTTCACACTGCTGGTCAATAGCCGCATTCATAAAAAATGCAAGCAGCATCGGCGCCGGGCCATTGATCGTCATGCTTACCGATGTTTTGGCATCGCACAAATCAAAACCACTGTAGAGTTTTTTTGCATCATCTACCGTGGCAATGCTTACCCCGCTGTTGCCCACCTTGCCATAAATATCCGGCCGGGGTGCCGGATCTTCTCCGTACAAAGTCACACTATCAAACGCAGTACTGAGGCGCTTTGCAGGCTGACCAACACTGACATAATGAAAACGCCGGTTGGTTCGCTCCGGGCTTCCTTCGCCAGCAAACATTCTTGTAGGATCCTCGCCTTCTCTTTTTAACGGAAACACGCCTGCCGTAAATGGAAACTCGCCGGGAACATTTTCCTGCAACTGCCACTTTAAAATATCGCCCCAGTCTTTGTATTTGGGTAGATATACTTTACTTATTCTTGTACCGCTGAGCGATCGGTAAACTAAATCTTGTTTTATTTTTTTACCCCTTACATCAAATTCAAAAAAATCACTTTCGTATTCTTTTAACAGCCCAGACCATTGCTCCATTAATTTCCATACATCCGGATGCAACTGCATTTTTAATTCATCGTATTTTTTTTTCAGTTCATCGGTTTGCATATACCAGTCAATTATTTTATTTTATCAGATGGTCATTTTGTTGATTTGTGCAACAAGCTGTTACACAAATCAACAGCCGTTTACAACATGGTTTATTTATTTCTCATCCAGCATTTTTATTACGCCAACGAGTTGATATAATTTGGTAGCAATAGCGGCTTGTTCCTCTGCCCACGTGTTGTACCCTGAAATAGTTTCAGCTATTTCTGATAAATATCTTACACGCCTGGGCGGTATAATAGTTGAGTTATCTGTAGTATCTTTTAGATGCGCATGGTGTTCAATTTCACCATTAAAATTTACCCCGGTTTTTTTAGCCACTGTTTCCATCAGCCTTTCAAATAATTCATTGATGCCCGCATCATTGAACTGCGCCGCAATAGTTCCTACAACTGGTAACTCATCATCTTTCGCATCCCATAATTCATGGTTACGTTTGTATTGTTTGCGTACATCGTGTAAGGCATCCAACGCACCAGCTTTATCAAATTTATTGATGCAGATTACGTCTGCATAATCCAGCATATTTATTTTTTCCAGTTGAGAAGGTGCTCCATATTCCGGCGTCATAACATACATGCTAACGTCAACATAATCCAGTATCGAAGCATCACTTTGCCCTACGCCTGCACTTTCTACAATAATAAAATCATAGCCTGCCGCTTTGCAGATATCAATGGCGTCCTGTACATATTTACTTAAAGCAAAATCACTCTGCCTGGTAGCAAGGCTGCGCATATAAGCCCTTGAAGATGAGATGGCATTCATCCTGATCCTGTCCCCAAGCAATGCACCGCCTGTTTTTTTCTTGGATGGATCAACAGAAATTACAGCGATGGTTTTATCTGAATAGCTGTTTAAAAAACGGCGTACAATTTCATCTGTAACCGATGATTTTCCGGCGCCGCCGGTACCGGTGATGCCAAGGATGGCAACCTCGTCAGAGGCACCCCCACCCGTCGAATGGGGGATCTCAGACTTCAATTGTTTGGAAGCATTTGCTTTTAACCGGTGAACCAAATGCGAATAATTTTCACCCTGTTCTGCCAAAGTAATTGCCCGGGCGATTAACCTGATATCATAAACTTCCCCCAAAGGAAAAGGCATCCTTTCAGCAGACTCCAGGATGCCACCTTGGATGGTTGGGGGGGCTTGATCAGCTTTATTTATAACATCCTCAATCATACCCTCCAAACCCATCATCCTCCCGTCATCCGGACTGTAAATTCTTGTGATGCCGTACCGTTGCAATTCTTCTATTTCAGCAGGTAATATTGTTCCTCCACCACCGCCAAAAATTTTGATATGGCCGCAGCCGCTTTCATCCAACAGGTCTTTCATGTATTTAAAAAACTCCAGGTGCCCACCCTGGTAACTTGTAATGGCAATGGCATTCGCATCTTCTTCAATGGCACACTCTACAATTTCATGTACACTTCTGTTATGGCCCAGGTGGATAATCTCCGCACCCTTTGCCTGTAATATGCGGCGCATAATATTGATTGCGGCATCATGCCCGTCAAACAATGCTGCGGCGGTTACTATGCGAATTTTATTATGGATTGTAGCTGGCATCGGGACTATAAATTGTTTTTGTAAAAGGCAATCACGTGTAACAAAAATACAGCTTTCTTTTTTCGTGTGTCGGGAGGATACAGCTGCAAACAAAAATGTTCATCAACACGTGGATGATGAACATTTTAAAGCGGGATATGCAGGAGGACTATACAATTGTCTCTAAAATCTATTCTCAGGTGGTTCTGGAAAGTAAAGCCGCGTCAAAATCCTTTCCCATTTTTTTCATTTTAATTACCTGCCTGATTAAATAAATAATTACACCCCAAACACCTGCTATGATGGAGATTGCCAGGAACAGCAGCCATACAGGCACCCTGTTTCCGGTTGACCAAAGCGAGCGATGCCAGAAATGGGTGTCGGCAATTACCCCCTTACCCCAGGGTACAGATTTTTCAACAACCAGGTTGCCATAGGTATCATTATCTTCTACCCTTGCAACCAGCACCAGGTTGCCCTTCGAATCTCCGGCCAGGGAATCTCTTTTAAATTCAGCACTTGCCAGGCCAGTCGAATCGGCCGTATAGGTGTCTGCTTCTCCCACGGATAAGTTACCAAGCATTCTTTTAACACCTAATTTCATTTCAATGTCTTTTATTGCCACCCAATCAGCTCCTTTCCTTTCTTTTAGCTGAGCGGTAACACCTCTTACGCCGTCTGCATTGGTGGTATCAATTACCAGGATTGCTTTCCTTACAGTTACATCACCACTCAATGCAGGTTCCCCTTTTATTGAATCTGATTCAGCTATAAATTTTATTTCACTTAGTGAATCCCAGGCAGACTTAAAGGAAGCCGGTATAAAAACCCTCGCCAATCCATCTTTTCCTGTAATTACTTTGCCCAATAAATTGGCGGGTGCGGGCTCGTTAAAATAAATATTTACCGGAACGGATGTTACGGGGTCAAATTTTCTGCCCACTTTCTTTTTGGTATTCACTTCAATGTAGGGCAGTTTATTTTCTGGTAAAAAATAACGTACGCTCAATGTCGTTACAGCGGCTGCAGAATCTTGTGCGGTAAGTTTTGTAGTTGCCGTTGCTAAAAGCAGCGATGCAAGAATAATAATTTTATGATGGTAGTTCGCTGTCATGGTCAGTTATGGTTTTATAAATAGAGATGATGGGAAAAACCCTTGCAAAAAAAGTAATGATCAACAATACACCTGCAAGAGAACCTGATGTGATGGCCCATTCCTGCCAGCTTGGGAAGTAATGGCTATACCTGGCAGGTGCATCAAATTTTGGCAAAAAGGGATGGAGTAAAGTAGGTGTTACAATCAAATATCTTTTAAACCAGGCTCCTACTACCACCATTACACCTGCGGCAAACATGGCATTTGGTTTTCGCCCTTTTGGAAACACCAGGATGAATATAGGAATGATCATCCCGACAATTATTGCAAACCAAAACAAGGGTGCAAAGTCGCCGGTAAAAAGTGCCTGTAAGTGCGCTTCTTCATCTTTTTTCATTTTAAAGGCGGGCACCAGATATTCATTCACGTTAAAATATAAATACAGCAGTGCCAGCATAACCAATATTTTGCCCATTTTATCAAAATGTCTTTCAGTAATGTAGTGCTCCAGTTTATACACCCTGCGGAAAACATACATGGCAACGACCACACCGCCAGCTCCTACCAGGAAAGCGCCCGAAACAAAATAGGCACCGAAGTTGGTACTATCCCAACCCGGCCGGTAAGTGGTTGCAAACAACCAGGAAGTGACTGTATGGATACAGAAAGCCACCGGAATAATGACAATACAAATAAGGGTAATTGATTTGTCTCTCATCTTCTCCTGGGCTTCGGTTCCTTTCCAGAAAGATCCAAGCCAGCGATAGAATTTTGCAAAAGGTGTCCCGAGTTTTTCCCGGGCAGCTATCATGATTTTTATATCAGGCAACAAAGTGATATACAATAACAACAGGCTGGTGCAGAAATAAGTGCTGATCACAATCACATCCCACATAATGGGCGATTGCAAACGGCCGTGTAAGAATAAATACAACATTCTTTCAGGGCGCCCCATGTCTACAATGATGATCAGGGCAGCAAACGTGATAGCAGATACTGCAATGATTTCTGATATCCTGGTAAGGGGCGTTCGCCAGGGAACATCAGCCAGCCGAAAGATAGCGGTGATTAATGAACCCACCAGGCTGATAGCAACAAAAAACACAAAATTTGAAATATAAATACCCCACGACACGTAATCTCCCATATTGGTTACCACCAATCCTTTTCTTAATTGCTGAATGTAGGCAAATGCGCCAATCAATGCTACCAGCAGTAATGCTGCTGTCCATAGCTTGCCCCTGCGGCCAAATGGTTGTGGCAGCAAATCACTGGTTATTTTTTCGGGCGAGAATTTTTGAGGATTTTCCACGTTATTAGTTTAGGCTTTTTTTGCAGCGGGCTCATCATTTTTGAGGCCCTCTTCAAATTTGAAATTGCGGTTTACAGGAGGCAAATAGTATACGCTTGGTTTGGTTCCCAAATCTTCCATTAAACGGTAACCGGATTTATCTTTTACAAGGTCGCTGAAACGGAAGGTTTCTGAACCATTGGTAACGGAATCTTCGTTAATATCACCAAAGAAAAACACACCATTGGGACAAGCGGAAACGCAATGTGGCAGCATGCCCATACGTGTCATATCGGGACAAAAATCGCACTTGCCCACCGTTCCTCTTTTTTGTGGAACACTTGTTTCGGCGCTGTACGTTTGTGCAGCAACATCTGCTGCCAATTCAGGCTCTTCCCAATTGAACACCCTGGTTGAATAAGGACAGGCGGCCATACAAAAACGACAACCGATACAGCGGTCACTGTCAATTAATACAATACCATCCTGGCGTTTAAAAGTGGCATCTACCGGACAAACTTTTACGCAAGGCGGTTCATCGCAATGCATACAAGTTGTGGGTTGAAAGTAAGGAGCGGTCATTTCAGCATCCTGCATCTGGTAAACTTTTATCCAGTTTTGTTCGGAGTGTACATGATGCATATGATTACACGCCGACTGGCATTTCTTCAGGTTTTTACACCTGGACAAATCAATTACCATCGCAAATTTTTTACCCGGAATTCCTTTCCGGATTTCTTCGTTGCTAACGGAAGGCATATGCGGCACCGGCTTTAGATAGGCTTTATCAACTTCTATGATTTCACCATCAACTGAAAGCAGTTTTACTTTTTCCCCGGAAGGCTGTACATCTTCCTCCGGAGCAAACGGTGATTTTTTTGAATTACAGGCAACGGCAGCCATGGTGGTTAGCAAGCCTGCGGCTATAAATTCCCTGCGTGATTTTTCTATACTCATTGTAAATTGGTTTGTGTATCAGGATCTATTATTTTCCTATCCAGTTCTGTAATTCCTGATTGGTGATTTTTTTCTTTTGTGGCGGAAGCGCAGCTATGTCTACTTCTACTAATTTACCATCCTGTGTAAGCATTTTAACGGTTTTCTTATTTTCTTTCCGGGAAGGCAATACAAATTTCGCCATCGATAAAACGGCGGCGGTTGCCAGGCCCCAGCCCAAAAATTTGCGGCGGCTTTCCTTTTTATTTTCTGTAACCATGAGATTGAATAATTGAAGATGAATGTTAATAAAGTTTTAGTTTTATTGACACAAGGTACCTGGATGAAACTTTATAATTTGTGATGTGGGTCAGTAAGAAATGTGAGTGACATCACATTTAAAAATGCAACTGGCAAAGGATGCACACTCCTGCAGAACTGGTAGTGTAAACTAAATACGATGATGCGGCTTAAAAACCGCAGCATAAAAAAGACCCGGCAGATACCGGGTCTTTCTATTAATCATGCAGATATAGCAAATTTATTTTTTTAAAGATCTCACGTAATTCACCAGGTTCCAGCGGTCTTCGGCATCCGGTAATTTCTTTTTAAAGCTTGGCATGTCATCACGACCTTCGGAGGTTTTGTAAAAGATTGCACCGTCAGTTTGAGATTGGAAAGTGGCAGAAGAAAAATCACCGGGTTCCGTTTTTAATTGTGCTGCTTTTGATCCATCACCAAGGCCTTTAGCTCCATGGCAGGATTTGCAATGTGTTGCATATAATGTTTTTCCCTCAGCAATAGAAGCTGCGCTGGAAGCTACTGCACTTTTCGCATTTTTAGCTGCATCTGGCACGGGCCAGGGCTTTTTTTGCTGGTTGTCAGATGCTGTAAAACTAAGCCCGGCTAAGCCTGAAAACACAATCAATGCTACAAGATTTTTTTTCATAATTATTTTTTTTTAGATTTTGAAAGATTGTAAGAAAAAAGAATTCTCTTTTTAATCAGAGTTCAAGGTAGGTTTAATTAAAATACTTTCTGTTGACACCGGCTTTATCCCGATATGATATCAATCATATGCGTTGTTCAACAATGCCAGCGGTTTGTACCGTGAGCAATTGGTAATAATTACACGTTGCCGCTTTGCGTAGTTATGTCGCAGCACCCGTTTTCATTTTCGCCATTTGCTGTAAATGAAAGGATGGATTCTAAAACACTATCCCTTAAAATTATAATGGGTAAGCAATTAAAAGTTCCATAACCGGGTGATATTAAAACCAATCAAAAACTGATTTTTGGTAAAATCATTTTGGTTAAACATATTGTTGTTCTCCGGTAATATGGCGCCGTAATTGCCAGCAAACAGCTGGAACTGGTGACCGCTGGTGGCCATCTCCAATCCAAAACTTATATTGGGATGTGGATTATCCATCGGGTGCTGCGTAAGTGGCTGATCATAATTTACCAGCAGGGAAGTTTTAGGCCTTATTTTGTACCTGCCGGAAAAAGCTATAGCAAAATGATCGCTTTTCATTTTGGGCATTACTTTTCCTGAGGCATCAATATAACCTTCCAGGTTATTAAAATGGGTTAAACTTGGGCTAACCTGAACTGATAGTTTCTCTGTGATTTTTCTTGCGATAATAATTTGGTTAAAGTAGCTAAACCTGTCTGATGTGGTTACAAATAACGTCGTGTTATCTTTTTTGCGTGGATCTGCCATTACATCGCCAAAATAAGTAACACTGATTGGCATAGAACCGTCTTTTGTTTGTCGCAGTAACGCATATTTTACATTGGCGTTAAGCAACATTTTGTCGTTGGAGGCACCAAATCCTACCTGCAGATTTTTTATTGGAACATAACTGAATCCCAGCCGCATGGTTGCGCCATTGAACAGGCCAAACAAATCTGTGAAGCCATTTTCCCAGGTGGCAAATCTGTGCTGAATATCGAATTCAAAAGTACCTTTTACCGGTACCATCACCGATTGGTTATCTATCAGATAATTCCCTTCAAATGTATTTTTTGCAAAAGATTTCTTTTTAACGGCTACAACCGGCGCAGTACTGTCTGAAGTTGTGTCCTGGGCTGTAACCTCAAGGCCACAAATCAGCAACAAACAGAGCGCCATACTGCTGATTGCCAACAGAAAATAATTATTTTGCTTTTTCATAAATTAATTTTTAATTGTTTTTTGCACCCTGTGTTATCCAGGCAAGAGTTAACGCATTTATTTTGGAAGGGTTGTTTGTAGCACCCAATGGCATTGCAGCGGAACGTTTTCCGGTTAACCACAAATACAATTCACTTTTTGCCGGTGCCGCCGTATTTATATAACTGCCGGATGTGAGTGTGCTGTAGGCAAGTGCCTCGGATAAATTAGGGCTAACACTTCCGCTGTGGCAGTTGCTGCCGGAACAATTCTGTACCATTATAGGTAAGATTGTTTTTTTAAAACTGACCGTTTCAGTAATAGCGGGCGAGTTATCAATCACAACGGTAGTGTCCTTGGCGCAGCCAAATATGGTAAGCATAATAACTACAACCGACAAGTAGTGAATGCGTTTTATTTTCTTTTCTAACATGATCTTCTTTTTTAGTTATTGAAAGAACAGGTAAACATTATTTCGCAAACTTCAGCAGCAGGTTTGGTTTAATACCATGTTGATAATTTGATTGATCCCAATAGGCTAAACCAAATGGCTGATCAGCGAGATTTGAGAAATCAATATCCTGTTTCATTGTATCGCCGGTTTTTAATTTACGGGAGTATTCAATAACCCAACCGGTGCCGTTATACACGGCTGAACAGGTGATATCTGCTCTTCCGCCGAGTAGAGGATAGGCAATATATGCTGGTATAGAGTTTTTGGCTGTTGCCCCGGTGGCAGAACTGCTTCTTTGAAAATCTGCTCCTGGTGTGATGATGGTACCATCGCTTAAAGTCAGCGCACCTGTAGAATCTACCTTTACCACTTTTTTAGCTACACCATTCTTGGTTTCACTCAATAAAATAAAATTATTGCTTGTAAACGCAGGGTTTATCCAAAGCGGCACTGTGACAGTGGCGCCTGAATCATTTATTTTTAAGTTCTGTGAATTATTTACTTCGCCTTGTGATGGGGATGAAGTATAGTGCGGACCATATGGCCATGGGGTTGTTTTTGCTGAATCTACATAAATGCCATCCACATGTCTTCCGTTTAGATTACCGCCTGTTAAATTACTTACTGCCGGGCCGCCCGCATAATCCTGGTAATTATCATCGGCAAATTGAAGCGATGCATCTTTACTTATGTAGCCTAGCCGGCCCCACCACATATCAATTTTTTCATTGGCTGCATTTGTATAGTGATTGCCGTTGGCATTTGCTGTATATACCGCAGGGTTTTTAGAATAATCCATGTACGAAGTAAAAATATGACAGCTTGAATAACAGGTTTGGGCGGTAAATTTGGCTGTAGACGAATCGATGTTCCAAAGCATTGCAAATTTATCTTCGCCAAAACCATCTCTTAATAAATTTCCGTTTACATCAAACGACCGGCTGGAAGGTTCTTTTTGCCAACCTGTTTTACCCGGCACATTTAAATCCGGATTAAAATACCAGGGTGCTACGTTTATACTCTTGGTGGCATCTGCCACTTCCAGTAAAAAATAAATATTTTGATCATCATACATGGAACGGATGGTAGCTGAATAAGTTTGGCCGATATAACCAGCAAACAGACCATTACCTGGATCTGGTACCTGCGGTTCAACACTTAGTTTTTCCGCCTTATCCCAACTTGCATCAATCGTTCCATCAATGGTTGGGGCAATAGCGGTTTTAAGTGATACCAGGTCGGTTGTATTTTCTGTAACCGTAGTATCTGAAGTAATGATTTGATCTTTTTTTGTGCAACTAAGCCAGTAGCCGGCAAATAAAACAAATGAGGTTAAAATCCAGAGTTGTTTTGATTGAAGCAGTTTCATATATCTGTTTTTTTGGTGAATTAAAATGAAGGCAGCGACAGATACGTGCCGTATCTGAGGGGGTAAAACTATCGTGATAAGGCTTCATATCCTCTGAGTAGGATCAACTCCTGATGTGATTGAAATCATACACAGGATTGGTAAATAAGCAGCAGAGTAAGCAAGAGCGGATCGCTGTTGTACCCAACAACCGGCTGGTTGTGTTTAAATCAGGATTACTAAAAAGCAGGTATGAAATAAGACTGTAGTTGAGAACATTTTCCGGCCAGCATTCTGTGGGAAGCAGTTTAATTTAAAGAGTTACAGAAGCAGCAATTCTTCCAGCTCAATATTTTTTTTATTTCAACAAGCTGGTTGAACAAATTTCAAAAAAAGTATCTACGCAAACCCGGTACGTTATTAAAAAAGCTGTTGCAATATTTTAACAGCCCGTATATTCCGGTCATTTATAAAGATATTACAATTCTTACTTTCTAAAATAGAATTCCATATCTGTATCAACATTCGTCATATCTGCTAGTTCCGGGTTCTTAAAGCCATCAAAAATAAACATCCCGCAGGGATCATCCTTTGTATCCAGATCAATCAACACCTGTTTTCCATCTGCTTTTTTAAAAAGGAGGTACCTGGCATTTTTAACTTCCATGATCTTTACGTTTGGATAATATTTTTTTACTACTATTTTAGAATTTCGGATCTGGTAAAAAAATTCATGCATTGTAGATTCAAAAATCATTTTATCATTAACTGCTTTTATTTTTTCAAGCTGCGCAGTATCCGGGCTATAAAAAACAACTGATGCCATCGGATTAATTTTTACAGTATCAGCATAACTGGAAGGCGGTTTATGTTTTGCTGCTTTATTATCAGTTTTATTAAGGCTTACATTTATTTGCCTGTGCGAATCCGCACAGGCAAAGATTAATATTACCGGTAAAAAGAACATTAAAAATTTAAACTTCATTTTTTAAATAAACGAATTTTAATAGTTCCATAGTCTTGTGATATTGAAACCAATCAGGAATTTACCACCACTTACCTTTTTACCTGCTACATCAGTATATCCGAACGGACTGTTTGTATTGTACAGATTATTTCGCTGAGGATTGAGGAGGGAATAGTTACCCATAAACAACTGGAACGAGTGATTGCTTGTGTTAAACTCAACCCCAAAAGATAAATTAGGATTGGGATTATTGGTAGCATGTTTTGTAAGCGGCTGATCGTAGTTAACCATAACAGAGGTTACAGTGGTTAGTTTATACCTTGCTGATACAGCAAGCGCAAAATGATCGTGTTTCATTTCACTGAATTTCGCTGTACCTGTACTGTCGTTTTTTGTATAATATCCATTTACGGCATTTTGGTGAGAAATGCTTGGGGCTACCTGTACAGAAAATTTATCTGTAATTTTTCTTGCAATAATGACCTGGTTAAAAAATAACAATCGTTGCGACTGGTATTTAAAGATGCTTTTATCGGCATCCTTCCTGGTATCATAGGCTACATCACCATAGTAGGTTATACTTACGGGGTACTTGCCTTTTGTTTGGGTAATAATGGAATATTTTGCACTTGCATCCCAAAGCATATTACTCTTGGTCAAGCCAATACCTACATTTAATTTGTTGACAGGCGCATAACTTACTCCCAGCCTTATATTGGAGGGAGCAAAAAATCCCCAGAAATCGTCATAGCCTTTCTGGACTGTTCCAAACCGGTGCATGATGTCCATCTCGAAAGTACCTTTAACAGGCACCATCACAGTTTGGTTGTCGATAATCCATACACTTTGAAAAGTGTTTTTTACTGGTTTCATTTTAACCTTTGCGGTGGTTGTTGCAGTTGCACCGGTGCTGTCCTGCGCCACCAACGAAACCTGGATCAAAAGTCCGGTCACCAGCAAGGTGATAAATGCAAACAGGCAGTTTGGTATTTTTATTTTAAGTTTCATTTGATTATTTTTTTAGATCACTTAATTATTGGGTGCCCCATTTCTAATCCAGTCGTAAATTTTTTGCCTGTCGGTAGCAGAAGGAATATATTGTTGCATTTCTCCGTTGATCATTTTATAAATCGTGCTTTCCTTTGGGATAAGCGTGTTTACAAATCCACCGTTTACAATTTCCTGGTAAGACGAGCCCAGGGTCATGTAGGGTTTATGCGCTCCTGAAACATGGCATCCATCTATGCCGCATTTAGTACTTACCATTGGTGCAATATCATTCTTAAAGCTTACTGGTAGTGCCGGGGCATCCGGGTCTACTTTGGCGTCTGGCAGTATAATATCTTTATAACAACCGATTAAACCAACAGCCATCATAAAGCCAATACCTGCGTATATCATTAGTTTTTTCATTGTATTTGGTTTAACTACTTGTTGTTAAAATTCATATTACACTCGATATTGATTTTGTCTGAAATGCTCGTACTGGCAACTAAAAAATCCCTGCAGTTAAACTGAAATTCCAATTGCAATCCAAAAACACTGTAGGCCGCTGCCGTTCCAAACTGAACACGTGCCTGTGGGACATACTTTAATTTACCAACGATAGACTGTGTAATGGGTGTTGGTGATAACCCATGCCAGGTAAGATTGAGTGTTACGATATAGTCATTGCTTAACGGATCAAATTCAACTTTAGTAGTGTGGATTTGCGCAATGTTAGAATCGGTAAGGTTCTGGGTTCCAGGTACAATTAGTGTTGTACCCATTGCTTTTATGTTACACCCTGCGTCCCTGCCCGGCTCCCCGGTGTTGGAAGTATTGATCTGAACATACCCGTTAAAATAAGTTTTGGCGGGTTCATTTTCATAAAAAGCCCATGAGGTATCTTTTACCGGCTGGCCTGTAGTGATATAATTTTGTTTTTCCGCATCGGTTACATTGTGTATACCAAACTGGTTAAAACGCCCGGTAAGTAAACCCGCTGCACCTACATAGTTGGTTGACCATAACACACCTGAGTGCGCCTTATCAACTTTCCATTGCGTTGAATCTCCTGTAGTCAGCGTTCCTGGTAAGTGAATGTGTGTACCCCGTGTAATTACAACGGTATTTGATGCGGGTGGAGGAAGGAGCAGATCGTCATCATGAGTGCAACTTATTATGTACCCTGATCCGCTTATAATTAAAAGCAGAAGCATTAATGTTTTGTTGCTAAGCAGTTTCATAAATTAATATTTAAAATGAGTAAATCTTTATTAAATGTGAAAGCACAAATCTATAGTGGCAAAGAGGGATAATTAATGACCGTACGCAATGTATTTTGTGACATATGTCATGTTGAGATATGTATTACAACCATGGCTTGTGATCAGGAAGGGAGAATTGGTGGTTATACCGGATGCAGATTAACTTTCCACGTTTTATTGACTCTTTCTTTTAAAATAGTTTGCTATAAAAAACAGGCATACCACTAAAGCAAAGGCGGAAAGATTAAAAAGCAGACTGCCGGTATATATTTTCATATCATTGCGGATAGCCGCTGCTCCGGAAGAAGGCTGCTTTAAATTTGATAATAAATCGCTTACAAAAAGGAAGAAAAATACCAGGCTATGGAACAGGCTAAGCACTTTTTTTTTAGCAAGAAAAGGTATCCAGAACAAAACTGCCAGAATCGCCCACCCTGTTAACCAGGGGTGCTGAATACTTAACCTTACATTTTCAAAAGAGTAGTGCGGATATAAATTCTTTAATTGAAGCCCAAGGTATAAAGTACCAACTAAAGCATATGCGAAAGGCAAAAGTGAAACGACCCGGCTTTTAAGATTATTTTTTACTGGTTGGTTACCGGCGATAAAAAGAGTAGCCGCATACAGTAACGGATAACCAGTAAAAAAGCCCAGCAATTCAAGCTGCTGCAGGTATGCATAAAAACTGGTGTTCATAATTTAATAATTGCAACGACGGTGAATATCGATGTGCTAAATAATTTCATCCGAACTGGCACAAATACTATTCATTTAAAAAGAAATTAAAAGTATGCAAATAAAAGACAGCATAATAAAATGCCACCCCGGAGCTGCAGGATGGTCTTTATTTTTTAAACCGGTTTATAAATGGTTTTGAGGAATAGCTGTCTTTTGAAGTTTACATATCAAACATGCTGTAAGATATCTTATGCAGATAAATTAATTACTTCAACTCATTTTGAATGTCAATTCAGCAAAATCTTTTATACTTAATGCTTCTGCCCGTTTCTCAAAAACAGGGTCCTGTAAAACCTCTGCGGTAAATAAACTTTTTACTGCATTGCGCAATGTTTTACGGCGCTGGTTAAAGGCGGTTTTTACCAATACCCTGAAAGCACGTTCGCTTTTAACATCCAGTGGTACAGTTCTTCTTTTAAGCCGTATTACACCACTCTGCACTTTTGGCGGCGGGTTAAAACTCTGGTTGCTTACATCAAACAAATATTCAACATCGTAAAAAGCCTGGATTAACACACTCAACACACCATATACTTTGTTTCCTTCCTTTGAGGCGGCCCTTTGCGCTACTTCTTTTTGAAACATACCGATCACAACAGGAACCTGGTCTTTCCAGTCCAGCACTTTAAATAAAATCTGTGTTGAAATATTATAAGGAAAATTACCAATCACAGTAAAGGGCGCATCAAACGGCGCATCAATATCCAGGAAGCTCTGGCTGATAATATTGTCTTTAAGAACCGGGTAAGCATTTTTGAGATAAGCGGTTTTTTCATCATCCAGCTCCACTGCTTTAAAATGTATACCGGGCAGCTGTAACAAGTGTTTGGTTAGTGCCCCGCCACCCGGACCAACCTCCAGCAGGTTGGTACAACTGTCTTCTTTTAAAGCATCAATAATTTTCTGAATTACTATTTCATCTTTTAAAAAATGCTGGCCTAACGATTTCTTTATTTTAAACATGCGTGGTGTTATTGTTTCCGGATAACTTGCAAAAGTACACAATATGCTGTCAACGGTGTTCATATCAGTTCCCCGGCGAGTTTTATGGCATTGCTAAGAGCAGAGGTCTTGAGATGCCTTGCTTAATTAGTTGCGACGGCAATATCTGTCTCCTTGAACATCGTTGTTAAACAAGCAGATTGCTTCCCTTAAACTATGTATTATACAATGTTGTATTTTTACACCTTAATTTTTTGCTGATATGATAAATGAAAATAAACCGGTAATCGGACTCTCGTGCGGTGATATCAATGGCATTGGCCTGGAACTGATCATAAAGACGGTGGGCGACGCCCGCCTCCTTGAAATATGCACGCCTGTGATATTTGCCAGTAATAAAGTATTGAACTTTTACCGTAAAGCCCTTTCAGATATTAATTTTAACTTTTCAACCATTAAGGATGCCAGCAGGGTAAATCACAAACAGGTAAATCTTTTTAGTTGCTGGGAAGAAGAAGTAGCGGTTACTCCCGGGTTGCTGAACGAGACCGGTGGAAAATATGCAGTAATCAGTTTGGTAACGGCTGCCCAGGCTTTAAAAGAAGGAAAAATCGATGGACTGGTAACAGCGCCGATTCATAAAAAAAATACCAATTCTGAAGCCTTTAATTTTACCGGTCATACGCCTTACCTTAAAAATTTATTTGAAGTGCCTGATGTAGTAATGCTGATGGTGGCTGAAAATATGCGGGTAGCATTGGTTACCGAGCATGTGCCTGTAAAAGATATTGCGCAGTTCATTACCAAAGAAGCCATACTCAGCAAATTGCACCTGCTGAATAACTCACTGAAAAAAGACTTTGGTATAGACAAACCAAAAATTGCTGTACTGGGTTTAAACCCGCATGCAGGCGATGAAGGCCTTGTCGGTAAAGAAGAAGAAGAGATCATAAAACCCGCCATCAAAGAAGCCAAGTTTAAAGACATATTTTGTTTTGGCCCTTATCCGGCAGATGCTTTTTTTGCCAGGGGACAATACGAAAAATTCGATGCGGTGCTGGCCATGTATCATGACCAGGGACTGATTCCTTTTAAATCGCTGGCCAATGGCGAAGGAGTTAATTATACCGCTGGTCTAAACGGCATACGTACCTCGCCTGACCATGGTGTTGCTTTTGATATTGCAGGCAAAAGCAAGGCTGATGAAGCCTCTTTCAGGGAAGCTGTTTTTAAATGCATTGATATCATTACAGCCAGAAAAGAATACGCCAGCCAGCATAAAAACCCTTTGAAGAAAATAAGTGCTGCATTTGTAGCCAATGCAAGAGATGAAAAAATTATTGAGGAATAATACTGGATGGTTGATGCATGATTTTTACAGACACTGCGATTTAATAACTTTAGCTTTTCGCTAAAGGCAGTAACACATCAGTAAATCCGCCATCAGAGATACTATTTAAATACATCTTCAGCAACGCCTTTATTAACCACGTAAGAGCTAAAAGTTATTTCAGCCTTACCATTTTTGCTCTTTGCTTTATCTGCCGCCGACCGGTTATTTTGGGTACCATCGTCAAAGTCAAACGTTACTCCCTTGGGCAGTTTATAATCCTTTGTATCAAAAGTAAAAACGATTTTATCGGGTAAACCAAAGGCGCTGTATTTTCCATAATTCATTTCCAGCTGGTAGCTGCCATTGGCCCTGGTAGTGGTTTTCGCTCTTCTTATTACCAGCGCAGCTTCGTCAATATACACCGTGGATAATACCACATCAGCATTATCATCCTCCGGTAATAACTTAACAATCCTTACCGTTGTATTGCCTATTTTATCTGTGCCTGCATCTATGGCGGTGTACTTTCCACCACTTAAAATATTATTCAGGTTAATGCTTACGGCTCCTTTGGGCACAAAGGAAATGCCTTTTTCATTTTTAATTTTTAGTTGATTGGGTTTTTTAAAATACACTTTTACATCTGCATCAGGCACTTTTAAAAAGGATACATTGGTGATCATCCTGGCGGTAGCTTCGTAATCATTTACCTTATCAATATTAAATTTCACTTTGGCGATTAGTGCATTTACATCCTGTGCCTGTACACAAACAAATGATATTAAAACGAGCACTACAAGGGTTGTTATTTTTTTTAAACGGATCATTTTATTATTATTTAGGATAGAATATCTTTCTTTTTAAAAACTACTACAGCGGCTGTTACCAATATAAAAATATGGGCTATTAAAATCAGTAAACTTTTACGGATGGCGGGCCAGTTTTCAAGGCTTCCGCGGATTGTTTTTCCATCTGCATCCGTACCAATATAAAAAAATCCTTTCCAGCCAACCAGGTAAGAAGTAAACAGAAACGGTTTTACATTTTTATCTATAATGGGTACATTGATGTTACTGATAATAGTGCATACAATTACAATGCAGACTGTAGCAATGATGGGTCCGATTGAGTTTTCAGCAAAGATAGACAGCAATAAAGAAAGTGCTGCTATCACAGTTAATGCTACCGTGGCATATGCAAAAGCTGCCAGGTAACGCCACATAATATCATCTTTTGTTATCAGCAATATCTGCGATTCATCCCCCTTTGATCTGAACACCAGCATATCGCCTGTTCCAAATATCAGCAGGCTCATGAACAGGGCCGTAACGGCCATCCAAAGCAATAAAAAAATGGTGAAAATAGTAGCAGCCGCAAACTTCACCAGTATCAATTGTGTCCGGCTAATGGGTTTGGATATCAGTAAACGAAGTGTTCCCATGTTGGCTTCACCGGAAATAGAATCAGCCGCAATCAGCGCTATTAAAATTGGCACCTGGATCAATAATGTATTCAAAATAATGTAACACATGAAATAGCCGTTGATAGCCTGAACCCTGTCGAAAGTAAAGGTATCTTTTACACTTTGCAACATCAGGTCCATGTAACTCTGACCATCTGCCTTAAATGCAAACTGAAAAATAAACACGATGGCCGCTACGGCTGCAAAAGCAATATAAGTTCTTGGCCGTTTAGATATTTTGAAAAGTTCAATTTGCAAAAGCGTCCACATTGCCGGATTGGGTTGTAAGTGATAAAAAATAATTTTCAAGGGAATGACTGGAGTTAACCGAAAGCAATTGTACGCCGCCCGATACAAGGAAATTAATCAGTTGTGGTACTTTTATTTTATCCATCATCAATTGCAACTGATTGCCGGGTTGTACAAATGCGGCCCATTGCGATTGTGCCAACAGATGTTTTGCAGTGGTATTGTCGAGAGTCTCAATTTCTATTAAGGTATGAGCCGGATCAAGCAGTGTTGCTACATTACCTTCTACCATTTTCTTTCCTTTATGCAATATGATCATCCGCGTTGCGATCAACTCAATTTCACTCAGCAGATGAGAAGAAATTAAAACAGTCTTTCCCATTTCCTTGCTAAGGCGTAAAATTAAATTTCTTATATCCGCTATTCCCTGGGGATCCAACCCGTTGGTCGGTTCATCCAAAATAATCAGCGCCGGGTTGTGTACCAGTGCAACAGCAATGCCTAAACGTTGCTTCATACCCTGACTGAAAGTTCTGACAGTATCTTTGGCTCGGTCTTCCAAACCAACCATTTGCAATTGTTGCATCAATAGCTGCCTGGTAACTTTTATACCACTCATTTTCGCGAAGATGGAAAGGTTATCGTAGGCAGATAAATATTTATACAGATCGGGTTTTTCTATTACCGCCCCTACCTGTTGCAGGATAGCAGACCGGTTAGCTGAAAGATCTTTTCCAAACAGTTTAATGTTTCCGGCTGTAGGATGTATCAGCGTAAGCAGCATGCGGATGGTAGTTGATTTACCAGCTCCATTTTGTCCCAGAAACCCGTAAATATCGCCCTGATTTACGGTGAATGACAAATCATTTACTGCCAGGATATCGCCGAATTTTTTTGATAAATGATTTACCTCTATGATCAATGACATATGCCTTTATTAATGACAAAGGTAAAACGGAAATAAAGAGCAATTGTTCAGGAGGCTTTTAAAATTGTCTTAAGCGCTGCCAATCGTTTTAAAGGATTGTATCCACTCAGAATCTGTTTTTATAAAGCTGGCAACCCGAAAAATAACGCTGCAACATTAAATTCAGCCATTATTGTTTGGGTAAATATTTTCGTCGAATTTATTGTAGAAAAAGTTGGTGGTTTGAAATAAAGTATTAGCTTTGTTTCAGAAAGATGCTTACCACACTTTCTTACAAGAACCACACAACTCTACAAAAAGTCTATTAATTTAGATTTCCTAATCCTGCTGAACTAAACTACTTCTTTAATCTCAATTTACTGTGTATTAACTACCTGAATTAATTATTCATTTAGCTTATTTCTTACTTCTAAATACACACAAGATGAAAACGATTTTTACCACTTTATTTGCAGTAATCGCTATTATTTCTGTTAATGCAAAAGGCAATTTTGATGTTGCTATACACACTTCATCTGTTTCCAGTTATACAAATGGTATTGAAAAAAAGGGCATCACCATTATGCCAAATGCTTCAACCAACGATGTAAAAGTTATTTTTACTTCAGACAAAGCTGCCACTGGTAAAGTGGTTGTATTAGATGAAACAGGTAAAAAAGTATTGCAGCAAAATGCAACAATATCAGCAGGAAAGAACAGCATCAATATTGATGATTTTCACAAACTGAACGAAGGAACTTATACCATTCAATTAATCAGCAACAACGAAACCTACACTTCCTCATTTATGATCTGGAAGTAAACTTATAAATTACCAGGCACAAACAAAAGCTCTTCTTTTAAAGGAAGGGCTTTTTTATTCTCCGCTGGGATTCATATAAGACTTCAGCGCATTAACATAAACTTCAAATGCTTCGATGCCTTTGGCTGATATTTTACAAACCGTTTGCGGGTAGTTGTCTTTGAACTGCTTTACTACTTCAATATAGCCCGCATCTTTTAATTTATTTATTTGCACACTCAGGTTACCGGCGGTGGAATTTGTCTTTTCTTTTAAAAAAGTGAATTCCGCTTCCTTAACACTGATCAGCAAACTAATAACAGCTAACCTGAGTTGTGAATGTAATATTGGATCCAGATCTTTAAACATGTACTTGCTGTTGCTTTTTATATCGTTTCCACAAAATTATTCCGGGTATTAGCCAGGCAAAAAGGCCGCAGGCAGCCATCAGCAACATATCTGTTTTAAACGGGGTATAAATGGAACAGATACTTATCGCCCAACAAGTAATTCCACCAATGATCATTGGCTTAAATTTAAAAATGCCTCCGGTAATAAAAGTTGGAATTCCGTATAACATCATAATCAGCGTGGTTGAACTTTCGCCACCCCAGCGACTGTTGTAAAATGAGGTTATAAAGATGCAGACTGTAAAACTAATCCAGATATAATGCATCGTTTCCTCATCATGACCTATAAATGTTTTCCCCCGTTTTTCTTTTATTGCAAAATATACCTGCGGCAAAAGTGCCAGCAATAAAAGCAGCCATATGTCAAACCCGATATCAATGTTAAACTCTATTTGCCCCCAGGTAATGATGCTGCAAAATATAATCAATATGCCCCACACAATGCTGGCAATGCCTTTGGAAACGTAACTCCGCTTAGCTTTTCCAATCATCTCTCCTATAAGCTGCAGGCTTTCTTCTGTTGAAAATTGCTGTTCCTTCATTTAATTCAATTTTTATTTTTTGTATTGCTTCGACCTAATTATTCTGTAACAATGAAGTCAGTCATTATAATGATACAAGTACACTTTATTTTTTTAGAAAGTATTGCAATAAAGAGCCATAAAAACCACCCATCCCCACAAAAGAAAAAAAACACTGCTGTCGGCAACAGTGTTTTTTGTTTTGGAAATCATGTTCTGAATTAAATCAATACTTTGTTGCGGAGAAAAATTTTCCTGTTCCATATTTAAAGGCGTTGAAAGTATAGCAAACAATTACTATTGTGATCTGAAAAATTATTTACAATCTTTAATCAGTGATTCAGTTCTTTCCTTTCCCCAGTTCGGACTGATATCATTGGCAGGTTTAAAAGTTGCGTATTTATCCAAAGCAGTCTGCAACTGAGGTTTAGCCGTTTTGCATCCGCCTCCAAACTGCTCGGGTGTATACTTTAAACCCTGGCCCTTTAAAAAATATGGTCGCGGATTGGTGGCATCCTGTTGCATGGCAGCTTCCATATTGCTGTTGCTTTCCTGGCCATACTCCTGCCACCGTTGCATGGGATTTACCATCATGTGGCAACTGGCGATCATACTCTTAATGCAGGATATTTCTGAATTGTTTGGCGAAAGCGAATCTGCTTTTGCAATCAGTTCAGTAGCCTTATCTGCATAGCCATCTATTTTGTCTTTATCCTGTTCCATAAAACCATAGTTTACCTGGCAAAAGGCCGCGTAATAATAGGGCAGCCATTGATTTTTTTCTGCATTGGCAATGCGCTCAAAATTATTGGCAACATTTAAAATATCCGGAGGGTTTTTAAAACTGCTGTCCATTGCTGCAAGATTTTTTTTCATTGCAGCAGTAAACTTTTCACTTTGTGCAAACGAGGCTACTGCTGTAAGTAATACGAATGCGGAGATAAATAATTTTTTCATTTTTTTTTGATTTTAATTGGTGTTGGTTGAATAAACTCTATAAATTATTGTTGATGGCATCCTGTGTTCTGTCCATACCAAAACTCAGGAAACAGCCGATAAAAACAAAACGTTTACTGGGCGGTGTTACCGCTTCTTTTCTGCTGCCCTCATAGCTATAGTTATAATTGTAAATGATATTTTGTCCCAGTACATTGGTTACTCCCAATACCCAAACTGCAAATGTCCTGGCGTCTTTTTTACCAATATTCGGCAACCAGTTTACACTAAAACTCATGCTGTTGTAGTTGATGGTTTTGCCTGCATCTGTAATCATATATTTATCACTCGCATTTTTGGCAATGCGGTAATAAGGCCGGCCCGTTGCAAAATTATAACTCAGGTTAAACTGTGTTTTTAAAGGCAGAAAAAAACGTTTAAACACAAATGCGGCAGTATGTGTAGCAGCAAAGGATGGTTGTATCGCCGTAGGGTAGTTTAGAAAATCTCTTTTGGTGTTGAGATATGAATAAGACAACCAATAGTCCACATTTTTGATTGTTTTTTTATCCCGCCAAAAAAATTCTATCCCCCTGGCATCGCCATAACCATTGTTATTTGCGGCTATTTCCCGGCCACCAATACTGCTGTCTGTTTTATACAGGTTACTGTATTTTTTGTAAAACAACTCTGTCCGTAAAGTATAGTTTTTTGTTTGTTTGGAATATTGAAAAATATAGTGACTGGCCCTTGAATAGTCAAGCCCCGCAAGACCTGGCAAATATTTTCTTTCGGGGTTTTGATAAAAGATGCCATAGGCAAATGATGCCTGGCTGTTTGCACCCACCTTATATGCCAGCGAAATTCGCGGCGCAATATTCCATTTGTCAATAATGGTTGAATGTTCCAGGCGGCTGCCAATTTTTGCGGCCAAATTATTGGTTACATAAATATCTGTTTCTGCAAACGCTGCAAGCAGGTGATCGTTTACCTGCTGTGTAAATTTTGTACCATCATATAAAGTGTAAGTAGATTTTTCGTTACTGTAAAAATAATCGGTTCCAAAACGGATGGCATTTAAACCAAACAATTTCTTTTCAAAAACCACTCTTGCCTGTGCATATCTGGCCTTATTGAGCAGGTTAAAATTCTTATAATTGAATAAAGGATTGGTTCCGGTAAATTTTCCGTTGTCAGCATCCTGTATTTCGTTTACAATATCATCTTTATTGGTGCTGAAGCTGATGCCGGTATTTATTTTCCAGCCATTGCCAATTCTGTCCTTCCAGCTAATGTTTTGGTAGGTATTGATATTGTTGATGGAAAAAGCATCTTTCAGAATAGCGGAATCAATATCCGGCGAACGAAACCCGGTTTTGTTGGTACTGATATACCCGTAATATTTTATAAAACCACCGTTTTTCGTTTTTATCCTGAAATTGGCGTCTGCTTGTTTTGCAAGCGGCACCTGGAAGAAATCCTGTTTTTGTTTTATCACATTAAATGCAAGCCAAAGATTGGTGTAATTAACAGACACGCCCCAGGATGATTTTTTATCTTTTGACAAATGCTGGATACCGCCGCCCACACCCACAACCGAAATGCCCAGGTCAGCCTCGGTCTTTTCAGGCAGGTCTTTGCTTTCAAGTATCAATGCAGATGACAGTGCCTGTCCGTACAGGGCAGAGTAACCACCAGTGCTGAAGATCGTGCCTTTAAATAAAAACGGGTTAAAACGGCCTCTTGTAGCCATGCCCGGTGTACTGCTGAAAAAAAAGTTATTTACCAGGTTTCCATCCATAAAAATCTTGCTTTCAGTGGCTGTGCCTCCCCTTACAAATAACCCCTCGCTCTCTCCTACCTGCTGAGTTCCGGGCAGTGATTTAAAGGCGCTGGTAACATCACCATTTGCACTTGGAGTAGTTACAATGTCAATATCACTCAATACCGCACCCTTGTTCTTGTCACTTGCTTCAAATGAACCAGCCGAAATTACCACGGCCTTCAATTCGGTAATTTGTTCCTTCATTGAGAGATTCAGGGTAACAGGGCTATCACCTAGCACTATTTTCTGAGATATGGCATAATATCCTGATATGGTGACTTCCAATTGCTGTTCTCCCTTTTCATCTGTAGAAAAAGAATAATGGCCCGTGGAATCCGTTGTCGCACCATCGTAGGTATTTTTTAAAGCTACGCTTACTCCCCTAAGCGCTTTATTTTTATTGTCAGTAACACGCCCGGAAATAGAAATTTGAGCTGTTAAAGGTAAAAAATGAAAGAAAAAAATAACGGATAATGCTGTCTTCATCGCCTTACAATTTCATCACAAACGTAAAGTAGTTTATTTTATAAACCAAATTAAATTATTTATTTTTTGGCTCGTTTCTCCTTAATAAAATTACATTTTAGAGCGTTGAATTTTACTCTATTAATTTGATAATCATGTATTTAGATGCGTTCAAATTTGAGTTCTGTCGCCAGCAATATGGTTGAAAACTTATTAACATCCCAAAAGATTTATTTTTTTATGTGGGCGCAATTTGTAATTTAGCAATAGAATTTAATGGGTTAGTAAGTACAAAGGGTCAGCAGAAATGTTGACCCTTTTACTTTTACAACTATTTTAATTACAGGCCATTTTCTTCCTTACATCTTTGTTATTTTTTGCCTTTTTTTAAGTCTTGAATTTTTCTAAAAAATATTTTCTGATGCGATGTACTGCACGCTATTTTTTTAAGCATTATTGTTTTTAAAAAATAAATGCTGGTAATTTTTTTACGTTTTAATTTTACCGGATGAGTAAAACCAAGTCAGCATTTTTTTGTCAGAGTTGCGGATATGAAAGTACCAAGTGGACCGGCAAATGTCCATCATGTAATAACTGGAATACTTTTGTTGAGGAAGTAATTGTTAAGGGAAATGACAAACAGGAAATCAATGAATGGAAAGAATACAATGGTGTTGGAAAATTGAAAACCATTTCCATTAATGATGTAAGCAGTGCAGAAGAAAAAAGAATCATTACAAAAGATGCTGAAGTAAACCGCGTACTGGGAGGCGGCATTGTTATGGGCAGCATTGTCCTCGTGGCTGGCGAACCCGGCATTGGCAAGTCCACTTTATTTTTACAAATAGGGCTTCAGTTGAACGACGTGGTAACATTATACATCAGTGGTGAAGAAAGTGAACAGCAGATCAAAATGCGGGCAGACCGGGTAGGCATTAAGAGCGATCATTTTTACCTGCTTACAGAAACCAATACGCAGACCATTTTCCAGGAAATAAAAAAATTGAAACCACAGCTTGTAATTGTCGACAGCATACAAACATTGCAATCGCCTTTTGTTGAAAGTGGTCCCGGCAGCGTGAGCCAGATTAGAGAATGTGCCGCTGAACTGCAACGCTTCGCCAAAGAAACCAACACACCTGTTTTTCTGATTGGCCACATCACAAAGGATGGAAGCATTGCGGGTCCGAAAATACTGGAACATATGGTAGACACCGTATTGCAGTTTGAGGGCGACCGTCATTATGCTTACCGCATTTTACGCACTCTAAAAAACCGTTTCGGTTCAACTGCCGAACTGGGCATTTATGAAATGACCGGTGATGGTATGCGGGCAGTAACCAATCCATCCGAAATATTAATCACGCAGAAGGAAGAACAACTGAGTGGTATTGCCATTGCAGCAACCATCGAAGGCATACGGCCGCTGTTGATAGAAGGACAAGCGCTTGTAACGCAAAGTGTGTATGGCACGCCGCAAAGAACCGTTAGTGGTTTTGATTTGCGCAGGCTTCAATTGTTGCTGGCAGTGCTGGAAAAAAGGGGTGGCTTCCACTTTGGTGTTAAAGATGTATTTGTAAATATTGCCGGTGGTATAAAAATAGAAGATCCTTCCATTGACCTCGCCATTGTATGTGCCCTGTTGAGCAGTTACGAAGATGTTCCGGTGAACCAGCATTACTGCTTTGCCGGCGAAGTGGGTTTGAGCGGTGAGATAAGAGCGGTAAACCGCATTGAACAACGCATTGCCGAAGCAGAAAAACTGGGCTTTGAAAAAATTATTGTTAGTAAGTACAATGCCAAATCGCTGGGCAAAGTAAAAGGAGGCGGTTCAGGTATTGAAATAGTTCCTTTGGCAAAAGTGGAAGAGTTGTATCAATATTTGTTTTAAAAAAATGACAGCTCAGCCAAAAGCTTTGATTCCGAAATGGTTTGCTGTACATTTAATATGTGCCTTTTTTTAAAACCATATTATCAGATACCGTTCATCTTTTTTACCCGCATATATGTACCGGGTGCGGCAGTGATCTGTTAAATCCAGATAGCCTGCTGTGTTTGAAATGTATCACCAATTTACCGACTACTAATTTTGCGCTGTATGCCAACAACCCGGTAGAGAAAATATTCTGGGGGCGTATACCATTAACCGCTGCACACAGTGAATACTATTTTTCTAAAAACGCTCTTATACAACAACTCATTCACCAGTTAAAATACAAACGTAATACCAGCATCGGAATGTATTTAGGTGAGCTGATGGGTAAAAGTCTGGTAGAAAGCAATCGCTTTGATACAGTAGATGCATTGATACCTTTACCGCTTTATCCTGACAAAGAAAGAAAACGCGGCTATAACCAGGCAGCAATTATTTGCGATGGGATGTCATCAGTAATGAATATTCCAGTTATTAAAAACAATGTGCTTCGCCAGCGCTATACAGACACGCAAACAAAAAAGCACCGCATTGAAAGATGGGAAAATGTAGCGGGTAGTTTTACTTGTAAAATACCTGGCCAGCTATCCGGCAAACATCTCTTGCTGGTTGATGATGTCGTTACGACTGGAGCCACGTTGGAGGCTTGCGGCAGTACAATTGCTGCGATTGAAAACGTACAACTGAGCATTGCAACACTGGCTCATGCACCCAAATAAAAGCATACCATTAATAAAGCGGCAATTAACTATTTTTGAATGATGAAGCAAAGTACTCCAAATATTTTCAGGCTGCGATTTATCGCAAGTCTGTTGATTACGATGTGCTGCCTGCTTTTTTCTTCCTGCCAGAAAGATTCATTTATCACCAGTCAAAATGCACAGCTGTCAACGAGTGTAGATAGTCTGAAATATGATACTGTTTTTACAAGTATTGGTTCCATTACGCAGTCATTTAAAATCAGCAATCCTAACAATCAAAAATTGTTATTGAGTACAGTTAAACTGATGGCCGGTCCTGCATCTGCTTTTAAAATAAATATCAACGGTTCACCTGCTGATGAAGCAAGCAATATCGAGATTGCTGCCAATGATAGTATTTATGTTTTTGTTACAATACATGTTAATCCAACGCTCAGTAATCTTCCCTTTGTTGTACGGGACAGCATCATGATAAGTTATAACGGAAACACCCGCTTTGTACAATTGCAGGCGTATGGACAAAATGCCAATTTTTTAAAAAGCCGGGTAATTAAAGGGGATGTAGAATGGAGCAGCCCGCTGCCTTATGTATTGCTCGGCAGTTTGCATATTGAAAGCGGCGCCACACTTACGATAGACTCCGGGTGCAAAATATATTCTCATGCAGATGCACCCATCATTGTGGATGGTACACTCATCATAAATGGTACAAAAGAAAAGAAGGTAATTTTTAGCGGCGACCGGCTGGATGCGGATTATAAAAGTTTACCCGCCAGCTGGCCGGGCATTTATTTCAGGGAAAGCAGTAAGAACAATGTGTTGACTTATGCCGTTGTAAAAAATGCCTACCAGGCGGTGGTAGCTGAAAAACCATCTGTAAACAGCAACCCAAAATTGGTGTTACATCAATGTATCATTGACAATGCGTATGATGCCGGCCTGCTTTGTGTTAATTCAAGCATTGATGCTGATAATAGCTTAATCACCAATTGTGGCACCAATATCGGTTTAACCTATGGCGGAAAATATCATCTTACCAACTGTACTGTGGCGGCTTATTCCACTTCTTATATTACGCATAAAAAACCTGTGCTGACAGTGACAGATTATGCTACCTTAAATGGCGCAACCCTGTCGGCAGATTTGAATGCAGTATTTCGCAATTGTATTTTCTGGAGCGATAACAGCAGTGTAGATAATGAAGTTGTTACAGATAAACAAGGTTCAGGTGCATTTAATGTATTGTTCGACCATTGCCTGTATAAAGCAAAAGAAGATCCCGTAAATGCTACAATTACCGAAGCGGTAAAGAACCAGGATCCATTATTTGATTCGGTAGATGTTGCCAAACAACTGTTCGATTTTCATATCAATAATAGGCTGGCCCCGGGAATTGACAAGGGAATTGGTGGCACTGGTTTTGTGAAAGATCTGGATGATAACAAACGGTCGGTAGGCTTGCCGGATATCGGTTGTTATGAAAAACAATAAAAATTAAACAAACCGTTATTTTATACGTTATAAACCAAAATCAATTGTATGATCAAATTATTATCTGTCAGCTTTGCGCTTTTGTTTAGTGCAACCACTACTAAAAACACATCGATGCAAAACCCAAATCCATCTTCTGCCACGGTTGCTTCCAAATCAATCTATGATTTCAAAGTAGAAGCCCTTGACGGCAGCACCATTGACTTTGCCAAATTCAAAGGCAAAAAAATCTTGATTGTAAACACAGCTTCTGCCTGTGGATTTACGCCGCAATATGAAGGTTTAGAGGCTTTATACAAAAAATACCAGGACAAACTGGTTATTGTAGGTTTTCCTGCGAATAACTTCGGCGGACAGGAACCTGGCACAAACGGAGAAATAAAAGAATTTTGCAAAAAGAACTATGGCGTTACTTTTCCAATGGCAGCAAAAATTTCTGTAAAAGGAGATGATACAGCGCCCATTTATAAATGGCTTTGCAACAAAAGTGAAAATGGCGTTTTGGATGCAACAATAACCTGGAACTTTAATAAATTTTTGCTGGATGAAAACGGACGCATTGTTACCAAATTTGACAGCAAGGTTACCCCGATGAGCGACGAGCTGACCAGTAAATTATAAAATTACATACAACAGTTTGAAAGCGGTATCTCATTGGTGCCGCTTTTTTATTTGCCAATAATTGCTGCTTTTGTTAAACCCGTTAAAAACTATATTTGCACCGTGCAATTCAATAATATAACAGGTCAGAAAGAAACAAAGGAACAGCTGGTACAAATGGTGCAACACAACCGCCTAAGCCATGCGCTGCTTTTTTTGGGGAAAGAGGGAAGCGGCGCATTATCGCTCGCCATGGCATTTGCGCAGTATATCGTTTGCGAAAAAGTAAATGGCAAAAAAGAAACTCCGGGACCATCTTTGTTTGGAGAAGAACCTTCTGTATCCGAAGCAATCAATACACAGCTTGATTCCTGTGGTGTTTGCGCTGCCTGCACAAAAGCGAACCAGTTAATGCATCCTGATATACATTACTCCTACCCCGTAATTACCAAAAAAGCGGGTCAGACTCCTGTAAGTACCGATTTTATTGCTGAATGGAGGGAGTTTTTCTCGGCTAACCCTTACGGCAATGTGTATGACTGGCTGCAATTTATACATGCCGAAAACAAGCAAGGCAATATTACCGCTGAAGAATGCAATGATATTAACCGAAAAATCAGTTTAAAGAGTTTTGAAAGCCAATACAAGATCCTGATTATATGGATGCCGGAATACCTCACTAAAAATGGTAATAAATTATTAAAGCTGATTGAAGAACCACCACCGAATACCCTGTTTATTTTGGTGGCAGAAAATGAGGCGATGATTTTGCCCACGATTTTGTCCAGAACGCAACTGGTAAAAATTCCACTACTCAGTAATTTGGAAATTGAAGCGTCGCTGGAATTGAAAGGCGGCGTGGCAATGGAAAAAGCACGGCAAGTGGCAGCTTTAAGCGAAGGAAATTACCGGGAAGCGCTGCAATTGTTACAACATGTGGAAGACGACTGGCAGGCAACCGTTAGAGAATGGTTAAATCTGCTGGTGAAAAAAAACCTCGCAGGCCAGGTAAAATGGGTGGAGGAGATGAGCAAGCAGGGCCGGGAAAAACAAAAACAATTTTTAAAATACTTTACCCATTTGCTGGAACAGGCCATTCGCATCAAAAGCATTCCTTCGCTTTTAGACAACGCAAATACAGGTAGTAACGAGCAGGACTTTGCCCTTCGCCTGAATAAATTGTGCAGTATTCCCCAGCAGGAAGCTATAATAAATGAACTTGATAAAGCCAGTTATTATGTTGAACGCAACGCAAACGGCAAAATGCTCTTTCATGCCCTTTCAATTAAGTTGTATCATATTATTAGTAACAATTCGTTAATTTTGATAAATTGAGGAAAGTGACCGGTGAGGTTGGAATTTAGAGAAAGATGATTGTTGATTAAAAAACTTTCTCTTCAGTAGTTAACATTGTATGTCGATCCCGATAATTCGGGAAGCTTTTAGTTATACAAAAGCCTGAAAGTGCGCAAGCATCAGTAATATTTTACACAGGTTAAATGGGCCGTTCAATATATAACTGTAGTACAAGAGTGCGACGCCAATGAAGCCTGATACTAATTCTCCTGCCTGGTTCAACAAAATTTCCCCTCAGCATTATTCATTTTTTTAACTACTCAGGTATATGGGATGTGGAAGTTGTGGAACAAGTAAAGACGGCGCACCGGGCGGTTGCCAGAGCCATGGCAGCTGCAGCAGCGGTGGTTGCAACCGTATGAACGTGCATGACTGGCTGGCCAACCTGCCCTTTAGCGACCCGGAAAGTGGCTGCAGGATTGTGGAAGTTAGTTTTAATAATGGCAGCCGTAAGGACTATTTTAAAAATACTACTACTTATTTTTTTGAAAAGGGAGATATGGTTGCGCTGGAAGGCGTAAGTGGTTTTGATATTGGCAGCGTGAATTTAACAGGCGAACTGGTGCGGTTGCAGCTGAAAAAAAATAATATTAAGGAAGACAGCGCTGATATAAAAAAGATTCTGCGCAGGGCCAACGAGACCGACCTGAATAAATGGAAAGAAACAAAGGCAAGGGAAAAAGACGTGATGATCCGAAGCCGGGCCATTGCCAAGCAGCTAAGGCTGGAGATGAAGGTGGCCGAGGTAGAAATTCAGGCAGACGGTCGTAAAGCCACTTTTTTTTACATAGCCGATGACAGGGTTGACTTCAGAGAACTGATTAAAATCTATGCTGGTGAATTTAAGGTAAAGGTAGAGATGAAGCAGATTGGCGCCCGGCAGGAAGCTGGCAAAGTGGGCGGAATAGGAAGCTGCGGCCGTGAACTTTGCTGCAGTACCTGGCTTACCGATTTTAAAAGTGTAAATACCAACGCAGCCCGTTACCAGAATTTAAGCATTAACCAAACCAAATTAAGCGGGCAGTGCGGCCGTTTAAAATGCTGTTTGAATTACGAGCTGGATACATACCTGGATGCTTTACAACATTTTCCCGATGATTGTGACATGATTGAAGTAGCAAGGAGCAGGGCATTTTTGGTTAAAAAAGATATTTTCCGCAACCTGATGTGGTATACCATGCCAGACAGTAATAAACAATATCCCCTGACTATTGAAAGGGTAAAAAAAATAAAGGCACTTAACCAACAGGGTATTAAGCCCGAAGAACTGGAAACTGTAGAAGTCGTAAGCAAAAAGCCGCTTGAAATTGAGCCTACCTATGCAGATGTAGTGGGACAAATCAGTTTAAAAAGCCTGGAAAAAACAAGTCGTAAACGCCGGGATATGGAACGTGGTCCGCAACAACAAAGGCAGCCGCAAAACCGCAACAATCAGCCACAGCAGGATAACAACCGGCCACAACAAAACAGGCAGCCACAAGGTCGCGACGGGCGTGCACCGCAACAAAACAAAGATGGTAACAGGGGCAACCAGCAGCAACGGGGTAACCAGCAACAACAAAAGCCGCAGCAAAAAAGAGAAGGACAGGATCATCAGCGGCCAAACCAACAGCAAAGGCCGCCTCAGCAAAACCGCAACGAACAACGGCCCCAGCAGAAAAGAGAAGGACAGGGTCAGCGACCGCCAAACCAACGCGGTAACCAGCCGCAACGGCCGCCTCAAAAACAGGATAACCGGTCGCAGCCGGGACCTGACCAACCAGCAGAAAACAAAGAAGAAAAAAATACTTAATTAATAAACTGAAACGTCGGGTATTTATACCTGACGTTTTTATTTTTGCCTGATAAAAGTCGCACATGTCAATTAAGGTAACCAGTCTTTCAAAAAATTATGGCGCTCAAAAAGCGGTTAACAATATTTCATTTAGTGTAGGTAAAGGAGAAATAGTAGGTTTTTTGGGACCGAACGGGGCAGGCAAAAGCACCACCATGAAAATCATCACCGGTTATCTTGAATGTGATGGCGGTGAAGTAGAAGTCTGCAATGAAAAGGTAAGTACCGGTTCATTATCCACAAAGAAAAAAATAGGCTACCTGCCTGAAGCGAACCCGCTTTATTTCGATATGTACGTAAGGGAATACCTGGAGTTTATTGCAGGCGTACATAAGATGAACCATTCTAAAAACAGGATTGAAGAAACAATTGCTACTGTTGGCCTTACCCTGGAAGCTAATAAAAAAATAGGGCAGTTAAGTAAGGGTTACAAACAAAGAGTAGGGCTTGCTGCAGCACTGATACATAACCCTGAAGTGTTAATACTGGATGAACCAACCTCCGGCCTTGACCCCAACCAGATAGTTGAAATAAGGGAAGTAATAAAAACATTGGGAAAAGACAAGACAGTTTTATTCAGCTCCCATATACTACAGGAAGTACAGGCCATTTGCGACCGGGTGATCATAATTAATAAAGGGAATATTGTCGCGGATGATACACTCAGCAATCTGCAGAAAGTAAAAGATGGCGAGCATATAGTACTGATACAGTTTAAAGAAGGTGTAGCTGTTGAAATGCTGCAACAACTGGAAGGAGCGGGCCGTATTGAACAGGTTGATACCACATCCTACAAGATTCATACTGCGAATCCTGAAAGTATAAGAAAGCAATTGCTGGAATTGAGTTTGAAAAACAACCTTAACATTGTTTCTTTGCAAAGTGAAAGCAACAGCCTGGAAGCGATATTCAGAAATCTTACATCGGCAAAATAGAAATTAATATAATAATTAACAAAACAACCAACAACATCATGAGTTACATCGCAAGTATTTACGCCCGTCAAATTTTAGACAGCCGTGGTAATCCTACAATTGAAGTAGATGTATTAACAGAAAACGAAAAATTAGGAAGGGCAGCAGTGCCGAGTGGCGCCAGCACAGGCATTCACGAAGCTGTTGAACTGAGAGATAACAATAAAAAATTGTACGGTGGCAAGGGCGTATTGAAAGCAGTAAAAAACGTAAATACGACGATTGCTGAAAATTTACTGGGCTGGGATATTGCGGATCAGGCTGGCATTGACGCAGCTTTGATAGCTCTGGATGGTACCGAAAACAAAGGCAAACTGGGCGCTAATGCAATCCTGGCTGTAAGTATGGCTGTAGCTAAAGCTGCCGCTTTGGAAGCCAACTTGCCATTGTACCGCTATATTGGTGGTACCAACGCGAAAATTCTTCCCATCCCGATGATGAATATCCTTAATGGTGGTGCACATGCGGATAACAAAATAGATTTCCAGGAATTTATGGTTATGCCAGTTGGTGCTACAACGTTCAGTGAAGGTTTACAATGGGGTGTTGATATTTTTCATGCGTTGAAACAAGTATTAAAAAAGAAAGGTTTCAGTACCAACGTAGGCGATGAAGGCGGTTTTGCTCCAAACATTCAAAGCAATGAAGAAGCCATTGAAACAGTTTTGACTGCTATTCAATCTGCAGGTTACAAAACAGGCAGCCAGGTAATGATTGCCATGGATGCTGCCAACAGTGAATTGTGGGATGCAAAAAAGAAAAAGTATGTGTTTCATAAAAGTGATGGCAAAGAAATGACCAGCGAACAACTGGTTGCTTACTGGACAAGCTGGGTGAAACAATATCCGATTTGTTCAATTGAAGATGGTATGGCAGAAGATGACTGGAAGGGATGGAAAATGCTTACAGAATCAGTGGGCAGCAAATGCCAGCTGGTAGGTGATGATCTTTTTGTAACCAACGTTACCCGCCTGGAAAGAGGCATTAACGAAAAAATTGCCAACGCTTTATTGGTAAAAGTAAACCAGATTGGTACCATTACTGAAACCATCAATGCCGTAAGCATGGCACAGCAGGCTGGTTATAATACTATCATGAGCCACCGCAGCGGTGAAACAGAAGATACTACCATCGCAGATCTTGCAGTTGCCTTGAATTGTGGCCAGATTAAAACAGGTTCTGCAAGCAGAACTGACCGTATGGCTAAATACAACCAGTTAATCCGCATTGAAGAAATGTTGGCTGACACTGCAATATATCCAAAAGGAAAGATTAAATTTGGTAAATAGGTTTGTTCAATTGATTGGCTGGATAGAAATTGGAGGTAAAAATTCCAGGTTTCTATCCGGCTATTAATATAGTTTAAATGAAATTGCTGTCGCAAATACCTTCGTGGTTAAAGAACAAATACCTGCTGGCAGCAGTTTTTTTTGTTGTGTGGATGTTTTTCTTTGACCCTAAGGACTGGGGTGTAGCATATGATAAAAATGCCAAATTAAAAGAACTTCAAAAAACGGAAGATCATCTTACCGGTATTATAAAAGACACAAAAGAAGAACTGGAGCAGTTAAAGACAAATGCCCGAACTATTGAAAAATATGCCCGGGAAAAATACCTGATGAAGAAGGACAATGAGGATTTATTTATTGTATCTTCGGCTCCCGCCAATTAAATTATCAACAATCCTGTACAATAATGATTACCAATGGTCGTTTATGACTATGGATATGATATTTAATTTTTAAACAAGCTATTAATTTGCCTATGCACAGTTTTACACCAGAGGATCTCATTCAGTATGTCTATAATGAGACTTCTACACAAAAATCGGCAGCTATCAGGGGTGCTCTTGAAACGGATTGGAAACTTCGTGAAAAATATGAAGAAATACTATCAGCTCAGCAAGCTCTTGAAAAGGTAACTTTTTCACCACGTAAAAAAGCAATCGACAATATTTTGGCGTATGCCGAAAAATTGGTTGCACATGGTACGGAGGTTTAAATTCTACTGATTTTTAATATAATTTGCGTCCCGTATTATACGGGACTTTTTTTATGACGAAACAGCAACGATACCAGTTTGTAATCGAATACTTCAGTATGCACGCACCTGACGCCGCAACTGAATTATTTTACGATAACCCTTACCAGTTGCTGGTTTCTGTAATATTGTCGGCCCAATGCACTGATAAAAGGGTGAACATGACCACGCCCGCTATTTTCAAACAATATCCTACGGCTGAAGATCTTGCCCGTACTGATTTTGAAACTTTATTCCCATTAATAAAAAGTATTTCTTACCCAAATACCAAAACCAAACATCTTATAGGGATGGCTAATATGCTGGTAGAAAAATTTTCGGGCCAGGTGCCAATGACTGTAGACGAATTAATGTTGCTTCCCGGCGTGGGAAGAAAAACGGCCAATGTGATAACATCAGTTATTGATGAACAGCCCAATATGGCAGTAGATACCCACGTGTTCCGGGTAAGTGCGAGGTTAGGTTTAACGACCAACGCAAAAACGCCACTGGCGGCGGAAAAGCAACTCACAAAATATTTTCCGGATAATTATATATTTAAAGCACATCATTGGCTTATACTGCATGGGAGGTATATTTGCACAGCAAGAAGTCCAAAGTGTACGGTTTGTGGTTTGAAAGCTATCTGCAAATATTATAACAATAACAAAAACCATAAAATATAAAGGCCGGTATGGCCGTTTTTATCATAACGCTAATTTTTTTATTACAGAATAATAATTAAATTTATATATCATCACTATAGTTGAATGAAAAAAATCGCAATTCTAACTGTTACTCTGTTTGTATTTCTAATGCCTCCCCCCAAGGCATCTGCGCAATATTATTTTTACGATAATAACTATTACAATACCCCACTAATGTTTGAATTTGGCGGATCTGTTGGCGCAATGAACTGCCTTACAGATTTAGGGGGCAGAAGGGGCCTTGGAAAGCGATTTGTGAAAGATTTAAATCTGGGTAATAACCAGCTAAATGGCAGTGTATATTTCACTGCAATTTATAAGGAAGCCGTAGGATTAAGGATTGAAGGAAGTTTTGGACATATAAAGGCGTACGATAGTATTTTAAAACCTGTACAGGAAACTACACCCCGTTACAACCGCAACCTGAGTTTTACTTCTAAAATATCTGAGTTTTCTGTTATAGGCGAAATGTATCCCATGTTTCTATTTATTAACTGGGCAAGCCGGGATGATGAACCTCCATCATTTTCGCCTTACCTGCTGGCCGGTATCGGTTATTTTTCCTTCAATCCGCAAACTGTGTTGAATGGTAGAACGGTTGACCTGCAACCACTTAGTACCGAAGGGCAGGGTTTTGCAGAATACCCCACCAGGAAACCATATAAATTGCAACAGATAAGTTTCCCGGTCGGCATAGGTATGAAATACGAATTGTCTCGCATATTTAATCTTCGTGCTGAGTTTATGTATCGCTTTTTAACTACGGATTACCTGGACGATTTAAGTACGCGATATATCAATCCTTCACTCTTTGCAAATTATTTTAGCGGAAGTCAATTGTCCGATGCCATTGCGCTAAATGACAGGCGGAGTAAAACAGATGCAAAATATCCAATCAATCCCAATGGCGGACAAATCAGGGGCAATCCGAAAAACAATGATGCCTTTTTTAGCTTTAATCTTAAGATAGGAATATTGTTGGGTTGGGAAAAAAGATAAGCAGAAAATACGGTTACTTTACCTATAAATTCTTTCAATCGCATCTTTATATTTCTCCATTATTACCTTGCGTTTCAATTTTAATGTTGGCGTAAGTTCGCCACTGTCGATCGTCCACTCATTCGGTAGTAATTCAAAACGCTTTACCTGCTCCACGTGATTAAAAAATTCGTTGAAACTATCAATCAGCTTACGGTATAAGTCTAATACTGCAGGATGGTGAATGGCTTCCTCATTACTGGTAAAACTGATTTGTTGCTGGCGCATCCATTCTTTAAGGTTAGGTATTGAAGGAACAATCAGCGCCCCCACAAATTTTTGTTCAGCGCCAACAATCATCATCTGTTCTACAAAAGGTGATTCCTTCATCTTATTTTCAATCGGCTGCGGTGCAACATATTTTCCGCCGCTGGTTTTAAACAGTTCTTTTTTCCGGTCTGTTATTTTTAAATATTGTCCATCTTCAAAAATACCAATGTCACCAGTATGTAGCCAACCGTCAATGATTGTTTCTGCAGTCAAATCAGGGCGTTTGTAATACCCCATCATAACGCTTGGACCCTTTACACATATTTCCCCATCCGGCTCCAGCTTCACTTGCTGGCCTTCTATTACAAGCCCCACGGTGCCAAACTTTGTCCCCCCTTTACGCTGGCAGTTTACACTGATCACCGGGCTATTTTCGGTAGGGCCGTAGCCTTCGTAAATGGGAATTTTTGCCGCAGTAAAAATTCTGATTAATCTTACCTGGCAGGCAGCTCCACCTGTTACAATAAACTCTACATTGTTGCCCAGGCCTTCTCTCCACTTGCTAAAGACTAACTTGTTGGCAAGAGCAAGCTTCATATTGTACCAGCTACCCATATTGCTGCGGTTGTCGTACTGATTGCCCAGCGTTACGGCCCAATCGAATAATTTCCTTTTGACGCCTGTGAGTTCAGTTCCTTTGGCCATTATTTTTTCGTACACTTTTTCCAGCAACCGGGGAACTGTACAAAATAAGTTAGGCTTTACCTCCTTCAGATTTTCGGCTATGGTATCAAGGCTTTCAGCATAATAAATTGAAATACCGCTATCGATATAAATATAGGAAACCATTCTTTCGAAAATATGATTGAGCGGCAAAAAACTCAATGCCCTTGCTGTGATGTTGTCCTCAAAAGGAAAAGATTTTTTTGAGTTTAACACGTTGCTTACGATGTTCCGGTGGCTTAACATAACTCCTTTAGGCGTACCGGTTGTGCCCGAGGTATAAATAATAGTAGCGCAATGTTCAGCCAAAATTGATTGTTTTATTTTCTCCAGTCTTAACAAATCAGTATAATCCACGGGACCCAGAATTGTTGTCCAGTGACTGGCTCCTTCCGCTTCATCGAAACTGTAAATATCTTGCAGGGAAGGTACCCTGCTGCGAATACTGCTTACTTTCGACAAAATATCATCGCCACTTAGAAAGGCTAATTTCACTGTCGCGTCATTAAAAATAAACTCTAATTCGTTAATATTGGTTGTAGGGTAAATAGGGCAAAGTGCAGCACCTATTTGCTGGCAGGCGAGATCAAGAATAAGCCATTCGGGGCGGTTTTTACTTACAAGTGCAATTTTATCCTGGTTGGCTATAGTCATATCCTTGCCGCCGAGGCCCAGTTTTATCAGGCCAACGCTAAGTCTGTCAACGAGGCTTTTTACTTCTGCCGTGCTATACAATTTCCAGCTGCCGTTTTCTTTTCCTGCAAGCATATCCGCTTTGGGAAATGTATCCAGCTGATACTGCAAAAAATCAAATATTCTTGAGTGGTCGTTCATAATGAGCAATCGTTAACTGTAAGCTGGTGCAATTATTATTCTTAACCTTTCAGATTTTGTATTGTGTAACATAGATGACTGCAATTATTTTGGCACAAGAAATTAATTGAAAACTAAGATAGCTAAAATTAATTAACCGTTTCTTTGGGGCAGAAACAAATTCAATAGCGGTAGTACTGAGCGACAGGAATTTTAAAAACGCGGCCTTTTTGAAAACGGTTGAGATCATTGTATTCAGTAGCATGCGCTACAGTCCAATTTTGAAAAACTGCCAGGTTTTGTGCAGCTCCAAAAAGCCATTGATTGTAGGCATCAAATAATCCATCCTGTAGTAATTGCTTTTGTAATTCAAACAACCGGAAAGGAAATTTGACTTCGTAATTTTTTTCCCAGTCTAATATGAAACGGGTTCTTATCATCGTCAGCGATTCGGGATTGATACCTGAAACAGCCACGCCCGATTGTTTATTCATTGTTTCAATAAAAGCATTGGCAAAAGCAGACCTGTTCTTATCTGTATTATCTTTTGAAATATCCGTATCGATAAAAAGTTTTTTATAACTCTCAGATATAATCGATTTTATTTCAGGGGCATTACTGCTCAGCGGTTCCATATTTACAAATATTTCCCCATACAGAATACTCCAGATCTTTTCAGTGCCCGAAACGTAATAATACTTACAGGCATTGTAATAATTTTTAGAATAATCCGGGTCCAGTTCTATTCCTTTTTCCCATAATTTAATAGCAGTATAATCCTTCTGGCTGTATAGTAGTTCTGCCAGTTCGTTATACAAAGGACCACTTACAGGAAATCTTTTCAGGCCTTTGCGGTACAATTTTTCACACTCCTTTGGCAAATCCATTTGCTGGTAAATAATCCCTGCAATCTGATAACTCTGGTCGTCCGCGTCCTCTCTGTCCAGTGTTGTTTTGATTAGTTCAAGCGCCTTATTATTGTCTTTCTGAAGATAGTACCCCATCGAAAGATCTTTTATGATCTCGATATTTTTCGGCTCCATTTGTATTGCCCTGTTCAGTACCAAAACGGCATTGGCATAATCTCCCTGCTGCATGAATGATTTTGCAGTAGCCTGCAACTCTGAGGCTGTTTGAGCATACCCCAATTGCCAGCTGCAAGTCAACAAAATTATAATGGTGTTTATTCGCTTCATTCTCTAAAAATACTATGAAAAAACCAAAGCCGCCTGCAGTTAGCGCTTAGCGAAAACTTAATTTTTTACTAAACGTGCCCCACATCGCTGACTATGCAATATCATAAATCAGGTTGGTCAATAAGCCGTCTCTCAATTTAGGTTCAAACCAGGTACTTTTAGGAGGCATCACGTTCCCGCTGTCAGCAATGTCAAACAGCTGCTGAATAGTAACAGGGTGAAGGCTGATGGCGATGGCCATTTCTCCGCTGTCCACTCTTTTTTCAAGCTCCCCCAGTCCCCGGATACCACCTACAAAATCAATACGTGTATCCGTCCGTTGATCTTTAATATTTAAAATGGGATCAAGAAAATTATCCTGTAAAATGGTAACATCCAAAATACCAATCGGGTCTGTGGTATAAGTATTTTCTTTAGCCGTTAACTGGTACCATTGCTTGTTGGCATATAAACCAAACTGGTGCAATGCTACGGGAGAAAAAGCCTCTGCTGCTTTTTCAATTACAAATTTTTCTGAAGCTTTTTCCAGTAATGTTTCTGTCGTTAATCCGTTTAAATCTTTCACCACCCTGTTGTAATCCATAATCATCAGCTGACTTGCCGGAAATAAAGTGGTCAGAAATATACCAGCACCTGCGGGTGCATCTTTGCCCAGGGCTGTACGCACTTTGGCCGCTGAAGCTGCCCTGTGATGACCATCAGCAATGTAAGTGCAAGGCACCTGCGTTTTAAATATATCGCTTATCTTCTGAATAGCTTCATTGTCATTGATAATCCAGATGGTATGCTGTATGCCATCATCCGCTTTTAAATCATACACCGGGTTTTTACCTGTTTGCCAGTCGCTGATGATGGTATCAATCTCTGCTACATTTTTATACGCTAAAAAAACATTACCCGTTTGTGCACCGGTTGTTTTTATATGATTGATCCTGTCCTGTTCTTTTTCAGGCCTGGTAAATTCATGCTTTTTTATCAGGTCATTTTCATAATCGTCCACGCTGCTGCCACATACCAGTCCCGTCTGGCTTTTGCCATTCATGATGAGCCGGTAAATATAATAGCACGGTTTACTTTCCCTGAATAACACGTTACGGCTTATAAAAGCATCCAGGTTGTTTTTTGCTTTGTCATACACTTGCTGCGAGTGGCTGTCCGTATCTTCTGGTAAATCAATTTCACTTTTTGTAATGTGCAAAAAACTAAAGGGGTTACCCTGCGCTTCTATTTTTGCTTCCTTGCTGCTAAGCACATCATAGGGGCGGCTCGCGACTTGTTTTGCGTGTTCAGCCTGGGGTCTTAATGCTTTAAAGGGCTTGATAGTGATCATGTGCTCAATGTTATCTGTGGTAAAAATAATAGCGATAAATATTATGGATTTTTTGCAGCAAATTCTTTCATTGCCTGCACCAGTACTTCCACGCTGCTGATGGGTAATGCATTGTATAATGAAGCCCTGAAGCCTCCTACCAACCGGTGACCTTTAATGCCAACAATGTTTTTTTGTTTCGTGAAACTTAAAAAAGCTTCTTCCTGTGCAGGATTGTTCATAACAAAACAAACATTCATTTTGCTTCTGTCTTCTTTTGTTACAGTGCCGGTAAACAAAGGATTGGCATCTATCTCCTGGTATAATAAAGCCGCTTTGGCATCATTCAATTTTTCTACTGCTGCAACGCCACCGAGCGTCTTCAGCCAGCGAAGTGTGAGCATACAAACATATACTGCAAACACAGGTGGCGTGTTCAGCATACTACCCTCTTTAATATGATTGCGGTAATCCATTATTGTAGGAATAGCACGTTTGATTTTGCCCAGGATAGCAGGGTTCACTACCAGCAGGTTTACGCCGGCAGGTCCCATATTTTTTTGAGCACCGGCATAAATTAAATCAAAGGCATTAAAATCGATTACGCGGCTGAAAATGTCACTGCTCATATCCCCTACCAGGGGTACACTTGTCTTCGGAATTTTTTGCCACTGGCTTCCGTAAATGGTATTATTAGTGGTAATGTGAAAATATTTCGCATCATTCGGTACCGCAAAATCTTTTGGTATAATGGTGTAATTACTTTCCTTTCCTGTACAAACTACTTCTACCTTACCGAATAACTTTGCTTCCTTAATTGCTTTGAGGCCCCACACGCCGGTATCGGCGTAAGCGGCTGTTTCTTTATCGTCTAGCAAATTCATAGGCACCTGCATAAACTGGGTAGATGCGCCGCCATGTAAAAACAATACTTCCCGGTCATCGTTCAAGTGCATCAGTTCTTTAACCAATGCCCGAGCTTCATCCATTACCGCCTGGAAAGTAGATGTACGATGGCCTATTTCTAAAATGGACAATCCTGAATTCTGATAGTTCAGCACAGCTTCGGATGCCTGCTGAAAAACTTCTTTGGGTAATATGGAAGGGCCTGCGTTAAAATTGTGTACCATACATTCCTTTCTCCTAAAAGGTAATTTTATCTTCTTTGCTAAATAATTTTTGCAAAAATAACGAATGGAGCAGGAAGAAAAATTTATTTATTCGATGGCAGATGAAGGACCGATAATGCCTGAATTATGATACCTTATCTCTGATGACTGATGGCCGATTCTTTTCAAAACGGTGGCGCATTATTTCATCCCACGCCTTTTTATATTAACAAGAGTTGCCTATACTAATGCTTTTTCTGTTTACACAACCACCGTGACTAAAAATCGCTGAACAAATTAAAATCTAAAGTCAGGAGGACATCAGCCATCAGACATTGCATTATTCTTCCTGCTTCCCGATCATTTTACTGCCCGAACGCCATTGATTATTCAATTCATCAAAAGCCTTTATATCATCTTCTGAAAAATGTTGTTTTGATATACCCGTAAGATCCGGCTGACCTGCATTTACCCAGGCAGTATACCAGAAAGAAGCAACGGCAAAAATCGATTGCCGCATCCTTCTTTCAATCATGCCATCCAGCTTTTTATTATAGGCAATGGTAAAGGCGGAAGAATACTGGCGCACAAGCACGCCGTTGCGGTTTTCAAAAGCATATTTCTGATCGCTTCCAAATTGCTGTGTCAGCTCTTTTTCAAATAGCAAAACCGAGTCGGCTGCTTTGGCACTTTCCAATACCCTTGCCCAGGCAAACTCCAACGGATTGGTGATGTATGCAGCCTTACCGATAAAAAAATCAAACTCATTTTCTGCCAGCAATTCAGGTACACGGCTTTCCCAAAAACCGTGAATGCCTCTCTGATTGGTGTATTGCCCGTTATGATTGCTGTTGGCATGCAAGGGCACATGTGAGTCGGCGATATAGTGACCAAGTTCAGCACTGTTCTTCATGATGCGGCTGAAATTCTTTTCTTTGAAAGCTGCTGTGAGCCTGCCCAGCATGGTTTGTATATGCCAGGGAACAATGCCATATTCTTTCAATGAATCTTCGCCATATTTTTCTATGGCAGCTTTCCACTTGCGTGGTATAACGGCGTAAGGATACGCTCCGTAATGGTCGATATCGATAAAATGTCTTGGCCCTTCATCTGCTACGATATAACGTCTTTTATCCGGGTCAACCGCATGTTCGCTGATGAAAGCAATATTGGGTTTATACAGCGCCATCATCTGCGGTGGCAATAAAAAAACGGCGTAGTAATTTATTTTTTGATGCGCATAAAATCCCCAGCAAAAACATTGGTTGCAGATACAACAAAGGCTGACAAATAAAACGATGCGTTTCATTAAAATGTTTGACAGCCGAAAAGTATTACAATTTTTTTATTTAGCAGGATTAAAAAATTCCTTGCCATGCGGTTCCACAACATCTGTAACGCCACCACTTACCGCAAACTTCATTGTTTGGGCCGCACTGATATTGGTGATAGGCTTTACACGACTCTTTGGAATAATGTACACATTACCGGCAACGGAATAAGCCATCGGTATATACACCGCTACATAATCTTTAAAACCAAATTCCTCCATATCATCTTGTGTGATGAATCCAACACGCCAAACGTCATTGTCATCTACATTGGCCAACACATTGTTGGTAAATTTCTTCTTTTCTCCCGCAAACGCCTCAAAAAAATCTTTCAGGGTGGAATAAACGAACTTTATTCCAGGTGTTTTTTCAAGCACCCGGTCGAATACATCGACAATTTTGGTAAAAATATAGGAAGAAGAGACATAACCGATCAGTAACACCATCGAAATCACCAATATAAAACCTACCCCGGGAATACGCCTGATATTGCCCTGCGCATCTTCCATCAGGCTGGGAAAAATGAAGTGGATAAGGTTGGGTAAAATGCCATCTATAAAACCAAATATGGAAGCAATGGCCCAAAAAGTAATGGCGATAGGCGCCACAATCAGCAAACCCTGCAAAAAATATTGAAATAAGCGTTTATAAGTAAATGGTTGTTGCATAAAAATAGTTTGACAAACAAAGATACTTTATTGCACAGCCTTTATAATAAAGAAGAAAAACAACAAAGCGGCTGGGCAAATCCAAAGCGCTTTGAGGAATTGGAGTATTATAATAGCAATATTATTTCAAATTATTTCACCGCTATTTAACGCACATAAAAATAATAATCTGCGCCGGCAGGCGTAACGCCAGCCCCCCCGGGATATAAATAATAATGCTGATTGGTAGTATTAAACAATTGATAGTAAAAAGAGGCTTTGGGACAGGCATTGCCATTTCTATAAACGTCTATTGCCTTCACCATGTTAAACCGATAAGTCCCGCTGCTTCTTGGTATCATGGCAAGTTTAAACATATACTTATGACCCAATTCCTGAAACGAATATTCTTTTAAAAGTTGCGTATTTGGTGAGCCCAATTCTTTGCCAAAAACAAGTTTAAATGTAAAATCGTTGACCACATCCTTTAGCTCGACAGGCGACGCATTTACAACTTTTACAAATCCCATCTCGGTGCCCAAATTATTTGCATTACTAAAATCAACTATTTCATTTGTCTGATCCAAAAGGGAAGAGGAAAAATTCATTTCTGCCCATATTGTATCGCCAATATTAATAGAATCTTTGTCGGGATAGACTTTTGCATCCACCTTAAAAGCATAAGAATTTCCCGTACATCCCACCACATCTTTGGTACAGCGGCTATATATTGAAACTATGCCTATTGATACAACTAAAACAATTGCAATGGCTTTAGTACCCATGTTGTTGAATAAATCTATAATCTACGGATAGATGAAGGATAATTAAAATTATATGATAACAAATATTTTCCGAAGGTATTCAATTGAACATCGTAGCAATCAAAAATAATTTATTTGTTCCCTCACCTGGAAAATCTGCAGGCCCTACTTAACATGAAAAAATTGTTATGAATGGTTTTAAAAAAGGATGGAAACTTTGGTTACATAAAAAGTTTCCGTAGTTTTGCGTTTCATTATGGCAGATATAGAAACAGGTGAACGGATTCAGCAAAAAGCGCACGGGCTTTTTATGCAGTTTGGCTTACGCAGTGTAAGCATGGATGATATTGCCAACAGCCTTGGCATCAGTAAAAAAACAATTTACCATTATTATGCCGATAAGGATGAACTGGTAGATGCCGTGATTGACGCAGAGTTCAGGAAAAATGAAAGTATTTGTGAATACGACCGGGTGAATTCAAAAAACGCCATTGACGAAATATTTATGGCCATGGACAAGGTGGTGGAAATGTTCAGCACCATGAACCCATCACTGGTATTTGATATGCAGAAATATTTTCCAAAAGTGTTTCAAAAATTTCATTCGCATAAAAATGATTACCTGTTCAACGTAATCCGCACGAATGTAGTCAGGGGAATCAGGGAAGAATTATACAGACCCGAACTCAATATCGACATCATTTCAAGGTTCAGGGTGGAAAGCATTATGATTCCTTTCAACCCCGAGTTTCAATCAAAAATGAAACACAATATGGCAGAGATTGAAGAAGAATTTATTATTCATTTTCTTTTTGGAATAGCTTCTCCCAAAGGATATAAAATGATTGTAAAATATCAGCAGGAGCGACTTAATAAAAGTAAAGATGCAACAAAATAATATGAGAAAACTAACAGGAATAATGATCGCGGCATTGCTAATGATTGGCAGCATCGTGAAGGCACAACAGGTAAATCAATTGTCGGCAAAACAGGCTGTAGAATATGGGTTGAAAAATGCAGTACAGGTCAAAAACGCATTGCTCGATATATTGGTACAGCAGCAAACCAATAAGGACATTACAGCAGCAGCTTATCCGAGTATAAAAGCAACAGGGGCATTTAATGATTACTTAAATATCCCCACCTCGTTGTTGCCCGGTGAATTTTTTGGCGCACCGGCTGGCACTTTTATACCTGTAAAGTTTGGAACAAAATATTCTGCCACCGGAGGCATATCGCTTAACCAGACAATTTTTGACGGCCAGGTATTTGTTGGTTTACAGGCCCGCAAAACCAGCATTGACCTGAGGGTAAAAGCTGCTGAGGTTACTGAGGAAAACATCAAAGCCAATATTTATAAAATTTATTACCAGCTGGTGGTAAGTAAAACGCAGATTGAGTTATTAAATGCCAACATTTCCCGGCTGGAAAAACTGTCGCACGACACAAAAGAGATTTACAAAAACGGCTTTGCTGAAAAAGTGGATGTTGATAAATTAACCGTACAGATAGCCAACCTGGAAACGGAAAAATTAAAGGCGCTCAACAGCATCGCCAATGGATATGCAGGTTTAAAAGTATTGATGGGTATGCCAATGAAAGACAGTCTTCAACTAACGGACACCTTGAGTGAAAACGAATTAAAAGAAAACATTTTAGAAAGTTCAAACTATCAGTACAGCGACCGTAAGGAATATCAACTGGCTGAATTAACCAGCAAATTAAATGGCTTTAATATAAAAAGGTATCAACTGAGCCAGATACCAACCTTAAGCTTTAACGCCAATTACAGCAAGCAGGCGCAACGTACACAGTTTGATTTTTTTAAACGCAGCGGAGATTGGTTTACTACCTCTTTTATAGGTTTTAATCTTACCATTCCAATCTTTAATGGCTTTAGTACAAGGGCTAAAATAGCAGGAGCAAGGCTTGCGTTGCAACAATCGCAAAACCAACTGGAAGCGCAAAAGATAAGTATCGACAACGATGTAACAGCTGCTAAAAATAATTTTATTACGGCTATTGCCACCATCGATTATCAGAAGAAAAACATGGCCCTGGCAGAAACGGTGTATGAGCAAACCAAAAAGAAATACGAAGTAGGTACCGGAAGTACGACAGAAATAAATACGGCACAGGTTGATTTAAAAACGGCGCAAACAAATTACATCAGCGCTCTCTATGATGCCATTATTGCCAGGATTGATTTTTTAAAAGCAACGGGCAAGCTGAACTAAATATAAACTCATGATCAATAAAACTAACAACGTGAATAAAATAATGAACCATACAACCATGAAACAATTTGTAGCGATACCAGCTGCTGCATTGATATTATTGTGCAGTTGCGGCGATAGTAAAAAAGACAGCAATGCAAATTTGAATGATAAAAAAGCAGCCCTTGAAAAATTAAAAGGCGAAAAAGATAAACTGGATTCAAAGATTACCAGTCTTGAAACGGATCTTGCTAAAATTGATACCAGTGCAGCAGCACAACAAAAAGCAAAACTGGTAGCAGTGCAAACTTTAGCTACCAGTGACTTCGCTCACTACATTGAACTGCAGGGACGAATTGATGCTGAAAATGTAAGCTATGTTACGCCACGTGGTGCACCCGGACAAGTAAAAGCTATCTACGTAAAGCAGGGCCAGCAGGTAAAAAAAGGCCAGCTGTTATTGAAGCTGGATAATGCGGTAGTGCAGCAAAACGTAGTAGCAGCAAGACAAGGCCTGGAAAGCATTAAAACGCAGCTGAGCTATGCAAAAAACATTTACCAGCGCCAGAAAAATTTATGGGACCAGGGTATTGGCACTGAAGTGCAATTGATTACTGCAAAGAACAATGTAGCTACTTTGGAAAACCAATTACAGGCCAGTGAAGAAAATGTAAAGGCTGTGCAGGAACAAGCCAACACCTCCTTGGTATACAGTGATGTTAATGGCATTGCCGACCAGGTAACGGTAAAGATGGGCGAATCATTTGGCAGCCCCGGGTCTGGTGTTATAAAAATTGTAAACAACAGCCAGCTGAAAGTCACCGGCAATATTCCTGAAAATTATCTCGGCTCTGTAAGTAAAGGAAGTCCTATAATCATTCAGCTTCCGGATGCCAACAAAACGATTAACGCCAATGTAAGTTTTGTAGGCGCTTCTATTGATGTCATCAACAGGGGATTTGTTGTGGAAGCAAAACTGCCTGCTGACCCATCGCTTAAACCAAACCAGATAGCCCTGATGAAGATCAAGGATTATGGAGCATCCAATACCATTGTTGTTCCGTTGAACACATTGCAGAACGATGAGAAAGGAAAGTTTGTGATGGTGGCAACTACCGAGAATGGTAAAATGATTGCGCATAAAAGAACCGTGAATATTGGCCAGTTGAATGGCGATTCGCTGGAAGTAAAAACAGGTTTAAAAGCCGGCGATGTATTGATTACTGAAGGATTCGGGAGTTTGTACGAAGGGCAGTTAGTGACGCTGAAATAATTCCTCCTTCTCCTGAAGGGGAGCCAAAGACAGTTCACCATTCAATTTGAAGGCGTTCCACAGTGGTTTGGTGTACAAGGGAGTGACACAACGATGATGACATGAAATACTGAAGCCCGGACAGACAAATTCATAAAAGTAACATCAGGAACAAGACACATAAAACACAATCGCACCAACTCTTTTTGGAGATCGGGCGTAAAACTAATTTGTATGAGTTCAATAGAAAAAATTAAAAACAAGTTTAAAGAATTTAAACCAACCTCCTGGAGTATCGGCAACAAAACCACCATCTACCTGGTGATGTTGTTTGTATCGCTGATGGGAATTTACCAGTTTGTTACTTTACCCAAAGAACAGTTTCCGGATATTGTGATACCGACTATTTATGTACAAACAATTTATGTAGGTAACTCGCCAAAGGATATAGAAAACCTGGTTACAAGGCCCCTTGAAAAACAGATAAAGGGTATTACCGGTGCCAAGATCAAAAAATTTACCAGCACGTCACAGCAGGACTATTCTGCCATAGTTGTAGAGTTTGATACAGATGTTAAAACCGACGTGGCGCTGCAAAAAGTAAAGGACGCCATGGATAAGGCCAAGCAGGATTTACCAACAGATCTTACCCAGGTACCTACGGCTTTGGAGGTAAACCTGAGCGACGTACCGATTATGTATGTAAACATGAGTGGCGATTATGACATGACCCGGCTGAAAAAATTTGCGGACGATTTAAAAGATAAACTGGAAGATGTGCCACAAATTAACCGCATTGATATAGTTGGAGCTCCTGAACGGGAATTTCAGATTAACGTAGACAACTACCGTATGCAAACCGCAGGCGTAACCTTTGATGATATCGCAAATGCGGTACAAAGGGAAAACATGGATATCTCCGGAGGCTTGCTGGACGTGGGTTCTATGAAACGTAACCTGCAGCTGAAAGGCCAGTTTAAAACCAAATACGATATTGAAGAAGTGCTGGTGCGCAACACAGGCGGTGCGCCGATTTATTTAAAAGATATTGCCGTTATAAAAGACACGACAAAGGATGCCGAAAGTTTCGCCCGGCTGGATGGCAAAAATGTGGTTACACTTAACATTATTAAACGCAGCGGCGAAAACCTGATTGAAACAAGCGATGGTATTAAAAAAGCAGTAGCAGAAGCGAAAGGTGTTTTATATCCTGAAGATTTAAAAACGGTCATCACCGGCGATCAAAGCATTAAAACCAGGACTTCATTTAATGACCTGGTAACTTCCATCATCATCGGTTTTATTTTGGTATTGATTGTACTGATGTTTTTTATGGGGGTAACCAACGCCTTCTTTGTGGCGCTGTCTGTACCGTTGAGCATGTTCCTGGCATTTGTATTTTTACCAGGTGCGGATCTCATCGTAGGCACCCATGTTACACTCAACTTTATCGTGCTGTTTGCGTTATTATTTGGCCTCGGTATTATTGTGGATGACGCCATTGTTGTAATAGAAAATACCCACCGCATATTTGTACAGGGGGCAGGAAGAATGACAATTAATACCTCAGCCAAAATGGCTGCAGGCGAAGTCTTCATACCGGTATTAGCTGGTACGCTCACAACGCTGGCGCCTTTCTTTCCACTGCTGTTCTGGCCTGGAATTATTGGCCGCTTTATGGTGTATTTACCAACCATGCTCATCTTTACGTTAGCAGCATCACTGGTAGTTGCGTTTATAATGAATCCCGTTTTTGCAGTAGACTTTATGAACCACCCCGAAGGTGAAGCGAAAGAACCAAAATCAGCGATCTTTAAAAAACCTGCTTTTTGGATTGCCGTAGCAGCCGGTGTTTTACTGGATGTTACCGGGTTTACCTTCCTGGGCAACCTGCTCATTTTCTTTATGCTGCTGGTGGTATTAAATAAATATTTTCTTACAGATGCCATTCATTATTTTCAAAACCATGCATTACCATGGATTATGGGGCATTACGAAAATTTATTACGCTGGGCATTAAAGGGCTGGCGGCCGGTGCATCTTTTATTAGGTACCGTCGGGTTGTTAATAATTTCGGTAATTGTATTTGTATTATCAATACAAAGCGGACGTGTAGGAATCGCATTTTTTCCAAAGGCAGATCCAAACCAGATTTTTGTGTACCTGAAATTGCCCGTAGGTACCAGTGTAGAGTATACCGATTCGGTGACCCATCTGCTCGAAAAAAGAGTGAACAGAGTGTTGGGCGTAGATCCCGAAACCAACAAACAAAATCCCATTGTTGAGAGTGTCATCAGCAACGTGGCCATTGGCGCAGGCGACCCTTCCAGCGGCGACAGGAGCACACGAAGCGAACTGGGCCGTATACAGGTATCATTTGTAGAATACGAAAAAAGACATGGTAAATCAACCAAACCCTATCTTGATGAGATACGGGCTGAAATGAAAGGCATACCAGGTGCTGAAATAAGTGTTGACCAGGAAAGCAGTGGTCCGCCTACTGATCCACCGATAAACATTGAAGTGTCCAGTGAAGATTTTGATGGCCTGGTGAAAACGGCGGTTAACCTTAAAAATTATTTAGACTCTATACAGGTGCCCGGTGTAGAGGAATTGAAAATGGATGTTGATTTAAACAATCCTGAAATAACATTGACTGTTGACAGGGAGCGTGCATTGATACAAGGAGTGTCTTCGGCCCAGATTGGCCAGGCAATCCGTACCGGTTTATTTGGCCGTGAAATATCAAAAATTAAAGAAGGAAAAGACGAATATAAAATTCAGTTGCGCAACAATGAACTGCAGCGAAAGGATTTAAGCAACCTCTTAAATATGCGGGTATCTTTCCGCGACATGGCCGTTGGAGGAGCTGTAAAAAATATTCCCATCAGTGCACTCGTTAAAATAGAACCCACCAGTACGTTTGGAAGTATCAAACGTAAAAATCAAAAACGTGTCATTACACTGCGCAGCAATGTGCTTACTACAAAAGGATACAATGCCACTTCTGTAAATGCCATTATTACCAACTACATTAATGCCTTTAAAGGAAAAGCAGACGGTGTTACAATTAAACAAACCGGGGAAGGCGAACAACAGGCAGAAACAGGTGCCTTTCTTTCAAGAGCCCTGGCTTATGCATTAGGGTTGATTTTACTGGTACTGGTAATACAATTTAACAGTGTGAGCAAACCGATTATCATTCTTACCGAAATTATTTTTAGTGTAATAGGTGTGCTCCTTGGCTTCGCCATAACTGGTATGGAAGTGTCTGTTTTAATGACCGGTTTGGGTATCGTAGGTCTTGCCGGTATCGTGGTAAAAAATGGCATTTTGGTGATAGAGTTTGCAGATGAATTAAGAGGTCGCGGCATGAAAACAAGGGAAGCAGTAATACAAGCCGGTAAAACACGCATCATCCCGGTATTGTTAACCGCCCTCGCAGCCATCCTTGCTTTTATCCCGATTGCAGTAGGTTTCAACATTAACTTTGTCACGTTGTTTTCCGAATTAAATCCGCACATTTATTTTGGTGGCGATAACGTGGCATTCTGGAAACCATTGAGCTGGACGATCATCTTTGGTTTGGCATTCGCCTTCTTTATGACCCTGGTAATTGTACCCGCGATGTACCTGATTGCTGAAAGATTAAAACGCCCGATGCGCAATATGTTCGGCGGTAAATGGATCAGCTTTATGGGCATACCGCCATTGATATTTTTGTTTATGCCGCTGATGATTATCACTGCCTTCCGGCACAACAGGGATGTGAGACGCAGAAAAAGAAGATTACAAAATGATACCGCCTCCAGCAAAACCTGGAACGGAAGCTGGTTATAAATCAGAAGTTGTTTACAAAAATGCCGCCTGCGAATGGCGGCATTTTTTATGCATTCAATTTGGGACTGTGAACATTCATTTTTCCCTGTGCTGTTGTTCCTGCTATCCGTTGCAAGCCCTCCCCGACCGCTGGCCGGGTTTACAACCGTCGCCAGGGTTACTCCCGCCATTCGTCTCCTATCCGGCAGCCATTGGGCAGTTGATTATGGCCGGGCTTTTTGAGATTTTTTGTTAAGGTTCAACAAGCAGGCATTTAACACACAGATTTTATTGAATAAAATTATTTCATAGTATTTTGCAGTCGACATCGCATTTCAAAATATAACAGCATGAATATTGCAGCCATTTCAGGAAGTTTAAAGTCAACTTCCTCCAACACAAATATCCTGAAAACCATTGCCGCATTAGCACCGGAAAACGTACACATCAGCATAGTAAACGGGCTTGAAAAGCTACCCCACTTTAGTCCTGATATAGAAGCAGGCGATAAATTTGTAAATGATTTCCGTAAACAAATTAGCAAGGCGGCTGGCGTTATTTTTTCAACGCCGGAATATGCATTTGGAATACCCGGCTCATTAAAAAATGCATTGGATTGGCTGGTATCATCCGGTGAGCTCAATGAAAAACCAATTGCAGCAATCAGTGCTTCTCCGCTCTATTCAGGTGGTGATAAAGCACTCGCTTCTTTACTGTTAACCCTTACCGCATTGGGCACCAGGTTCGATGCACAATCTTCTATAAGTATTGGCAACATCAAAAATAAAATGAGCCCCGACGGCACCATAACAGATGCGGCAACTATCCAAGCGCTGCAATCCCTTTTAAATAATTTAATGGAGAAAATAAGCCAGTCTTAATTTACTGCGGGCTTGTTATATTTATTACGGTATTCAATTGGCGTAAGCCCGGTAATTTTTTTAAACACTGTTCTGAAAGCCTTGGTATCGGTGTAACCCACGTCATACATTACCTGGTTAATATTCTTCAGGCTGCTTTCAAATTTTCTTTTAGCGGCTTCAATTTTTACCCGCTGAATATATTCTACCACTGTATTATTCGTGGCTTTTTTAAACCTGCGTTCAAAACTTCTTCTTCCAACGGCTACCATGTCCGCCAGCTCATCCACCGTAATTTTTTCCTGGTAATTGTTTTCTATAAACTCCTGTGTGGTTATAATTTCCGCATCTTCATGTTCCTTCTGTCCCTGGAACATCATAAACGATGACTGGCTGTCGCGGTCAATATCAATTGCAAAATATTTGGAGGCCAGTATAGCAGTATCCCGGTCAGTATATTTTTCAACCAGGTACAATAACAGGTTCCAGTAAGAGGTAGCACCACCGCTTGAATAAATACCTTGTTCTTCTGTAATAATACTGCCATCCACCAGCTCTACTTCCGGAAACATTGTTCTGAAATCGTTGGTCATATTCCAGTGTGTAGAACATTTTTTTCCTTTCAGTAAACCGGTAGCTGCCAGCAAAAAAGCACCCACACAAAGCGAAGCCACTTCCGATCCGTTGTTATATTGTTCAACAATCCACGGCAGCAAACCCTTGTTCAATTCAATGGCTTTTTCCATATTACCACTTACCGCCGGAATAAAAATGAGGTCGGTCTTTTTTACATCCTTTAGCAGTGCATCTGTGTGTACGGAAAAGACGCAGTTGTCTAATTTAATTTCCTTTGAAAGCCCCACCAGTTGCACATTAAACAGGGGTTCCTTACCAGCCACCTGCAGAAACTGATTCACTGCTTTAAACATGTAATGCGGATCGGCAACGGCTTCTATCACAGCGGTTTCCGGAACAAGTATAGAGACATTTTTCATGCAACAAATATAGGCAGCTTAATTGTCGTAATCAACCCCTCCTAATGTCGTTTTTACACTTGAATTTTCGTTGGCAGAATTGCATCTTTGTATTGTAAAAAAATTCAACTACTCTTTTCATCTGCAGGCTTTAAAAGTGCCGGCAATTAAAAATCACACAACATGCAACAGACTGATTCAACAACAGCAGAAAAAATCATCATCACCGTAGAAACTACAATTGATGCTCCAATAGAAAAAACATGGGAATGCTTCACAGCACCAGAGCACATCGTAAAATGGTGCCAGGCTTCAGATGACTGGCATGCCCCAAAAGCTACCAATGACCTCCGTACCGGTGGCAAATTCTTAACCCGTATGGAAGCAAAAGATGGATCGATGGGTTTTGATTTTGAAGGCGTCTACACCAACGTTCAGCAATACCAAACCATTGAATATGGAATTGCAGACGGCAGAACTGTAAAAGTTGATTTTGTAAAAGAAGGCGACAAATGCAAAGTGATTGAAAGCTTTGAAGCAGAAACAACCAATTCGCCCGAGATGCAAAAGGGAGGCTGGCAGGCCATACTCGATAACTTTAAAAACTATATAGAAAGCATTTAATTTCAGGATCTATTTTTCATTATTATAAATAAAAAGCCATCATGAAAATCGCTGCAACAAACATCGACAATTACATTTTAAACCAGCCGGCAAGTGCACAGGCAAGTCTTGAAAAGCTGCGCCAGACCATCAAAGCCGTCGCACCGGAGGCTGAGGAAATTATCAGTTATGGAATGCCTTCTTTTAAATACCATGGCATGCTGGTTGGGTTTGCTGCAGCAAAAGAACATTATGGATTTTATCCCTGGAACTCAACAACGGTAGAAGAATTTAAAGAAGATCTGAAGCCTTTTGGTACTTCAAAGGGTGCCATCCGCTTTCCTGCCGATAAGCCGCTTCCGGTTGCGTTGATAAAAAAAATAGTAAAAGCGAGGATGAAAGAAAACCTGGAGAAAGAAAAAAGTAAAAGCATCAAAAAGACAAAATCAAATTGATAAAGTTATTCCCGGATGCAAAGTTTTACAGGTCGAAAAGATAAAATACCCGTTCCCCACCACTCATAAATCTGGCACGGGCAAGCCTTTGGTAATCAGGGTAACCTGCGGCGAAATTGCAGATTAGTTAAACGCAAAGATATCATAGAGGTTTTCAGCACCAACATTCATTGTCCTGAAAAGGCAAGCAGACTAATTGAAGAAATCCATCAAACTTTCACTGGCTATAAGGCAAATTTCGACCTTTCAGATGGCGACAAAATATTAAGAGTGGTTTATGGTACGCAGCAATTCGAAGCTCTTCATTTTAAAAATTGGCTTACAACCAAAGGTTGCACAGCTGAAATTTTACCTGACTTTTAAAGGCTGCTGGATAATTTTTACGGTAAATAAAATACTATGTCAAACATCAACCCTTACTTAACCTTTGGTGGTAATTGCCGCGAAGCCATGAGTTTTTATAAAGATGTGCTGGGCGGCGAATTAAAAATACAAACAATCGGAGAATCGCCGATGGCGGATAAAATGCCACCGGATATGAAGGATTATATTTTACATGCACAGCTTTCTAACGGTTCATTATTGCTGATGGGGTCTGACATGGTAAGCGAACAGGGCTTGCATAAAGGCAATGCGGTTTCCCTGATGCTGGCATGTGAAAGTGAAGCTGCCATAAAAGATTGTTATAAAAAACTTTCGGCTGAAGGGCAGGCATCGCATCCGTTGGAAAATACATTCTGGGGCGCACTCTTCGGTGATCTTACAGACAAATATGGCAATCATTGGTTGCTCAATTTCGATAAGAATCAAACACTTTAATTTTCAATCTAAAAACAACACAATATGAAATCTGCTAAAATTATTTTCTGGGTAAGTACTACGCTAATCTTTTTGTTTGAGGGCGTAATGCCTGCATTGACTTCCCAAACAGAAATGGCAAAAGAAGGCATACGGCATTTAGGTTATCCTGATTATTTTGGCGTGATGCTTACCGTATTTAAAGTATTGGGTGCATTGGTATTGATTATACCACAAATACCTGCACGGGTTAAAGAGTGGGCTTATGCCGGATTTACCTTTGATTTTCTAAGCGCCTTTTTTAGTAACTGGGCTGTGGACGGTTTAAAAGGCGCTGCATTTTTTCCGTTGATTGTGCTGGCTGTTTTAATCGTTTCCTATATAAATTACCACAAAATAAACGACAGCAAACTAAAACCGCTCAGCTTATAAATTTTAACCTCATGTCATTCCAGGCTTACATTGATAATATAAAAGCAAAGACAGGTAAATCGCCTGCAGATTTCAAACAACTTGCCGAAAAAAAAGGTTGGCTGAAAGAAGGTGTAAAAGCAGGCGAAATTGTAAAATGGCTGAAAGAAGATTTTGATTTGGGGCATGGACATGCCATGGCGATCTATGCCAGTTTTAAAGGAAAAACCGCTTAATCATTCAGCAAATAATAATTAAAAATGAAATTTAGAACACCCCTTTTCCAGGCAGGCAAAACGGCTACCGGCATAGTTGTTCCGGATGCAATAGTTCAGCAATTCGGTGCAGGCAAAAAGCCATGCAGACGTTAGGGCGATAACAGTGGCGGCAATTAATCATTTTCATAAAAATTTTAAAATGGAAATTTTTGTTATAGAAGAAGATATCAACGTACTGTGTCAGCAGGCAGATTCCTTCCCGCAGGGTGTTTTGAAGGCACATAAAATATTACACAACGAATTGCCTGACACTGATCGAAGAAAATTTGCAGGTATTTCATATCCTGGTAAAAATGGTGCTATTATTTATAAGGCTGCTGCCGAGGCTATGTATGACAATGAAGCTGAGCAAACAGGCTTTGAATCTTTCACCATAAAAAAGGGAAATTATATCAGTGAATTCATTGCTGATTTTTGTGACGATACTACCGCAATTGGCAACGCATTTAAAACCCTGCTTGCATACCCGGGCATTGATCCGAATGGCTATTGTCTTGAAATGTATACCTGTGATAAAGACGTGCGTTGTATGGTTCCCCTGACTGCTTAAAGTGTGGCCAAATAAAAATTACAGCAGGTAAAATAAGCTGATAATAAACATGCAATATTTATTCAGCTCTGTATCTTTATAAAAAAATTATATGATTTCAAATCACGAAATTGACTACAAAATTTTTGGCGAGGAATTACAGTTTGTTGAAATTGAACTGGACCCCAACGAAACCGCTATTGCTGAAAGTGGTGCATTTATGATGATGGAAAACGGCATAGAAATGCAAACGATATTTGGCGATGGCAGTCAGCAGCAGGATAATAGTTTGCTGGGTAAATTATTCAGTGCGGGCAAGCGTTTACTGGTAGGTGAAAGTTTGTTCATGACCGCATTTACCAATGTTGGGCAGGGCAAAAAGAAAGTAAGTTTTGCCGCGCCTTACACCGGCAAAATTGTGGTGTTCGATTTGAAGGAATTAGGTGGAAAAATCATCGCACAGAAAGATGCTTTTTTATGCGCTGCCAAAGGTGTAAGTATAGGTATCGAATTTCAGAAAAGACTAGGCACCGGTATTTTTGGAGGCGAAGGTTTTATCATGGAAAAACTGGAAGGTGATGGACTGGCCTTTGCACATGCAGGTGGTTATGTAATAGAAAAAACACTGGCGCCCGGTGAGATATTAAAAGTGGATACAGGTTGTGTAGTAGCGTATACTCCGGGCATTGATTTCGATATTGAATTTATCCGCGGTATTAAAAATTGGATGTTTGGTGGCGAAGGTTTGTATTTTGCCCTGATGACAGGACCGGGAAAAGTATGGTTACAATCTTTACCCATCAGCAGGCTGGCAGGCAGAATTATACGGTACGCACCACAAATGGGTGGCAGAAAAGAAGAAGGCAGTATTTTAGGCGGCCTTGGTAATTTACTGGATGGAAGGGAATAAAAAACAAGCTTTTATACTGAAAGCCTCACTGCAGAGTGGGGCTTTTTTATTTTTTATTTGGAAATTGAAATTGATTAATCGTATATTTGCGATATAAGATTAAAGATTATGGCTGTTCATAAAAAAGAAGAATTTACCCAGAAGGAACAGGACCTGGCAGCTTTTGCAAAAGCATTGGCCCACCCTGCCCGTATTGCAATTTTAAAAGTGCTGGCTCAACGAAACGAATGTATTTGCGGAGAGATTGTTGAAATATTGCCGCTGGCGCAATCCACCGTATCGCAGCATTTAAAAGAATTAAAAAGTGCAGGCCTCATCAATGGAAGCGTTGATGGTCCACGCAGTTGCTATTGCATTAACTGGAAAGCATTTGAAAAATTTAACCAGGAATTCAGCTGGCTGTTCACCAACCTGAAAATCAAAAACGAAAAATCATGTTGTTAACTTTTTAAAATAAATGATATGCAAACAGAAAATGAATTAAAAGAAATGGTAAGACAGAAATACAGCGAAATCGCCTTACAGGATAAAGCCACCAACCAATCCAGTTGCTGCGGTGCTGGTGGCTGCAGTACCGAAGTGTACAATATTATGAGCGATGACTATACTACGCTGGAAGGCTACAATCCGGATGCAGACCTGGGTTTGGGCTGCGGCTTACCAACTGAATTCGCCAAAATAAAAGAAGGCGATACGGTGATTGATCTTGGCAGTGGTGCAGGCAACGATTGCTTTATAGCAAGAAGGCAGACCGGCGAAAAAGGAAAAGTAATTGGCATCGATTTTACAACCGCCATGATTGATAAGGCAAGGGCGAACGCTGAAAAAATTGGCTTTCACAATGTAGAGTTCCGGCAGGGTGATATTGAAAAAATGCCGGTTACATCAGGCATTGCAGATGTGGTAGTGAGTAATTGTGTATTGAACCTGGTGCCGAATAAAGAGGCAGTGATTAAAGAAATTTTCAGGGTACTGAAACCCGGCGGTCACTTCTCCATTTCAGATATTGTACTGGAAGGCGAGTTGCCGGCTAAATGGAAAGAGGTTGCGGAAATGTATTCAGGCTGTGTTTCCGGGGCTATTCAAAAGCAGGTTTATCTTGACTTTATTGGTGCTGCAGGTTTTACAAATATTACACTGCAAAAGGCTAAACCCATCATTATACCGGAGGATATTTTAAGCAATCATTTTAGTGCTGAAGAAATCAATGAATACAAAACCGGTGGGGCAAGACTAACAAGTGTTACGGTATATGCAGAAAAGCCTGCTACAGAAAAAGCGACTTGTTGCGAACCCGGGTGCTGCAATTAATTATTTATCATCAACACAAAATATGGCCTCAAATAATTGTGCTCCGGCAAGTGAAAGAAAACAACTGGGCTTTTTAGACAGGTACCTTACAGGCTGGATCTTTATAGCCATGGCTGCGGGCGTAGCCATTGGCTATTTCTTTCCGTCTTCATCCAAATTTATTAATTCCTTTTCCACCGGCACTACCAATATTCCATTGGCCATCGGGTTAATCCTGATGATGTATCCGCCCTTTACCAAAGTGAGGTATGATCAACTGCACGTAGTTTTTAAAAACACAAAAGTTTTGGGTGCTTCTTTATTGTTAAATTGGGTGATAGGTCCCGTACTGATGTTTTTCCTGGCTATCATTTTTTTGCATGGCTATCCCGAATACATGATCGGATTAATACTGATCGGGCTTGCACGTTGCATTGCCATGGTAATTGTATGGAACGAACTGGCAGAAGGTAGCAGGGAATATGCCGCAGGGTTGGTGGCATTGAACAGTATTTTCCAGGTATTGTTATACAGCGTTTATGCCTATGTTTTTATTACTATTTTACCACCCTTGTTTGGCATTACGGGCTCTGTTGTTGACATTAGTATCGGGCAAATTGCAACAAGCGTTGGCATCTACCTTGGCATTCCTTTCGCAACCGGTTTTCTAACACGTTTTTTTCTTTTAAAAGCAAAAGGAGCTGACTGGTATCAAAATAAATTTATTCCTTTTGTTTCGCCCATTACACTCATTGCCTTGTTGTTTACCATCGTTGTAATGTTCAGTTTAAAAGGCGAACTGATTGTTCAGATACCGCTGGATGTTATCAGGATAGCGATTCCGCTGGTAATTTATTTTGCCACCATGTTTGTCATTAGCTTTTTCATTGGCAAAAAAATGGGGGCTGATTATTCCACCAATGCTTCGATCGCATTCACAGCCGCAGGCAACAATTTTGAACTGGCGATCGCTGTAGCGATTGGCGTATTTGGTATCAACAGTGGCCAGGCATTTGCAGGCGTTATCGGTCCGCTGGTTGAAGTTCCGGCTTTAATCGCACTGGTAAATGTGGCGTTCTGGTTCAGAAAAAAATACTATTTAAAATCAGCCGTTCAGTAACAAAAAACAACACCATCTACCTTAAATAAAAACATACCATTTAGTGATGAATAATTCTTCTACAGAAGCAAACAAAGTGCTGCCAAAGAAATTACTTTTTGTCTGCATCGAAAACAGCAACCGTTCTCAAATGAGCCAGGCCTTTGCAAAAATGATTGGCGGCGAAAATGTGGAAGCTTACAGTGCAGGCAGTAAACCAAGTGGCGTTGTAAACCCTAAAGCCATTGCGGCCATGAAAGAACTGGGTTACGATTTAAGTACACACGACAGTAAAAGCCTGGACGAAGTAAAAGCATTTGCACCTTTTGATGCAGTGGTAACAATGGGTTGCGGCGATGCCTGTCCATGGATGCCCGCCAAACAATTTATTGATTGGCAGATACCCGATCCCAAACACATGGCACCAGAACAGTTCAACGAAGTGCGGGATTTTATAAAAGGAAAAGTGAAAGAACTGATAGATAGTCTGTAACAAACAAAACGGCTGACTCAATTTAAAGAGCCAGCCGTTTTTAATTATATAATTTTAAAAACTGGTTATTTCCTGTCGCTCAGTTTTGCCAGTAGTCTTAATATCTCCAGGTACAACCAAACAATGGTTACCATTAACCCAAATGCACCATACCACTCCATGTATTTTGGGGCGCCGGCCGCAGACCCCTGCTCAATCATATCAAAGTCTAAAATAAGATTTAGTGCGGCTATTACCACCACCACTAATGAAAACCCAATGCCCATTAAAGACCCTTCATGCAAAAAAGCAATGTCAACGTTGAACATTCTCAGCACCATTGCAATCAGGTAAAAAATGGCGATGCCTGCTGTTGCCATAATAATCACGGCTTTAAATTTTTCTGTAGCCCTGATGATTTTAAAGCTGTATAAAAAATACATAGCGGCAGCGGTACCAAATGTCAGTCCCACTGCATTCATTACAATACCGGGTGCTTTGGTTGCAAACGCATCATTGTACATGGCTGAGATGGCGCCTAAAAAAAGGCCTTCCATCAAAGCGTATAAAGGAGCAAGATAACCGGACCATTCCTTTTTAAAAATAATTACAAAGGCAAGAATTAAACCACCGATTAAACCGGTCCAGATAAGTGGCTGCACATTTCCTCCGCGGGCGTATTCTTTCCATGAATAAAAAGCCGAACCCATTAGCATCAGCAACATAAAGCCAAACTTGTTGAGCGTTCCCTTCATCGTCATGGCGTCGCTGTTGGCGCCAACAAAAACCGATTGAAAATTTTTCTCTGATAAAGCTGGATTACCTGATTTGAATAGAGACATAGTTGTTGTTTTTTAGGGTGTAAAATTAATTCAATTTATAACAGTCTCTGTAATTGATTTATTGTAGTGCTGTTAATTTTTCTCTTCAGAAAATGTCATGCTACGAATTTTTAGTGTTTTAATAATTTGCGCATTATCCAATATTTTTTTGCAATCAGCGTTGGTGAATTGGCTAATTTTGCGACAATTCTTCCTCTTTGCTGCCCAATATATAAAGATCAAAAGCCAGTTGGCACAAATAGAAATGGTTGTAACTTGCAGTAATTTATAAAAACATATGAGATCAGACCAGGTTTTACCCGAAGTAGTAATCAAATTTGCAGGCGATAGCGGCGATGGTATGCAATTGACCGGAAGCCAGTTTACCAACAACACTGCCTTGCTGGGCATTGACCTGGCAACTTTCCCCGATTTTCCGGCCGAGATACGTGCCCCCATCGGTACTGTTCCGGGCGTGAGTGGCTACCAGTTGCGCTTTAGCAGCGACCGTATTTTTACTCCCGGTGATGCCAGTGACGTACTAGTAGCAATGAATGCGGCTGCCTTAAAAGTGAATTTAAAAACCCTTAAAGCGGGCGGTATTATTATTGCTAACATAGAAGGTTTTGATTCAAAAAACCTGCGTCTTGCCAATTATCCGGAAGGTGTTAATCCATTGGAAGATCATAGTCTTGACAGTTACCAGCTGATCAAAATGGATGTTACCAAAATGACCCGGGAAGCCCTGAAGGATTTTACCATGGGCATGAAGGAAAAAGACCGTGCAAAAAATATGTTTGTACTGGGCTTTTTATACTGGATGTACAACCGGGATATGGAGAACACCATCCAGTTTATAAAAGAAAAATTTGGAAAGAAACCAGAGATTTTTGAAAGCAATATAAAGGCCTTGCAGGCTGGTTTCAATTACGGAGATACTACTGAAACTTTCACCACCCGTTATACGGTAGAGAAAGCAAAAATGGAATCAGGCACTTACCGGTCTATCATGGGGAACCAGGCTTTATCCTACGGCTTAATCGCCGCCGGGCAAAAAAGTGGTCTGCCTTTATTTTTAGGCAGCTACCCTATTACACCTGCCAGTGATATTTTACATGAGCTGAGTAAGTATAAAAATTTTGGGATTAAAACCTTCCAGGCGGAAGATGAAATAGCTGCGATTGCTTCCAGCATCGGTGCAAGTTACGGTGGCAATCTTGCTGTTACAACAACCAGCGGCCCGGGTATGGCATTAAAAGCAGAAGCAATGGGGCTGGCGGTAATGCTGGAGATTCCTTTGATAATAATTAACATACAACGCGGAGGACCAAGTACGGGTTTACCTACCAAAACAGAACAGAGTGATTTGATGCAGGCTTATTATGGCCGCAATGGCGAATGCCCGATGCCCATTGTATCTGCATCAACTCCGAGCGACTGTTTCAGTGCAGCGTATGAAGCAGTTAGAATCAGTCTGCAACACATGACGCCGGTAATTTTGCTAAGTGATGGATATATTGCCAATGGTGCCGAGCCATGGAAATTTCCATCTGCTGCCGAATTACAGGAAATAAAAGTGTCTTATGCATCTCAAAACAATGCTTCGGACCTGGATGCCAATGGCAAATTTCAACCTTATAAAAGAGATGAAAGACTGGTTAGGCCCTGGGCGATACCAGGCACACCGGGCCTTGAACACCGGGTAGGCGGTTTGGAAAAACAAGACGTTACCGGTAATATCAGTTATGATACCGAGAACCACCAGCACATGGTGAAGACCAGGCAAAAAAAGGTAGACCTGATTGCAGAACATATACCGGAACAGAAATTAGACAGCGGGGCTGAAAAAGGAAAGGTGCTGGTACTGGGCTGGGGAAGCACCTACGGCACCATTAAAAGTGCCTGCAAAGACTTACAGGACAAAGGCGTTGAAGTATCTCATGCTCACCTCAGGTATATCCGTCCTTTCCCAAAAAACCTGGGCGATATCATCAAAAACTTCGATCATGTTTTAATACCTGAAATCAATAACGGGCAGCTCGTAAAAATTATCCGCGATGTATATTTTGTTGATGCGAAACCGTACAATAAAATAATGGGTATCCCAATTACAAAAGCTGAATTGGTGGATGAAATTAATAAGTTGATTGCCTGATGATTAATAGCTGATGGCTGATATTAATGCGCTCAAAAATTGAGCGCCTTTTTTTGTCAGTGAAGGTATCTTTCCTGTGTTACTTGTAACTATTCTTTAATCATCGAGATTCTTCCAGTAGTTCCATGTTGCAGACCTTTCATTTGTTAATAACTTCCAACACAGGAAAGCTTCATTATACAACACATTGACCTTCCCTATTCCTGCGTCATGGTGAGACCTATGTTTTGCAATTGCAATGGCCTACTTACCTCCACTCAATTTCTCTATAATACCCGATTGTTGCTGTAGTAGCTTTTGCTGTATATCCAACGTATTTTTTAAAGTAGTTATTTCAGCATCTCTGGCGGCTACAATTCCGTCCACCAACTCTTTTTGATAATTGAAGACTGTTTCAGCATTTATCCAACTGTTTACAGTACCGTGGTTATTTGCGACTTCATTGAAGTTTACTACAATAGGGTCATCCTTCATAATTGCAAGTGGCGACACATCCAATATACCGGCAATTTTTTCCAATACATCAGTAGCCAGCCTTGTTCTGTTAGTTTCTATTTTACTGTAGCTGGCTGGCTCCATGTTGAGTTCCTGCGCCATTTCAGCCTGACTAAGCCCTTTTTGTTTTCTATAGTATCTAATTCTTTCGCCGTACATATGGGTAGTTATTATAATCTTAAAAGTAGTAAAATTATTCTAAATAGGATTTTATTTTTGAATAACTTTTAACCACCTTTATTTCACAAAACATTCTAAAGTATTCCTACTTAAAATATTTGTATCCAGCATTTCACTGCAATTTTTTAATAAATATATTTCGATGGCCGTCGGATAAAGGGAGTATGCTGTATGCCCTGCAAAAGCAATAAACGAGCAAACCAAAAATTAAATAGCTATTTAGTGACAACCATGGCAAAGCCGAAGCCAGAAAAAGAGGCAATTTTTAACTTTTAAAACTTAAGAAATGAAAAGAAAATCTTTTTTGAAAATTTTCACAACACTGATGGTTTTGTTGGTAGTAAGTTTTGCGGTGCTAAGTTCCCAAAGGTCACATGCCCAAAATTCCTCAAGATTTAACGACGTAGTTTTTTCAAGTGCCAAAGGTGGTTCCAAAAGTGTAACGCCTATGATGAACGGTCAAGGATGCTATATCATCACAATCCTAGACTGCGGTCTCGGTTTAGGACAACAATCCTTCTGTAGTTTCACTGGAGTGTACGGTGCTCCCTACGATTGTGAGGGTTTCGGCTGTTATGGTTCTATTACACATAGACATTGCGTTCTTGCGCCTTAAAATTGTTGGGGCTGTATCATATTTGTGATACAGCCTCTTTGTATTTATGAACCTGAGAAACGCTAACTCAACCTCTCTCCTTAGGAAGATAATATGGCTCGTTATTATGATCTTAAAAGTAGTAAGATTATTCTAAATACGATTTTATTTTTGAATACCTTCTTACAACCTTTATTCGACAAAAACATTCTAAAGTATTTGTACTCAAAATATTTGTATCCAACATTTCAATACAACTTTTTATTAAAATATTTCGATGGCCTTCGGATAAAGGGAGAATGCTGTATGCCCTGCAAAAGCAATAAACGAGCAAACCAAAAATTAAAATTTGTCTTCATAGTTACATTAACATGACAAAGCCGACCCATAACAAGAAGCAATTTTTAAACCTTTAAAATTTAAAGAAATGAAAAAATCTTTTTTGAAAGTTTTTACAGCCCTGACGGTAATATTGGCAGGAAGTTTTGCAGTGCTAAGTTTCCAAAGTTCTCATGCACAAAATTCCTCAAAATTTAATGACATAGCTTTTTCAGGTACCAAGGGTGCTTCCAAAAGCGTAACCCCTATGATGAACGGTCAAGGATGTTATATCATCACTGTATTAAATTGTGGTTTCGACTTAGGGCAACAATCTTTTTGCAGTTTCACAGGGGTATATGGTGCTCCTTACGATTGCGAGGGTTTTGGCTGCTACGGTACCATTACCCACAGACATTGCGTTCTTGCACCCTAAATTGCTTAGGCTGTATCATATTTGTGATACAGCCTCTTTATTTATGTAGCTGAGACACATTAACTTAATCTCTCTTTTTAGGCAGATAATTAAGTTTTAAGATAGTCTTAGTAAAAGTTAATTTATATGAAATTTCTACAACCCTTTTTTTTTATTGGCTGCTTCGTGTTGTTAGCATCATGTTCGAATACTACTTCTAAATCACATCAAATAATAAGTATTGATAATTCAAAAATTCTGGATGTCAAAAATGTTTCTAACTACATCGCGTCAATAAAAATTATTCCATTAATCGAGGATGATAAAAATCACTTTGCAAGTGTTTTCAAAGTGCTTATCTCCCATAATAAATATTTAATTTATGATCGCTTAAATTCGAATAAGATTCTTTTATTCAATGCAGATGGCTCGTTCAACAAATTGGTCTGTAAGGTAGGTGACAATGTCAATTATCCATTAAATATGACTGATATGTGGCTTACAAAAGATGGGGACCTTGAAGTTTACGACTATGCGCAAATGGAAGTTATTAAATTTGATTCTCTTTTTGTTCGCACTTCATCGTTTAAATCAAAAAAGCTAAATCATTTTATTAGCTTAATGAACACAGGTAACGGGTATGTCGGTTATGCAAACTTTAGTGATTACAATAGCCCGTTTCATGACAAGTTCTATTCAATTGCATTTTTGGATGACAAGCTTGAGATAAATAAGGTAGATCAATTCTTCGACAAGAAGTTGCAAGGTGTTCTTTGGCCCATATACGGACAGCATTTTTCGAAATTAGGCGATTCTATTCGTTTCATTAAATCGTACGACAATATTGTATATAATATTGTGGATAATATGTTGTTTGAAAGATATGAAATAAAATATAGGTACAACAATCCACCAAAAGATATATTCAAAATCGTAAAAGATAGTCTGGAGCTTTTTAAGGATCGACATATTTCACCTAACATACGTGCAGAACTTTTTAAAAATTACGCAATGTTACAGGGGGCTTGGAATGAAACGCCTCAATATATTTTAATCCGATCAAAGGATACTTCAGGACTTTATGGAAACCCTTTTGTAACGTTATACAACAAAGGTGTAAATCAGGAAATGTTTAGCGCAAGGAAGTTAGTTGATACAATCAATTATAACATGCAATTGCCCAATTTTATCTATTATGACAACCAGTCTAATGAATTTATCTCAGTTGTTCCAGGCATTGAGCTTAAAAAATTACTTTACCCAAACAGTGTTTTCAAAAATATTATTTCTGACTCACCTTATCAATTCTATGTAGTAAAAGCAAAATTTATTATATGAAAAAAACAACAACTATAATAATTTTTTCGATCTTGGTGGTCTCATTTTTTTTCGCACTTTATTTCTATAATAAATTACTGATTGCTAATGAAAATCTATATGTAGATTTACAGAGCGAGATGTCCCAATTGGATTTATTAAAATATAAACAAGATTATTTAATAAAGACAATTGAAATTTCCGGAAAGGAAAATAATAAGTTCTACGAATTTGGTAGTCTTAAATATTTTGAACTGTCTGACGGGGATAAAATAAATCCACAAAAAATTTCCAATTTATTACAAAAAGACCGAGAAACACTTATCGTTAGGTATACAGAAATTGGCTGTAATTCATGTACTGACAGCACTTTTGCTATAATGGAAGGACAGAAACCCTCATTAAAGGAAAAATATAATATTATAGTATTGGTGGATTTTTCTAATTCTGATGCCTATTTGAAGTGGAAAAAGCTCGCAAATATTACATACCCTGTTTACTGGTGTGAAAAAGGGCTTTTCCCTTTTGAAATAGAAAATGGAAATACTTCTTATATATTTACTATTAGTCACAACTCGGCAGCAAATAATTTTTTCGTTCCTAAAAGCAATTTTTCTGAAATCATCAAAATTTATTTCAATAACCTCAATTTAAAATAAAATTTATGAAACTTCTATTTGCAATTCCCCATGGAGCTCAATGGTTCTTTGTGTTAGCTGTTATAGCCGGACTTTTTTTTTGGATTTATACTATTGTGTCAATAGTAAAAACAAAATTCAGTAATGATTCTGTAAAATTAATCTGGTTATTAATTTCTATTTTCTTAGGATTTATTGGAGCGGTTATTTATACAATTTTTGGCAGGCCTACTCATACAAATGTGGCTTAGGAATTTCTCATAAGCATAAGAACTAGAAGGAAACAGCAAGATAAGGTATAATTGCAACAACAACTTGCTTGGAAGTACTTGCAAATAAAAAATCAAATTGGCTTCCAGTAACTCTAGGGTAAAATATTTAGGGCTGATCTAATTGAACCGAACGACCTGGAGGCAAATCTTAATCAGAGTTAAGTGTTTCAAACCCCCACGTTTAGCTCACTATCATCTCCAACCTTTCCTATTGCCACTATATTTTAGAATGATAAAACCGCAAAAATTTCTGCACTGACGGCACTCTTAATATCAGCTGCTGAAAGATAGCAATCCCTGCAATGGCGCAGGTTATACCAGCCAATACATCTAGCACATAATGATGGCTTGTGTACACAGCGGCAAACCAAATGCCGGCCATTACAATTGCAAATACAATATTCACCCAGCCCAATTTTTCCCGTATGCCGTAGTATAATACAATTACCGGGTACGACGAATGCAAAGAGGGCATAGCAGCAAATACATTGCTGCTTTTGGCATAAATTCCTTTAAATATGCCGGCGTTAAAATAGTCATCAAATCGCTGAAGGCCTGCGCTATTGCCGGGCGTATGGGCAATAAAAGCGGCTCCATATTTTTGAAAATACCAGGGTGGCGCCGCAGGATAAACATAGTAGATTACAAAGCCTATAAAATTCACCAGCACAAAAGTTAACGCAAACTGTAAAAAAATTTCTTTGTCCTTAAAAAATAACCATGCCGCAAACGCAAGCGGTACGGGTACCCAGCACAGGTAAAACACTCCTGTCATGATATCGAGGAAAGCGCAGGAATGCAGCAACCAAAATTCGTTGGGGGTTATCAGTTTTTCATTGTGATGAATACCAAAGAAGGATAATTCTGTATTGTGCAATTGCAAGATATGGACGTCATTGTAAGCGTAATTGGGAAACGCTTTCATATAGTCAAATATGATCCAGTACACTATGAAAATGGCAAACCCAATAATGAATTTTCTGCTGAGGGCAGTACTGAAATAAGCTGCGCAAAAAATAAAAGACAATAACAGCTGGTCCGAATTAAACCCAATTAAAAAAAAGGAAGCCAGCAGGTATATGGCAACAATACAAATTACAATTGCTGCCTGCTTAACAGAATAAAAACCAGTAACATTTTTTGTCATTAACTTTTATTGGATTGCCTGGAAAAACCAGTTCGCAAAATGATATCCCAAAGCGAACTGCTAACGCCATAACCCTTATCAGGATCCTGATAATGGTGCAGCATGTGATGCTGCTTAATTTTTTTCATGATGCCACTTTTAAAATTATGATGATGCATAGCGTAATGAAGCATATCATAACACAAGTAGCCCAGTAAAAATCCGGGAAAAAATGAAAACAACAATTGCGATACCAGGAAGCTTTTAAACAAAAAATAGAACAAAGTAGCCAGCGGAATACTTACCGATGGAGGTAAAACCAAGCGTTTTTTATCCCTGGGATAATCATGGTGAACGCCGTGAAATATAAAGTGTACTTTTCTACCAAATTCAGAAGTCGGATGGTAATGAAAAATAAAACGGTGCATAACATATTCTGTTAACGTCCACACTCCCAGGCCGATTAAAAAATACAATCCAAAATTTATAAAACTTGCGCCTGCTGAAAATGCTTTGTATATAAAAATAAAAATAGCTGGTACAAAAATAAATAAGGGTACAGCAAAATGAACCTTGGAAAGGCTTTCCATCAAATCACTCTTAAACATCCTTATCGATTCCTCAGAATTTGAAACATATGTCTTTTTCATTGCTGTCAATTTAAATGGTAGAATTAAATTTTTAACCGCTCTGTTACCGGTGAATGCGTTGCCGGATCAACTCCGCTCACTTCAACATACTCCACATTGGGTGACCAAAATGAGCCGCCCTTGATAGCAACATAAATACGTGTTAGTATCGCAGGCTTTTTATTGATGGTAGTGAACACATGATATTGATTATCGGCCGACAGCATCAGGTACATTTTGTATTTTTTGTACGATACAAAATTAAGTTCGTACTTATTTTCACCAATTGCTTTTGACTTTACCCCATAGGCGAATTTCCTTTGTATATAACTCAGGTCTTCTATTTGCCCTTTTTCCTGGTAGCGTATCCAGAAAACACGAATGGGATCTTCTTTATCTACCGTTCCGTCTTTATAATTTAATTCACATACTATGGTATTGGTATTAGGGGTGCGTTGCAAAAAAAACAACTGTTTAGCATTGCCTTCCGGCACAGGAAAAACTTTTTCCTGCGCTAATGCAAAGTTAAATACAAGCTCACCAATGAATAGAATTACAATAAAAAATAATCTTTTTAAATTCATAAATTTTCGTTTACCGGCCTTTAGCCTCCAATGCCTTTTTTGCATTCCTTAGTCTTTTAATTGCTGTTATATTAGTTAATACTGCCATTACTGCTATTGGCAGGGTAAAAATCGTCATCGTTTCAAATACATGAAAAGAAATGCCAGGCACATAGTATTTATAATTCCCCCCAATAAAGTGACCGGTAATGCCACATGCAATGGCAGATAAAGCCAAAAGAATCACCCTTTCCGGCCTTTGCATTAACCCTCCGCTGTTCTGAATACCCAACCCTTCACTTCGTGCCCGGATATAGCTTACCATCATAGAGCCTATCATGGCAATAAATGCAGCTAGTGAACTTATAAAATAGTGATGCGACACCAGGTAATAACAAATACCTAAAAACATAATTAATTCGCTGTACCTGTCTAACACTGAGTCGAACAAAGCGCCGAAAGACGAACTCATATTTCCCAACCTGGCTACCTGGCCGTCGAGCATATCAAACAGCCCGGCAAATAAAATCAATGCGCCAGCCCAACCCACGTAGGAAAGATCACCGCGGTTACCCTGTTCGGCGCCTTTTATAAATACAATCGCCACCATAATATTTAATACAAGCCCGGTAACTGTTACCAGGTTTGGCGTAAATCCAATTTTTATCAATCCCCTTACCAGTGGATTAATTACTTTATAAATTCCTTTTTGCAGCTTGTCTCTTACTAAAGTATCTTCCATACTTTCAACTTTTAATGATTAAAAATCAAACTTAACCCTCGTTCTTATTCCCCAGGTTGAAATGTCGGGGTGATCAAGGTAGGCGAATCTTTTTACAAGATCAACCCGTAAAAACTTAAAAATATTTGCAATGCCTACACTTGCTTCCATATACGGAGCCCTGCTTAATGAATAAGTTGTTGGAACCCCCAATGGCCCGGCTTTTGGGAAATTATATACATCCTGGTTTTTTGCAGGATTATTTTCATCCCTTAAGCCACCATACAATATTTTAAAGCTACCCACTTCTCTCAGTTTCAATTTTTTTAGTAATGGAATCTTATTAAAAATAAAACCATTTAAATACAAATCAGTATTAACGGCTGCATAATTATCACTTACAAATTCCATAAAATTCATCAGGTTATATGCATTCAGCTGATAGGCATAACTTTGATTGGCACGATGAATATCCAGCAAAGGAAAAGGCACCTGCCCAAAAATATGACCGCCTTCCAGCGTTACATCGAGATAACCCAGCTGGGATAAATAACATCGTTTAGCAATGGCAAGTGTTAGCTGCTGGTAATTATACTGACCCTTTAAAAAGCCTTTTATCCCATCTTGTAACCGCAGTGTAAAAATGGGAAATTTGTTCCGGATAGGCGTACGGAAATTGATGCCCTGGTAAAATTGTTCATTCGGCGCCCACCTTAATTCCGCAGTAAATTCTGAAGTGGTAATGTTTTGTATAGTATCTAATCCCATATTGGCAGGCTTTTCAAAAACTAATGAGCCGGCCGGCGTTTGTTTTAAATTTTGGTAGCGGATTTTATATGTAAAGTTTTTACCAAATTCGTGCACATACTCCAGCTTATAGCTGCTTTGGTAAAACCATTTATCAGTTGTACCTCTTTTAAAAGACAGTAAAAAATTATCTTCCGGTGCAAAAACCAATTCCTGACCGGGCAAAGCTGTTTCATACTGGCGGGTAAACTTTACATAATTAAGCGGGTAGGTGTAAATTGATTTGGCATTGAAAGAATAAGCACCGGCAAGCAGGTATTTGTATTTCTTATCTTTAAAACCATAGCCGCCATAACCTTCCAGGTAAAACCTTTTGCTAAAATCAGTGGTGGTACGGCCACCTACCTTAGCCCTGAAACCTTCCAGCGAATTAAAGCTGTAAAAAGTATTTGTATTGCCGATCTGAATCGGACCAAATTTAATCCAGCCCGAAAAAAGCAAGGTGGCAATTTTGAGTGTATTCTTAAACGACTTCATGTTTTTTAGACTGTCGATATTGGAATACACTTTTGCTTCTACATTAGATAATTGCTGGTGCCTGCTGGATATCCAGAAACTGTCGCTTTCACTTCCGGGGGTATTTACTATCACCTCATCACTGCCTGTATATGTAGTGTCTGCAGCTGGTTTATTAATTTCAAAATTTTTAAATGATACCGTTCTTTCACCAAGTATACCGGAAGCTGAATTTTGCCGTAGCGCAAACTCAGCCTTCATACTGCTCTTTATTACATGATACCTTCCATCTGCAGGATTCTTTTCAAAATTCTGGTCAATTTTTAATTCTCTTGCCCAGTTAAGATTTGCTTTTTTACTGACGGATAAATTAATTTTTTGCACGCCATAATTGCCGTCGAGTGTTACATACATTACCCCCCTGAATAAAAGATCAGTAGTATTGCGGGGCATAAAGTTTAGTCTGATGAGTTTGATACCATCGTTTTCAACTGTATCGGTAATAAAAAAACGGTAAAATGTTGGCGCCATATCAGCAATGGGGCTCAGGAATTGCGAAGTTAAAACAACAATATTATTATCATAGATATTGATGTCGGCATACAATCTTTTAAGGTAAGAGGTGATCCCCTTATCATCAATTAAATCTCCATAATTCACTTTTTTGGATGCCAGTATGTAAGACTTGTTTTTAAGCGGATTTTTTCTGTAATAGTTTTGAGCCAGCTTTTCTTCCAGGTATACAGGCACCAACGCTTTGCCTTCAAGCGTTGTAGTATCTACATTTTCAAGAATAAACTTATAGTTTTTAAACAACCGGTTATTCATTATTTTTTCCGGCTTATTTGTCAAAGAAAGACCAAGCTTCTCATATTGCTGGTACTGCACATAGTCGTATGCTGTTATCCTGTTTTTCTCTTTATTTGCAATTACCTTATCAATTAACTCTACCGCAGGATTGTTTTTATTTCTGTACTTACCACGTTTTGCTTTTATAACAACCGTGCTTAAAGAATTGGTAGTCTCCAGATCAATATTGATTGTTTGCTCTGTACCCGGGACAATTTTTTTTGTTATTTTTTTGTAACCGGTGTAAGAAAATACAAGCGCTGTATACCTGCCATTATTGGATGATATAGAGTAGCTGCCGTCGTCATTACTGGTCACGCCGTTGCCTCCCTGGAAATAAACACTTACAAATGCAAGCGGCTCCTGGGTAACAGCATCTCTTATAAAACCTTTAACCGAAGTTTGGGCAGTTACTGTAATGGCACACATCAGCATTAAAAAAAATAACACACCCAGCTTCGTCCGGCAATTTTTAATTTTCATCCCTTGTTTTTAAACACATACCTTTTCTGAATGTGGTAATTGTATGTAAAGGCCACAATAATTGAAACAGTGACTTTCGCAATTATATATTGAATTTTAAACAGCTTAATCAGCACATATAATCCGGCGGTATTTAAAAATAAATTTCCCGTCCATGTTATAAGGTATCTTCTGCCTTGTAATCCCATTGAGTGGTCGCGTACCTTAAAAACCCAATGCCTGCCAATGAAAAAATTTACAAATCCTCCAACAACAGTTCCCGTAACGCCCGCCATTAAAGGATCTGCAGATAAAAACTTAACCAGCAAAATGGTAACAAGGTAATCGCAAAAACTGGCAGTTAAAGAAGCCACATTTACTTTTAGAAATGTTTTCATTACAAAAAATATTGAATTTGCAACAGCAGTTGAATAAGTATCAGAGCATAAATGCCCGCCAGTATATCATCCGCCATTACGCCCCAACCCCCGGGCCACTTTTCCAGGTATTTTATGCCAAGCGGTTTCACAATATCAAAAAACCTGAAAAGCATAAGTGCAATAAAAGCGTACGCCGGTTTATGTGGCACAAATAATAAAGCAATGGCCATCCCGGCTACTTCATCTATCACCACCTTACTGCTGTCTTTTCCCCAAACCGCATCTACTTCGTTGCCGCATATAACACCCGCCACAATAATAAAAATGGTTATTACCATCTGCCAGACTGAATCTGTATAGGCGGCAGGCAGCAATAACCATATAATACAATATAACAAAGCCGCAATTGTACCGCCTCCCTTACCTACGTAACCTATGCCCAGTACAGATGCTATTGTTTTATAAATCTTCATTACAGTCTTTCAACAAGCTTACGGCAATCAGCTGTTCTATTTAAAAATCCACTCCAAATTCCTTTCACAACAACCTGTTTTTTTTATACCAGTCTATGCTATTTTGTAATCCGTTTGTAAGACTGAATTTTGGTTTAAAGTTTAAATCTTCTCTTGCTTTACTAATATCACAATACCAGTTAGCAGCCGCCAGTTCGTGCAATTTTTCCCTGTTAATTACCGCAGGCTTGTTTATCCAGCCGTTGGCAGTTTCCAAAAAATAAGCCAATACTTTTATTAAAGGCATTGGTATATGAAACCGCAATGCCTTTTTATTTAATATTTTTTTTGTGATATCTGCAAATTCATACCTGCCGTACTTATTGCCATCCGTAATATTATAAACACCTTTCGCATCACAAAACAGAGACTGCACTGCTACTGTTGCCACATCTGCTGCATGAACAAAACTAAGTTGCTGAGCAATCCGTCCCATGTAAGGATCCATGCCCCTGCTAACAGTTTTCAGCATTATAAAAATATCTTTATCACCCGGACCATAAACAGCTGTCGGCCGCAAGGTAACAAGTGGTATGTTCAATTTTGACAGTTCATTCTCAGCTAACAACTTGCTTCTTCCATATGCAGTAACCGGCCTTGGTTCTTTTTGTTCTGTAATAGTATCAGCCAAATCAGTTGCCGGGCCAGCCGCAGCAAGGCTGCTGATAAATACCATTTTTTTAAAATGTACTTTGCTGATTTCTGCCGCCCTGGCCAGGTTGACCGAATTACCTGCGTTGATATCATTGTAATGCTGCTGCTTAACAGCTTTTGTTACACCAGCGGCATGAATTATATAATGAATGTTGTTGTCAGCAAGGATTTCAGCCATATCCTCAACATCATTGTAATCTAGAAAGACATATTTAACCGGCAATGCTTTCAGGTGATCAATCCTGCTGTTCTTTCTTACCGCAGCATACACTGACAGATTCTTTTCAAGTGCCGCTACTATTAAATGATACCCTAAAAAACCACTGGCACCTGTTATCAGGACGTTTTCAATCATATTGCTTTTTCAAGAATTCTGTACCGCTTGTACACCCTGGCGTTCATTTTTAACAGCCCGTTATTCATCATTTCGTTGTTCTCCAAAATCCAGGACGCTTCGCCACCTTTTATTTTTTTATCTATTGCACGCTGAATGATTTCTGAGTAAAAAAAAGCTTCAATTCCAACCCTTCTGTATTCCTTATTCACGCCCAGAGCTATCACCCTTACATAATCTATTTTCTTTTTACCAAACAATAATTTAAAAATACCAGTGGGCAATAACCGGCCATTTTTTATTTTAATCAATACCTGGTTAATGTCTGGAATTGCCAGGGCAAATCCGATTGCCTTTCCTTCATACTCAGCAACAAAAGCAAAATCCTTGTCCAGTATCAGTTTCAAATCTTTTGCCAGGTACCTGAATTCATCGTCCGTCATAGGTACAAAACCGGTGTTTTCCTGCCAGGCTGCATTGTATACTTTTAAAATATTTTTTACCTCGGTATCAAAATTTTTAAGGTTAATATTTCTAACGGTAATATTTCTATCCTTCAGCCTTTGAGCCAGTAATTCTTTTAACTTAATTGACTTTTTGTCTACGACGTTTGTGGGCAAATCATATGCTAAGAGATCTATGTTTTTTGTAAACCCTTCTGCAGTCAGTAAATCGAGATAGTACGGCTTATTATAAGTCATCATAGCAACTGCAGGAGAATCATATCCCTCAACGAGTAAACCCGCAGTTTCATTTGTAGATGGATTAACAGGCCCGATCATTTTAGTTGCACCATTTGCAACGAGCCATTTTTCTGCTTCGCTCAATAATTTTTTTGATACTTCGGGATCATTGTACAGATCGTAAAAACCAAAAAATCCTTCACTTACATTATTGAATTTATTGTGATTGTTATTCAAAATAGCTGCAATACGCCCTGTTAGCACTCCGTTTTTGTAAGCCAGGAAAAGCTGCATGGATGAATGATCGTGAAAAGGATGTTTGCCAGGTGTGAGAATGTCCCGCTGTGCAATGTGCAGTTCGGGAACATAATTTTTATCGCCCCGGTATAACTCATGCGGAAAATCTACAAAAGCAGCCAACTGCTTTTTGCTTTCGACCTTCTTTATTTCAATCATGCTCTTTTTACTTTTAGTAAAGGCACTTTCAATTTGTAAGAAACCTTTTTGATTTTCTCTACCGCATAATCAATTTGTTTAAAGGAATGCGTAGCCATTAATGAAAACCGGATCATAGATGAGTCACTGCTAACCGCAGGAGAAACTACAGGGTTTACAAAAATGCCTTCGTCCATCAGCATTTTCGCCATTAAGAAAGTTTTCTCATTATCTCTTACAAAAATTGGAATGATAGGTGATTCGGATAAGCCGATGTCAAAACCAGCCTTCTTAAAAGCATCCAGTGCATAGTTGGTATTGGCCCATAATTTTTCAATTCTCTGCGGCTCATTTTTTAATACAGTCAATGCAGCTAAAGCACTTGCGGTGGCTGCCGGTGTAATGCTCGCGCTGAAAATTAAAGAGCGGGCATGGTGTTTCAGGTATTCAATAATCACTTTGTCAGCTGCAATAAAACCACCGATAGAAGCCAGCGATTTACTGAATGTTCCCATTATAAGATCGACATTATGCGTGATGTTGTAGTGAGCGGCAGTTCCCTGTCCAGCAGGTCCGAGAACACCGAGAGAATGTGCATCATCCAGGAAAATTGACGCATTGTATTTTTTAGCGAGGGCAGCAATTTCGTCCAGTTTAGAGATGTCGCCTTCCATGCTGAATACCCCATCTGTAGCAATTATTTTAAATGCTTCATAAGGCACATTGCTCAATAATTTTTCAAGATGCGCCATATCAGAATGGCCATATTTATACAATTTAGAAAAAGATAAACGGGCGCCGTCGATAATGCAGGCATGGTTTAATTCGTCTGAAAATATATAATCTGTTCTTCCTCCTAAAGCAGAAAGTACGCCTACATTTACCTGGTAACCGGTACTAAAAACCAGTGCCGCTTCTTTGCCAACAAACTGGGCCAATGCTTCTTCCAGTTCAATATGTAAATCGAGTGTTCCATTTAAAAACCTGGAGCCGGCGCAGCCACTGCCATATTTATCAATGGCTTTTTTTCCTGCATCTTTTACAGCTGCATGATTGGTTAAACCAAGGTAACTGTTTGAGCCAAACATAAGCACCCGTTTACCGGCAATAATTACTTCAGTGTCCTGGTCACTCTCCAGTGGCCTGAAAAAAGGATAAATGTCAGCTGCTTTTAAATTTTCAGCAGTTTTGAAAGCGGATACTTTCTCTAGCAAGGTTTTATTAGTCATTGCAGTGTTTTAAAATGTTTCCTTAAGCGATATAATTACAAAAAATATTGGTACTTTTTCATTTTTATCAGACTGCTACTTACACTTTTCCTGAATTTTTGCGAGTACGTCCATACAGGTTTCCACGTCTTTTTCGCTGATTCCTTCCTTTAAAATTCCGTCCTGCCCCAAAAACTTTCCGTGCATAATATCAATGATTGATTTTCCTGTTGAGGTTAGCTCAATTACATTTTTCCTCCTGTCTCCTGCTACCGGTAATCTTTTCACAAATCCTTTTTCTTCCAAAATGTCAATGGACCGCAATATTGCAGATTTAGTTTTGTCCATCACCGTGGCAATATCCTGCTGTATCATTTCTTTGGTTGTGCTGCGTGACAAATAATATAACACCCCTAATTGCTCAAAGGTGATATCTTTTGTGATACCGGAAAAGGCTCCATTGATTGTTTTCAACAACAGTTTACCCGTGTGAACAATCATAAAACCAAGCGTATCCGGCATTTCTTTACAGTCCATATATCAATAGTTGCGTAGTAAACTATCGCAAAACTAACGATATATTCTTGTAAAGGTCAACTTTTTTTAAAAATAGGGATAACAGCGGTGATTGGTTGTTACTCATTGGTTAGTGATTAAAAGCTACTTTTCCGGTACAATCCGCAAGATAAAATCCCTGCTTTTTAAAAAATTACCGTTAAAATATTTTAACAAAATACGGGAGCATTAAAAGAAATAAATACTATAAAACAAGATAGTACAAATAGCGGAAACTGATTTTAAAACCTGTTTAATTTTTACAATATACTTATACAAGTTTTTAAGACAAAGGGAGGTTGTTTGAGTTGCCTGCTTTTGACCATATTGCTAATATAAATTTAAAAATTATCCTTTTTGTGTATCTGCCTTATCAACTAACCTATCTTCAAAATTTTTTCGATGGCAGTTAGCTCGTCGTTAGTAAAAGCCAGATTATTTAATGTGGCAAGATTGTCATTCAATTGTGCAACGGAGCTTACCCCTATCAAAACTGTAGTTATTCTTTTATCTTTTAATATCCATGCCAGCGCCATTTGTGCAAGCGATTGTCCACGCTTTTGAGCCAGATTGTTCAGAGCATTTAATTGAGATAAAACCTGCGGCGTAATGGCACTCGTTTGCAACGCACCATGCGCCTTGGCTGCTCTTGATTCTTCAGGAATATTTCCCTGCAAATATTTGTTGGTTAGCAGGCCCTGGGCCAGGGAAGAAAACGGGATACATCCAATGCCGTTGGCTTCGAGCTCATCCACCAGGCCATCTTCTACCCATCTTTCAAACATAGAATATTTTGGTTGATGGATGAGGCATGGCGTACCAAGGGCTTTTAGTATTTGAATAGCCTGTTTTGCTTCGGGCAACCGGTAGTTGGATAAGCCCGCGTACAATGCCTTACCACTTTTAACAATATCATGCAGGGCCATCATTGTTTCTTCCAAAGGTGTAGTTGGGTCAGGACGATGGGAATAAAAAATATCCACGTAATCCAATTGCATTCGTTGCAAACTTTGGTTAAGACTCGCTATTAAATATTTTCGTGACCCCCAGTCGCCATACGGGCCAGGCCACATGTTATAACCTGCCTTGCTGGAAATAATCAATTCGTCGCGTAGATAGCCAGGAAAATCCTTTTTCAAAATGCTGCCGAAATTTTCTTCCGCAGAGCCGGGAGGGGGGCCATAATTGTTTGCAAGATCGATGTGTGTAACGCCCTTATCAAAAGCCGCACGTATAATAGCACGGCCGGTTTCAAAATTATCTACGCCGCCGAAGTTATGCCATAAGCCAAGCGAAACAGCCGGTAAAAGTATGCCGCTTTTTCCGCAACGGTTATACGGCATAGTATCATATCGTGTAGAAGAAGGTGTGTAACTCATTTTTAATTTTTATGAACCGCTTTTACTGATTCCGTAAATTTTATGTCGGTTAACATTGGGGCAGTATTTTTCATGCGCTATTTACATTTTCACTTTTTATTGGTTTTAATGTAATGGTACTGCTTTTTGAAGTGTGCTGATTCACTTTCAATACCTGAAAATGGCTGTATGTCCCGGCATGCATCAATAGTTACCCTCATATTAGTAGCATGTTGTCTATTGATTTGTAGACTTGGTAAATATAAATTTAAAAGTAGCATTGATATATGACCCGTCTGTTTATTTGACAGACAAGAAAAAAATGGCCGGATAGCTAAGCTACACGGCCATTCAACTAATTTGGTGCTTTTTATTTCAGCAAATTCTTTTTCATGTAATCTGCACTGGTTTTAATACATTCAAACACAGGCCGTCTGTATTGCTCCTGTTCTACAAAAGTGTAATCGAGGCCAGCAATATTTTTGGCTGCGAATATTTTTTTCCAGTCAATTACCCCTTTGCCAACTTCGCAGGTTTGTCCTTTAGCGCCTGTTGCACTGGGCGCCTCCATATCTTTAATGTGCCACATCGGGAAACGACCCGGATATTTTTTAAACCAGTCAACAGGATTTTGTCCTGCGTTTTCAACCCAATACAAATCCATTTCAAACTTTACCAGTTTGGCATCCGTATTATTCAGCAGTATCTCGTACTTGGTAATATCGCCTTCTTTTTCAAATTCAAAATTATGGTTGTGGTAAGCTGTAGTAATGCCAGCTTTTGCACTCAATTCGCCACCTTTATTAAGGCGTTCCGCAATTCTTTTAAAATCATCGCCTGTTCTGTGTTTATCGTCCAAATAAGGGATGGTAACGTATTTATGGCCCAACAAGGTAGCATCTTCGATCAGGTATTTCCAGGTATCCCAGTTGTAGTCTGGTGCATGCAACATGTCAGATAAGCCATAATGGCCGCTGACTGTTTTTAAATTATTTTCTTTTAACATAGCGGAAAACTGCGCAACGGTATTGCCAAAATACATTCGGTTGTTGTAACCAAACAATTCAAGGTTGGTGTAACCAGCCGCTGATATTTTTCGAAGTGCATTTTTTAAATCTTTCACTTCATCCCTTACGGTGTACAATTGCAAACCGAGATCTTTATGCATTTTAAAGAGATCTGTTTTATTAACCATTAAGCCAGCAGCAAGCAGTGAGCTTTGCTGAATAAATTTTCTGCGTGTAAGCATGTGTGTGTTTTTAATTTTAAGATTTAAAGCGGCCCATATTAATACCGATCATATTGAATATCTATGGTGCAACCCAGCCATGATTCTGCATCCAGTTTTTGCACCGGTCTATCCATTGCTCATTTTTATTTTTCAAATGCAGCCCAAATCCATGCCCCCCTTTTTCGTACAGGTGCATCTCTGCATCAACATGATTTTTTAGTAAGGCCAGGTAAAATTCTACACTGTTTTGAACTCTTACCGCACCATCATCACTCGCATGCAGTAAAAAAGTGGGAGGTGTTTTATCCGTTACCTGCAACTCGTTGGAGTATTCAATTATTTTTTCAGCAGATGGGTTTTTACCCACCAGATTTTCGCGGGAGCCCATGTGAGCAAGGCTATCTGTAAAACTGATCACCGGATAAATCAATAACATAAAGTCCGGGCGAAGGCTGGTGTTGTTTGGATTATCAATGACTGCTTTATCAAAATGAGTTCCTGCAGTTGAAGCGAGATGGCCGCCGGCAGAAAAGCCCATGATGCCGATACTGGCAGGATTGATGTTCCATTTTTGGGCCCCCTCCCGAACAATTTTAATTGCTTGCTGCGCATCCTGTAACGGACCGATTTCAGGGTTTATCATAGTAGCACTGTTGGGAATTCGATATTTTACAACAAAAGCTGCAACGCCCATTTCTACAAATTTCTTTGCAAAATCTGCACCTTCATGGCCCGCTGCTAAAACAGCATAACCACCACCGGGGCAAATTACCACTGCGGCGCCAGTTGCTTTTTCTTTTGGCGGAAGATAAATTGTTAGCGTAGGCCTTGATACCTTACTGATGATCAATATACCATTTTGCTGTTCTGATTTTTCTTCGTCCGGTGCAGGCTTGCTGTTGGGTATCTTGTCTTTGTAAAGCGGGATAGTTGTCTGCGACATCAGTATTAATGGGGCAACATGAAAAAGGAATACTGCAAGGGCAATTTTTTTCATCATCGTTTTTATAAAGTCCTGTACATATCATTTTGCCCAAAGAAAATTCTTTGGGCAAAATGATTAATTAGTTCTTAGCAGGCAAAATATCAATACTAGGTAGCCCAGGCCTTATCCCCTTTTTTATATGGATAAGCACCATCATAATGGCCCGGTACCGCTATATAACGCAACGCCTGTGTGGCACCTTCTTTTGAAGTAAAGTACCCGAATAACGTTAACTGTTTCATCATAGTAAAATAATGGGCGGGGTCTTCCGGCTTTTTACTTTTCTGGTAATCTTTAGCTTCTTTATCAAGGCCTGTTAGTAAAGCAGTGCGCTGTTCAGGGGTAGCTTCCAGGAAAGATTTACCGTTTGCTTTTTTACTTGCTTCCTCCAGTTTACCAATGCCTTCATGAAAGATTTTCTGATCCTTATCTTCATAAGTATCATTCACCATCACTACCATAAACTGACCCACTTTGGCTGCTTTTGCACCCGGAGTTTTGGTGGCAGGTAAAATGGTTTCAGCAACTTCATCCAAAAAAGCGGTATCCGCTTCACCGAATGTTGGACCGCCAACCATAGGCCCGCTTTTACAACTGGTGAGCAATTCACCACCAATGAATGCACCGCCCGTTAAGGCCGCAATCATTTTTAATAGCTCTCTTCTTTCCATATTGATAGTTTTTATATGATTGTTATAAGTTTCCTTTTTTAAGTTCGTTCACAGCAAAATCCGCAGCCCTTGCAGTCAGCGCCATGTAAGTTAAAGAGGGATTCTGACATGCAGAAGAAGTCATGCAGGCTCCATCCGTTACAAATACATTCAGGCAATCCCAAAGCTGGTTGTTTTTATTTAACACAGATGTCTTTGGATCTTTTCCCATTCTTGCCGTACCCATTTCATGAATACCATGGCCCATAGCGTGACCCGTATCATGTGTCTTTACATTTTTAACGCCCGATGCTTCAAACATAGCTACCAGGTCTGTTAAAATATCCTTGCGCATTTTTAATTCGTTCTCTTTAATTTCTGCATCCATGGCAAGCACCGGCAATCCCCATTTATCTTTTACTGTTTTATCCAAAGTTATTTTATTCTCATGATAAGGTAATATTTCGCCGAAGCCGGTAGCACCGATGGTCCATGCACCAGGCTCTGTCAACGCTTCTTTAAAGTTACTACCAATATTCAATTCTGCAATTTCCCTGCTCCAGCCCTGGCGGGAAGCACTGCCCTGGTAACCGAAGCCACGCAGGTAATCTCTTTTATCGCCATACAAATTTGCAAACCGTGTAATGTAAAATCCGTTGGCACGGCGTCCAAATGTGGTCTCATTTTCATATCCTTCCACGGTGCCAGAAGCCCCCAGGTTATAATGATGATCCATAATGTTGTGTCCAAGTTCTCCGCTGCTGCTACCCAATCCATCAGTCCATACATCTGTAGCAGAATTCATTAAAACCCAGGCAGAGTTTAAGGTAGAGGCATTTAAAAAGACGATCTTACTAAAGAACTCATAAGTTTTATTGGTTTCTGCATCCAGTACTTCTACTCCTTTTGCCTTTTTGGTATCCTTATCATAAATAATTTTAGTAACAATGCTCCAGGGCCGCACCGTTATATTACCCGTAGCTTGTGCAGCTGGCAGGGTAGACGACTGTGTGCTGAAGTAGCCGCCGAAAGGACACCCTTCCCAGCAACGGTTGCGATACTGGCATTGGGTTCTGGCCTGCAGTGGTGCCGTTAAATTAGCCGTGCGCCCGATGATCATGTACCTGTTTTTAAACTGCTGTTTTATTCTTGCAGCAACATCTTTTTCCACGATATTTAACTCCATCGCCGGTAAAAAATGGCCGTCCGGCAGATGCGCCAATCCTTCCATTGAACCGCTGATGCCAGCAAATTTTTCAACATAATCGTACCAGGGTGCCAGATCCTTATATCTTATGGGCCAGTCTATCGCTACGCCATCTTTTGCATTGGCTTCAAAATCAAAATCGCTCCAGCGGTAGCTTTGCCTGCCCCATAAAACGGAGCGCCCCCCCACCTGGTAACTGCGCCACCAGGTAAAAGGCTTTATTTCTGTATAAGGACAATCTTTTTCGCTGGCCCAGGAATCCATTACTGGTTCACTGGCAGCCCAGCCCCGATGGATTACCGGGTAATCTTTTCGTTGTTGCAATGTGGTGTGGCCCCGGTGCTCAAATTCCCATGGATCTCTCCCAGCCGTTTTATAATCCTTGATATGCTCATGAGGCCGGCCACGTTCCAGCATCAGTACCTTTAAGCCTTTTTCTGTTAGCTCCTTGGCAGCCCAACCGCCGCTGATACCAGAACCTACTACGATGGCGTCATAGGTATTCTGGGTTTTGGCCTTATTATTTATCCCGGTTGAATCGCCTGGCATTGTGACAAATTAAAATTCAAAAATAAAAATTCAAAAAAGCGTATTCAAATGGGTTAGCTAGTACACTTATAACTTACAACCCATAGCTTATAACTTGATTACAGATTTCCTTTTTTCAATTCGCTTACCGCATGATCCGCTGCTCTTGCAGTAAATGCCATATAAGTTAAAGACGGATTTACACAAGCTGCAGAAGTCATGAATGAACCATCTGTGACAAAAACATTGGGTGCGTCCCATATTTGATTGAAGCTGTTGAGTACAGACGTTTTAGGATCTTTACCCATACGGGCTGAGCCCATTTCATGAATACCTCTTCCCAAAGTGCCATCACCTTCACGACCCTTTACATTCTTTACACCCGCCGCTTCCAGCATTTCGATGGCATCTGCAAGCATGTCTTTACGCATCTTTTTCTCATTCTCCTTATACTCTATATCCATTGCCAACACATTCAATCCCCACTTATCCTTTTTAGTTTTGTCGAGCGTAACTTTATTTTCATGGTAGGGAAGTGTTTCTCCGAAACCACCGATTCCCATTGTCCATGAACCCGGTTCTGATAAAGCATCTTTTAAACCTGCACCGATTGATATTTCTTCTGCAGACCTGCTGTAACCTTCCCTGCTGCCGCCACCCTGGTAACCGAAACCTCGCAGGTAATCTCTTTTATCACCAAATAAATTCTGATACCTCGGAATATAGATACCGTTGGCACGACGACCAAAAATATATTTATCTTCATAACCTTCTACCTGGCCGCCTGCGCCAACGCCCAGATGGTGGTCCATGATATTATGTCCGAGTTCACCGCTGCTGCTTCCAAGCCCGCCTTCCCAAACATCGGTAGCAGAATTCATCAGTACCCAGGCACTGTTTAAAGTAGAAGCATTTAAGAAAATAATTTTTGCATTGTAAGTGTATGTCTTGTTGTTTTCGCCATCCAGCACTTCAACGCCTGTTGCCTTCTTTTTATCCTTATCATACAAAATTTTTGTAACAATACTCCATGGACGAACCGTAAGATTGTTGGTTGCTTTTGCTGCGGGCAAAGTAGAAGACTGTGTGCTGAAATAAGCGCCGAACGGGCATCCCAGCCAGCATTTGTTCCTGTACTGGCAATTGGTGCGGCCAGGTAATGGCTGGGTAATATTTGCAGTACGGCCAATAATCATAGCACGTTTTCCCTTGTAGTGTTCTTTAATTCTGGCAGCCACATCCTTTTCCACAATCGTCATATCCATGGCAGGCATGAACTGTCCGTCTGGTAATTGAGCCAGGCCGTCTCTTGATCCGCTGATGCCGGCAAATTTTTCAACGTAGTCGTACCAGGGCGCAATGTCCTTGTATCTCACTGGCCAGTCAATGGCAACGCCATCTTTTAAATTCGCTTCAAAATCAAAATCGCTCCAGCGATAACTTTGCCTGCCCCACATCAATGAACGACCGCCCATATGATAGCCACGAAACCAGTCGAAACGCTTAATTTCTGTGTAAGGACTGTCTTTATCACTGGCCCAATAATCCAGGTTGGTTTCGTTTAAAGGGTAATCTCTTTTTAATACCGGATAATCCTTGATCATTTGCTGGGTGCGCCTGCCACGGTGCGGATAATCCCACGCTTCCTTATTGGCGTTTACATAATCCTTTACGTGTTCAATATCGCGGCCTCTTTCGAGCAACAATACTTTCAATCCCTTTTCTGTTAATTCTTTTGCAGCCCATCCCCCGCTGATGCCGGAACCTACAACGATAGCATCATACGTATTTTGAGTCACTGCCTTGTTGTTCACATTGGTTGAATCCTGTGGCATAATTATCTTTTTTTGTTTGGCTCCGGTTGTCGTTACCGGAATAGTTTATAAATTATAAGTTCATTTTCTTCAATTCGCTTACTGCATGATCGGCTGCCCTTGCTGTAAAAGCCATATAAGTTAGTGACGGATTTTGGCAAGCGGCCGACGTCATAAAAGAACCATCGGTTACAAACACATTGGGTGCATCCCATACCTGGTTAAAACTGTTCAGCACAGATGTTTTAGGATCTCTGCCCATTCGTGCAGATCCCATTTCATGTATACCACGACCCAGCGTTCCATCGCCCATGTAACTGGTTACGTTTTTAACCCCGGCAATGGTGAGCATTTCTTCCGCATCTTTCTGCATGTCGATGCGCATCTTTTTTTCATTCTCTTTGTACTCAATATCCATCGCCAGCACATTCAAACCCCATTTATCTTTTTTAGTTTTATCTAGTGTTATTTTGTTTTCATGATAAGGCAGCGTTTCTCCAAAACCGCCCATTCCCATACTCCATGCACCTGGTTCAGCCACAGCATCTTTAAAGTCGCCACCAATGGTAAACTCCGGAATGTTTCTTCCCCATCCATCGCGGCCTGCACCACCCTGGTAGCCAAAGCCCCGCAGGTAATCTCTTTTATCGCCAAACAAATTACGGTACCGCGGAATATAAATGCCGTTGGCACGACGGCCAAACGTATACTTATCTTCAAAACCTTCAACCAAACCACTTGCACCAACACCGAGGTGATGGTCCATGATATTGTGTCCTAGTTCTCCGCTGCTGCTTCCCAATCCGCCTTCCCAAACATCGGTGGCAGAATTCATCAGTACCCAGGCACTATTTAAAGTAGATGCATTCAGAAATACTATTTTGGAATTGTAGACATAAGTCTTGTTGTCCTGTGCATCCAGTACTTCCACACCTGTTGCTCTTTTTTTATCTTTATCGTATAAAATTTTTGTAACAATACTCCATGGCCGTAGTGTAAGATTTCCGGTAGCCCGGGCGGCAGGTAAAGTAGATGACTGGGTGCTGAAGTAGGCACCGAAAGGACATCCGAGCCAACATTTATCCCTGTATTGGCAATTGGTTCGTCCGGGTAATTTTTCAGTAATATTGGCCGTACGGCCGATGATCATTTTTCTGTAACTGTTGTAATGTTTGTTCATCCGCTCACTCACATCCTTCTCCACAATATTCATGTCCATAGCCGGCATAAATTGCCCGTCGGGTAGTTGTGGCAGGCCATCTCTTGAGCCACTAATGCCTGCAAATTTTTCTACGTAATCATACCAGGGAGCAATGTCTTTGTATCGCACGGGCCAGTCGATGGCAACGCCATCTTTCAGGTTGGCTTCAAAATCAAAATCGCTCCAGCGATAACTTTGTCTGCCCCACATCAGCGATCGTCCGCCTACATGATATCCCCTGAACCAATCAAAGCGTTTTATTTCTGTATAGGGGCTGTCTTTATCACTTGCCCAATAATCGAGGTTGGTTTCGTTTAACGGATAATCTCTTTTCAGTACCGGATAATCCTTTATCATTTGCTGGGTACGTTCGCCACGGTGGGGATAATCCCATGCTTCTTTATTGGCATTTACATAGTCCTTCACATGTTCAATATCACGACCACGTTCCAGCATCAAAACTTTCAATCCCTTTTCTGTAAGTTCCTTGGCAGCCCAACCACCACTAATCCCCGAACCTACCACAATCGCATCATACGTGTTGTTTGGCATTCGTTAACAATTATCAGAGTTTATGTATGAATTTTAATCCTGCGCCTGAAGCGTATTATACATCACAAATCAATACAGCCTTTTTTAAACTGGCCAGTTTGTCTTTATTTTCCTTTCCTGTAGGTATAAATTCCTGCGCTGTATATCCTTTAAAGCCTGTTGCCACAATGGCTTTCATAATAGCCGGATAAAACAATTCCTGGGTTTCATCGATCTCATGCCTTCCAGGCACACCCCCTGTATGGTAATGACCAAAGTATTGGTGGTTATTCTGAATAGTGCGGATCACATCACCTTCGTCTATCTGCATGTGATAGATATCGTACAGCAGTTTAAAATTTTCGCTTCCCAAACGCTTGCACAATTCAACACCCCATGCAGATTTGTCACACATATAGTCTTTATGATCAATTTTACTGTTCAGCAATTCCATCTGGATGGTAACGCCATTTTTTTCTGCCAGCGGCAAAATTTTCTGCAATCCTTCTACACAATTTTTCAATCCTGTTTCATCGTCCATACCGTTGCGGCTTCCGCTAAAACAAATTACGTCTGTATAGCCCGCCTGCTTCATCAAAGGGATAACTTCTGTATAATCTTTAATCAATTGTTCATGAAACTTTTTGTCATTGAACCCATTGGTTAAACTAACATTGCCTCCATGATAACACATGGAACTATACAAACCATATTTTTTCAGTGTTGGCCAGTCTTTTGGACCAATCAGATCAATGGCACCAAAGCCAATTTCTTTTACCGCCTGGCACAGTTCTTCCAGCGGTACCGATCCATAGCACCATTGGCAAACTGAGTGGTTGATATTTCCTTTTAATTTCATCAGGCCTGTATCGTTTTTAGTTTCTGCAGCACATGCATTTAATATAGAAGACGCTCCCACAGCCACTGAACCTGCCAGCAGATTTTTTATAACTGCACGTCTGTTTTGTGTTGACATAAAGATAGTTGTATAAGGTGATTTAATATGCAGGCTGAACCGCCACTTTTTTCTTCGAACGCATGTAGAAGAACAGACCGGCAAATGCAATAATTAATATAATAGGAATTACCAGGGTTACATTGATGATAGCGGGACCGGCAGCGGCTTTCGCATCGTTGAGTGCGGTAGCCATTGCGGGTGTTGCATCTGGCGCAGAATAAGCACTTACAGAAGCTCCGGCGGGCAACTTTTCAGCAACCAGCCTGTCATAATATCCACCCATAAAAATCATGTAAATAGAAACCGCAAACATGCCGGCACCTCCCATCAGGTTCATGCCTACAGCACCTGTCTTGGGTAAATTTTCAGAAACAAATCCAAGCATCGTTGGCCAGAAATAACAAACACCAATACCAAATATCAATGCACCAACAAATAGCATATTACCGGTTGAATGACCCAAAAGATATAAACCCAGTGCACCGAAAATAGCAGAAAACAATAACACACCAGAGGGCGAAAGGCGATGAACAACCGGACCTGCAAAAGCACGCCCCAGCACCATCACACCCGTTTCAATGGTCAATAAAAGCAGGGCGTTATCACTAACATTTTTTAACAATACATCAATCCACTGGCCCGTGAATAATTCGGTAATGGCCGTACCGAACATCAAAATAATCATCAGGAAAAATAATGGATTGATCAGTGCGCCATACATTTCAGAAGTGGATACACCACTTGAAACCCTTTCGGTAACAGGAAAGTCCAGTTTACTAAACAGGTAAGCATAAATGATTGTAGGAATAAGCATTACTGCAACCAGTATCTGCCAGTTGGCCATGTACAATGTGTCTGGAATGTGTACTCCAAAAAAACGAACGATCAATGTTCCAATTACAATTCCACCAGGAAACCACAGGTGAAAATAATTGAGCCGGGTAGTTTTATTTTCCGGGTAAAGGCTTGCTACCAGCGGATTACAAGCGGCTTCAACCAGTCCGTTTCCAAGGCCGATTAATAAGGTAGAGAAAAAAAGTGTCCAGAAGCCGGTTGCGAAAACCGTTAATAAAATACCGGCCAAATGAAATATACCTGCACCTACCAATAACTTTTTCATTCCAATAACATCCACAATAAATCCGCCTATAATGATAGCCAGTGGAAATCCCCAGAAAGCAGTACTTGTAATAATACCTGCATCTTCCTGGGTAAGTCCAAAACTATGTTTCCATGTGTCCAATAAACCGGCCCGGATACCGAAAGAAAGTGAAGTCACCAACAAAGCCATACAACTGGCTACAAATAATTTATTCCGCTGAATTGAGGCAGGCATAATCGTTAAGTTTTTTTTAAGCAATGAGTTGACAAGGTATGAATTTATCTAAATAAAAAATCGAATCGCTAATAAAAATATATCGTTTGTGCTTTTTAACCATCTTTTACAAATACACCTTCGCACATTTTAAAGGCGCATAAAATTAATTTTTAAGAAGATGAATTTTTAGCCTGATTGCCTTTTACCTTTAGTACATAAAATCACTTTATTTTAATTCAGGCAGCTGGCTATGTGTTAAAATAAAATGATAATTTAGCCTTCCCGAAAAAACGATATGTGTTGCATTTTTACTCCATGTATTCATTTCAACAACGATGCTTTAAAACAATCAACCACTTATAATTATAAACAACATGAACAGAAAACTACGGATGGGAATGATCGGTGGCGGCAAGGATGCTTTTATCGGCGCCATACACCGCTTCGCCTCTAACATGGATGGCCTGATAGAACTGGCAGCCGGTGCACTGAGTATTAATCCGGATATTGCCCGCGAATCAGGTGAAATGCTCTTCTTACCAAAAGAAAGAACGTACCTGACTTACGATGAATTAATAAAAAAAGAAAGCGAACTATCCGCCGATAAGCGGATAGATTTTGTAACCATCGTTACACCCAACTTTGCGCACTTTGCACCGGCCATGATGGCGCTTGACCATGGTTTTCATGTAGTGATAGAAAAACCCATTGCCTTTACTTTAGACGAAGCAAAACAACTGAAAGCCAAGGTAGAGGAAACCGGTCTAACGCTTTGTTTAACGCATACTTACTCTGGTTACCCGATGGTAAAGCAGGCAAAAGCCATGGTTGCAGAAGGTGCTTTGGGAAAAATCAGAAAGGTATGGGTAGAATACCCGCAGGGGTGGTTAAGTAAGTTGAGTGAGAGAGAAGGCAACGCACAGGCTGCCTGGAGAACCGACCCAACCAAGAGCGGAAAAAGTGGTTGCATGGGCGATATCGGAACGCATGCGGCTCACCTGGCTGAATACATTACCGGCTTACAGATAACAAAAATATGTGCTGATCTAAGCATCCTCGTTGATGGCCGTGCACTGGATGATGATGGCAATGTATTGCTGAAATTCAGCAACGGTGCAGCCGGTGTTTTAATGGCATCGCAGGTTGCAGCCGGCGAAGAGAATGCTTTGAAAATAAGGGTGTATGGAGAGAAAGGTGGCTTAGAGTGGGCACAACACGAACCCAATACCCTGCTGGCAAAATGGCTTGATCAGCCAACACAGATTTTGAGGGCCGGCGGCAATTACCCGGGTCTTTCAAGCTTTGCAAAAAATAGTTGCCGTACGCCGGGCGGACATCCGGAAGGCTACCTGGAAGCATTTGCTAACATCTACCGCAATTTTGCTCAAACATTATCTGCCAAAATTGATGGAACAACTCCTTCAAAAGAAGCACTGGATTTTCCATCAGTTGAAGATGGCATCAGGGGCATGGCATTTATTGATAACGTGGTAGCATCATCACAGTCTGATAAAAAATGGTACGATCACACAGTAAATTAATTCTCTGCTAATTTTTCTCACAAAGAACAAAGAGAAGACCACGGCCACAGCGTTGCAAAAGCTTTGTGTGCTTTGTTTCCGTTGCGTTCGTTGTGCGAAATAAAATAAAAAATTATGACAACAGTAAAAGGGCCCGGAATTTTTTTAGCGCAATTTATGGGAGATGCAGCTCCGTTTAATTCGCTGGAAAGCATTTGTAAATGGGCAAAAAGTATTGGCTTTGTAGGCGTACAAATTCCCAGCTGGGATGGGCGCCTGATTGACCTGCAGAAAGCTGCTGAAAGCAAAACATACTGTGATGAAATAAAAGGAATCATCAACGGCTGCGGGCTGGAAATAACCGAATTGTCCAGCCATTTACAAGGCCAGCTGGTAGCAGTAAATCCTGCGTACGACGCCCTGTTTGATGGCTTTGCGCCGGAAGCTTACCGCAATAATCCAAAAGCAAGAACAGAATGGGCTGTGCAACAATTAAAGTACGCCGCCATTGCTTCCAAAAATTTAGGATTGACTGCGCACGCTACCTTCAGTGGAGCGTTGTTGTGGCACACGGTATATCCCTGGCCGCAGCGCCCGGCAGGTTTGGTGGAAACCGGTTTTAATGAACTTGCAAAAAGATGGTTACCTATACTGAACCATTTTGATGAACAGGGCGTTGATCTTTGTTACGAAATTCATCCCGGTGAAGATTTACATGACGGCGTGAGTTATGAAATGTTTCTTGAAAAAGCAAACAATCATTCAAGGGCTTGCCTTTTATATGATCCCTCACATTTTGTATTGCAGTGCCTTGACTATTTAACTTACATAGACTATTACCACGAGCGCATAAAAATGTTCCATGTAAAGGATGCTGAGTTTAACCCGACCGGCAAACAAGGTGTTTATGGCGGTTACCAAAACTGGATCGACCGGGCAGGACGTTTTCGTTCGCTGGGCGACGGGCAGGTTGATTTTAAAGGCATCTTCAGCAAACTGGCTGGTTATGATTACAAGGGCTGGGCGGTAATGGAATGGGAATGCGCCATCAAGCATCCCGAAGAAGGTGCCAAAGAAGGATCCGTATTTATAAAAGATCATATTATCCGTGTTACAGAACGGGCTTTTGACGATTTTGCCAACACAGGCAGTAACGAAAAATTTAACCGCACTGTTTTAGGATTAGAGTAGTAATTTTATCATTCAAAAATTTATTAAAAAAAAGCATATTCACATGAAGAAAATTATCACCATTTGCTTATTGACAGCAGGCTTTTATGCCTGTAATAACGGAGGAACAGAAACGAAGAGTACAACAGCGACGACAACTGAACCTGCTGCCGAAAAACCTGCTGCCAAGGCGGATGTTACGGATAGTCCGGATTTTGTAAAAGGACTTGAACTGGTTAACAACAATGATTGTAAAACCTGCCATAAAGTAGATGAAAAATTAATTGGCCCGGCCTTCAGGGATGTTGCCAATAAATACCCAAACAATCCTTCTACACTGGATACGCTTGCTCATAAAATTATCAAAGGCGGCCAGGGAAATTGGGGTTCTATTCCAATGGCAGCACATGATAAATTATCTGTGGAAGATGCGACTGCAATGGCTAAATATGTTTTATTGCTAAAAAATAATTAAACCAATTGCACATGAAAATATTATTAATTTCCCTGTTGTCTTTTTTTATGGGGACTGCAAAAATCAATACGGCGGGTAATAACCAGGGCGGCTGGAAAATGCTGTTTGATGGCAAAACAACAAAAGGATGGCATACTTACGGTAAGGATGCAGTAAACGATCGCTGGAAAGTGGCTGATGGCGCACTTTATATTGACAATACTGTTAAAGATGGCGGCGATATTGTAACAGACGGCGAATACGACAACTTCGATTTAAAATTGGAATGGAAGATTTCTAAAAATGGCAACAGCGGCATTATATTCAATGTTCACGAAGACCCGACAAAATACGACGAGACTTATAAAACCGGTCCCGAAGTACAGGTATTGGACAATGAAGGCCATCCCGATGGCAAAATTCTGAAACACCGTGCAGGCGATTTATATGATCTGATTAAAAGTTCTTCAGAACCTGTTAAGGCGCCCGGCGAGTGGAATGCCGTAGAAATTATCAGCAACAAAGGCAAACTGCAAATATTTGTGAACAACGTAAACGTGGTAACTACTACCATGTGGGATGATAACTGGAAACAATTAATTGCAGGAAGCAAATTTAAAAACATGCCTGATTTTGGTACTTTTAAAAAAGGTAGAATTGCCTTGCAGGATCACGGTAACGCTGTTTGGTACCGAAACATTAAAATTAAACAACTATAAAAAAATACCATGACGCCTGCCATTAAAATTGCCCGTAATCTTTTTTTGCTGTGCTGCTGCATAGCTGCCGTTTCTTTCACCTTTAAAAACACTATTACTGCAAAAGCAGAAAAAGACAAGATCCTGGTTTTTTCAAAGACCAATGGGTATCGGCACGAAAGTATTGAAACCGGCATTGAAGCCATTAAAAAGCTGGGCGCCGCCAACAACTTTGATGTAGATGCAACAGAAGATTCAACTTACCTGAATGATGCCAACTTCAAAAAATACAAAGCCGTTGTTTTTTTATGTACTACTGGTACCGTGCTGGGTAAGCCTGAAGAACAGGCATTGCAAAATTACATTCACAACGGTGGTGGCTTTGTGGGAGTACATGCTGCAACTGATTGCGAATATGATTTTGCCTGGTATGATAAAATGATTGGAGCCAATTTTCTTTCTCATCCGAGGCAGCAGGAAGCCAAACTGATAGTGGTTGACAACACTCACGCATCTACCAAACACCTGCCTGCCACCTGGGTTAGAAAAGATGAATGGTATAATTTTAAAAACATGAACCCGGATGTTAAAGTGTTGATTAAGATTGATGAGACAAGTTACGAGGGTGGTAAAAATGGCGATAATCATCCAATGGCCTGGTACCAGCAGTTTGAAGGCGGAAGGGTTTTTTATACAGAACTCGGTCATACAATCGAATCATACAGCGAGCAAAATTACCTGCAACATTTGTTGGGCGGCATAAAATATGCAATGGGTAAAAAATAAAAAAATTCACCAAATGGAAAGAGGTAGTCCGAACGGCTACCTCTTTTTTATTTAGCAACAACTTTGACTTCTACAATTCTCTTACCCAGATATTACGGAAACTGATTGGCTCACTTTTATCGCCATGCGCCTGCAGTTTAATGGGCGCCGGGCCATGCTTTTTATAATAAGGTGCTCCGATATATCTCGTCTCTCCTTTTAACTCATAATTGTTCTGCACTAACACGCCATTGTGCATGGCTGTAACACGTGCCGGAGTTTTTATTGTTCCGTCATCATTAAAACGGGGAGCGGTCCAGATTATATCATAGGCCTGCCATTCGCCAGGCTTTTTACATGCATTGGCCAATGGGATAGATTGCTTGTAAATACTGCCGGTTTGGCCGTTTACGTAAGTAGAATTATTATAGCAATCCAGGATCTGGATTTCATATCCATCATCGCCGCGGCCGGTGCTGGCTAAAAAAATACCACTGTTTCCACGGGCTTGTCCTTCGCCGGTAATGTTGGCCGGTATGCGCCATTCAATATGCAACTGGTAATCTGTAAACGATTTTTTCGTTTGAATATTACCAGTTCCTTTTTTAACTGTCAAGATATTTTTCGCAACGGTCCAGGCAGCGGCTTTAGTTGTATCATTTGTAGACGTCCATTCATCCAGGTTTTTACCATTAAATAACGCGATGGCATCGGAGGGCGCATCGGCAGCAGTTTTACCCGGTGTTATTACTTTCGGAACGGGGCTGTAAAATTCAGTTGCTTTTGGGTCGCCCTGTTGTGCGAAGGAAACTGTTGTAATAGCTGCTGCACTCAACAGCATCCATGTCTTTTTTAATTTCATGTGGCAATTTTAAATGGTGTTGCTTTAATTAATTTGAAAACTACGGTGATTAATAATCTGAAAAATCAGTAGGATGAAGAAAAAAGATATCGGCTTTAGAAACTGTATTCAGGTACTCCGGCATAGCAGAAATTCTTTTCCAAACACTGTCACTGCCAAAGTTTTTCCAGTGTTCGTCCCTTTCAGCCATATTGTTGAATGTAGTCATATACATCAGGTTGGGCATGTGGCTGCCGCTTAACACTTCAGCATAAAAAACAGCATTAAAATTCAGGCGGTCAAAGAGTGTTACTTCTCCCCCATCATTAAACATTTTTACTTTCTGACGATACAATCTTTCGGTGGGGCCTTCATAGCTGCGCAGTTCATAAATTCTCTCTGTTAATGGCGCCGTTAAGGATGGCTTTTTCATGTGCAGCATGTCTTTAAATGCTTTCAGCAAAGCAGTTTCCATTCTTTCAAAAGGCATTTTATCATGCGCCGCATTGGTGTAGGCAGAAGTATCATTTTTTATGAGTGACCCTGCTGTCAGTGAATTCATCAATGCCTCATATTTCTGTAATGATGCAAACGGTATCAATACATACAAACGTTTATCAGCAGCCGTGTCATTGTTAACACTGGTAAATACACCAATATTGTTTAACCCGCTTTTATGCAGGGCTGGCAGGTAAGTACTTTTAAGATAAGCACTCGTTACGGCAAGCTGATCTGCTGTTTTACAGTGATATATTGTAAGTTGATAATACTCCCCCACGGGATCTTTCGCGGCGGGTATAAAACTGCTGTTCAGTAAAAGAAAGGCAAGTAAAAATGTTACGGGAAGCAATGATTGTTTTTTCATGTGTTGAATAAAGTGGTTGTTAATGAATGAATAAAAAGGAAAGGTATGTTTAAATTCCGATGTCCATTTGGAGGATAACGCGTACAATTTGCTGAAAAAATGTTAACTCAATTAAGGCATATAAAAGATTACGACATGATGTGAATTAAAAAAATCAACTGCCACGCAAAGCAGTTTTATCATTGAGTGCTCTTAACCGTTTGCACAAAATTTTAATGAAGCCCATAGCCACTTCAGGCCTTGCTTCAATCAGTTCGTAAAAGGGCTCCTGGTCAATTTTAAAAAGAAGACAATCTGTTTTTGCAGTTGCTGAAGCACTTCTTGTTTCCGCATCCAGCAATGACAATTCACCAAACACTTCCTTTTCCTGCAATATAGCCAGGCTGGTTTTGCCTTTATGAATCTCAATTTCGCCACTGAAAATAATATACATACAATCGCCTGTTTCGCCTTCCTGAAAAATTTGTGTTCCTTTTTCCACTTCTTCCTGTTGCATCAACGGCGCCAGTTCTGCCAAAATAGTTTCAGGCGTTTCACTGAAAATACTCAATGATTTTAACAGCAGTACTTTTTCAATAAGTAATAAACCCTGGCTGCCCGCAGATGTTGACATACAATAAAATTTAAATTTTCATTTATAAATATAGACTGATAAAATTACGAAGTTAGTTTAACAAACAAAGCTGTTTCACGCAGTAATATATTTTCAGCAAGCGCATATTTTTCCACCAGTGTTCTACCAACGTTGTGCTGTTGTTGCCCGGCTGTATAAAGCGAACAGGCCATTGTCCAATAGTGATACGACCAGGTTTCATCAGCCAGGATATTGATCAGTACCTGCTCTACCTTTTTAAAAAAGGGATCAGGATATAATTCATGTAACTCTGCCATCCTGTTGGCAATTTCACCCGGTTCATTGATCACATTAAAATGCAGGGCCAAATCTTTGCGTACAAGCATTTCAATAATTTCGAGCGCATTCAGAATGTTTATTTTTTTGCCCGTGTTATAAGCTGTTCTTACTTTACTGATTTTTTCCCGGTCGTACAATACGGCAAAAATATTGAGCAAAGCATCCCGCAGGTCGCACAATTCAATTTGCATGGCGTTAATCAATACCTGGTATTTATCTTTATTCTGCAGTAATACATTTTGCATATATACAATGGCAGCGCTGTGCGCTAATAATTCCCTCGCAATACCTTCAAGGTAAAATTTAGGTCCTCTATCCGTACTATAATGGCTTCTGAATAACGCCTTCGCAACAGGTTTATACAGTTCCTTTTTATTGGTGAGCAGCCCAATAAGCAATTCATGTGCTTTGCTGCCACTAATCCGGCCTGCAAGGTAAATCAGCTTTTCCTGCAGTAACTGCGGCGTATTTTTATCTGCAATGGTAGATTTTATGAAAGGCAGCGCATTTTCACCAGCCAAAAAAAGTGCCTGTAATGCAACCGGCTCATCAGTTACCAGGTGTGCAATAATTTGATCAAGCAATAAAGAATCCCGGGTTTTACCTGCAGCCATCAGCACAGCTTTGCGAACTGCATTATCTGCTTCGGGAAGCATCTGCAAAATTCGCCAGCCGCTGTTATACTGATGCAGGTTTGCTAAAATACCCGCAGCATTTATTCTGTCAGCAGGCAGCGCTGAATGTACCAATTGCTGCAGGCAGGCGCCTGCAGTTTCCTTCGCGATGCCATCCCCGTAATTGATAAGCCCTGTAATGGCAGCAGCTTTAACTGAAGCATCAACATCATTGAGGTATGGTAATACCAGCTGATAATCTACACCCGTTTTACAAAGTGTTTGCAGGGCGGATGCCTTAACGTTACTGCTGTTATTTGCCAGCACCTGTAATAAAATATCTTTTTCTACCGGAATATTTTTTTGCTGAATTAACTGAATTGCAGCCGCCTTTATTTTTTCGGAAGCGTGCTGCAGTGAACTCACCACCAGTTCATTAAACAAAACACTTTTGGTAGCATCCAGCATTTTTAAAATATTGATCACTTCCATCTCGGTGCCCGAAACAACTTTTTCTTTTACCCATTTTACGGTATCACTGTCATCAATGGAAAAATTTTGCAGGTTAAAATAATTGCTGCTGATGGTATTAATGATGGTTTTAAGATATTCTTTATTTACCCTGTAATTACCAATTATCCATAAAATGCCCAGTGCCAGCAGGATGTAGTAGATGTTGGTTAAATCGGCATGTGGCTGATATTGGATTAGTACCAGCAAAAGCAGACCGGTAAAAAGTGATGCAAAAGGATCCATAATCCCCTTCAGTATGTTATGTGCCCGCAGTCTTTCATGCGTAGGCAGCGGCTGCATAATAGTAATAAAAACCGGCGTACTGATGGCGGAGCGTAAAATATCTATTGCAATGGCGGTAGCACCAAATAAATAAAATATAATTTTTTCATTGCCAGGCATGGTACGCACAATTAAAACCATTATAATCATCAGAATCATTATCACAGGTGTTATCATCAAAGACTTAATAATGCCCAACCTGCTGATGAGCCTACCGGTCAATACTGTCTTTACGCCCATGGCAATAATTCTGCTTACAGCCATAAAAAGCGCAATGAAGCGGGCTAGTGATACATCGTCTTTGTAAGCCTCCTTTATACCGGCATAAAAAGCATAATTAATAATTATAAAACAGGCAGAAACAATGATTGTAATAATTGCAAGACGACGGATAAGCGTATTGCCGGCAAAATTTTCTGCCAGTGTGGTTATTTTATGATCACTGTGTTTCTGATGTCCATGGTTAGCGTGATTGTGCTCAAGCAGGTTAGCCGATTTTTTTATACTGATTAGGAAGGGCACGGATGCCAGCATGCACAATACACCTGCCCATAATAAATTAATAGTACCGATATACTCAACCGTTAACAACGCAAGTGTATAGCCGATGAATTTTGCCGGTATATCGCCCGCGCTGATTACACTAAACAGGCGCTTACTCTGGCGTACATCAAACAGTACTGCCGCAAGGCCCCAAAACTCCAGGTTGTTCAACAGGTATAATACATTAAACCAGGCCAGCATACCATACAAAAACCATTCGCCATTGGCATAGGCAAAGACTAACCTGAAAAGCAACATAGACACCGCAATAAAAACCGTAACAATAATGGCCAGCTTGCCAATCTCATATCTGTGCTCCAACCTGGAATAAAAAAATCCCGTAACCCACAACAATACAGAAGCATAAATAAAGACATAAGGCAATTTTGTAATGCCCACTTCATGAAGAAACAATGTAAAAGATGCAGTAAAGAAAAAAGCAATGCCGGCACCCTGCATGAACTGCATTATAAAAAGCTTTTTTACCAGCCACCATTCATTCGGCCTTATATTGAGCGCATTTAACCAATACCCGTTTTTTTTCGACATAATGAAAGCTTAAACCTGATCCGTTTTTTTATTTTTATCCAACACTAGTTTTTGTATGTGCGCGCATTGAACAGGCGAACGGCTTTGTCTTGAAGACTGTGTAAAATAAGTATGTGATTGCAGGAAATGCACCTGTCGCTCTTCCCATTCTTTTTTATTGTTTGCAATTTTATAGGCCAGTACTTCTTTGCATAGGTTGCTGCTGATTAAAAAAAAGTCATCCCTTCCCAGGTAATCTAAATCGGCATCGCAAATAATTTTTTGCAAAAGACCATCAGGTGACTGCGGCATTTTAGTGGCCATAATCAACCTGCAGATATTGTCGATAGAATGCGCACCTATCCCAAAAGCAGGCAGTTCTTCCCGCGCCATTTCACAACCCATTTCTTCGTGACCGTTATACACAAATAAAAAACCGGCATCATGGTAAATGGCAGCAATGTGCAGTTCAGTTAAAGTTTGTTCATCTGTAATGCCTTCTGCTCTTGCTATTGCCTGGCATTCCCTGATCACATCTATAGTGTGTGCCACATTGTGATACGTGAGTTCCGCGGAGAGTTCTTTTTTTAAACGTGTTAATACCTGGTATTCGATAATATTTACATTTACCATGGACGATAATATTAGGATAAAATCAGTACAGTTGCTGAAATGGTTAAAAAGCCCCTCTAAAATTAAGGTTAAACTACAAATATACTTGGTATAGGGTTTCCAAAAATGGCTGACTGCCCCTGCTTAACAAATAAAAACTCCGTGTTTTCTTTGGAAAATGGAGCCAATAAAAACCCGATGGTTGAAACATTCTAAATGCATCTATAAAATACGGAATGACTTTCTACCGGGGCTTTTAAACCGATGAACTGTCTGACCAAACTCAGCATTTTCACTGACCATCGTCTTTGCTTCTGCCTTGTGTGCTGTCTATTTTTGTCAGGTAAACAATCAATAAAAATTTAAAAAAAAGGAGGCTTTTATGGCAACGCAAACATTGGCAAAGATCAGCAATGATATGCCGACAATTTTCGATGATTTCTTTAAACCCTGGAACGAATGGTTTGATGGCGGTAGTACCTGGGGAAGAACCCTGAAGGTACCGGCTGTAAATATCGTTGAACAGAAAGATAAATACGAAGTATCGCTGGCCGCACCCGGTTTAAAAAAAGATGATTTTAAAATAGATGTTGATGGCAACATGCTCACCATTAGCAGCGAAAAAGAAGAAAACAAAGAGAACAAGGACGAAAGATGCACCCGCAAAGAATACAGCTACTCCTCTTTCAGCCGCAGTTTTAATTTGCCTGAAGAAATTAACCAGGAAAAAATTGTTGCGAAGTATGAAGACGGCGTATTAAAAATATCGCTGCCCCGCAAGGAAGAAACAAAAAAAATTTCAGCAAAACACATCAATGTAAATTGATTATTGATTATTGCTATCTGCATTTTTAGCCCCGCCTTTAATGGGCGGGGTATTTTATAACTGGTATTTATGTTGGGAAACCGCCCTGCCAGCAGTATATGATCTTAATTGCTCTTTGCATTGACAGCAATCATTTTTACAGTACTGATTTATGTGTACTTTGACAACAAGATAAAATAATGGCAATATGAAAAAATATAAATGGATCAGCCTGGTGCTGATAGCGCTTTTGACGGGTTGTTCTTCCACTTCTAAAATCACCAGTTCCTGGAAGGCTCCGGATATTCAGGTGAGGAAATATAACAAGATCATGGTACTTGCTCTTATCAATGAAAAAGATCGTACGCTGCAGGAAAATATGGAAAAACACATGGTAGGTGATTTGGAAAATCTGGGATACAATGCCATCTCTTCATTGCAGGAATACGGACCTAAGGCTTTCGACAAAATGGACGAAAATACCGCCATTGGCAAATTAAAGAATACAGGCGTGGATGCTGTAATTACAATTGTTTTACTTGATAAACGAAAAGAAAGGAAATATGTTCCGGGAACGATGTACTACTCACCCTACGGTTTTTATTACAGCCGTTTTTGGGGCTATAGAAGTGCGTTGTATAACCGCATATACGAACCCGGCTATTACGTTATTGATACCAAAGACTTTTGGGAAAGCAATGTGTACGACATGCCTAGTCAGAAACTAGTGTATTCTGTTCAAACGCAGTCATTTGATCCGGGCAGTTCAGAAAGCTTAGGGCATGAATACGGCCGGTTAATTGTTAAGGATATGGTGAAGAGCGATATTTTAACAGATCAGCACACACGCGTTGCATCAAACGAATAGTCCCACTCTGATAAAAAACGCTTCGCTGCAAGATGAATTTAATCAGCCTGCATCAGTACGATATGTCCGTAGGCTGCCAAAAAATTGTCTTCTACAAACTCAACATCCCCGCCATTTTCAAAAACCTTTTCTATAATTTCATCCACTGTGTTTTTTATATAGGAAGAGGGATGGTAAGGTTCCATTATATGCAGCAGAATTTCTTCACCAGTATCCTGTTGATTAGGATAAGGATAACTCTTTTCAACAAGCAGCAGGCTACCTTTGTGGTGTATGGCGTTTTTCCACACATTTTTTATGCCAGCCACAAATCGCCCATCCCTGGCAGCCTTTTCCAAACGGCAGGCGATATATTTGCCCTGAATTGATTTCCAGTCTGCAATATGCCCCGTAATCTTTTTTTGGATCTCCTGAACGGTAGCATCTGCTACTTCTTCGTAAATGTAACCAACAACCGGGTGGCCTCCCCTGGATACAGTCTTAAACTGATTCAATAATTCTTCATTACCCAGGATAAACAAGGGTAAAGGATAAGCCTTTAGTATAATACCAAGCGCATTGTGTGCATGTTGCAAAAAATGATCAAGCATTGATTGTTTAACATCTTCCAAATCTGCTGCGGTTGCATTTTTATTATAGGAAGGTAGCGGCTTTGGTGTGGTGGTAACAATCCTTATCAAACTTCCATTGTTACCACGATAGATGCGGCTTTCTTTGTTGGTAAGCAGCATAACAAGAAAAGAAGGCTCCTTCTTTTTTTGGTGTACCAATTCCCGTATGTCAAAAGCGCCGTCAATCGTTACTTTTTCCTGTACATCTATTTCCAGGTAAAGTACTTTTTCAAAAACAGGCGATAAATAAATGGCGATACTTTTTTTATGCGTATTATAATTCAGCCCGGCAATTAATGTGCGCAATTTATCTATCATCAGCATGGCAGTATCTCCATTGTATTTATCCAGCAACTGCTGCTCTACCCTACATTCTATTGTATTTAATTTCTCCACCAGTTTCGATTTCAATACCATTTTGGGGTCAAACGACATCTGTATTGAAATCAGGGGATGATAGTGCATATCTGCCACTATATTATCTGCCGAAGATTGAAGGACTGTTTTCATCGCAAGCACACTTTAGAAGGTTAAAATAGTTTCCAGCTACAGGCACTTAAAATAAAAACTGCGTCAGGAACTATATCACTGATGGCACAAACCACATACCACAAAGTATATTTGGGGAGAAGCAAAATGTTAATTAAAAGCAGGGATGGAAAGGAGATTTATCCGAAGAAAAAATGCCCTCTATAAAAGGGCATTCTTAATATATTCAAGTTGGTTTAGATCCGTTTTGATAACACACATTTTTTACAATGCGATTTTCAAGGCGGGACAATGGTCTTTTTTTAGTAGGATATTAAATACTCGTTGGTCTTTTTTAGTTAATCGGATGTGGTCTTTAATCAGGGTATCGGATAAACGGTTGTTATTGGTTTTCTAGTTAATTGGTTTTGGTCGTTCGGTCAGGATATTATAATTCGTTTGTTGGTTTTAAGGATCTGGCTTTTCTTTAAAATAGTTGGATGTTGATCGGCTGTTCGGATACGGTTTGTTCGTCAGGATATTAAAATTTAGAACCGGTTGTTGAAAGTTGGTACGTTGCCCGCTTTCTGATGTAAAAATGCATCAAATACCTGCGCTGATTTTTATTTTTAGCTTAATGATGATTTAATTTCGTCGAATAGAACAAAATGTTCGATTTGGAAAAAGGTTTTCGTATGATTGCATCCGATTGCGTTGCCGGCTTTATATCCATTTTGTTTAAAAAAAAGTCATTTAGATACAATAACTCCGGCTATAGCACGGCATCACAAATACCTAATCATTTATTCTAAGCTTCAGTATGAAAAAAAACAGTGTTTTATTTCTTTGCATGTTAACTACCAGCTACGTTGCATTTGCGCAACAAAAAGGTAAAATCAAACAGGCAGTAGATTATGTAAACCCCTTAATAGGTACGCCATACGCCGGGTTTAAACAGGGCTTGGATGGTGGTGGAACCGTGCCTGCCGTGGGGACGCCCTATGCCATGACCAATTTCCTGGCTCAAACCGCAGAGCCTAAAATGGGCCTTAATGCCTATGTGTATGAAGAAAAAAGCATCATGGGGTTTCTGGCTTCGCACCAGCCAACGGTTTGGATGGGTGACTATGGTTATGTTTCGGTAATGCCGCAGATTGGTGAGTTAAAATTATTACCCAAAGAAAGGGCTCTGCCGTTTGAACACAGTGATGAAGTATCGCACCCCTATTACTATTCCGTGTTGCTGAATGCAGGCAACAATCAAAAAATAAAAGGAGAAATTGCAGCTGCTTCAAGGGCGGCTATTTTTCAATTTACTTTCCCTGCATCAGAGCAAGCCCGTTTTATCATTCAGGGCATTGATTTAAATCCGGAACTGGCAGATCCTTCCAACGATTATGGCCCAAGGATGAAATCGATCAAAGGCTATGTAAAAATTGATACCGTTAAAAATGAAATCACCGGCTATAATCCCGACCGGATGTCAGCACAGATTGGTCCTGATATGCCAAACTTTAAAGGTTACTTTGTTATTCAGTGTAATAAAAAAATTGCGTCATTTGGCACCTGGGATAATGCTACTGTGAGTCCATCTTCGGTTGAACAACTGGGCACAAGAATGGGTGCTTACATCAATTTCAAAACAAAAGCGAACGAAAAGATTGAATTGCGCATTGGCACTTCATTCATCAGTCTTGAGCAGGCAAGAATCAATATGGCTAAAGAAATTGCGGGCCGCAATTTTGCGCAACTGGTTACAGCAACCCGCAACACCTGGCAAAAAAACCTGGAGTGCATGCAGCCGGAAGGCATTTCGGAAGACCAGAAATCAATTTTCTATACCGCACTTTTTCATACCATGCAATTCCCGAGGGAGATGTCGGAATATGGAAAATATTACAGCGGTTTTGATGATCAAATTCACACAGGAAGTTCGTACACCGATTACTCTTTATGGGATACGTATCGTGCCCTGCATCCTTTATTAATCTTTTCTCAGCCGGATCGTGTCAACGGAATGATCACCGCCATGTTACAGATGTATAGAGAAGGTGGCCGTTTACCCATGTGGCCCAATCCTGCTGAAACAAATATCATGATCAGTACACATGCCGATGCAGTAATTGCGGATGCATATGTAAAAGGTTTGCGTGGTTATGATACCAAACTCGCCTACGAGGCCTTGCTGAAAGACGCCATGGTGCCGCCGGAAAATGATACCAGCCTGGCGTATGGCGATCGTGACCTGTGGACTGGTTACGAAGCAAGGGCAGGATTAACCGCTTTCAACAGCATTGGATATGTACCTTTCGGAAAAACAGCCGAGTCTGTTTCCCGTACCATTGAATATTCATCGGATAATTATTCCGTGGCGCAGATGGCTAAAGCGATGGGCAAGGCAAGCGATTACAACAAAATTTTAGCGTGGAGTAAAAACTATAAAAAACTGTACGATTCAACAACCGGTTTCCTGATCCCCAAATTAGCGGACGGTACATTTGTACAATTCAATCCAAAAAATAAACTGGGCAGGCAGGACGGTTTTACAGAAGGCGATCAATGGACCTATTTGTTTGGTGCTATGCAGGATATTCCGGGTATGATTGATATGATGGGTGGCAGGGAAAAATTCATTGCCAAACTGGATGAAAATTTTAACGGTAACCATTACCGGCATGACAATGAACCGGGCCACCACTACAGTTACCTGTATGATTATTGTGGTGAACCCTGGAAAACGCAGGAACTGATAAGAAAGCACACCACAGAAAATTACCGCAACGAACCGCTCGGCATCAATGGCAACGAGGATTGCGGGCAAATGGCCGCCTGGTATATTTTTGGGGTGATGGGCTTTTACCCGGTAACACCTGCCTCAGGCATTTATGCCATCGGTGCCCCGCAGTTTCCAAAATTGGTGTTGAAATATAAAGCCAGCAATCAGCCAAAAAAATTTACCATTATTGCCAACAAACTCTCTGCTGAAAATAAATACATTCAAAGTGTACAGTTGGATGGCAAATCAATAGATCATCCTTTCATTATGCATACCAGTATTATCAACGGCCACCAACTGGTTTTTGAAATGGGGCCTCTGCCGAATAAAAACTGGAAGTAGAACCTTTTAATAGGCAGTCACCTAAAACAGCAGGTATTATTATTATCAGGTAAACCACGATGTTTAAAAAGACGAGGAAGGCATAACAGCCCGCGCATAAAAAAATGCCCGTTTAAAGGGGCATTTTAAATATATTCAAGTTGGTTTTTGATCCGTTTTGATGGCAGCATTGGTTACAATGCGTTTTTCAAGGCGGGACAATGGTCTTTTTTTAGTAGGATATTAAATACTCGTTGGTCTTTTTTTAGTTAATCGGATGTTGGTCTTTAATCAGGGTATCGGATATTCGTTTATTGGTTTTTTAGGATCTGGCTTTTCTTTAAAATAGTTGGATGTTGATTGGTTGTTCGGATTGGTTTGTTTCGTTAGAATATTCAATTTAAAACTGGTGTTGAAAGTTGGTACGTTGCCCGCTTTCTGATGTAAAAGTGCACCAAATAATGTCAGCCTTTTTTATTTTTCGTTTAACAGAGTTGTTGTTTCGACGAATGGATAAGAATGTTCGTTTTGGTAAGACGTTATATTTGAAAGTCAGATATCGAAAAGGGCTGGCCGGCGTTTGTGACAAACAAAAACCCTCACCAAAATAAACTGATGAGGGCTGATGTAAATTTTGTGGCCTCGCCGGGAATCGAACCTGGATCTGGGGCTTCGGAGGCCCTTATACTATCCATTGTACTACGAGGCCATATCACTTTCCGAAATGGCTGAAATTGCTACCGAATATTTTTACCGCTATGGCCAGCAATATTACGCCGAAAAATTTTCTTATTACCACCATGCCGTTAGGACCCATCACTTTTTCTATCCATTTCAGCGATTTTAAAACGATATAGATAATGATGCAGTTGATAAGAATGCCTAAAAAAATATTGATGTCTCCATAATTAGCCTTTAAACTCATGATGGTGGTAAGTGTGCCGGAGCCTGCTATCAGTGGAAATGCGATCGGTACTACACTGCCGCTCTTTGCATTGCCGTCTGATTTAAAGAACTCGTGGCCCAATACCATTTCCAGCCCGATAATAAATATGACGATACTTCCTGCTACAGCAAAAGACTGCACATCCAGTCCCAATAAATTTAAAAACTGCTTTCCTAAAAAAAGAAAAAGAATCATCAGTGCGCCCGATGCCAGCGTGGCCTGGGTAGACCTGATTTCACCCCCCATCTTCACTCTCAGCGAAGCCAATACGGGAATGTTGCCCACCATATCAATTACCGCAAAAAGGGTAAATGCTACGGTTACAATTTCCTTAATCGCTATTTCGCCAAAATCCATTTATTAAAAATTTTTGCAAATATACATTTTCAACCACTGGCAAAGTACCGTCGTTATTTTAAGTGCGTGTTAAATGGTTGCATCGTGCAAGGTTGCGGCTTACAAATTGAATTTTAATTTAATGCCACCGTAATAATTTTCGGGAGCAGATGGATTGAAATACCGGTTGCCAGCAGCGTTTAAATCGTTGCCTAAACTATAGGGCGTATTAAAAGAACGATCAAAGGAAAAATAGATTTCTCCATCCAGTGATTTACACAACCTTTTTTTATATCCAACACGCCCCATCAGCAAATTGTACTGCGAAGCAAAAAATGTATTGGCATCATTGAGCGGTAATATATCTGTATAACTGTAAGTAATATTAGCATACAGCCCCGGCCGGGTGGTAATATCAGCACCCGCTAAAAACACATTCGGCGGTGTGCCGGTTAATTTGTTACCACTGTAATCATTCACCCCTTGCTGGTAGGTATTAAACCGTGCGTGAATGTTGGTATAGTTGCTCCAGATTTTCAGCTGGTTTATAAAGCCGGCGGCATTGCGCACAGGATAACAGGTGACGGTTGCTTCCAGGCCGCTTTGTCTGGTTTTGCCGGTGTTTACAAAGTAATCCGCACCACTTGCATCACGCCTTGTAACAATGGTATTACTGAGGTAAAAAATATAATAGGCAGCATCAATAAACAATTTATTTTTTACGGGTTCACTTCTGAAACCCAGTTCGTAATTCACTGCTTTTTCTGCATCAAGCGTTGCATTAAAAATGCCGGCGGATGGTACAATCTCATCAATCGTGGGCGGAGAATACCCTTTACTAACGGTAGCGTAGACACTAAAATAGTTACCCATCTTTTTCAATAAAGAAACGCGGGGCACAACAATGGGATCAAATGTTTTATTGATAGTTTTTACCGGCCGGTTATTCAGCCTGGTAAAACCGTAATTGTAATTGTTATAGCTGATCCCGGCATTTAATGTAAAATCGTCAGCGAGACTGATGTCTGCCTGTAAAAAAACATTGTATTGCGTAGCACCAATCTCGTCATCAAACTGCAGCGTATCCGGCACGCCGAGTTTATTGCCGAATGTTCTGGTACTGGTAAAACCATACTGGTATTCTCCGCCCACATTCATTGTAAAATTATCATGGTGGTATTGGGTAATGCTTCTGCCTCCAATACCCTGCTCCGTCTTGCGCTGAAAATTTAAAATACTCGGATTGCTAAAGCGGGTATTGGAAGTGTATACATTGGTTGTGTTGGTCCACTCATCATTAAAACGATAAGTATTACCGAACCCTGCGTAAAATGTTTTTACATACAGGGCGGCCTGCTGGTCTGCTGCACTTTTAAATGGGCCGCCTGCAGGCCTTGCCTGGCGTGGATTAGCAGCCAGTTGCGTCGCAGTCAACCCGCCCGGTGTTTGATAATATAAGTCGCTGTAAAAAATATTGGTTTGTATGCTTTGCTTTTTATTGATATCAAATAAAGCAGTATAATTGGCTACATCACGGCGCATATTGGTGTGATTGCGCCAGCCATCACTTTGCTGATGCGCATAGCTAAAACCAACATTGGAATGATCATCACTTTTTTTGTAGGCTACATTTGTTTCAAACATTCCCCAGCTGCCGGCGAGTGAATTAATGGCAATGCTGTTTTCATCTTTATCCGCAGTACGGCTGTTTAACAACACCACGCCGCCGGTGCCAGCTCCATATAAACTGCCACCCGGCCCTTTTATAATTTCAATCTTACCTACGTTTTCAAAACCAAGCTGGTTAAGATAGGTATTACCATTGGCATCGGTAAAAGGCATACCATTCCAGTACACTTTTACATTACGTACACCAAAAGGCGAGCGTAACAAATTTCCTCGGATAGATAAGCGGTAACTACCCGGACTGCGTTCATCCATCTTAACACCGGGTACAGTATTTACAGCTTGCAGGATAGATGTATTGCTATAGCGTTCCAAATCAGTATTCCCCAACACGCTTACTGTTACTGGAATATTCTTTAATGTAGTATTACTTTCAAAAGCTTTTACTATGGCAGATGATAAGGTGATGCCCGCAGGATTTAACAACAAATTGATTGGCTGGGCTGCTGCATATTTACCCACGGCAGACATGTAACCTATATGAGAAAAATGAATACTGATTTTATCACTGCTATCGTTAAACTGAAACGCACCGCTGCTATCTGTTTGAGTAATGGGTTTACCGGAAATTGAAATGGTTACGCCAGCCAGCGGCAGGTTATTTTCCGCGCTGCGAACAATGCCTGTAAAATTATACTGGGCCATTACACGGCAGCAAAAACAATTCAGCAAAAAAATAATTACAATGGTATACCGCATAACAGATTGATAAATGAAATTGCAAGTAACGCCATTTAAATCTCTTTTGCCGGATAATTTTGTTTGCTAAAAATATCGTTCAGAGCACTAACAATCAGCGATACCTAATTTGATAACCGGTGGGCAGATTTTTTAATGGAGCAAGTAAAGCTACCATTTCAGGCCGCAATTTCCTGTTCGTAAGCAATATAATTTACCAGTTGTTTGCGAATGTTAACAACAGGTTTTATAATGATTTTACAGAGGTAAAGTTTCCCATCTTTGCGATAGTTTTCCAGCACTGTTTCGGAAACCTTATTATTGGTTAACTGTTGCTTTATGGTCTGTGTATTTTTTTTATTGGTGGTAGGGCCCTGCAAAAATTTGGGATTTCGCCCATAGGCTTCTTCAGCTGAATAGCCCGTCATCTCTTCAAATCCCGGACCTGTGAAAGCAATTTGTTGTGCTGGATCAGTAATGACAATTACAAACTGCCGGATGCTTTTAAGGGCTTCATTTAACTGCTCTTTGCTCCACAAATTTACCTTCGCAATCTGCTTCATTTGCTGTACAGATTGCTGGTACTTTTCAGCATCCTTCATCAGGGTATTATAAGTGCCGCAAAAAACATCCCAGCTTAACAGGGGCGCCTTCATATCAAAATTCAGATCTTGCATAAAATATTTTTTAAAACCAATTTTTTAAAAGGACAATTCGTATAAGAGGACAATGTTCCTGCTATTAAAACCTGATAACAACAGTACCCGCCAAATTGTTGAGAGGTAATTTAATTTTATTTCAACGCTGAAATATCCTTAACAGTAAGAAAATAATAAATGGCGGTTGATGGACCGCCATTTATTGATTGCCTGCTAATCCTTTACATTAAAAAGAAATACTTACACCTGCCATCCAGTTAAATCCACGGCTGTTATAACCCACAATATCCTGGTAATGCTGGTTGGTGATATTCCGGATGTCTGCAAACGCGTTTACCTGTTTGGTAATATGGTAGCCGGCGTAAAAATCAAGCGTATAATATTGCGGCATGCTGGCCGGTCCAGCATCGTATTGCCCCTTTAACCTGCTGCCAACAAAACGAAAAGAAGGCGATAAGGTCAGTTGCGAAACAGGTTGTAAACTAAACGTACTGTTAAACGTAAAATTCGGACGACGGTAAAAATTTTTCACCTTTTCACTCCCTGTATTTCCTTTTCCATCTACATAAGTAATGTTATTTATCCAGTTGCCTTTTTTGCAAACCGCCATATTACTTTCCAGCTCAAAGCCATAATCGTTTTGTTTATCCCTGTTGATGTATTGACTGGCATAGGTTACGGGGTCTGAATAAAAAATAATTAACTGGCGGATATCCCTTTTAAATGCTACCAACCGCAATGAATTTTTTTTGTCGTTGCCGAAGAATTGCACTCCCGCTTCGTAGTTAATACTTTTTTCCGGTTGCAAATCCCTGTTGCCGTATTCACTGTACAACTGGTAAAGGGATGGTACTTTGTAAGCAGATGAAATATTAATAAATGCCCGTGTATTTTCATCAATATTATAAGATGGATTAAATGAAAAAGTAGCATTGCTGCCATAAATATTATGGTGATTGTAACGTACGCCACCTTCTACGTTAAAGCCATTTAAGTTCAACAACATTAAGGAAGCATATAGTGCATAGTTATTTGTTTTAGCGCTGTCTTTGCCAAGGGCAGATGAATACGAATAATCGTAATTCCTGCTGTAGCCATTGTTATGCTGGCTGGTATTTTGTGCGTTGCGCTGAACACCTGCTACCAGTGATAATTTATTGCTGAAAGATACATTACCAAACAATTCGGATACATACGAAGTACCTTTAAAATCTGCCCGGTAAAAATCGCCATTGGCTGCATCGGTACTGGTATCATTTGATAAAGTACGGTGGGTATTGACGAGTGTATTGCTGAAATGAAAAGACGCATTCCTTAATTTGTAAACAAGCGTAAGTGAGTTGATAAAACTTGTATTCACACCGGTATAATCTTTATCATCTTTAAAAGCGCCGCCATCCAGGTCAGTATTATACTTGCCGTAATTCGTCATACCAGCAACGGACAATTTTGGTGAAAAAACATAGCCGAGATTTGCCTGTACGTTGTTTTGTTTAAATCCATCTTTATCAAACGAATTACCACCGGTACTGTCATAAGCAGATGAAAAGCCCTTGCTGTTGGTATGATTGTAATTAACGTTATAAGTAAACTTGTCAATCCTGCCGCTGATGCCGGCGCCGGCTTTAAAAGTATGGTAACTGCCGTAAGCAGTATTGGCTGATGGGGTAAGTTTTTTTGTACCTCCTTTTTTGGTAATGATATTGATGACACCTGCCACAGCATCGCTGCCCCAAAGTGTGCTTTGTGCACCTTTTAAAATTTCAATTTTTTCAATCTGCGCAGGGTTGATATTATTCAGATCAAACGAATTATTGATCAGCGAGGGATCATTTACGGGAATTCCATCCAGCAAAATAAGTGTGTTACCGGATGCAGCTCCACGCATATACATTTCCTGGTTGGTGCCCAATATATTATTGGCACCATTCACGTACACACCCGCCTGGTAATTGAGTATTTCTGTGAGGGTTTTGTCTGCATTGCGCTGCAGTGTGGCCTGGTCAATTACGGTTATTACCTTGCCCGTTTGTGATTGCTTAATGGGAGTTTTGGTAGCGGTTACTACTACTTCATCCAAAGTTTGTTTTGTACTGTCCTGTGCGTACAACTGACTACTGATAATTACAGCAGTCACCAATAAAAATTTTCTTTTCATTTTTTTGAAAAATTTTTTTGTGACTGCTTCCGGAAAATTACAATGCTGGTAAAATAATACGCACATTGTTTAGAAATATAAATGCCTTACAGCGCTTACACTCCATGCCTTTCGCCCGAAAGCCGTGAATGATTAAATATGATACCTGGCAGGTCTTCTGGCTCGAAGCATTATTGAAACCTTCCCATTCCGCATTGGTTGGAACAGTGGTGAAACTTCAACAATTTTACTCTTCCCCAGCTTCTCTTTGAGGAGGCTGGAGGGGCTTCTTACAGCTACGGGGATAGCGCCGGAATTACACCGGCTTCCCTTTTAATTCTCTGCATTGAAGCAGAGAAACCAAATTCATTGCAAATGTATATACATTGATTTTTACAATCCAAATAAAAGGCGGATTCTAATAAATTCATTTTCGTTTTGCCTGCATCAGCAATCTCAAAAATATTACAAAGAAAAAGTTACATGAACCATTGCCTTCATATGTAAGTTGGTTTGGCCCGCTGCAAATTGTTGCGATATAGGTGATTGAATATTGGCGCCTACGGTTATCTTTTTAAAATTTACTTCAACGCCGGCTAAGCAATTCAACGCATGGCCACCGGTGGTAAATGATCCTGCATCCAGCCCGTCACTTAAATAAATTTGCTGTTTGTTTAAGCGATTGCCCCCGGTATTTTCATACGCCAGGCCGGCATTGGGTGCAATGATAAAGCGCTTTGTTTTTAGCTGGTAAAATGCTATGCTGTTAATGTCTAGTTTGTTGCCATATTTGTAGTGCTGGCTGTTGGCCATCCCTAGTTTATAACTGGCTGAAGTATTTATGCCAAAGTCTTTAAACTGAAAAGAATGCCTTGCATTTAAAAAAAGATCCACACTTCCTGTTCCGATTTGTGCATTGATATCCGCCAGTGTTGTTGAAGGATTATTTGCATCAACATTAAAAGAGCCGGAAGGTATTTTAACACCGCCGCCGATCCAAACTTGTTGTGATGATGTATTTCCTGATCTTGTATCAGACAATTTGTAATTACCCAGCAAAGTGATATCTCCCAGGCCGCTTTTGGTGGTATGACCTGCATCATCATCGAATTGTATATTGGAATGGTAGGGCAGAAAAGCCAATACCTGCCAGCGTTTGCCGATATTGATCCCTCCCCATATTTCGGTTGAATTATAATAATTGTGACTAAACTGTGCTGGATCATTGATGAGATGTGTATGGTAAGCAGCATAATTCCATCTTATGCCAATAAACTTACTTTTAAAATTGGGAAACAGACCCATGTATAAATTTCCACCACCGCAGCCACAGATAGGGCATGCGTAACTAACCGACACTACTATTAATAAAATAGCAGCAATGAATAACTTTTTCATTTAAATAATAATTAAATAAAGTAAATAATACTAAAGCAGGTAAAAGACAATATGGTGATTATACCCTGGGAGGTTGAAAGAAATCGAAAGCGATTCCGATAGCAATTTTACTATTGTAAGGCGGATGGGTATTGCTAAAAAGATTTGCTGATAACTGACAGGTATATTGATCAGTTGTTAAATACAGTACTTCATTTTTGCCGGCGTTTTTTCGCTCAGGATTTTGTTTGTCCCTGCTTTCTTCCTGTTTCAGTTTCTTCATCGTCTGGCATTTGCCATTGCAGTACAATACCGGTCTGGCTTTGTTGATGCAGTTTTTGGCGAAGGTTGCCTTGTTGGTATAATAATCAAGCATAACAAAACCACCGCTAAACGTTTGTGCTACAAATGCTGCAATTAAAATGATGGCTGTTAGTTGCTTAAACATGCATGCAAAAATAAGGCTATCTCCATTTTATTTTATGAGGCCAGTCATAAAATAAAACTTGTATTTTTTTCTGTACCGATAATTTATAATCAGCTTTCAGTATCTTCAAAGCATGACATCAAAAACCAATAAGCTTACCCTTTTTGATTTTACCATGATTGTAGTGAGCCTGGTTATTGGCATGGGCATTTTTCGTACGCCGGCCAATGTAGCCAAAGCATCACCTGATACTTTTTTATTTTTTACAGCCTGGGTGGCCGGCGGAATAGTAGCCTTGTGTGGCGCACTAACCTATGCCGAAATCGGCAGCCGCCTGCCTGTAACCGGGGCATACTATAAGATTTTCTCTTACGCTTATCATCCATCTGTCGCGTTTGCCATTAACTGTGTAATCTTAGTCAGCAATGCGGCCTCATTGGCAGCGGTGGCGTTGGTTGGCGGAGAATACATCACGGGCATTTTTATACCGCTTTCAAAAGATATGAACTGGATGGACATTCCTGCCAATGTAAATTATATCGGGAACATCCATATCACCATTGCCATTACAGCAATTGTACTTTTTTATTTTGTAAATCTTGCCGGCTTAAAGATGAGTGCTAAAACACAAAATGTACTAACGGTAATCAAGATCATTTTAATATTGCTATTAATTGCACCATTGTTTTTTGCAGATAACCATGCAGCAAGTCAGTTTATCAGCCCTTCGACAATCTCCCCAACTTTTCAGGAGTATATAAAAGCATTTGGCATCGGGCTGGTTGCTGTAAGCTTTACCTATGGCGGTTACCAGCAGACCATCAATTTTGGTGCAGAGGTTGACAAGCCTGCAACAAATATACCCCGTGGCATTTTTTTAGGCATTGCAATTATTGTATCATTATACCTTACCATTAACTACGCTTACATAAAAGTAATTGGCTTTAATACCCTGCACCAGGAAACCACCACCAATATCGCGGCCATTATGGCCTCAAAAATTTTTGGCGTTAATGCAGAAAGAATATTGTCGGGCTTTTTATTTTTGAGCGTACTGGCTTATGTAAATGTTTTGCTGATGAGTAACCCAAGGGTAATGTATGCCATGAGCGAAGATAACATTCTGCCACCCGTATTTAAACACCGCAATGCAAAAACAGATGTACTTACCATTTCGCTTTCTGTATTTGCTGCTATTTGCATCATCATTATTTTTTGGGCAAAGGCATTTGATAAAATATTAAGCTTTACTATTTTTTTAGATTGCTTTGGGATGGTACTTTCTGCCGCCACTATTTTTATTTTAAGAAAGAAGACAAAGCACCTGGATGATACCGGTATTTATAAAATGAAACTGTTTCCGCTGATGCCGGTTATCTTTATCATTGCCTATTCATTTGTTGCCATCAGTATTGCGCTGGATTATAAAAAGAATGGCTATGCAGCGGCTATAGGTCTTTCAGTAATGGCGGTTTTTACCGCCTTGTATTTTGTATTGACCGCTTTAAAAAAGAATAAAAATTAACGCTATAAAATTTCACCAATGGATATTTCTTACATCATCAACGAACTGGCCGAAGACAGAGAAAATTATTTTAACGCCATCGCACCGCCCATTATACAGAGCAGCAATTTTGCGTTTAAAACAGTAGATGATATGAGGGGCGCTTTTGCAGATGAATATTCTACTTATCTGTACAGCAGGGGACTCAACCCCACCGTTGATATTTTAAGAAAAAAATTAGCTGCCCTGGATGGAGCGGAAGATTGCCTCGTGTTTAACAGCGGCGCAGCAGCCATCTTCGCAGCGGTACTGGCCAATGTAAAAAGTGGCGATCATATTGTGTCTGTTAGAAAGCCGTATACCTGGGCACAAAAAATGTTCAATGAAATTTTACCGCGTTTTGGTGTAACTACAACTTATGTTGACGGCCGGGATATTGAAAATTTTGAACGGGCCATTCTGCCGAATACGACAGTAATTTATTTGGAAAGTCCGAACAGCTGGGACTATGCCATACAGGATTTAAAAGCAGTAGCTGAACTGGCAAAGGCAGAAGATATTGTTACCATTATTGACAACAGTTATTGCACACCCATCTATCAGCGGCCAATTGAATTTGGCATTGACCTTACGCTTCAATCAGCAACCAAATACATTGGCGGCCACAGTGATACCGTTGCCGGAGTATTAAGCGGCAGTGCCGGGATGATTACGCGAATTTTCAATTCAGAATACATGAATATTGGCAGCGGCATCTCCCCTTTTAATGCCTGGTTACTAATACGCGGCTTACGTACCCTGCCCATGCGCCTGCAACACATTACGCAAACCACTGCCAGGGTAATTGACTATCTAAAAGGGCATGATAAAGTAGAAGAAGTATTATTTCCTTTTGATGAAGCCTTTCCGCAATATGCATTGGCCAAACAACAAATGGAAGGTGCCTGTGGTTTGCTTACTTTTATTATTAAAGCAGATAAAGTTGAACAAATAGAACAGTTTTGCAACAGCCTGCAACACATATTAATGGCCGTAAGCTGGGGTGGACATGAAAGCCTTATCATACCAAAATGCTCGGGGCTGCCGGCTTCTGCCTTTAATCCGCAGCATAAAGAGCACAGGTCGCTGCGCTTATATGTTGGGTTGGAAGAAGCTGACTATATAATCAAGGATTTGGAGCGGGGATTCGGAATGATGGGGCAGTAAACCAGGCCGTTCGAAAAAACCCTCACAATTCCTTGTCAGCACCCCGGCTGTTTATAAACCGGTAGCCATCGCAAGTTGCACTATTACCCAGTTTACTAACCCAAACCAGGCCGTTGCTAAAGAAATTAATTTGCAAAGATTAATATGCCCGCCGCATTTGGAAATGCAGGTTGGACAATTAAACTAGTGTCAACACTGGCTTTTAAAACACTGTTCATTTGCACACCTGCCTTTTTTGTTGGTTTTTTACCGTTTATAATAATGGATGTGTTGCGTTACAACAGGAAGTTATATTTTTGGAATATGCGATACATTAGTTACACCCTTATAGCCATTACCTGTTTTTGCACCTCTATCCATGCACAGGAAAAATGGGACCTGCGTAAAATTGTAGATTACGCTGTGGCCAATAATATCAGTATTAAACAATCGGAAGTACAGGCTGCCATTACCGAACTTGCTTACAAACAAAGTAAGCTGGCATTGTATCCCAACGCCAACTTCAACGCCAGTACCAGCGTTAACAGTGGTCGTAACCAGGATCCTACTTCCTTTAGCCTTATCACGCAAACTTATCTGAATGCTGGGCTGCAGTTACAGACAAGTGCCGATATATTTAATTGGTTTAGTAAAAAGAATACCATTTTAAGCAACCAATGGCAGTATGAAGCTTCCAAGGCATCTGTTGACAAATTAAAGAATGATATCTCTTTGACCGTAGCCAACGATTATCTGCAGATATTGTTAACCCGCGAACAGGAGAATATTGCGCAGGTACAATTAAAACAAACGCAGGCGCAACTGGCCAATACACGCAAACTGGTAGATGCAGGCTCGTTACCGGAATTAAATGCATCGGAACTGGAAGCGCAGGAAGCGGTGGATAGTGCCAACTATATCAGCGCCAGGGGAAACGTAGTACAGGCTACTCTTGTATTAAAGTCGGTTCTGAATATGGATGCAGCACAACCTTTTGACGTGGCTGTACCCCCGGTAGAATTGATACCATTAGAAAAGATAGCCGACCTGCAACCCGACGCGGTATATGAACTGGCGATTAAAAACCTGCCACAACAAAGGGTAAATGAGTTTAAATTAAAAGCTGCTCAAAAAGCAGCCGAAGCTGCAAGAGGCAATATGTATCCTACGTTTTCATTGTTTGGCGGTTTAAGCAGTAACTACATTAATGCAAAATCTTCCATCTATGCTCCCACCGGAACTTATAGCAATAACCCGTTGAGCCCGCAAATAGATGTAAATGGTACTGTATATAAAGTGAGTTCGCCGGATTACAGCATTGTAGGTAAAAAAGGAACGCCTTTTTTTACGCAGATAGATAATAACTTTCGTCAGCAGATAGGGTTAAGTATGAGTGTGCCCATTTTTAGTGCCGGACAACTACGCACCAACTACCGACGTAGTAAATTAAATATTAAATCTGCTGAATTACAACAGCAGTCAGATAATTTAAGTATTAAGCAGGATATTTACCAGGCGTACAATGCAGCCACCGTAGCATTGGAAAAATTCAATGCCAGCCAGAAAAGTGTAGCGGCTTCGCAACGCACTTACGATTATGCGCAAAAGAGATATGAAGTGGGTATGCTGGGAACCTTTGAATTAATTACGCAACAAAACAATTTGTTCAGGGCCAAACTGCAGGCCGTGTTGAACCAGTATGATTTTGTATTTAAAATGAAAGTACTGGAGTTTTACCGCGGGCAGGGTATCAAGTTATAAGGCGCTTAAATTTAAGCGATGCAAACCTGTTGCTGGTTGTTCACGCCTTCAGGTTAAGCATATACCTGGTTTTTGTTAGGGCCGATTATAAGTATGCGGCAAAAGGGAGTGACACAACGATGTTGCCCATTGCTATAACAGCCCGGACAATAATTACTTTTTTTAAATGAAATGATTTTACTTAGCACTATAATTAAGAGCTGAAATCATTCAATCGATAATATAATCTCATCTTCAGTTGCAATAAACAACCGGGATAAAACTAATTAACATGAGCAAAACTGTAAAATGGATTCTTTTTGGCGTGATCGGTTTAGTGGTATTATTGGGCGGTCTTAAAGCGGCCGGCATTTTTGGTAAGGAAGAGGGAATAAAAGTTACCATGGAAAAAGTGCAGAAACGCACCATCACGGAAATTGTAAATGCCAGCGGTAAAGTATACCCGGAAATTGAAGTAAAAGTAAGTCCGGATGTAAGTGGCGAAATTACCGAACTAACCGTGCAGGAAGGCGACAGCGTAAAAAAAGGACAGATACTGGCCCGCATTTTTGCGGACATTTACAGCATCCAGGCCAACCAGGCCGCCAGTGGCGTAGCACAAAGCCAGGCACAGGTAGCCAACTCGCAGGCTGCGCTGGATGCGTTGAAAGCCCAGGTAGACCAAACAGAAAAAACCTACAACATGCAAAAGAGGTTGTATGATGATAAGGTAATCAGCCCCAACGAATTTAATGTGGCAGATGCTGCCTATAAAGCAGCCGTTGCCAATTATAATGCCGCTAAACAGGGTATCCGCGGCGGACAGGCTGCAGTACAGGCTGCGCAAAGCAACCTGGCCAAAGCCAATAAAGATTTAAGCCGCACCGCCCTGCTGGCGCCCATGAATGGCGTGGTAAGTTTGCTGAGTGTGAAAAAAGGCGAACGTGTAGTGGGAAGTAATATGATGGCGGGTACAGAAATGCTGCGTATTGCGGATATGAGCAAAATTGAAATCAGGGTAGATGTTGGTGAAAGTGATGTGCCTAAAGTAGTGTTGGGAGATAGTGCCATTGTAACCGTAGATGCTTATACAGACAGAAAGTTCAAAGGCATTGTTACACAGATAGCCAGCAGTAACAACGGCGCCAGTACACAAAGCGCTCTTGCCAACACCAGTACCGATGTAACCAATTACAAAGTATACATTCGTTTGCTGCCGGAAAGTTATCCCGATCTGCTGGGTAAGTCAAGCTATCCATTCCGCCCGGGAATGAGCGCCAGTGCGGACATTCAAACCAAAACGCATGTCAATGTACTAAGCGTACCGATCAATGCGGTAACCACACGTGAAAAAAATGACAGCACCAAAGCCGTTAAAAAGCCCGTAGACGGACAGGAGCCAACTGTTAATATGGATGACCTGGAGGTGGTTGTATTTATTTTAAACAAGGATGGATCTGTAAGTAAGAAAAAAGTAAAAACGTCTATACAGGATATTAATTTCATTGAAGTAACGGAAGGCCTTACCGAAGGAGAGGAAGTAATTACCGGCCCTTATGATATTGTAAGCAAAACCCTCAAGGAAAAAGATAAAGTGAAAGTGGTAGATAAAAAGGAGCTGTTTACGCCTAAAAAATAATCGCCGGATTTAATTTTTGTAATACATTGCATTGCACAACTTTTCAAAAAATGAAAAGTTGTGCATTTTTGTTTTAATCACCCTGTTTTAATCATCCCTGTTTTGAAACGTAAACTAATTTTTTTAATACCTTTTTTGTTTTTCACTATTGTTGCTGCAGCCCAGCAGGTTTCCCTGCAGGTAAATGTCTCCACCGCTAAAGGTGAACCTGCGGCAGGCGCCACATTGCAGCTGTACACTTTAACTGATTCGGTTTTATTGACAGCACAGGTTGCATCCCTTAAAGGAACTGCTTTATTTAGGGTGTCACCATTTACAGTTTATCTTTTGAAGGTATCGGCGGTTGGATATGAAGCAATTGAAACCAGCATTTCTGTGAAAGATCTGCCCATACAATTACCCATATTGCTTGTAAAAAAATCTGCCTCATTATCCGGAGTAGAAGTAATTTCCAGGAAGCAATTACTAAAACAGGAAGATGATAAAACCATTATAGATGCCACCGTACTGGCCAACAGCAGCAGCAATGCGTATGAGGTCCTGGAGAAAACACCTGGAGCAGTCATTGACCAGGATGGTAATGTGTATTTAAGCAGCACAAGCCCCGCCACTATTTTTATCAATGGCCGCGAAATGAAACTTAGCAGTGCCGACATTGCTTCTCTACTAAAAAGTTTACCGGCAGGCAGTGTAAGCAAAATAGAAATATTACGCAATCCTTCGGCAAAATATGATGCTGCCAGCAGCGGCGGTATTGTAAATATTGTTTTAAAAAAGGGAGTAAAACTGGGCACCAGCGGCAGTGTAAATGCAGCGGTATTCCAGGGTGTGTATAATACGGCAACCCTGGGATTTAATCTTAACAAAAGTACCGGCAGAGTAAACAGCTATTTCAGTTACCAGTATACCAAACGGAACAACTATGAAGCGCTTACTTCAAACCGTTTGATAAAAACAGACTCTTCCTTACTGGCACAAAATTCCTACACTTCCTACCCTTCTGTAAACAATTATTTCGGCGGCGGACTGGATGTGGCGCTAACAAAAAAATTTGACCTTGCTTACGACATCAGGCTGACCAATACCAGCAGCAACAGCAATGCAAGTAACAGCAATGCCATTTACCAGGAACCGGCAATGGATGTGTTGAACAACAGCCGCTCTGGTGTTACCAATAAAACCGACGCCCTGTTTATTGGCAATACCATAACTGCCAAATATAAAATCGATTCTGCCGGCAGCGAATGGACCGCAGAATTGGACTATAATTATTATAAAAACAACAATACACAGGCCTACAATAACAATTTTATTTTGCCTGCAAGCCCGGTTGTAAATGGCAGTGGTGAAAATAAAAACGGTAAAAATATTTATGTAGCACAAACTGATCTTATCCTAAAACTGCCTTCAACAATTACGCTGGAAACCGGGGTTAAATTAACAGCCAGCAACAGTAATAACAGCGCTGATTATTTTTATTCAACCGGTAATGGACCCGCAAAACCCGACCTTTATCAGACCAATACCTTTAGATACAAAGAAACTGTCAGCGCCGCCTATGTGCAGGTAGCCAAAATGTTTTTTGGCTTTACGTTAAAACCCGGGCTGAGGTTGGAGACAACCGATATCAATGGCCGGCAGCTGATACCGAAAGACACCGTTTTTTCCATCAAAAGAACTGATCTTTTTCCGTATGTTTTTTTACGGCATAACCTGTTTAAGATGTTTGGCCGCAACCTGGTGGGCAATGCTATCTACAGGCGCAGCATCAAACGGCCATATTATGAAATACTAAACCCTTACCCAAAATACATTGACCAGTATTTGTTTGATGTGGGCAACCCGAAACTACAGCCGCAGTTTACTACCAATTATGAAGTGAATGTAACCTTCATGGATTTCCCTGTTTTTGCAGTAGGGATCAATCAAACCAATGACATCTTCAGCAACGTCACTTACCAGGATGATGTAACCAAAATTGCCTACCGCACCTATGATAACCTGGGTAAAAATAAAGAAACCTATATGCGTGTTATAGCGGGTATGCCGCCCGGTGGCAAATATTTTTTTTACATGGGTGCCCAGTACAATTACAACGAGTACAATGGCATTTATCAAAATAAGCCACTCAATTACAAACGCGGCAGCTGGTTGTTTTTTATGTACCAGGAATTGAAGGCGACCAAAACAATTACATTGAATGTACAGGGATTTATGCGCACCAAAGCGGTGCAGAATTTTTACGAACTTGATAATTTTGGTGGCTTATATTTTTCCATCAACAAAGCGGTGCTGAATAAAAAAGGCAATGTGATTCTATCGGTAAATGATTTGCTGCAAACCAATCATACCAACTTTACACTCAACCAGGGAAATGTACATGCCAGCGGATCAAGGGTAAATGATACCCGCAGGCTGGGCCTTACTTTCCGTTATAACCTGGGCTTAAGCAAGCCAAAAAAAGAAGGCAATACATTTGGAGCGCCGGTGGATAGCAAGGATAATTAAAAGCTGAACGAAGGAATATTTTACTATTGGTAATGGCCGCCTTAAAGAAACAATTTTTCTGCCACTGCCACACTCTCCGGCTTTCCAACATCCACCAATAAATCGCCGCTATGATCATAGCCCAGGATGGAGTGTTCAGCAGCCAGGTCGAGGTAGGTTTCAATGATAGAAAACTTGCCCTGCTGTTTTATTAAATCAAATATTTCGGGTTGGTAAATTACTGCGCAACTATAGGCCATTTCCTTTAAACCAGTTTCGGCCGCATTTAAATGCGGACCTTTTTCTTCACCGGTCTGTACATTTCGCCAGCCACGCAGGCGGTTGTCTTTATCAAATAACAATACTCTTGACGATTTTCTGTTTGTAACACCAAATGTAACCAACGGGTGGTATTGCCGGTGAAAGGCGATAAGTCTATTTAAATCGAGATTGGTGACGATATCTACATTCAGAGACAGAAAGGACTCATTGCCAGATAACAGGTTTTTTGCCTTTAGCAGTCCGCCACCGGTTTCCAGTAGTGCTTCAGTTTCATCACTGATAGTTATCTTGCTTCCCCATCCATTGTTTGCTTTGATTGCGTCAATTACCTGGTCTGCAAAATGGTGTACATTTACAACTACATCTGTAATGTTATATTTGTGCAGGTATTCATTATTTCTTTGCTATAAATTCTTGACATTTACCAGCGCCAGTGCTTTGGG
>NZ_JAQBNR010000090.1 GCF_028288465.1 Ferruginibacter sp. | reverse complement strand
CGTCTACTTCACGGTCTACTACTCGTCAGATGGTGAGCCCGGCGTCACCGACACTGATTGGGAGACCAAACTCTGGACCCCAATCTACAAGACCTTTAGGATGGATCGCCGCGAAGAACACGCGCTTCCTGAACCCGTCACCGCGCGCTACATGAAGGTGGAGTTCACCCATCTCCAGGCGATGGCTTACAGCCCCGGTACGTTCTCGCAACCGATTCGCTACAGGAAGCATCCGAAGTGGGTGTTGGACTACTTCCTCGCTCGTCTCAATACTTCCGAAGACCCATTCGTCGCACGCCAAGTCAAGGTGGTATACGACAGCCTCAAAATCGGCTACGACTACTACTTGGACGACCTACACCAGAAGCCCGCGGATCCCAACACGGTCTCTACTACAAACCTGATCTCGTTCCTGTCAGATCGTTCCGACGTTTCCGACCAGATCGATCCGACCACCCTGGGGTTGCTGAAGGTGGCTATGCGCCCTTATACCTCGCAACCGGCAAACAGGACCAACGAGGTCGACTATCTCCTAGCAGGCTCGCTCGTCAAGACGGCGAACTACCCGACCGAAATCCTGAATCCGGCTACGGCTGATACTACACAAGTGTCACAACTGAATCGAAGCTCATTGGTCTATGAGGGGGATTATCCGGTGATGTTCTTCTACATCCCGTCTCGCCATACGTATCGAGTTCTGGAAGCTTCCTTCCAGGAGGATCGTGCCTATTTCGTAGGCGTTCGTGAATTGGCGTTCACCCGAGATCATTACACCGTCGCTTCGGATACAGACACCTATGTGGAGAACCTAACAGATTTCACCAACGCGCTACGCAATGACTTCGTAAGTGATGACTTCGTACCGTTTAAGCCGAATCCGGGACCATAATGCCTATCACTATCACCGAAGATTTCAATAACGCGCTGGGGAAGTTCGAGTACTACGACACCGATGTCGTGTCTTACGAGGCGCTGACTCAGCGCAAGCATACAGATATCCGGTCATTCTGGAATGTCAATTTCACCACGTTATATAACTTGTTCAATCTTAATCTTGACATCAGTCAATTAAATCTGATGGATATGGGGGCGATTGAGGGGAGTCAGACGATTCTCCCCCGCGAGCCCTGGGTGACTACCGGGATCCTGGGTAGTAGCGCCGCGCTTGGCAATCGCAATGCCCTAACCTTCTCCTTCTCCTCGGCGGGCACTAAGACCGGTGTATCGGCCGACACACCAGTAGACCTCACTTCATATGCAAGTACCGACACCATCACGGTGAGCCTACCTAGCTGTCCAGCCGCCCTAGATCGAGCCAATAGCTACGTCGAGCTAAGTGACGCCAACTCAAATATCGTACGTCTGTACTTTACCAATGTCACAACGGGTACGGGCAATCGAGAGGCAACCTGGCCTATCTCCGCACTCAACGGCGTCCTTCGACCGACGATCGTCAAATTCTCTATCACGGCAACGGCTGCATGCACAGTAAGGATTAGCGCCTTTCGTGCCTTCGCCGCAGGGTGGACGCCTACTAAGCTGGATTTGGATACCCGTCGAGGATTTCTTACACCCATCCTGGATAAGGACGGTTCGGTCCCTGCAACGGCATTCCCTAAGATCTGGCGGTCAGACGCAAGTCCCGGACCTGGCGACCCCCGTCCTATCAATTCCTCATTGTCCGTGGTGTTTTGTACAGGAAGTTTCGCTAGTAGTAATACGCTGACCTTGTACCTCCGCGGCCGCCGCGAGGACTTCATCACGCAGCTAGATCTTGACGGAACCGATCCGGGGGTCTTACCTGCCTACGGAGAAAACCAAGCGAGTCTGGCAGCACGCGGACACCAGCCGGACTACGGACAGGCCGCTTACAACCCGGTGCCTCAGTCAGCCCTTGAGGGGCTTCTTCAGTCGGATCTATCCTACGAGCCTCCTACAGATACGACTCCGGCGCGTTCGCAGGCTGAGATTGAGCGTACGCCTGACTTCGTGTCCGAGTCATGGATCGAAGTGAAGTTGAATTTCGGCACGACTAATAGTCTAGTGATTGGAACCACAGAAACGTTAACCGACAGCGATAGGTATACCTACACTATCGACACCGGAACCGTCCCGTTCTACCCAAACAATCACTACGTTCTGAACGTTGACCTAGAGGATAATAAACTACAAGCTCGTATTCATCCGATGACATTGCAACAGGCTGGCCCTGCATCTCCGATGAATCCCACGCCTATCTTCGACACACATGTTGTACTAGATGACTTTAAGTTCAAGCGTCGTAGAGGCCGGGTCGGTTGGGGCTTTTCCTTTGGAGACGGAGATGCTTACGTGGATAGCATCCGCACCCGTAAGTTGATGTTCGGGGAGATCCAAACCAATAACTTCGAATCGCTCACGCCTGTCGTCGGCGCTCGATTGTTCGCCGGGGGTACAGCCGACAAGACGTTACCTACCGGCGTGTTCAATTATCAGAACTCCGTGATCACCGTAGATAAGTACAATGCTCAGTCAG
>NZ_JAQBNR010000069.1 GCF_028288465.1 Ferruginibacter sp. | reverse complement strand
TTGGTGTACAGTTTTTTACCGGGAAGGAAGCCCATCATTTTGAGATGAGCCTCACCTTAGAACCTTATGTAGAAAAGTACAACCAATTGTTTGCCGGTAATAATCTATCAGATAAAAAAATGAATATTATGACGGGTGTCGGATACCGGTATCAACAGAGCACTGCCGGTTTTTTTGGGAAAATAATAATTGGTCCGATGCTGTTACTGGATCCTGCATCGGATAATTTCTGGAGAATGGAACCAAGCATAAAAGGTGGTATCAGCATTGGAGCTGGTTATAGTTTTTAAAATATTGTTCAGGCCTGATGATGATTTTTAGTGACGCATTGTTTCCGACACACAGCGGCAGAAAAATAAATTTACGGATTACTCCTTTTGTTCCCGAGATGTTTTTAAAATTATTGGAAGACACTTCCAAAAATATAAACCCCGGCACTGCTAAGTTCTTGCCGGGGTTTTCTATATGGCTTAATCAATTAATAGTCTATAGAATGTTACAATTTACCATCCTTAATTTCATCTACCACACCAGGATCCAGCAACGTGGTGGTATCGCCTAAGTTAGCAATTTCTCCTTCAGCAATTTTTCTTAAGATGCGACGCATGATTTTGCCACTTCTTGTTTTAGGCAGTCCGGTCACAAACTGAATTTTATCCGGTTTGGCAATAGGGCCAATAATTTTTGAAACAGTCAAACTAATATCCTGGCGGCGCAGGTTTTCATCACCATGATGACCATTGTAAATTACAAAAGCATAAATGCCCTGCCCTTTGATATCATGCGGATAACCTACCACAGCGCTTTCCACCACGCCGGAGTGCATGTTGATCGCATTCTCTACTTCGGCGGTACCAATGCGGTGACCGCTGATGTTTAACACATCATCTACCCTGCCGGTAATGCGGTAGTTACCATCTTCATCTTTCAACGCCCCGTCGCCTGTAAAATACAAGCCGGGATAGGTTGCAAAATAATTGGTACGGCAGCGTTCGTGATCACCCCAGGTAGTGCGTAGTATCCCCGGCCAGGGAGCCTTAATGCAAAGGTTGCCTTTCAGGTGTCCGTGCTCATCCTTTTCAGTAATTTCATGACCCCTCTCGTCAACCAGCAAAGGTTGTACACCAGGCATTGGTAAACTTGCCCAGCTTGGTATGCCAGGCGTTACACCTGCCAGGTTACTAATTAAAGTACCCCCAGTTTCGGTCTGCCACCAGGTGTCCACAATAGGACATGCTTTTTTGCCGATGTTTTCATCGTACCAATGCCATGCTTCTTCGTTGATGGGTTCGCCTACGGTGCCCAGTACTTTTAATGATGATAAATCTTTACCCTCTACCGGTGCAGTGCCATAACTCATCAGGCTCCTGATAGCCGTAGGAGCCGTATAAATACAGTTCACTTTATGTTTCTGTACGATTTCCCAGAAGCGTCCTGCGTCGGGCCAGGAGGGGATGCCTTCAAACATCATTGAAGTTGCGCCTGCAGCCAGTGGGCCGTATACTATATAACTGTGGCCGGTAATCCAGCCGATATCTGCTGTACAAAAATGCACATCACCGGGGTTGTATTGAAACACATTTACAAATGTATAAGCTGTCCAAATCATGTAGCCGGCAATAGTGTGAACCACGCCTTTTGGTTTGCCGGTACTGCCTGAAGTGTATAAAATAAACAGCGGATCTTCAGCATCCATTTCTTCTGCGGGAAAAAATACTTTGCCATCTTTTTCAACCTGCGTTTCTGCATAATCCATTTCATCTTCCCACCAAACATCTCTTCCCTTTATCATGGATACCGGAGTTCTTGTACGGGTATATACAATCACTCTTTTAACCGTTCTGTTGCCAATCAACGCATCATCAATCACACTTTTTAAAGGAATGTCTTTTCCGCCACGGAATGCACCATCGCACGTAATGATAAATTCCGCCTGCGCATCATACAACCTGTCTGCAATGCTTTGTGCACTAAAGCCGCCAAAGATCACGCTATGGATAGCACCAATTCTTGCACAGCCCAGTATAGCATAGGCCAGTTCGGGCACCATGCCCATATAGATACAAACGCGGTCGCCTTTTTTTACACCGTTGTTTACCAGCATTTGTGCTACCTGGCAAACTCTTTTATGCAAGCGGGCATAAGTTACCACGCGTACTCTTTCTTCGGGATTATTGGGTTCCCATATAATGGCAGGTTTATCAGCCATCGTTGCCAGGTGACGGTCAATGCAATTTTCTGTGATGTTGAGTTTACCACCTTTAAACCATTCAATTTTTGGTTCGGTGAAATTCCAGTCTAATACTTTATCCCACTTTTTACGCCAGTAAAAATTGGAAGCGACGTCGCCCCAAAACGCTTCTGGATCTTCAGCACTTTTTTTGTAATCGTCGTGATATTGCGCTAAACTTTTAATCTGATAAGGATATGACATGCAATGATTGTTAATTATTTATTCCAAATACTCGCCACCAAATTAATATATTTACGTCAATTATACAGGGCAAACGATTGACTAAAATTCTAATACTTCTTCATGGCTGTTACTACTACTAAAGGAATCAACAAGGTAATCTTTTCTTCTTCATTGGGCACTTTAATTGAATGGTATGATTTCTATATTTTCGGCATGCTGGCAAAAACCATTTCAGCACAATTTTTTCCGGAAGGAAATGATACAGCAGCCTTACTCAGCACGCTCGCCATTTTTGCTGCCGGATTTTTAGTACGTCCTTTCGGTGCGCTGGTGTTTGGAAGATTGGGTGATTTGATCGGAAGAAAATATACATTTTTATTAACCCTTGTATTAATGGGAGGCTCAACTTTTTTAATAGGTTTGATACCCGGTTACAAAAGTATTGGCATTGCGGCCCCGCTGTTGGTATTGTTGCTAAGGTTAATACAGGGCCTGGCACTGGGAGGAGAATATGGCGGAGCTGCTACTTATGTAGCGGAACATGCTCCTGAGGGCAGGCGCGGCTACTTTACTGCCTGGATCCAAACCACGGCAACGCTCGGTTTGTTTGTTGCGCTGGGCGTAATTATGGCCGTAAAGGGTAATATGACTGATGCATCTTTTAGTGCAGAGTGGGGCGGGTGGCGGTATCCTTTCTGGCTATCCATTTTGCTGGTGGGGGTGTCTATCTACATCCGCATGCGCATGAATGAATCACCTGTTTTTGCAAAACTGAAAGCAGAAAAGAAAACTTCCATCAATCCGCTGAAAGAAAGTTTCGGCCATAAGGGAAATTTTAAAATGGTATTGCTGGCATTATTTGGCGCTGTAATGGGACAGGGAGTTATTTGGTACACGGGGCAGTTTTATGCGCAATCATTTTTAGAAAACACAGTGAAGATTGAGTTTATGCAAAACAGGGAAATTTTGCTTTGGGGCATTGCGCTTGCTACGCCGTTCTTTGTTTTTTTCGGGTGGCTGAGTGACCGGTTTGGAAGGAAATGGATTATGCTGACGGGGATGCTGCTGGGCGTAATTTTTTACAGACCGATATTTGGAACGATGCTGAAAGATGCTGATGCCAAAGTTTGGATGGCACAACAAGAAAAAATCGCAGAGCAACCGTCAAAAAATCCTTTCGTAAAGAGAGATACAATTAATAAGTCTGCAGCCTCAGTAGTAATTGTTCAAACAAAAAAAGTGTTAGTGTTTAACGGCGATACAAAGTTTACCCGTATTTCATCCGACTCGATTTTTAAGGGAATTGACGGTTTTTCTTCTTCCTTTAAATCCGATACTAAGCCTGTATATGCCGATAAAATTTTGCCAGCTTCTCTCAAATGGAAGTTCATTTTTTTAGTCTGGATAATGATCATTTTTGTAACGATGGTGTATGGACCTGTTGCGGCTTTCCTGGTTGAATTGTTCCCCACAAAAATCCGGTACACATCTATGAGTTTGCCTTATCATATAGGAAATGGTGTTTTTGGCGGATTGGTGCCTTTTATTGCCACATTGTTGTCAACCACTTTTACAAGCGATCCATTGGTAGGACTTTGGTACCCGATCGGTGTGGCTGCATTGTGTTTTGTAATTGGTGCGTTGTATTTGAGCAATATGGCAGATAAAAATGTAAATGATTAAAATGCTTGCATGGAAAGGTATCTTTTTACAAGGTACTATTGCGCATATGCTCTCAATTAAAAAAAGGAAAGATTAAAATTTTTATATGAATCAATTAAAAAAAATGATGGGAATTGCTTGGATGCTGATTGCACCCTTAGTGATATATTTTTTGGTTACAGGTGCCATTCATAACATTAGTGCCACTGGTACAAAAGATATTAACAAGCCGGTTCCCTGGCTTATCATCATTGGAATTTTTACACCAATCGCCATTGGCTTGTTTATTTTTGGATGGTACGCGTTGAAAGGCGAATACGATCACCTGCCGCAAAGTTCTGATGAAATTACAGATTAATGATTGCGGGTGGCGCCTTTGGGCTACCCAAAAAATCAATGTGTCATTGCTTTATAAATTGCCTCATGAATAGTAGGTCGCACATTCATTTTTCCCAGCAAAGGATTATCTCCCACCGGCGTAACGCGGTTACTTAAAAATACAAACACCAGCTTCTTTGCAGGATCGGCCCAGGTACAGGTTCCCGTAAAACCGGTGTGGCCGAAGGTGAGAGGCGATGCACTTAAGCAGGGATAAGGTTCCGGGCGGGTAGCGTTGTCTTTTTCTGGTTTATCAAATCCAAGTCCACGGCGGCTGATTTTACTGTGATAAGCCGTAAACAAATCCACTGTTGATTTTTTGAAATAACGGGTGCCGTTTATTTCACCGCCATTCATCAGCATTTGCATAATAACGGCGATGTCGTATGCTGAGCTGAACAAACCTGCATGACCTGCAACGCCACCAAACATAGCAGCACCGGGATCATGCACATCGCCGCGAATCAGTTCCATGCGAAAAACTTTTTCATTTTCAGTAGGGGCGATTCGGTTCAATGGCAGGCGGTCTCTTGGTATAAAGCCGGCAGCGCTTAAACCAAGTGGCTGGTAAAATTCTTTTTTTACATACTCGTTTAAGGGTAAGCCGCTTAGTGCTTCTACTACTTTGCCTAAAAAAATAAAATCATTGTCGCTGTAAATATAGTTGCCCGTTGGGCCAAGCGGGCTTCTTAAAATTTTGTTGTACATCGTGTCCCTGTATGCATTGCGCATAAACAAATTATCGGCAACCCGTACGCTGAAAGAATCACTTTGCTGATGAGCAAAATAAGCTGGATCAGGGATACCGGTAACCGTATCAATTGCCTGCCGGTAAAAAGGTATATACGCCACCAGGCCGGCCTGGTGTAATAAAATATTTTCAATTAAAAGATGTTCTTTATTGCTTCCTCTTACCATGGGCAGGTAATCGCCCAGTTCTTTTTTCAAGTTAATTTTCCCCTGCTCATACAGGCGCATGATGGAAATTGTGGTAGCGCAGATCTTTGTAACTGAAGCCATGTCATAAACGGACTCGGTTGTTACGGGTGTTGGATCATCATAATTATAATGACCGAATGCTTTTTGGTAAGCGACTTTTCCGTCTTTAACAACCAGGACCACGCAACCAGGTGTGGCGCCTTTGCTGATGGCATTGTTGGCGATTGAATCAATGCTGGTTAACTGCACGCTGTCAAGACCAACTACGGCCGGACTCACAGCAGGCAATATCTTTACAGCCGTCATAACGCCACTTCCAAACGGGTACGCTTCGCACACGGTAACAGGCAACTTTCCTTTGGCATCTATCTTACCCTGCAAAAAATCAGCGACTGCATTTTCGGTGTATTCATCATCTTCATAACAGGCAACTATATTTTTTGCTGCGCAGAAATTTTTAATGGCATATGGATTACCGAAAACAATACTCATGCAATTGGTTTCATTTTGTAACTGCGTTGCCAGTTCAATGGCAGAAGCAGGTAAGCCAAAATTATTGGCAGGTCTGCGGCTGTAATTGTGAATGCCAATCACTACCTTTTTGTACCTTTTTTTTATCAACTCCACCATCGATAAAATCCTTATAGGATCGGCCTTGTAATCAAAATAAAACACAGCAGCATTGTAGTCGCTACGCATTCTTTTGGCAAACGCATTGTCAGTATTAATGCCGATACCCACATAGGCGATGTCTGCACCGCCATTTTTAGCATCAGTCTTTAATGGAAAAAAATCGTTGCCCGTTTTATTTAACAAGGTGAGTGCGTTTTCTGCAACCAGTTTTTTCATCGCAGGCACATCTTTATTTAAATCTGCTGTAATATTCACTGTGTTTACCGGCTCAAAATGTTGCGGGCCATAACGGTATTTTGCCAGCAACACCCGTTTGCAATGCAATTCAATATCATCCCAGCTCAATTGTTTATTGCTGATGGCTTCCTTTATTTTTTGTATGGTTGAATCAACGTTGCCTGGCAGGCACAACATATCATTGCCTGCTATCAGAGATTGCACAGATGCTTCTCCGCCAGGAAAATATTTTTGCACACCCTGCATTTCCAACGCATCTGTAAAAGTCAATCCCTGGTAACCAATTTCGTTACGCATCAGTCCGGTTACGTTTTTTAGAGAGATGGAACTCGCCCTGTTGGGGGTGCTGTCAATTGCAGGAATGTATAAATGGGCAATCATCACACTGCCGATGCCCGCTTTAAAAACTTCCCGAAAAGGATACAACTCCAGTGAATCTAATTGCGCCATCGTTTTATTGATCACCGGTAAGTCTAAATGGGAGTCAACTGAAACATCACCATGGCCGGGAAAATGTTTGGCGCAGGCCATCACACCGGCATCCTGCAAACCCTGCATGTATTTTGTGCCGAAGAGGGCCACCTTGTATTTATCTTCTCCAAAACTGCGGTCGTTGATCACAGGGTTGTTAGGGTTATTATTGATATCAACCACCGGAGCGTAGTTTACGTTGATGCCTAAACGCTTGCATTGTTCGGCCACTATTTGCCCGTATTTGTAAACGATGGATGCATCCTGCATGGCGCCCAGCATCATCTGGTGGTGCAATGGGGCCACACTGTCAAACAGGCGCATGCCGATGCCCCATTCCGCATCGATGCAGGTCATCAATGGCGTTGTGGCTATACTTTGTAAATGATTGATGATGGTAGCCAATTGCACCGGATTACCCTGGAACGGGCATATACCACCAACGTTGTATTTTTTGACGGCCTCCGCAACGGCACTGTCATAATAAATGGGAGTTTTGGTTTTAAAATCGTAGGCAGATAAACGCAATACCATTAATTGAGCAATGCGTTGATCGGGATTCAGGCTGTTATAAACACTGTCGGCCCAGGCACTTGCAGCTACATGATTGTTTTTAAAAGTTTGTGCTTTCGCCACAAAAAAAATTCCCTGTAAAAGGAAAAACAGCCAATACAATTTTTTCATAAATAAAAGATATACAACACAATTTAAGCACATTTCAATAGAGATGGGGTCGGAAAAAATTTTTAACTTTATGCCATGTCAATTGCAGAAAGATACCGCCCTCATTATACTTATGAAGATTATTGCCAGTGGGAAGGAAACTGGGAATTGATTGAAGGGATGCCTTATGCTATGAGTCCGGCACCGGTACCGCAGCATCAGAGTGTAAATGGCAACCTATACTCGTTGCTTAAAGAAGTTATAAAAAACAGTCGCTGCGAAAATTGTAAAGTATACTTGCCGATTGACTGGAAAATAAATGATAATACCGTTGTTCAACCCGACGTGTTAATCGTTTGCGATAAGATAGAAAAAAAATTTCTTGACTTCCCCCCGGTGCTGGTTGCAGAGATTCTTTCCCCCGCAACAGCTTCTAAAGATAGAAATGAAAAAATGGAAATATATCAATTACAAAAGGTAAAATACTACCTGATTGTTGATCCGCAGTTTCAAAAAATTGAGGTATATCAATTTATAAATAGCCAATATGAACCGGTGGCCATTAATCCGGATACGTATTCATTTCATTTTGAAGACAACTGTACAGCGGCTGGGCCGCTTTTGGATATTTGGGATTAACACCAACCAATATCTACGTAAATTTGCCTCAAAACAAAGGAGAAATTTTGCCCGACATTATTCAGTTATTACCCGATAATATTGCCAACCAGATTGCGGCAGGTGAAGTAATTCAGCGGCCGGCCAGTGCTGTAAAAGAACTGCTGGAAAATGCCGTAGATGCAGGCGCCACTGAAATTAAACTCATCGTTAATGATGCAGGTAAGGCATTGATACAGGTAATTGATAACGGCAAAGGCATGAGCGAAACCGATGCCAGGATGAGTTTTGAGAGACATGCGACTTCTAAAATAAAAAATATAGACGACCTGTTTCATATTAAAACAATGGGTTTCAGGGGAGAGGCGCTGGCAAGTATTGCGGCCGTTTCGCAGGTGGAGCTGAAGTCGAAAAAAGCGGAAGATATTACCGGCACCTGTATCGAAATTGATAACAGTGTGGTAAAAAAACAGGAGCCTGTCGCCATGCAGCAGGGCACCAGCATTGCCATGAAAAACCTGTTTTTTAATGTGCCCGCCAGGCGAAATTTTTTAAAAAGCAATCCATCAGAACTTCGCCATATTGTAGATGAATTTATTCGTGTATCCATGGCTTTTCCGGCCATCTTTTTCTCGCTTACCAGTAACGGTCAACAGGTATTTCACCTTGAAAGCGGTACGCTGAAACAACGTATTGTACAGATACTCGGCAACAGCTACAATGCCAAACTGGTCAGCGTTCAGGAACAAAGTGACTACATGAATATTTATGGTTTTGTAGGCAAGCCCGAAACCGCCAAAAAAACCAGGGGCGATCAGTACTTTTTTGTGAACAATCGTTTTATAAAAAGCGCTTATCTCAACCATGCGGTAATGGGTGCTTTCGACGAAATGATTGCAAAAGACAGTTTCCCGATGTACACACTATTCATAGATCTGGATCCGGCCCAAATTGATATCAATGTACATCCTACCAAACAGGAAATAAAATTTGAAGATGAAAAGATTGTATATGCTTTTGTAAAGAGTGCGGTCAAACATGCACTGGCGCAATTCAGCATTACCCCAACGCTTGATTTCGAACTGGATTCATCTATTCAACATTTGGATGCAGTAACCAAACCTTTTACAGATGAAAGGAAATCTTCGGCAGCTTCCTCTTCTTTGTATAATACATTTACGCAAAAAAATCAGGCGCACTTTATTGAAAATAAAAGTGAGTTAAAGCATTGGAAAGATTTGTATGAGCCTGCAAAGGGGGAGTCCGGTATTTTAAATGCTACCACAGAAAGTGAAATTATAGAACCCATCATCAACAGGGATCCTGGTTTTGTAAGTCTGCAATCTTTTATATCGCAACCGGCCATGTCGCTGGAGCATTTAACGCAGTTGCACAATACATACATAGTTGTACAAAATGATGCCGGCTTTATGGTGATTCATCAGCAAAATGCACATGAAAGAATTTTGTACGAGCGTTTTATTAAAGCAGTAGAAGGAAAGCCCATTGCTATTCAGCAAAATCTTTTTCCCATCACGATGGAATTAACAGCTATGGACGTGGTGATTGTAACGGAACTATTGCCGGAATTGCATTTACTCGGCTATCACCTGGAACCCTTTGGTAATAACACTTTTGTAATACAGGGAACGCCCGCCGATGTTGATCAGGGCAACGAAAAGATGGCGATAGAAAAAATGCTGGAACAGTTTAAACACTTCAGCGCCGATTTAAAATACAGCAAAAGAGAAAAATTATTCCGTTCGCTTGCATGGCAGCAGGCCGTTAAAGGTGGCACAGCGCTTTCTCAAAAAGAAATGAAAATGCTGGTGGAAGATTTATTTGCCTGCATGGCACCCAACATTACCCCCAACGGCAAACCAACTTATACCTCATTTAAAAAATATGAACTCGATAAAATGTTTGGCAGGTAGTCGCGAACTCATTTTATGAAGTTAAATGTTACCATCATAATAGTAATGAACAGGCAAATTAAACCGCATAGAAATATAATATCAGCAATACTTTCATAACGGCCTGACCTTGAAGTATTGCTGCGAATGGAAAGAAAAGAGAGTACGCTGCTGCTCATAAAAAGGATGGTTGCGACGGAAGTACATTCATCGATAAAGGTAGTTTCGCTTAATTTTAAAACTTTTAAAGAAGTGAGTACTAAAAAGCAAATTCCCAGTAAATTCGCGGATGTATTTAAAATATGCGGGGCTTTGTCGTTTTTCTGAACCATAATTATTTTTACAGGGTAAAATTAAGTTGCTAAAAGACCACATCCGTTAACCACGGGTTAATTGTAAATACTTTGTTTTCAGATTGAATTATTTTTTGATTCTGTAACAAGCTTATACAAGCTTACGGCAGAAGACCGACTCATTCATTTTAATAAATCTATTCTATACATAATATACAAAAAATAAAGCAGCATGTCGTTTACCGTTGAAAGCAAAACTGAAAATGGGTTTGATAAGATTATTTTGAAAGACAACAGCAGCAATACATCCGCTGAAATTATCCCCGGTTGTGGCGCCATTTTACATGCCTTTTCAATCTGGCACAATCATCATTTTATTAACGTAATTGATCAGTATGATAGTGCTGAGGATTTTGCCGCCAATGTAGAATCAAAAGGAATGAAGAGTTGCAAACTTTCTCCTTTTGCATGCAGGATAAAAAATGCCAAATATAGTTTTGGCGGCCATCAATACACTTTTAATAAATACATGCTGGGCGATAACGCCATACACGGATTGTTGTATGATGTTGCGTTTGAAATAATACACCAGGAAGGCAATGATGAAAGGGCGCAGGTAGTTTTACAATATGCTTATAAGGGAGAAAATGCTGGGTTTCCATTTAGTTATGTTTGTAACATCACCTATACCTTGTCAAAGGAAAACACACTGGAAATTGCTACCAAAATAACAAATACGGATAAAGGCATCATCCCGATGCAGGATGGGTGGCATCCTTATTTTAAACTGGGAAAAAAGGTAGACGAACTGCAGCTGGAATTTCAGAGCAAAGAAAAAATAATTTTTGACGATACCCTGGTGCCCAATGGCGAAACGGAGCCTTACCAGGAATTCGGTTCACTTAAACAAATAGGAGATACTTTTTTTGACAATTGTTTTACTGCAAATTTTGCAGAGTGTCAGCCATTATGTGTGTTGAGAGATCCTGTTCAAAAATTGCAGGTCGAAATTCGTCCGGATAAAAGTTATCCTTATTTGCAGATTTACACCCCGCCGCACAGAAACAGCATTGCAATAGAAAATTTAAGTGCCGTGCCGGATGCGTTCAATAATGGAATAGGTTTGATAACTTTGGCACCGCAAACATCACAGGTGTTTGCAACTACCTTTAAAATAACTCCGTTAAACTGAACGATGAATTCAATTGCCGTTACTGTATTAAACCGCTTCAGGGAAAGCTTTACATCTGAACCAACCCTCTATTTTTCTCCCGGCCGCATTAATTTAATTGGTGAACATGTTGATTACAATGACGGCTTCGTATTGCCCGCCGCAATTGACAAAGGCGTGTACTATGCCGTTGCTCCAAACAACAGCGACAACCTGAATTTTATTGCCATTGATTTTGATGAGCGCCTGTCTGTTGCTGTGATGGATATCAAAAAAATGAGTAACTGGCAGAATTATGTTCTGAGTGTAGTAAATGAATTTGTATTACTGGGTGTTGCTGTAAAAGGGTTTGACTGTGTTTTTGCAGGTGATATACCAAGAGGTTCCGGTATGAGTTCGTCTGCTGCAGTTGAGGGTGGGCTTGCATTTGCATTGAACGAAATGCTGAACACAAAAATGAACAGGGTAGAATTGGCTTTACTTTGCCAGCGGGCCGAACACAATTATCCGCATGTTAATTGCGGTATTATGGATCAGTACGCCAACATGATGGGCCGCAAGGACGAAGTGATTATGCTGGATTGCAAAACGATAGAACATCAATATTTTCCATTGCGTTTGCAGGGCTGCAAAATTGTTTTAATCAACAGCAAAGTACACCATACGCTGGCCTCGGGCGAGTATAATATCCGCAGGCAACGTTGCGAAGCGGGTATGGCAATTTTAAAAAATGATTTGGGCATTCAATCTTTCAGGGATATAAAAGATGTGGAGGCGTTGATGCCGTTTAAGGATAAAATGGAGCCAAAAGTTTTTAATTGCTGCAAATATGTGGTAGAAGAAATTGCCCGTGCAAAAAAGGCAGCAAGTGTGTTGCAGCAGGATGATTTGGTTTCCTTCGGAAAACTAATGTATGCCACGCATGAAGGGCTTAGTAATTTATATGAGGTAAGCTGCCCTGAACTTGACTTTTTGGTTGAACTGGCAAAGCAGCACAGCGGCGTGATTGGCGCAAGATTGATGGGCGGCGGCTTTGGTGGCTGTACCATTAATATTGTAAAAGACGAAGCCATTAGCCAGTTTATTGACACCGCCAGCAAAGCTTATCATCAAAAATTTAATATTGATGCCGAAGCATATATTGTATCAACTGGTGATGGTACCAAAAAAATTGCAGTTACACCTTAATGTAGATTTTTTTCTTATCCAGCAGCCAGGCAAAACTCCACATCATTGTTATAAAACAAAGCGCATAAATTAATGAACCTGCTCGTGGTTCGGCTGGCAATATTGGTTTACAAACATGCTCATAAAACCAGGCGAATGGTGTAAAGTAAGCAGGCTTGCCATCTAACCCAACACCAGCCGGTATGCGTATCAAAGCCAGCAGTCTTGGTAAAATAGCACTCATCGCAAAAATGAAAAGGGCGTTTTTCCCAAACACATCAAAGAACCTGCTCCACCGGCCACGCCATTCCTTAAACTCAATGATATAAATCATCAGCGCAAGAATAAGTAAGGCCAAGCCTGTTGTATAAACCGTATAGCTGCTGGTCCATATTTTTTTGTTGATCGGGAAAACCATATCCCAGCAATACCCTGTGAAAAGCAGCACGCAGCCAGCCACAAATAACCCGTTGACCATTTCAGCAGTCTTGCCTTTTTGTATGATATAACTGCCGGCGAGGTAACCAAAAATCACTTGTACAACAGCGCCTGCGGTACTCATCAAACCTTCAGGATCAAATGAAGAGCCTTCACCTTTATAAATATGCGCTTCTCCAAGTAAGGCTAAATCTATCTTTGTTCCAAACCAACCGGCAAAGCTAAACGGATCGGCAGGGTTGGCTGCAATACACACAAACCAATAAGCCAGCAGTAAAAATGCACCTGCAATAAATGCGCCTTTTTGTTTTCCAAAATGCGCAATAACAGACGCAAAAAAGTAGCACAGCGCTATGCGTTGCAACACGCCAAATATACGTACGCCCGAAGCTTTGCCATCACTTGTAATATAGGCCCATGGCTTGGCAACCAGTTGGTCATTGTCCCATTTAATAAACGGAAACCAATTTAAGAATAACCCGATTAAAAAAATGAGGAGTGATCGTTTAATAACTTTTTTCCAAAAAACAGATTCGCCGGCAGCTTCCAGTCTTGGTAAAACAAAAGCCATGGCATTACCAACGGCAAATAAAAAAAATGGAAATACAAGGTCTGTTGGTGTAACCCCGTGCCAGGGTGCATGTTCAAGCGGCGTATAAATATGCGCCCAGCTACCAGGGTTATTTACGAGTATCATTAAAGCTACCGTGGCTCCACGAAAAACATCCAGGGAGTAAAAGCGTTGGTTCATTACAGGCGGTTTCATTCAGCAGAAAGGTAACTAATTCTTTTCACTCAACTCCAGCCAGCGCATTTCTTTTTCATCCAGCAATTGCACGATTATGCCGATGCGTTCAGCGGCTTTTTGTAATTTATCAAACCCAGGGTTACCTTCATTCATTTTCGTTTCAAGAGCGGCTTTTTCTTTTTGTAGTTCAGGCATTTCCTTCTCCAGCAGCTCCAGCTCTCTCTTCTCTTTAAAAGATAATTTTTGAGTAGATGCGCTGGAAGGTGCTGCTGGTGCTGCTTCCGGCACTTTAGTTTCTTGTTTTATCAGTTGCCGGTCATCTGTTAAACTGCCATTGGAAACGGCTTCCCGGTATTGGGTATAGTTGCCCGGGTAGTCCCTGATAACGCCATTACCTTCAAAAGCAAACAAGTGATCTACCATTCTATCCATAAAATACCGGTCATGACTAACAATGAGGATGCAGCCGGGATACTCCATTAAAAATTCTTCCAAAGTACGCAATGTCTGCAAGTCAAGATCATTGGTCGGTTCATCCAGCACCAAAAAATTGGGGTTTAAAAACAACACGCTCATTAAATGCAATCTGCGTTTTTCGCCACCGCTTAGCTTGCTCAGCGGGGTAAACTGTTGCTCTGCAGAAAAACCAAATTTTTCCATAAACTGGCTGGCACTGATTTTTGTGCCATCGTTTAAAGGAAAATATTCTGCCATATCTTTTACATATTCAATGGCTCTTTTATCTTCTTTATAAATCAAACCATCCTGGCTGAAATTGCCAAATACCACCGTATCGCCATGATTTATTTTTCCGCTGTCTGGCTTTTCCTGCTGCAGGGCAATCTTTAAAAAAGTAGATTTACCCACCCCATTTTTACCTACCACACCAATGCGTTCACCACGTTTGAAAGTATAATCAAAACCCTTCATAATCTGAAGATCACCGTAGCTTTTGTGCACTTTAATCAGCTCCAATATCTTTCCGCCGAGCCTTGTCATTTTCACCTGCAGGCTTACTTCTTCCACATCTTTTTTCAATTTAACTCTATCTTCAACTTCCGTAAATGCATCCTGCCGGCTTTTACTTTTGGTGGTACGGGCTTTGGGCTGTTTGCGCATCCATTCCAGTTCTTTTCTAAATATATTTTTGTCCTTCTGCAACTCACTTTGCTGAACTTCCAGGCGCATACTTTTTTGTTCCAAAAAGTTATCGTAATCGCCTTTGTACACAAAGACTTTTTCTTCGTCTATTTCAACTATTTCATTGCTAACGGCATCTAAAAAGTAGCGGTCATGTGTTACCAGCAACATCGTCACTTTTGCCGCGGCCAGGTAGTCTTCCAGCCATTCTATCATGTCCACATCCAGGTGGTTCGTAGGTTCATCCAGTATCAACAGGCAGCGGCCAGCGTGCAGATCAGCTTCAATCAATGCCTGCGCAAGCGCCACTCTTTTCTTTTGTCCGCCACTTAAATTGCCGACTTTTTCACTCAGGTGGTGCAGGTTTAATTTACCAAGAATTTGTTTCAGATCGCTCTCAAAACTCCAGGCATTCAGGTCATCCAGGCGTGCCATTAACTCGCCCAGTTTATCAATATCTTCAAGGCCATCTTCTAAAAACTGTTCGTACTCTTTTACCACTTTCACCACCGGGTTATCAAGCCGCAGTACATTATCCCAAATGGTTTTGCTGCCATCAAAATCATTGTCCTGTTGAAGCATGACTACTTTTATATCCTTATGTACCCACACCGTGCCGGTATCGGGCGTATCAAGGCCGGTAATAATTTTAAGCAAGGTACTTTTACCGCTGCCATTGCGGGCCACCAGGGCTATTTTATCGCCTTCCTCTATGTTTAAAGTGATGTTTTTAAAAAGGGTTCTTATCCCGAAAGACTTACTGATATTTTCTATTGAAGCGTAATGCATGGCGGCAAAGGTAATGGAGGAAATATTAAAACAGTCACCAGGGTTAATGTGTCAACAAATTTGCCGGGATTTTTTGACTGAAATGGAAGCCAGGTGACGCTGCTAAAACTGGTGCAGCAGGTCAGCGAATTGTTTCATAATAATCGACAAGTCAAAATCTTTTGCTCTTCTTATTCCTGCGGCACCGTATTCTTTCCGCAAGGCATCATCATCCATTATGGCAAGCATGGCATCTGCGAGTGCAGCAGCGTCGTTTACCGGTATTAATATTCCGAAAGGTGTTTTTTCAACACCGGCGGTGTGTTTGGTTGGTGTAAAAGCCCCATCCAGCAGTTCCCGTGGACCGGTGGGGCAATCGGTACTAATTACCGGCGTGCCACAGGTAAGCGCCTCCAGCAATGCGTTTGGAAAGCCTTCTGAGTCGGAAGTTAATAAATGGCATTGTGAGCGGGCTACATATTTAACTACATTTCTGCGGTAACCTAAAAAAACAATTTTATCGCTGATGCCCATTTTGTGTGAGAGGAGTTTAATATGTTCTTCCTCCGGTCCCTGGCCAATCAGCAGTACTTTAAAATCCCGCTGTTTTATTTTTTGTACGGCAGCCAGCACCAGTTCATGATTTTTTCCTTTTTCTATCCTGGCCACGTGTGAAAAAGTAAAACTGCTGAGATCAACGTCTTCCACAGATTCCGCCATATCTTTTTGCTGCATGGTTATATTAACCGGGTTGTGAATTACCGTAAACCGATTTGTTAAGTGAAAATTGGTGGCAAGATCGTATTGAATACCTGCAGAATTGGGTACGATTACATTGGCGAAGGGATACAGTTTTTTTACAAGGAGCCTGCCCGTTTTTCCGGCAACGGTATTTGGATTGTAGGCGGAAGAAGTGTGGGACCGTTCGCTGATTAAAATAGCTCCTTTCCAGTTTAATATCCGCAAAAAGCAATTGATATAATTTGACCGGTTTAAAGCGGAAAAACAAATGTTGATATTTTCCTGTTGCAGATATTTTTTTAAACGAAACGCCAGCAGGGGGATTTTTAAAACATCTTTGGCACTTTTTCTTTTTTTAAGATTGGAATTGTCGATTGTTTTGATGGTGATATCATTCACCGGCAATTCAAATTCAATGGTATTGTTGAGCAAGATCAGATGAAGGTCAAATTCTTTATAAAATGAGTTGATGATTTGCGCCACCACTTTCTCAGCCCCTGCCACTTCGAGCGCATTGATCAAAATAGCCACTTTCTTTTTTTGCATGTTTACAAATCCCCTTTAATAAACCTTATTGGCCAGTTTAAATAAAAAATCAGGTAAAAAATAGTACGATTTCAGAAAGCTATCGCATTTTTTGGATTGTAAATGTATAGCCGAAAATTTTATGGATATAAAATTAAATTATAGTATGCCAGGCGATCAGGCCTTTTTTAATGCTGCAACGACTTAAAAAAATTACTTTTGTCGTTAAGGCAGATTTGCTTTTCGTATGATGACAGACAAAAAAAATATCATTTCCAGGCTATCAATGCTTCAGCCGGTGATTCTTGATTTGGGATGTGGTGCATTTAAAAAAGAGCCTCACTGGATAGGAATAGATATGCTGGATAAAGATGCCGTTGATATTGTAGGGGATGTTTATGAAATACTACAGTCTTTTCCTGATAATTGCGCCGATGAAATACACGCCTCGCATTTTTTTGAACACCTGGCAGATGTACCCGGCTTGTTGGTAGAATTAAACCGTGTTTTAAAACCAACTGGTTTTATCGAAGTGATAGTACCTCATTTTTCCAATGCTTATTTTTATTCTGATTATACGCATCAAAAATTTTTTGGTCTGTACTCATTTTCTTACCTGGTAAAAGATAATTTGCTAAAAAGAAAAGTGCCCAATTACAATGTACATACCGGGCTGCAATTGCAGAAAGTATTTTTGCATTTTAAATCTCCCTGGATCATTAACCGGCCATTCCGGAAATTATGCCAGCTGATATTTAATGCCAGCACTTTTATGAAGGAGTGGTATGAGGATAGCTGGAGCAATAACATATCGTGCTACGAGATTCAATTTATACTTGTAAAATTGTAGGTATTTTATGAGTGAAAGCCCTTCTGTTTGTATAATGATTCCGGTTTACAACCAGGAGCGTTTTATTGCGAAAGCCATTGAAAGTGCCCTGCGGCAGGATTACAGCAATATTGAGATCATCATTGCTGATGACAATTCAACTGATTCTACAGCTGCCATAATAGCGAATTTTTTAGGTAAGCCTTCTATAACGTATAAAAGAAATGGAGTCAATTTAGGCAGGGTTGCCAATTACAGAAAATGCCTGTATGAATATGCGAAAGCAGACTGGGTGATCAACCTGGATGCCGATGATTACTTTACAAATGATCAGTATATTTCGCAGGCAATGCAGGCCATAAAAAAGAATGGTGTTGATAAAACCTTGTTTTATCAGGGCGTAAATATTATAAAAAGTGACCGGTTTGAAAAACTAAATGAACCAAATATAAAATCCGGCGAAGCTGTTATCACTGCGGGAGATTTTTTTTTAAATTATTTTAAGCGGAATTATTTTTCTCACATGTCAACACTTTATCACCGGACCTCAGCGATGGCCAGTGATTTTTATTCAAGAGATGTAATTTCATCCGATATATTTTCTTTACTGCAATTGTGTATCAATAACAGCAATAAAGATGTGATAGTAAGTAAAAACATTTCCGGCGTTTGGTATCAGCATTCCGGCAACATCAGCAAAAGTCTGAACCTAAAAAAGCATTTAAACAATTTGCGGCTTTACGCACAATTATCCTCCCTTGCTAAATTAAAAGGATACAGCAAATGGCAAATACTTAATTGGCTTGCTAAAGCAGGGTTTATTTATATCAGAAGTTATTTGTACAGCTTTGTCAGAACAAAAAATTAGTATTGATACACCTGGGACAAACAACATTATTTCTTTAACAGCATCACTTTTAAAAATACATAAAACTGGCGTTGTAAAATAATAAGGGGGTAGGTAGACAAGGATTTTAAAAAATAGTTAGAAGCGTCTTTTTTTAAACTATTTACAGCAAGCGTGGTGGCAATCAATAAATATATTCTTGCTGTGAAGTCAGCCTTTTTATGATTTAAAAAACTTACAACAGAATTGTTTGATAGAACGATTTTTAAAAAAGTCTCAAAACGGGTCGCAATTTTTTCTCCGGAGGCTGCGACATTTACACTGCGTTCGGTATGTTCTATCAGAATAGAAGTAGGTTGTTGCGAGGTATAAATTGTAAACTTTGCTGCCATTCTTAACCACAATTCGTAATCTTCAGAAGCGGAAAGCGACCTTGTTTCATTAAAGGGAAAGTGCAGGGCTATATCTTTTCTTACAAAAACAGGATTACATGCGAGGATGTTTTGTTTATACAAAATAGCGTTGCAGGAAGTCGCAGGTAATATAACTTCTCTCACCGTTTTTAGTTCCGGAGTAGCTATTGTAAAAGAAAGGGCGAATATTTCCGGCTGATTGTTTTGCTGTATCATTTTTACAGCCTCTTCCAAATGATTGGGCAGCATTAAATCATCAGAATCAAACCAGGAAATGTAATCACCTTTCGCCTTACCCGTTCCAAAGTTTCTGGCCGCAGATCTTTCAGCGTTGTCTTTTTTAAAATAGGTTACCCGCTCACTTAAAAAAGATTTTATTGCATTTTCCGTGTCATCGGTGCTGCCATCATCCACAATTATTATCTCGAAGTTGGTATACCGTTGTTGTAAAACGCTGTTAATAGTTTTACCTATTAAATGCGCCCGGTTATAAGTGGGAATTACGATTGAAAAAAACGGGTTCGTCATATTTTGATCCAATTTTTTGGTACTATATCTTTTGTATCCCATTTACTGTTATGAAACCATATTTTTGGAACAATAACAATTTTATCATTATAGCTGCCAAGCCATGCAGCCCACCAGCCAAAACTACTGTTGGGTATAATAAAGTGCTTACACGCAGTCATCAACGAAAAATGACCCCTGGCTTTTTCAGCTGCAAATTCGTCGTCTACATAAACTGCGGTACCTTGTGTCACAATATTTTTTTTACACCAGTTAATGTCGTCTGAAAAGATATAAAAAACAGGGTTCAAAATTTTTTCTTTAATCAGCCTCACAGCCTCGCTGTAATATTCCATTCCCAAAGTGCCGTGCATCGTAGTGTTTACAAAATCGCCCCTGCGCACATGCAGGCAAACTGCATTTGCATTTTCTATTTCCGTTCGTAAATTTTGTATGTGTTCAGGTAAAGGCAATTTTAAAACAAAATCTTTTCTTATAATTTGTTCTATACCTGTAAAATAATTTTCACTTTGCCAATAGCCGGTAAGATATACATTATCTGAAAGAGTTAATACTGAATGGTTGAAACTAAACTCTTTTTCTGCAATAAGCTTGAGCGGTTTTGGTTGAATACAACGGTTAAGTATTTTGGTAAAGATACTTTTGTGCGACCCATATTTTTTTGAAAGCGGGGAAGGCGCCTCATTAATTTCGGCATTAAAAATATCTAAATCAAGCGTTCTGAAAGTGAAATTTTTTCTTGGTCTGCGGTCATTTAAATAATGCGTATCTACATACAACTTTGCGTTATTTAAAACAGCAAGATGCCTTCCCAATGCATATTGAAACATTTGATTACCAAGGCCGCCTTGCAGTTCAACCACAATCATAAAACTAATTCGTTGTTTTAATTTTTGACATTGAATTTTTCTTTTTCAGAAAATAGGACTCTATATACTGATTAGATAAATAAGCAGCCAACACGGTTAAAAGTATCACAATAGTTAAATATAGAAAATAATACAAAATAGTATCCTGTGGCTTATAAATAAACTTAGCCAGAACAAACATAACGGAAACATGATACATATAAATGCCATAAGAAATCCGGCCTAGAAAGTTAAATAGTTTCGACTCAAGCGTGATGATAGTATTTTCATTTTTAGATATATTGATGAGAAGTATGGTAAAAAATATAGAATAAAAATCTTCTGTAAAAATGCTGAATGGTTTTAACCATATTGTAAATCCAATTGCAAAAACAACCCATGCAAATATTTGGACAAACTTGTTAAATAAAAAAGGGCGAACGTAATTTTTATACAGTTCCTTATCCAAAACAAGATAAGCTCCAATCGCCCCAATGGCCATACAATCCAGGCGGGTTTGACTGATAAAAGGCGAAAGGATAGTGTCAACAAAAAAAAGACGGATAACAATTTTTATAATTGCAAACCCTGCTAAAAAAAACAAAAATATTTTTATAGGGGCTTTAAAAACCTTTAATAGCAAGGGCCAAAATAAATAGAATTGCTCTTCTACTCCCAGAGACCAAAGGATCACAAGTATTGGGTAAGTATCATGAATGGATACGGGGTGGACAGCACCAACAAAATTACCCGCAAAAATTATGTATAAAATTATCTCCGTAAGATTACCATCGGCGCTGTTCAGGAGGTTTTGATTGTACAATAAATACATGATTGCAATGCCGAGAATAATTATCAGATAATACAGGGGCCAGATTCTTAAAATTCTCCTTAAATAAAAAGCTTTTAGAGATATTGTTCCAAACTTTTCTTTTTCGAGCAGTAACAGATAGGTAATTAAATATCCGCTCAGCGTAAAAAATAATGTTACTGCTAAACCTCCTTCGTTATACAATGAAAAGGAAAAACCAAAGAGGACACCAAATATTTGGGTAAAGTGTGCAATAACCACAACTAAAGCAGCAATAGCCCGCATTCCATTTAGACCGGGCAGATATAGTTTATTCATTTGCGATTATAAATTGGAAACAGAAATTATTTTTTTTTTAACCAAAAACAACCGCAACCATATTGTTGTGTGGCAACCATTTCCGGGTTTGCATCAGTAATGAATTCACCGTTATCAGTAATAAGGCTAAACTCTTCCAAATTACAAGCAGAAAAATATTCCAGAATTTGTTGGTAACTATAAATGCGGTGTGCATTAAATATTATTTTGGGTTGCCCTACGGGCGTTACGAAAATAATATTTCCGCCACTTTGAGTTACACGGATCAGTTCTTTAATAGCTTTTAAATCACCGTCGTAGTCAATCAGGTCACCATATCTGCCAAGACCTATGTGCTCAACGGTATGCATACAACTGACTGAAAATAATGAGTTATCTTCAAATGGAAGAGACATTAAATCGCCTTTGGCCGAATCCAGGTTTTTTAACGAAAGGTTAGCAGGTCTGTAATCATAAAATTTTACCGGTATAAACGCAGAGACGATGGTACTAAAATCCAGCTTACTTGAGATATCAACATGAAAGACAGGATTTATTTTTGCAACAATTCTCGCTGCCCATGCCGGATGATATATATAGTGATAGTCAACCGGAGTTTCAGCTGTATTATCACTTAAATAAGGAACACGTTCTTTCCATTCCGTAACAAAGCGTTCTTTTCCGTTTCCCCTTGTTAATTTAAATTTATTGAAGTCTTGTCTAAACAGCCCAAGTTTAGAAATGTTGTCCCACGCTGTTTTCAAATTCACAACTACAAAATATAAATAGGAATAGCTGGGTACAATTTTTTTTGCAAATGCCTTTATCATTTATACACTTAATTTTTAATTATGACCTAATAACAAATAAGCGATTCAATTTTTTGCTTCTCAAATAAGTTACTAACAAACATACCTATATTCGCTTGATTTTTTTGACAGTTAGCTGTACGATATCATTTTTTATTCTATCGGAAAAATAGATAGTAATTGCGATGGCTGCTGTGCCAAGCAAAGTGAAAAAAGCTAACATTTCAAGTGGAGTAAATTTATTTGTTGAAATAGCCAGGCGAATGAGTAAAATGAACAGTACGCAACTTATCAGCGGCTTAAAAGTGTCTTTCCAATACCATGCTAAAAGATCCTCTTTTAAAAATTTGTTATGAACAATATAGGGGATGAAAATAATGTATAAAGCATTTAAACAAATCCAGCAGCCTGCCGCACCCGAAGCGCCATAAATCCATGTTATCAAAGCAATAGCAGGCGCTACAATTACGGACGAAAAAATACTCATATAGAAAGCAAACTTTGTCCAGTTCAATGCGAAAGTGAACGAAAATAGAATACTTACCATGGCGTTCATGCAGGTACCTATGGCAAACAGGCGGGCGATATACCAGGTGTTTTCAACGGTAGCAACATTGTTGGTCCACAGCATTAAAACTTCTTTCGTATAGACAATAATAATTAATGATGCGGGGAAAATTATTATGCTAACAATCTGACAGCATTTGTGATAAGTCTCTTTCAGCTGCAGATGCATGTTTAATGAAGACAGGTAGGAAAACTTAGGAAAAAAAGACTGGGCTATGGGATTAACAATCTGTAAAACAGCCATACCCATTGTAAGTGCAATTGTATAATAACCAAAATCGGCCAGTGGTATAGTCTTACTTAAAACTACCTTATCAGCCTGCAGCATTAAAATAGCAGAAAGCGAAATGGCAGCCATACCTCCTGAAAATCTGGCTACTCTTTTTAATTCATATCCGTCAAATTTTGCAGTTAATTTGCCTGCGTTAATTAGTTTGCGCAAGGCAAATCGATAAATTAAAACAACAAAAATAGTGATGAGTAAATTCCAGTAAAAAAAAATAATAACTGATTTAGAGTAAAAAATCAAGAGCAATACAGCGCCTGCATTTTTAAGTATTGCAAAAAAAACCCGTAAAACATTATATAACAAATGCCGCTGTAAACCAAGTAACCCCCCGGCATAAAAACCAACAGGGAACTGAAAAATAAGTGTAATGCTTAAAATTGCAAACGCATGAAAAACAGTGCCAGCTGTTAATCCCTTGGCCTGTACCCAACTTGTTGCTAAAACCCAGGAGGCTGCCAAAGCAATAATACCTACCAATATTGCGACGGGCCAGTATACGGTTTCAAGTGTTTTTACAAGATTTACAATCTTCTGCTTATTGCTCACACCTGATGACAAGCCAGCTAATTCTTTGTTGAGTGTTGTACTTAAACCGCTGTCTAAAATGTATAGTATTGACTGGATGCTCGCAAAAACGCCAATCAGACCATATCCCTCGCTGCCGATGTATTTTAAATAAACCGGAATAAAAAGCAGGTTAATGACGGCCATAAACCCATTGCCGGAAAAGTTAGCAACAATATTAGTTTTTAACGAAGTTGTAAGCAGTATTTTTTTAAGCACAGCTATTTAATAAATGATTTAAATACTTAACCCGGTTAGAGTTATCGTTTGAAATTATATTGTTGATAATAACCTTTGAGTCAATGGCTATTTTATTTAGCTCTTTATCAAAGAAATTAGCTGCAAAAATAAGATATAGAAAGTAAGCGTGCTTTTATAAAACAAATGACGTAAAAGTTGCCTAAAATGCACGAAACGTTTATTCTGCAATGGCAAGTGCAATTTTCACAATAATGTCCATGCAGTTGTTATAGTTTAATGCTGCATATTTATCAAACTCAGGAGCACTTTATTAATGTGGAGGCAAACTTTCATTTTAGAATTTTTAATATACTTTCGTTGGCTTGTATTTACGCCGGATAAATTTTAAAATATTCCGTTAAAGAGTGATGTTTCACATTGGACTTTTTAAAAGCAAATGCAAAAATGCTAAGATACCAGGTAAAAAAGTAAAATAAGTATGTGTGGAATAAGCGGATTTGTAGACTTTAATAAAAAGCTGACCCGGCAGCAGCTGCTGCTTTCCGTTAATACGCTTCAACACAGGGGGCCGGATGATTGCGGCGATACATTCCTTGAAACTACAGAGGCATTTGTTGGACTGAGCCATCGCAGGTTAGCTATATTGGATCTTTCTCCTATGGCTCATCAGCCAATGCAAAGCGCAGATGGATCTGTTACCATACTTTTGAATGGGGAAGTGTACAACTTTAAAGAGATACGGGATGAATTACAGGCGAAAGGATACCATTTTTTATCCGGTTCCGATACAGAAGTAATTTTACAAGCCTATCAGCATTTTGGTATGGAATGTATCAGTCATTTTATTGGCATGTTTTCAATTGTAATTTATGACGCCAGTATTCAAAAGGTTTTTTTAATAAGAGACAGGCCTGGTGTTAAGCCACTTTACTATTATTTTGCAGATGGATATTTTTTGTTTGCCTCTGAATTAAAAGCATTTCATCCCTTCCCCTGTTTTAAAAAAGAAATTGACGCAGTGTCGGCATCTCTTTATTTTAAGTATGGCTATATAAAAGCACCCAATAGTATTTTTAAAAATGCACGAAAACTTCAGCCAGGATATTTTGCAACAATCGATTTAGCCAGTAAATCACTGCAATTAAAACAGTATTGGAATGTGCTGGACTATTATAACAAGCCAGCTTTTTCTATTGATAAGAAGCAGGCCCTGCAGGAACTGGAAACACTTTGCGTTTCCGCATTTCAATACCGGATGATAAGCGATGTGCCGGTGGGGATATTTTTAAGCGGAGGTTACGATAGCTCTTTACTGGCTGCCATACTGCAGAATAACAGCGCCAACAAAATAAAAACCTTTACAATCGGGTTTAATGAAAAACAATTTAATGAAGCAAATCATGCAAAAAAAATAGCTCAATATTTAGGAACCGATCACAATGAGCATTTTTGTACAGCAGCATCAGCTTCAGAAGTAATACCGGCTCTCCCGTTTTATTATGATGAACCTTTCGGAGACAGTTCTGCAATACCCACCGTATTGTTAAGCCGTTTCGCAAAGCAACAGGTAACTGTCGCACTTTCTGCGGATGGTGCAGATGAACTATTTGCCGGCTATAACCGTTACACCCAGCTATCAACCATAAACAAGGTGCAAAAAATTGTACCGGTTTCTATCAGACGCACTATTGCAAAAATGATCGGATCTGTACCAGCCATCAATACAAAATATAAAAAGATTGCTTTGCTTTTATCCGAATGCGATTCAACGATTTCAGGTGACCTATTGAATGCTGTTTTTTTAGAAACAGATTTGCAAAATCTGCTACAACCTGATTTTGCTTACGATGTTATTTCAGAAAAAAAACATACCAGAGAAAAATCAGGATTTATCAATAGCCTTTTGGCAGCAGATTTTACAAGCTACCTGCCGGATGATATATTGGCAAAGGTAGACAGGGCCGCAATGAGTACAGGACTGGAGGCTCGTGAACCTTTTCTGGACCACCGGCTGGTAGAGTGGGCAGCGCAATTGCCAGTGGACATGAAGTATAACAACGGCCACAAAAAGTATTTGCTCACAGAATTAACGCATCAATATTTGCCGGGCGAATTGATGAAAAGGCCCAAAATGGGATTTGGAATTCCATTGAGAAGCTGGTTAAAAGGAAGTTTAAAGGCCCTGGTAATGCAAACGATTATTGAAGAAAACCTCTCAAAACAAAATGTGCTGGATAAAAATTATGTACTTCAGCTTAAGGAAGACTATTATTCAGGAAAAATTAATGACGATCAGCAAATATGGTTGATATTAATGTTTTTGTTGTGGTGGAATGAATGGATGTGACCGCTTAAATATAATACGGTATTATGAATTGAGGATTGAAATATATGCTTTATGATTATATGCTTCGTCAAATTCCAATTCTGCCTTTGCCCTGCTTAGCTTACCCATTCTGGCCAAATCTTCTGCCGTCATCAAAATCATTTTTTCCATTGCTGCCTCTAAAGCGCTGGCGTTTTTTATTTCAATTAAAAAGCCATTTTCACCATTGTCAACCGTTTCTTTACAACCAATATTATTAGTTGTAATTACGGGTAATCCCTTGGCTAAAGCCTCTATTAAAATTTTCGGAATGCCCTCCCTGTAATAGGAAGGAAGCACCATTACATCTATCGTATTTAAAACACTGCTCATGTCATCCGTTCCACCCCGGTAGTCAATAATTTTTTGCTCGTGCATCTTCTCCACAATCTGTAACGGTATCGATGAAGGATTATCTGCCTCCAGACCCAGTAAGGCACAGGTGATGTCAGGATATTTCTGCTTAAGATTTTTTGCCGCTTCAAAATATTCCGATAAACCCTTTTCTTTTATAAGCCTGGCCGATAATAAAAAAACCAATCGATTTCCGGTATTAAAAAATGTTTTTTGGTTAAATTCAATAAGATTTGCGCCTGATCCCTTTACTACAATAATCTCCTGCCGGTGATCTATAATTTTATTCTGCAGGAAATAATTTTTGTCATCATTATTTTGAAAAATAATTGCTTTTAAATTTTTAAAGGCAATTGTATATAATTTTTCAACCGTAAACTTAAGCCATCCGGGCTGACCCTCACTAAAAACAAAACCAAGACCATTGATAGTAGCTACTGTTTTTATTCCGGTAAATTTGGCGGCGAGAGAGCCGAAAATATTTATTTTGGGAGTGAAGAAAAAACAAAAATCAAGGTGGTTTGCTTTAAAAATTTTGCGTAGTTCAAGGGTAAGCGATATGTCATGAAATGGATTTTTGCCTTTATTATGAATATGTTTTAATTCGATAAAAACACAACCCAAGGTCTCAATCTCTTTGACAAATTTGTCTTTTGGAGCAATAGCAAAAACATTATAACCTGCACTGATTAACTTTTGCAAAAGGCCTTTTCTAAAATTATATATGTACCAGGAGGTATTTGATACAATCGCAACGTTCTTTATTGTGTCTGAAGCCAATTTTTAAAATTTATTATACCTTTTTTAAAGTTAGTCTTGGGTATATAGTTTAATAACTGTTCTGCTTTTGAAATATCCGCAAATGTAATGGGTACATCTCCCATTTGTTCGGGCAAATGGTTTAAAATCGCTTTTTTATCAAATACCTCTTCTAAAGCAGCAATCATTTCAGACAAAGATACGGTTTGATGATTTCCCAAATTAAATACCTCATAATTTGACCAGGTGTATTGTATAGCATTAAAAATTCCCTGTACTGTGTCATCAACATAGGTGTAATCCCGCCTGGTACTTCCATTGCCAAAAAAGTTAATAGGCTCTCCGTTAAGCAATTTCTTACTAAACAGATGAATTGCCAGATCGGGGCGCTGCCTTGGTCCGAAAACCGTAAAAAAGCGAAGTGCTATAAAACGGATACCAAATAAATGACTGTAGACAGAACCCAGCAATTCGCCGGAAATTTTAGTGCTGGCATAGGGGCTGATCGGGTTAAGAACAAAATCAGATTCTTTCCAGGGGAAATTTTTATTAATACCGTAAACACTGCTTGAAGAGGCAAAAACAAACTGTTTAATATTCTTGTGCCTTGCAAATTCAAGCATATTTTGAGTACCCTTTACATTCACATCCTGATAAATAATGGGGTTCTCCAAAGATGGACGTACGCCGGCTTTTGCAGCCAGGTGAACAATTACCTCATATTCTCCCGTTAATTTTTTATAAAGCTCTTCTGTATTCAATATGTCTGTTTCAATAAATCTCAGATAAGGGTGATTTATTACAGCTGCAATATTTTTAAGTTTTACATCAGGAGAGTAGAACGGATCCAGATTGTCGATCACCGTTACTGAGTAATTGGAAGCCAACAGTTTTTCTATTAAATGACTTCCTATGAAACCGGCCCCTCCTGTAACAATTATTTCTATCTTATTTTTACTCATAATGGGCAATAATGTAAAATTTTCAGGTCGCAAGTTACTTGTTTTGGCGGACGAAAGTAGTAGTGCAACGCTTTCCAATCTAAAACTATCCGGATTATATGGTTAAAAAATAAACCTTTATTTATTATAATTAAAAATATAGAATAATCAGTCAACGCATTGTTTCTCAAAAAAAGCAATTGTTTTTGCAATGGCTTCTGATAAAGAAAATTTATTTTTCAACAGCCTGGCGCCATTTAATCCGAATTGGGTCGCAATATTTTTATTTTGCAACAGGTACTTAATTTTCGCTGCCATTTCTTCAATACTATATGGAACGACAAGGCATCCAGTTTCATTATCAATTATATTTTCATCAAAGGCAGTTACGTTAAAAGCCACGACAGGCTTAGCACAGCTGTAAGCTTCCAGGACCATCAATCCAAAAGCCTCAGCAGTTGACGGAGCTACAACGATATCAGAGCATTTAATATAATCACTTACATTATCTGTATATCCTGCAAATATCACAGTGGAATTTAAATTGGACTCATTTACCATTTTGACAAGAACGGGCATTTCTTCTCCTTGTCCTAATATAATTAATTTTATATCAGGAATTTCTGTGTTTAGCAATTTAACCGCTTTAATCAGCAGGTGGTGTCCTTTCAGGCGCCGCAACCGTCCGATAATTAACAGCTGATTATCGGAATATCTTAGTTTTAAGTCCGAACGTATCGAAAAGTCAGGTTCTAGACCATGATGTATTACACTCATTTTTGAGGATTGGCAAATTCCGGATTTTATATAAAAATTTGCCAGGCCAACCGAAACCGAAAAATTGTCAGCAACAAAATATTGTAAAAACTTTTCTACCTGATAACTAACGCTTAGCCTGTTAACCTTTGTGTAATCCAAGCCATGTACGTCCATAAATTTTTGAAGATAACCGTGTTTTGTAACAACCAGTTTGCAGTGTGTGTGGAAGAATATTTTGGAAAGGGAACTAATTATTTCAGCGTGTATTAAGTGTGCACTTAGGATTGAGTAATTTCCCTTTTTTATTACTTTGGCAAGGGAACTGGCTGCTTTTAAACTTACAGGTGAAGATGCTTTGCATATATAAACAGGTATATCATATTGTTTGTAATATTCGGCAAAGCGGTTTATAATTTCCTGGTTGTTATCTTGAAGGGTGCAAAAAAAACCCACCTCAATATTTTGTTTTTTTAGTTCTGGTAATAGCGTTAACAGGTACCTTTCTGCTCCCCCCATTACTACCACTCTCAGATAAAATAAAATTTTCATTTTTGTCATTGCTTATTCACCCTTACTCTTTATCTTATTTAATTGATAGTGATTCAAAAACAGCCTGATATTTTACAAACATAGTTTTATTGCTGTAATTCAAAACAGCAAAGTTGTAGGCTGATTGTTTCAATGTTTCAGCTTTTGTTGAGTTATGGATGATTACAGAAATTGCTTCTGCAAGAGCTGCTTCATTCTTAACAGGCACTAAAATACCAGTGTCATTATTTTTTATCATGTTATTAATGCCTGCAACATCCGATGCTATAATTGGTAATTTGCAGGCCATAGCCTGCATAATCGCTGTACTCATCGTTTCTCCCAGCGAAGCATGTATATAGATATCGAGAGATTGTAAAAAAGCTACTAATTCCACTTCATTCAGCATGCCGGTAAATGTTACAGCATTATCTATTTTTAAATCCGCAGCGAGTTGCTTCATTTCGGCTAGTGCCTCTCCATCTCCTGCAATTTTTAGTTGCATAACAAGTTCAGGATATTTTTGCTGCAATAATGCAAAAGCTCTTAATAAAGTGGCATGATCTTTTATCGGTACTATGCGGCTTTGCATACCAAGCACAATTGTTTTATCAGGCAGTTTAACAGCGGGCTTGAAAATTGCCAAATCAAGCCCATTATTGATAACCGCAATTTTTCCGGCGTTGTAAAAAAGGCTTAATTTTTTCTTTATCTCATCTCTAAAGCTATCAGTTAAAAAAACGATACTATCAGCAAACACCATGGCTAAAATAAACCACAACCATTCGGCCTTTGTTTTAAGTTGATTGGCCTGGGTTTCGGTAACCATTATCTTTTTCTTGTTTTTACTAATGAAGGCCGCAATTTTTGCCAAAATAATAAACCTGCTTCCGTTGAGAAGAATAATGGAGCATTGACTGTTTTTTATGGTTGCAATAAATTTTTTATTGAAGTCAATATCCAACCGCTTTCGTTTCTTTATAAAGTTCCACTCAATATCAAATTCATCACTTTTTTTAATATACTCTTCTCTTATATCTTCTACCCCGGCAAATATGGCTTCGTATTCATTTTCCTTATCTTCATCTGCAGCAATAAAGGAAAAGAAAACATTTCCATGTCCGCCTAACCCGGAATATAAAACCTGTAATACTTTCATTGTTTATAAAATTTATAGCCAATTTTTTGAAAAGAATCATAAAACAGTATTTAGTATTGCTCTTTTTCTTTCACCTTCTTGTGAGGCAGCACAGTATAGTATAACAAAATTAAATAGGTGTAATAAAACGGCACTACAGGAGCTTTATACCTGACTAAAGTTCCAAAATTGAATGAAACAAGGCCCGCTAAAGGAGCCAGCAAAAGAGTAAATATTAAAGAGAAGGTTAAAATGCGGTTTTTAAATGCAGCACTAAAAAATCCTGTAAATTTTAATTTAATTAAAAGATAAAAAGTGAATATGAAAACTAAAAGAGATTCAAGAGCATTGGCCGTTGCTATCAGGTTCGGTATTTCCCAAATATAGGGCCTGAATAAGGCAACAGTAAGTGAACTAAAATAGGTTTTCAAAATGCCCCAAAAACTAAAGTCATCTACATTGGATAGCACATATACTGAGCCTCCCTGATTTTTTTGACTGTTTTGTATAAACAGAACTTCATTCATAAATCCACCCGAGAGAGTTTCTATGATGTAATTTTTTTGCCAAAAAAGGAAAGCTACAGCAAAAAATAATAGAAAAAGTGACCCTAGTTTAAAGAAAATTTTAAACCTGCTGACAGATGAGGTAATAAGATTTATATAGACACTGAAAACAGCTGCCACACAAAAAATATAAAAAATATAGTTTTTAAAAAGGAGCATCATAATTGCGCCCGTAACCATTTCAAGCACTAAAAAAAAAGTAAACCTACCCTTCATAAAATTATACAACGCACTCACACAGAGACCAAGTCCAAAAATACACAGCGGATCTTTTAAAACGTTTGTGCTCCAAAAAATAAAAGAAGGTGCAAAAAGGCAGCTTAGAGCAATTTTGTTATAATGCGCAGGAAATTCCTCAGCAAAAACAAGGAAAATTTTCCAGCTTCCGATAAAACTCAGCAGCGTAAAAAATAGTGCAACCGGCAAATAAGTGCCAAAGCAAAACATTCCGACAAAACCGGAAAACTTAAACATGTTCATCATTGACGACACATAATCCTCATTTGACATATGAGATGCAAATTGTTGTGCAGCCTGCGAGCATTTTTCCAACGGCTTAAAAACCAGTTCTAGTCCGTATACTGGATTTGCTTTTGTCGCATTCCAGATTTCAATTGCACCATTAAAATAAAATTGAGAATCGCTATAACCATAATAAAAGTTATACAGGCATGCCAACAGAACACAACAAATTGACTTAAGTATAAACGCCGGGATAATGTATTTTTTTAAGGGAGAATTTTGGTAACGTTTTTTTTTCCAATAAATAATCCAAAATAAAATGAGGACAAAATAGATGGGGGTAAGCAATAAGTCATAATATGATAGGAGATGAGCTGAACCCGTCATTTGATCTTGCATACGTCTATTACATTACCGTTTTAATAATTACAAGCGTAAAGATATTGACATTTGCTGACTGCCTTAATCATTTCGCAATATTACCAAAAGCACGTACTTAAGAATTTATTTCTATTTTTACACACTTTTAATAAAAACAACCTATGCATACAGTATTAATTACCGGTGGCGCCGGGTTTATTGGTTCTCATTTAACAAGATTATTTGTTACAAAATACCCACAGTACAAAATTGTAAATATTGATAAGCTTACCTATGCCGGGAATCTTGAAAATTTAAAAGATATTGAGCATAACGCCAATTATGAATTTGTAAAAGGCGATATTACCGACCTCCCATTTTTGCGTTCCTTATTTGAAAAACACCAATTTACTGCGGTACTTCATTGTGCGGCTGAAAGCCATGTTGACAGGTCTATTACTGACCCGCTGGCTTTTGTCACCACCAACGTGGTAGGGACCGGCTGCCTTTTGCAAACTGCCAAAGAGTTTTGGAAAGATAATTTTGATAATAAGATTTTCTATCATATTTCTACTGACGAGGTATATGGCTCGCTTGGAAAAGAAGGGTTTTTTACTGAAGAAACGGCGTACGATCCCCGCAGCCCCTATTCCGCTTCCAAAGCAGCGTCTGATCATTTGGTAAGGGCTTTTTATCACACCTACCACATGCCGGTAAAAATTTCCAACTGCAGCAACAACTACGGGCCTTTTCATTTTCCTGAAAAATTAATACCTCTTTGCATACACAATATCATTAACAATAAGCCTTTGCCAATTTATGGGAAAGGGGAAAATATCAGGGACTGGCTTTACGTAGAAGACCATGTAAGGGCCATCGATGTTATTTTCCACACCGGCAAAATTGGTGAAACCTACAATATTGGCGGGCACAACGAATGGACCAATATTGATTTGGTAAAAGAACTGTGCAAACAAATGGATTTGAAACTGGGACGTGAAACAGGCACTTCTGAAAAGCTGATTACTTACGTAAAGGACAGGGCCGGACACGATTTGCGATATGCGATTGATGCAACCAAGCTTAAAAATGAATTGGGGTGGATGCCATCGCTGCAATTTGAAGAAGGTATTTCAAAAACTATAGATTGGTACCTGAACAATACCGAATGGCTTAACCACGTTACGAGTGGCAATTATCAGAACTATTACGAGCAACAATACGATAAACGATAAAAAGCAATTTCATTTAAGAATCCAGGAAATATGAAAGGAATTATTTTGGCAGGTGGCAGCGGTACAAGGTTGTATCCAATAACAATGGGCATCAGTAAACAATTAATGCCTATTTACGATAAACCGATGATCTATTATCCGCTGAGCACTTTAATGCTGGCAGGAATAAGGGAGATTTTGATCATAACTACACCAGATGACCAGGCCCAGTTTATACGGTTGCTCGGTGATGGCTCACAGTGGGGTTGCAAAATTGAATATGCAAAGCAGGAAATACCAAACGGACTTGCACAGGCTTTTGTAATTGGTGAAAAATTTATTGGAGCTGATAGCGTAGCACTTGTTTTAGGAGATAATATTTTTTACGGAAGTGGGTTCAGCAAATTACTTCAGAACTCTGCCAATCCTGACGGCGCTGTTATATTTGCCTATCCTGTAAGTGATCCGGAACGTTATGGCGTGGTTGAGTTTGATGCAGATTTAAATGCCATCAGTATTGAAGAAAAACCAACGCAGCCCAAAAGTAATTTTGCCGTTCCGGGTTTATATTTTTATGATAATGAAGTGGTGAATATTGCAAAAAATATTCCGCCAAGCCCAAGGGGCGAATATGAAATTACAGATGTAAACAGAATTTACCTGGCCAACAAAAAACTAAAAGTGGGTGTGCTGGACAGGGGTTTTGCGTGGTTAGACACCGGTACTTTTGAATCGCTGAATGATGCAAGTGAATATGTAAGGGTAATAGAAAAAAGACAGGGATTAAAAATCGGTTGCCCTGAAGAAATCGCTTTCCGCATGGGGTTTATTGACAAAGAGCAATTATTAAAACTGGCGTCAACATTGAGTAAAAGCGGTTATGGCGAATACTTAAAGCGGGTAATTTCTTAAGCGCATTTCACTGAATTTCAAGGCAGATACAAATATTTTTGAACCCGCAACATTGTTTGCGGGTTTATATTTTTATCTTCCTCAGTTTAACAAAATTTTTCTTCAGGTCATTTTGCACTTCCAATCACCATATGCTTCAACAGTCAACAATTACTTCGTATCTAGCATAACCCTACAATCCTTTCAACAAGCAAAATATCATCGGTTAATATGCGTTTATCTTACAACGCACATTTAAATAACAGAATTGTATTTTTAGTTGAAATGTTGACACAATAATAAATGGCTGTATCAGGATACTTTAATGAACTGAAACGTAAACCAGGATTGAGGTCTGCCGGAGTGTACACATTTACGAACTTCTTCACAAAGGGTATTTCATTTTTGCTAATTCCCGTTTTTACCAATCCCCGCTTTTTAACCCCTGCCGATAACGGCGTATTAAGTTTGTTTAGCAGTTCGGTACTCTTTTTAATGCCTTTTATTTCTCTCGGCCTTACTCAATCTGCCAGCACCGATTTTTTTAAACTGGGCAAAACCGATTTCAAAGATTTTTTTACTACAGGCTTTGCCTTAACAATTGCAACAACGCTTTTGTCAGTAGCAATCATTTTTTTGCTGAAAGATTACCTGCATGCAAAATATGGGCTGCCTGTTATTTTCATGTGGATAGTTCCGGCTGTTACATTCTTAAATTTTTGTTCCGAACAAACAACGGGGCTGATACGGAATAATGACCAGCCATTTCGTTACCTGGGCATCGGCATAACCAAAACCGCGACGGAACTGGGTATTGCCCTGGTACTGATAGTAGCCTACCAGTATGGATGGTTAGGACGCATTACCGGAATGATGGCTGCACTTCTATTGGTTTCAACCTATTCGCTATACTATTTTATTAAAAACGGTTACCTGTTTGGGAAGATAAAAATGAAATATGTCCGGGCCGAGCTCCTCTACGCATTTCCTATTATTGTTATGCAAGCCAATATGTTTATCCTGAGTTCATCGGATAAATTTTTTCTGGCTACCGATCACGCTTTGCTGGGTGTATATACCATAGCGTGCACATTTGCTTCGGTGATTGTAATTTTTTCGGCGGCCCTGATACAGTACTTTTCTCCTAAAATATTCGCCTTGTTATCAGCTGACAAAGTGCAGTATCATGAAATAAAAAAATTGTTATTGTATTATATTGGCGCAATGTTTGGCAGTTTTGTTTTATTCCTGTTTTTTACAGCCTTATTTTATCACTTGTTTATAAACATTAAATACCACGAAGCTTTGCACTATATTTATTTTATTGCGGCGGGTTATTTTTTCTGGACACTTGCTTCAATATTATATTCCTTTTTTCTTTACTACAAAGAGAAGAAGAAAATCATTGTTCATTCGTTTTTATCGATGGCAGTTGCCATCACAGCCAATTATTTTTTTATAAAAAGATGGTCGGCTTACGGTGCTGCTGTTGCGGTAATGGTGAGTTACTTTTTTGTTTTACTTATTACACTTATCAGTACCAAAAAATACATTATGAGCGTATTTAAAAGCAGCTTGCACGATAAATAAATTACAGGCCTTAAGAAATTTAAAAATCTTCTTCTAAAAAAGAAAATATGTGCGGTATTGCAGGTTATATTTCAATGGACAATTCTTTTTCGAAAGAACAACTCGGTAAAGCCTTGTCTGCTATAGAGCACCGCGGTCCTGACGCAGAAGGAATGTATTTTTCACCTGATGGAAAAATTGGTTTAGGTCACAGGCGGTTGTCAATTTTAGATTTATCATCTGGAGCCAATCAACCCATGTTTTCTGCAAATGGCCGGTATTGCATTGTGTTTAACGGCGAGATATACAATTTTGGAGAATTAAAAAATCGCCTGGCTGATAAGGGCCTTTCACTAAAAACAACATCTGACACTGAAGTATTACTTGAGTTATTTGTTCAGTATGGCCCTTCCATTTTTGCCATGATGAACGGTATGTTTGCATTTATAATTTATGACACACAGGAAAAAGTAATCACCATTTGCAGGGATCACATCGGCATTAAGCCGTTGTTTATTTACCAGGATGCAACAACCATCGTTTTTGCGTCTGAACTAAAAGCAATTAAGTCTCTGTTGGGTAAAAAATTATCTGTCAATAAAGCTGCAGTGCCTTACTTTTTACACCTCGGTTTTATTCCGCAACCACTTACTATTTACAATAATACCACTAAGTTTCCTTCGGCACATTACACACAAATTTGCATGAAAGACACGCCGCAAAATAGTCTGTCTTTTGAAGTAGTGAAATTTTGGAAACCCGAATCGCTGCTCGCCAATCATAAGATTAGTAATGAGCCTGCGGCAAAAATTCAACTTAATAATTTATTGACAGATGCAGTACAAAAGCAATTGATAAGCGATGTACCAATCGGCACATTTTTAAGTGGCGGTGTTGATAGCAGTTTGGTTACAGCTATTGCAGCTAAAATTTCAGGTGCTGATAAAATTAAAACATTCAGTATTGCCATTGATGAAGGCCAATTCAACGAGTCAAAATATGCCGCACAGGTGGCAGCACATTTAAACACAGATCATCATGAATTTAAAGTAAAAGAAAAAGAAGTAATTGAACTGGTTGATAAATTGATACCGGCATATGATGAGCCTTTTGCAGACAGCTCCGCTTTTCCAACCATGATGGTAAGCCGGTTGGCGCGGCAACACGTTACCGTTGCGCTTACCGGGGATGGTGGTGATGAGTTGTTTCATGGATATGGCATGTACCAATGGGCGAAGCGATTGGCTGAACCGCAATGGCAATTGCTAAAGGGACCGTTGTTTAATGCCTCCCGTTTGCTGAACAGTAAATACCAGCGCATTGGAAATATGTTTGGCTATGGCGATAAGCAACATATTATCACACACATTTTTTCGCAGGAGCAGTATTTTTTCAGGGAGCAGGAATTGACTGCCTTACTTGTAGGCACTAATTTTAATTTTGATGAAATCAATTCATTGCCGCCCGAAGCAGATCATTTAAGTGAAGCAGAGAGGCAATCATACTGGGATTTAAATCATTATTTAAAAGATGATTTACTGACTAAAGTAGACAGGGCAAGTATGCAATATTCGCTTGAGGCAAGAGTGCCATTGCTGGATTACCGGCTGGTAGAATTTGCGTTGGAACTGGATGAAAAATTGAAGAATAACAATGGCACAATGAAGTATCTTTTAAAAGAAGTACTCTTCGATTACGTTCCCAAAGAATTGTTTAACCGGCCGAAATGGGGATTTAGTATTCCACTTGCGAGGTGGTTAAAAACGGACTTGAAATTTTTACTGGACAAATACACATCTGAAGCAGTGATTGGTAAATACAATATTGTGAATTATCATGTTGTAAATCGTCTCCGGGAGAAATATTTAAGTGGCACGGGTTATTTATACAACAGACTTTGGCTTATCATAGTTTTGCATTGGTGGCTTGACGAAAACAACAATCAAAATGCCTGATAAAAAAATCCTCTTTATATCTTACGATGGTATGACAGATCCTCTGGGACAAAGCCAGGTGATTCCTTATCTGTCGAACCTTACAAAATTTGGGTATAGCTTTGTCATTTTAAGTTGTGATAAACCCGAAAGATTTGCTGCCAACCGGGGTTATGTAGAAAATATGCTGACGCCCTTTGCTATCCAATGGGTGTCAGTACCATATCATAAAAAACCTCCTGTATTTTCTTCCCTATATGATTTTTATGTATTGAAAAAAAAGGCCGGTCAACTGCATGCCATTCACCATTTTGATATGGTACATACACGGCCCGGCTTACCATCATTGGTTGGCATATATTTGAAAAATAAATTTGGGATAAAATTTTTAAATGATATACGTGGATTTTGGGCAGATGAAAGAGTAGAAGGCGGTATATGGAATTTAAAAAATCCGCTGTTAAAAAAGATTTACAAGTTTTTTAAAGCGCATGAAAAAGCTTGTCTTGTTAAAGCTGACTATTCTGTTTGTGTAACAAATAAAGCGCGGGAAATAATTCACAGCCGCACCGATTTGCCCCACCAGCCAGTACCGGTAGAAGTAATTCCCTGCAGTGTTGATATGGAATTGTTTAATCCTGAGAAAGTTGATCCATTGCTGAAAGCGGCATTTTCATCCGCCCTGAATATCAGCAACGACGATTTTATAATTACTTATCTTGGCTCACTTGGTGGCTGGTATTTAACGGATGAAATGATGCACTTTTGCAAAGCAGTAGCAGTTAAAATACCCAAGGCAAAATTTCTTTTTATTTCACCCGACAGTCAGCAAACTGTCGCTGCTGCTGGCGCCAAATATGGTCTCGCAGAAGGACAGGTAATTGTTCAGCATGGTAAGCGGCATGAAGTGCCCGTGCTATTATCCTTTAGTACTTATGCTGTTTTCTTTATAAAGCCATGTTATTCAAAACAAGCTTCTTCGCCAACCAAGCACGGCGAAATAATGGCAATGGGTATCCCAATAATAACCAATAGCGGCATAGGCGACCTGGACGAAATTGTTGAAAGTTATAACAGTGGCTACCTGCTGCCTGATTTTTCAGATGAGTCATTTAACGCGGTAGTTCAAAAAATTGCTGAGGGTAATCCATTTGATAAAAAAAATATCCGCAACAGTTGCGCCAATTTTTATTCGCTTAACACTGCGGTGGAGAGGTATAAAAAAGTATATGACATCATATTCTCCTGACCAAACTTGCTGCTGCCAAATACAATCTCCATCCCGCACTTTCTGCTTAAATAAATTGTAATATATCACGCCAGTCCTGCCGGTTTTTTGAGCTTATTTCGGAATAATAAAACGGTATAAAAAACGTTTAGAGTTTAGCCTTAACCGCACTTGTTTGAAAAACAAATGAAGATGGCTGATTACATATTCTAAATTTTTAATGCCGGCTTACCCACACTGCAATGAAAAAGGGAATTCAACAAATTTTAATGATTGTTCAGTACCCTGAAAATGTTTCGCCGTGCCAACGCTTCCGGTTTGAATTATACAAAGACACCCTCGTAAAAAATGGATACGAAGTAACTACTAAATCCTTTTTAGATCCCGCAGATTTTAAGATCATTCATCAGTACGGGTTTCTCTTTAAAAAATCTCTTGCATTATGTAAAGGTTTTTTCAAAAGACTGCTATTGTTATTTAAAATAGACAAATACGACTTCGTGTTGGTACAACGTGAATTTGCGCCTGTTGGCCCCCCGGTTTTTGAGTGGCTTGTAGCCAGGTTATTTCAAAAGAAACTGATTTATGATTTTGATGATGCTATCTGGTTGCCATCGGTATCTAAGCAAAATCGCCTGGCAGCACATTTTAAAAACGCACAAAAGGTTAACGCCATTTGCAAAATGGCTTACTGCGTTAGCGCCGGTAACCAATATTTATGCAATCATGCCCGTCAATACAATAGCAATGTTGTATATAATCCAACCTGTGTTGATACCGTCAACCGGTACAATGTACTGGCCAATCATGACGTTGAAAAAATTACCATTTCCTGGACAGGAAGTTTTTCTACCTTAAAATATTTAGCCATTGTAGAAAATGCGTTGAGGCGACTGCAGGATAAATACGATTTTAACGTAAAAATTATCTGTAACCAACAACCATCGCTCAATTTAAAAAATGTAGCCTATGTTGAATGGAGTGAAGAAAATGAAGTGTCTGAACTAGCCGCATGTCAAATTGGGTTAATGCCACTTACAGCAGATGAATGGAGTGAAGGGAAATGCGGATTTAAATTAATTCAATATTTGTCGTTGGGTATACCCTCTGTATCATCATCCGTTGGTGTAAATAAAAAAATTATAGAAGCAGGAGTAAATGGTTACTTTGCTGACTCCGATGATGAATGGTATAATAATATTGAAAAGCTGTTGCTGGATGCTTCCTTAAGAAAAAGAATGGGTATTGCCGGCCGTCAAAAAATGATTGCACAGTACAGCCTGCAGTCGAATGAAGCAAATTTTTTAAACCTGTTCACTACTATTGAACCCGCTATACTTACACTTAACCGTTCTTTTAAACTTCCATTACGAAAATTGCTCAATCTTCGGTCCATGGCGCAATTGGTGTTCAGAAGAGGAAATGCTTTAAATGCCTGAAGATCCTCACATTTCCAGGCTATTTTTAATTTCCTTTTTCTTGCTGGGTAAGGCGTCCAGTATTAACAGGAGTGCAATGATATAAAACGGTAAACAAGGAATTTTATAACGTACCAGCGTGCCGAAGTTGAGTGTTGTGGCACCAACAAAAATGGCAAATACTACAGAGTAAAAAAAGCAGAAAGAGATCATTGGATCAGTAAACAACGTCTTTATAAACCGGTAAGGTCCCGCTTTTATAAGTACGTATATAGTCAGTAAAATCAGAGCAAGACTTTCTGCCGATGACATCAGCGTAGAAATTTTTTTTGACTCCCAAAGAAAAGGGCGAAAAAAAGTGGCCACAATTGCTGCTGGTGTCATTTTCAATAAACTGCCTGGCGATCCATCGTATTCCACGCCCAGAGAAAAAGATGACTCAGCACCTTCTGCCATATTGATAAAATTGGTTTGCTGCGTTTTAACCGATTCAACTATTTTATCCAATGCAAAAAAGCCAAGCTGATCTTTTAACGTGTCGGCTAAAACAAAAATGCCAACAACAACAGCAGATAAAATCAGTACACCAATAGACCATTTCAATATTGTATTTTTCAGTAGTTTCAGGTTCACTAAAACCAGATATAAAATAAAAAAAGGCAGATAGCAAATAATGATGTAAACCTTAACAATGTACAATGTATAAGCGGCAATAACTGCTATGAATATATTTTTAAAAGACACCCGGCGCTTTTCAAAAATACAATACAGAGAATAAGTTAACCAGCCCAGCATGCATATACAAACCGGATCTTTCAGCACACCCGAGCACCAAAATACCAGTGAGGGTAAATAAATAATGGTGATGGCTAAGCCCTTATGTAAATGCGGGTAATGCTCATAAAAAAATTTGTACAAACGCCATACGCCGCTGTAAGCAATCATCGAAAAACAAAGGTTTATCAGCAGGTATTTTCCGAATGTAAAAAAGCAAAAAAAGGCTACCAGCCTTGCTATGAGAAAATTACTTTCTATTTTAAACGAATTAATATTATCCGGCACCATTAAAAGATTCTCGTCATAATTTGCTCCGGCAGTAAAAAGCAGGTGAATATATTTAACAGGATTATTTAGTATCAGGCTGTACATATGATACCCTTCGGGGTAGTATAACGAAGTACTGTCACCGGGTGTGAGATAAACAAAGAAAACGGTAAATGCAACAGCACTAAACACGCGTATCCAAAAGCCCTGCCGCTGGTATTTTTTTAAAAACGGATCAGTCATACGTTTTCGCCTGGCCGAAAAAATTAAATGAAAAATGAGGACATAAAATGGAAATAATATGAAGTCAGTAAAACCCATCCTTTTTAATAAGAAAACTTTTTATACGTAAGAGTAAATGCAGTGTGCAGACAAATTTATCCCAAATTATCATCTGCTATTCAATAATATAGAGTTATTTTGTTGATACTAAAGATAGTGTTATATGTGTGGTATTGCAGGCGCAGTAAATTTTAAATTATTATACAAGCAAATAGATGAACAAATGTTACACCGCGGTCCTGATGAGCAGGCCGGTTATATGGTTGATAATGTAGACTTATATCATCTCCGTTTATCCATTGTTGATATTGGCGGAGGTAAGCAACCAATGCATTTACAGGATCGTTACACCATTATTTTTAACGGTGAAATTTACAACCACAAAGAAATAAGAAGCCTGCTTAATTTGCACGGCACTACTTCTTCCGATACAGAAACCCTGTTACTTTTATACCAGCAATTTGGCGTTAACTTTTTGCATTACCTGGAAGGGATGTTCGCATTTGCCTTATACGACAGGCAGGAAAAAAAATTGTTTATCGCACGCGACCGTGCCGGCAAAAAGCCTTTGTATTATTATCGGGATAAAGAAAAATTTGTTTTTGCCAGTGAACTGAATTGCCTGAAAGGCTTGCTGCCACTGCAAATGAATGACCAGCATTTTTACCATTACCTGCGGTTAGGCTCCTTCTACGGAAGTTGCACACCCTATAAAAATGTAAGCGAATTAAAGGCGGGCCATTTTTTATTAATAGATTGTACTACGCTTGACATAACTGATACCTGCTGGTGGAGCATCAATGATTTTTACCTGCAAACTCATACAGATAATTTTGAACAAAGCGTTGAGAAGGTAGATGAATATTTGAATGCGGCGGTAAAAAGAAGGGTTGAGTCATCTGATTTGGAAGTGGGTAGTTTTTTAAGCGGCGGTATTGACAGTGGTTTAACTACCGCCATTGCCAGTAAATATAATAACAGGATAAAAACATTTACAGTTTCGTTTGACGGAGAGTATGATGAAGCACCCCTTGCAAAACTGGTGGCAGAGAAATGCCATACCAACCACACGGAAATAAAGATTTCCTTTGATCATTTGAAGAATGATCTCGAAAAAATATGCAGTAATTATGGCGAGCCATTTTTTGACAGCTCTGCTATACCTAGTTATTATGTAAGTGCTGCAGCAAAAAAACACCTCACCGTTATTTTAAATGGCGATGGAGCCGATGAATTGTTTGGCGGATACAGGCGCTATGTTCCTTTTGCCAAATATGATTTTTTTAAAAGCCATGGAGCGGTAAAAAATACAGCTTCACTGGCAAAGAATTTGCTTCCCCCGGGCCATAACAAAAAATCCAAATACAATTATATTTACAGGTTGCTTTCGCTGGCATCCAAAAATAGCCTGGAAATTTATTTATCTGCAGGGGTGGATATTATGGAAGATTATGAGACAAACATCACTGCCAATGGAATGAATTACCTTGAATCAATGCGTGCCGATTTTACCGCGGTGGCTAATGCGCCCATCAGTGGATTAAGAAAGATTATGAACATGGATTTTAATACAACCCTGTTCACAGATTTACTGGTGAAGATGGATATCGCCAACATGGCTCACTCACTGGAAGGGCGCAGTCCTTTTCTTTGTAAAGATTTGCTGGAATATGCGCCCGGTATGGATGACAGCTTTAAAATTAATGGAAGTACTACCAAATATTTATTAAGACAACTGGCAAAAAAATATTTACCCGGTGAATTAATTAACCAGCCCAAAAGAGGATTTGAAATACCATTGAAAAAGTGGGTTGAAAAAGAGTTGAGGGATGTAGTGTTTGACTATGTTGGCGCCCCGGATGCGATCAGTAACCAGTTTTTACAGCATGCATTTTTAACCGGGCTGTTAAATAATACCATCAAAATATCCGCAGAAAAAAGAGCAAAAATTTTGTGGACTTTATTAAGTATGGAAATTTGGTATAAAAAAGTTTACCTCAGCAAATGAAACCAGCCGGCATAAAAAAGAAAAAGATTCTGCACACAACTACGCGGTTGGTATTGGGTGGCGGCGTTGAAAAAAATATCTATTACACCATTGCCAATCTTTCAAAGGAATTTGAATTTCATTTAAGCTGTGGTGTGGAGTGTAAGGATGATTTGTTTTGCAAGCACCCTAAAATAAAAATGATTGTTTGCCCTTACCTGGTTAACACCATTCACCCGTTAAAAGATTTGCAGGCGTTGTGGTTTTACTACCGGCTTATCCGCAAAGAAAAATATGACATTGTACATACGCACGAAACAAAAGCCAGCTTCATTACAAAACTGGCTGCATGGCTGGCTCGTTGCCCTTACGTAATTTATGGATTGCATGGGGTTACCTTCAATGATCCGATGAGCAGGTTAAAAAGAAACTTTTATATCCTGCTTGAAAAGTTGACTATTTATTGCGCCGACCTGGTAGTGGCGGTAGGAAAAGATACCGTAGACGAATACAGGAAAGAAAATATCGGTGAAAAAATACCTTTTGAAATAGTAAGAAGCGGAATTGATATTGACAGTTATATGCAGCAGGCCGTTCAAACAACAAGCGATAAAATTTTGTTTAGAAAATCGTTGGGGATAGCAGAGGATGATATTGTATTTATAACAGTCGGCAGATTTTCTTATTCAAAAGCGCAGCGTTATGCTATTGAAGCCTTCGCAGAATTACAAAAAAAATATACTAACCTAAAGTTTTTATTGATTGGAGAAGGGGAATTGCTGGCTGAATGTAAAGTGCTTGCAGAAGAAAAAAGTATTAAAAAAGAGAATATCTTGTTTTTGGGCTATCGAAAAGATATCCCCAAATATTTGTCTGTAAGCGATATTTTTATTTTTACATCGTTAAGGGAAGGATTACCCAGGGTGATTGTAGAAGCTTCTTTACTGCAGGTGCCGGTTGTAACGTTTGAAGTAGAAGGAGCAACCGAGGTATTGGAAAATGGTAAATCAGGTTTTATTGTACCGCAAACCGACAGGAAGGCATTAGTTAACAAGGCAGAACAACTAATTTTGCAACCAGAATTAAGGGCATTATTTGGCAGGCGTGCACAACAGCATGTAATACAGCACTGGGATATGCATGTAATGGCACAGCGCTTACAAATTATTTACAACAGAACAAACTGAAATGAAGATTGCTTTTACGGTAGATTTTGAAGATTGGTACCAGGGCATCGACCTGCCTGTAAGCAATTGGATAAAGCTCGAAAAAAGATTACATATCGGGCACTATAAATTGCTGGAACTTTTTCAAAAGGCCAATGTAAAGGCAACGTATTTTTTATTGGCAAAAACAATTGAAGATCATCCGCTGATGATCCGTGAAATTATTGCCGAAGGCCATGAGATTGGCTGCCACACTTATTCTCATCCGTTTATATATAAATTAACACCCGATCAGTTCAGGGAAGAAATACAAAAATCAAAACAATTAATTCAGCCGTTTGGCGTTAGTTATACCGGGTTCCGGGCACCCTATTTTTCGATTGATGCAAGAAGTTTGTGGGCATTGGATATATTGAAGGAAGAAGGGTTTCAATACGATTCAAGTATTTTTCCGGGAGATGCAAAACGAACTGGTATACCAGGATTCAATCCCGCCATTCAGCATCTCAACAATGGGTTGCTTGAATTTCCGGTGAGTACTCTAAAAGTAATGAATTTTGATTTTGGTGTAGGAGGCGGTTATTTCCGGTTGCTGCCTTATTCTTTCTTTAAAGAAAAGATGACCAGCATGCTTAAAGAAAGGCACTGCATTTTCTACCTGCATCCATGGGAACTTGATATCAACCAGCCAAAAGTACCCGGCATTAACCGCAGGATAAGATTTACGCACTATGTAAATTTGTATTCTGCCGAAAAAAAAACAAGGCAGCTGTTATCCGATTTTGAATGCACAACAGTATCAAACATTTTAAACAACCATACATAATGACCAACACAAAAGAATATATTTCAGAAACAAAGGATGTAGCTACGTTTTTTCACGGATACGCAGCAGATTTTGACAGTATTTACGGTCACACAAAAAAGAGAAGTAGTTGGGATAAATTTTTAGATAAATATTTCAGGGTGTCTATGCGCCTGCGCTATGAACTGGTGTTGAAATATACTGCAACCAATGAGATTAGAACCATACTGGATGTGGGTTGCGGTGGCGGCGTTTATTGCGAGGCCTTGTTGAATGCAGGTAAAACAGTAACTGGAATAGACATCGCCGAAGGCATGTTGCAGCTGGCCGAACAAAAGACAGCTCAATACATTACAGAGGGTAAAGTTAATTATATACACAGCGGCTACCTGGAACATCCGTTTTCTCAGCAGTACGACGCAGCAGTGTTGGTTGGATTTTTCGACTACATAAAAACACCCATTGACACATTTAAAAAGCTGGAAAAAGAAGTAACTAAAGAGTTATTGATGAGTTTCCCAAAAAGTGGCGGTTTTCTTGGCTGGCAACGCAAAGTTCGTTACAAGATGCGCAATTGTCCATTGTATTATTATTCTAAAACCGACCTGGAATCACTGCTTGGACAAATGGGATGGTTGAACAAAGCAGAAATTATCGATATTGAGCGGGATTTTTTTGTTCGGGTAACACTTTAGATGATTTGAAAATATGAATAAAGGTTATCCCGGTTCCGAAAGGAGCCGGGATTTTTTTTACGCAATAGACCCGGGAAGCAAAGTTCTTTATTTAACCTGCCTTAAAAAGTGACTTAGAATCGGACTTGTTAATCTTTTAACTGCTATCTTTAAACAAAATAATTTAACCATTGTTAAAAGGCCAAAAGAAATAACTCACCAGCTATGAATTCATTCACAATAAAAGATCTCGAAAACTTATCAGGTATCAAGGCGCACACCATACGAATTTGGGAGCAGCGTTACAATTTTTTAAAGCCATCCCGTTCGGATACCAACATAAGGTATTACAGCAACGACGAGTTAAAAAAAGTCCTTAATATCTCCTTACTAAATAAATATGGCTACAAGATTTCTCATATAGACAAGATGGGAGACGCTGAGGTTAGGGAAAAGATATTATCGTTAACTCAGACACAGGCCCAGCAGGAACGCATTGTACATGATTTAATACAATGCATGGTTGATTTAAACATTGAAAAACTGGAAAGCATTCTTGATAACTATATCCGTGTGAGGGGCATTGAGCGAACGATCAGGGATATTATTTTTCCTTACCTGGAAAAAATAGGAATTCTGTGGCTTACCAATCACATAAATCCAGCGCAGGAGCATCTTGTAACAAATATCATCCGGCAAAAGCTGATAGGAGGTATTGAAGGAATTGTTACCTCTCTGAAAGTTACTAAAACAGTATTGTTGTTTCTGCCGGAGGGTGAATATCACGAGCTGGGGATGTTATTTATGTACTACCTTTTAAAAAGCAGGGGTATCTCAACCATTTATTTGGGTGCCAATGTACCTATGCAGGATGTTGAGTATGTGGTAAATTTAAAAAAGCCAGACTACTTATATTCTCATCTCACCGCTGTGGGGCATAATTTTAATTTCGATAAGTTTATCTCGGCTATCACAAAAAAGTTTCACTCAACACCGATTATTATTTCAGGCCTGCTTACAAATACTTATGAAAAGAAAATTCCCGCGCATATCAATTTCAAAAAGTCATTTCCTGAAGTGATGGAATTTGTCGCCGCTTTGTAAGCCGCTTTTCCTGATTACTCCTTCATTTTATTTGTTTAATAAAATGTTAAAAAAATTAAACAAAAAATAGTGCATTATTCAATTTTATTTGTTTAACTTTACAGTATAACAATTTAAACAATTTAAGATGGCAACGATAGACTTCAATCAATTGCTTGTTAACAATACTGAATTTTTAAAACCCTTTGCTATTACCCTTACGCGGGACAATGAGGTGGCGAAAGATTTATTGCAGGAAACTATGTACAGGGCTCTGGCCAATAAAGAGAAATACAATGTGGGTACAAATATCAAGGCCTGGTTGTATACCATTATGCGCAATATATTTATTAATAATTACCGGCGCAAGGCAAAACAAAATACCATTTTCGACAGCACTCCAAATGAGTTTTTGTTAAATTATAATCAGGTTACTACCAGTAATGCTGCTGAAGGCGCTTTAAAGTTAAAAGATATACAGGCTGCCGTTCATGAGCTGCCTGCTATTTTTCGCAATCCTTTTATGTTGTATTTTGAAGGGTATAAGTACCACGAAATTGCAGATATGTTGAGCGAGCCCCTGGGTACCATCAAGAGCCGGATACACTTTGCAAGAAAGTTATTGAAGGAACAGATTACCCGTTATTAATTTTTACCCATTCCTTTACCAAAATAAAACGCTTTAGGTTTACCTTAATTTGAAAAACGTAGTCATCATAGGAAGCGGATTTGCCGGCTTATCCGCTGCCTGTTTTATGGCAAAAGAAGGTTGGAATGTTACTGTTGTAGAAAAGCAATCTATGCCTGGTGGAAGAGCGAGGGTGTTACATGCAGAAGGGTTTACCTTTGACATGGGTCCCAGCTGGTATTGGATGCCGGATGTGTTTGAGCGCTTTTTTAATTGCTTTAGTAAAACCGTCAGCGATTATTATCAGCTCGACAGGCTAGATCCTTCCTACAGGATTTACTGGCCGGAAAAATACATGGATATACCAGCCGATTACAAGTGTCTTAAAAATTTATTTGACACTATTGAGCCGGGCAGTGGAGTACAGCTGGACAAATTTATGGAGGAAGCCCAATATAAATATGAAGTGGGCATCAATAAACTGGTACATAAACCCGGGCAAAGTATTGCTGAGTTTGCAGACCTGGATCTTTTAAAAGGCATCTTCCGGCTGGATGTTTTTACATCGATGAAGAAACACATCGGCAAACATTTTAAAAATCCTCAACTACAGCAACTGCTTGAGTTTCCGGTGTTGTTTTTAGGAGCTTTGCCACAAGATACGCCGGCCTTGTATAGTCTGATGAATTATGCGGATGTAAAATCAGGCACATGGTATCCCAGGGGTGGCATGTATAAAATTGTGGAGGCAATGCACCAGCTCGCAACCGAGCTGGGTGTTGATTTTAAGTTCAATCATAACGTTATAAAAATAGATGTTGAATCTGGACTTGCAAAAAGAGTAGTTGCTAATCCCACTAATCGACAAGGGCAGGTGGAAGAAAAAATATTTGATGCAGATGTGGTGATTGGCGGAGCCGATTATCATTTTGTTGAAACAAAATTACTAGATCTACAATACAGATCTTACAGCGATGCTTACTGGGATAAACGCGTGATGGCTCCAAGCTGCCTGATATATTATGTTGGTCTGAATAAAAAACTCGACAACGTTTTACACCACACGTTGTTTTTTGATACCAGTTTTGAAGTACATGGAAAAGAAATTTATACCGAACCACAATGGCCGGAAAAGCCTTTATTTTATGTAAGTGTAACTTCTGCAAGCGACGATACGGTAGCGCCTGAAGGATGTGAAAATTTATTTTTTTTGATTCCCGTTGCGGCTGGTTTAACCGGCGATACGGAAGCACTCAGGGATAAATATTTTGATGAAATTATGGAACGGTATGAAAACCGTATCGGTCAAACAGTTAAAGATGCTATTGTTTACAAGAAGTCTTACTCGGTTAGCAATTTTATTGAAGACTACAATGCATTTAAAGGAAATGCATATGGCTTGGCAAACACTTTAATGCAGACGGCTGTTTTAAAGCCTGGCTGCAGGAGCAAGAAAATAAAAAATTTATTTTACACCGGTCAGCTTACTGTACCTGGTCCGGGAGTGCCGCCCTGTTTGATAAGTGGCGAAGTGGTTGCAAAAGAAATAGTAAAATATTTTTAACAAAAGCGGCTTTGATTGGTTATAGAGACTGAAGTTGTGTTTGAATGATCGTAGTTCAATCCGATTGCTATCATAATACTTTTCCACCAGGAGGCTGAAGTTCAATACGGCTTTATAAGTATAAGTGAGTGACACAACGATGATGCACCCAAAACAAATGATCACCAAAAAAATCAGTTAGGAAGCATGATAGACCTGTTTCATGAATTGAGCCAGCAGTGTAGTAAGGCTACTACGGAGATGTATAGTACATCTTTCAGCAGTGCCATTAAATTACTGCATCCTAACATGCGCACACCGGTATTTAATGTATATGGGTTTGTGCGTTTTGCTGACGAGATTGTTGATACATTTCACCAGCATGATAAGGCCATGTTGCTGGATGAATTTAAAGATGAAACCTATCTTGCCATTAAACGAAAGATCAGCCTAAACCCAATACTGCACAGCTTTCAGATAACCGTAAATAAATACGGCATACCACATCATTTAATAGATGCTTTTTTTAAGAGCATGGAAATGGATCTTAGCAAAGCGAGCTATGACTGTGATGGATATAAAGCCTATATTTATGGCAGTGCTGAAGTGGTTGGTTTAATGTGCCTGTATATTTTTTGCGAAGGAGATGAGGTGATATATGAAAAATTAAAACCCTCCGCACAGTTGCTGGGTGCGGCTTTTCAGAAAGTAAATTTTTTGAGGGATGTAAAAGCAGATTACGAAGGCCTGAGCAGGACTTATTTTCCGGGAGTTGATTTTAATAATTTTACACCTTCTATGAAGCGGAAGATAGAGCAGGAAATTGAAGACGATTTTGCCGGAGCGTATGAAGGCATTGTTCAGTTACCCATTAAAGCAAGGTTCGGTGTTTACGTAGCGTACAAATATTATTTGTCCCTTTTTAAGAAGATAAAAAAGACAGCGCCGCACCATATTTTAGAACAAAGAATCCGTATACCGGATTATGGTAAAGTAATAATCGTAGCGAAAGCTGGCGTAAGAAACCAGTTCAATATTTTATAAAGCGGAACTTGTATGGATGTTATTTTAGTAGATGAAAATGATGTACCAACGGGTACAATGGAAAAAATGGAAGTTCATGAAAAAGCCCTGCTGCACAGGGCTTTCAGCGTTTTTATTTTTAACAGTAACGGCGAAATGCTGTTGCAGCAAAGGGCAGCAAGTAAATACCATAGTCCTTTGTTATGGACCAATACCTGCTGTAGTCATCCGGCACCGGGCCAGGATATCATTGATGCGGCGGCAAAACGTTTGAAGGAAGAGATGGGCTTTACAACACAACTGGAAAAAGCATTTGAATTTATTTACAAGGCTCCTTTTGATAACGGACTTACCGAATACGAGTACGATCACGTGTTTACAGGGGTTTACGATGGCATTATTATTCCTGATGTAGATGAAGTAAACTGGTACCAGTATGAATCTACCGAAAGCATCCAGTCAGATTTGCAACAACATCCTGAAAAATACAGTGAGTGGTTTAAAATAGCCTTTCCAAGACTACAGGCGTATCTTGCACAACGCAACACGGCAAGTTAGCAGCAATGCGATTGCCCATCCTTATTCAACCATGCACAAAAAAAAAGCAATCATTATCGGAAGTGGTATAGGCGGTATGGCTGTAGCTATTCGCCTCGCCCTGCAGGGTTTTGATGTTTCAGTGTATGAAAAAAACAGTGTGCCCGGGGGTAAGCTGACTGCTTTTGAACAGGATAGTTATCACTTCGATGCTGGGCCCTCATTGTTTACCCAACCTCAAAATATCGCGGAATTATTTACGTTGGCGAATGAGCCGATGGAGCAATATTTTTCTTACGAACCTGTTGCCATCGCCTGTAAATATTTTTATGAAAATGGCAAAGTGGTGCATGCATATACCGATGCAACGCTGTTTGCTAAAGAACTAAAAGAACAATTAAACGAGCCGCCGGAAAATGTAATTACCTATTTAAAGAATGCTGAAAAATTATACAATAATATCGGCACTGTATTTTTAAATAATTCTTTACACAAGGCAGCCACCTGGCTTAATAGAAAAATATTTCCTGCATTAAAAACATTGCGGCTTGATTATTTACTGAAGTCGATGAACCAGTACAACAGCAAACATTTTGCTTCGCCGGAGGCGGTGCAGCTGTTTAACCGTTTTGCAACCTACAATGGGAGCAATCCGTATAAAGCCCCGGCCATGCTGAGTTTGATTCCTCACCTGGAACAAAACCAGGGAACATTTTATCCGCATGGCGGCATGATCAGCATCACCAATGCCTTACATAAACTGGCAGAAAAAAAAGGTGTGCAGTTTTATTTTGATACACCGGTGCAACAAATTATGCATGCTGATAAAACAGTGCAGGGTGTTATTGTAAATGACAAAGAAGAAGAAGCTGATGTGGTGATAAGCAATGGTGATATTTATTTTACTTATAGGAATTTACTCAACAATGCACGGGAGGCAAAGAATATATTGAAGCAGGAACGCAGCAGCAGCGCCATTATTTTTTACTGGGGCATCAGCAAACCATTTTCGCAATTGCACCTGCACAATATACTTTTCAGCAAAGATTATAAAACGGAGTTCGATCATATTTTTGAACAAAAGAAATTGATAGAAGATCCTACTATCTACATCAACATTACATCGAAAATGGAAGCAGGCCAATGTCCCGACGGAAAGGAAAACTGGTTTGTAATGGTGAATGCACCAGCCAATACCGGGCAAAGCTGGGACGAATTAAAAACGGATGTAAGAAAAAACGTGATCAGCAAATTGAACCGTATGCTGAAGGAAAATATTGAACCTTTCATTGAGACAGAACAAACGCTCGACCCGGTAATGATAGAATCACAAACGGCAAGTTACATGGGCTCATTGTATGGTACCAGTTCCAATTCAAAGCTGGCGGCTTTCTTCAGGCCGTCAAATTTTTCCAATGCATTAAAGGGATTGTATTTTTGTGGTGGCAGCGTGCATCCCGGCGGTGGCATTCCGCTATGTTTAAAGAGTGCTAAAATTGTAAGTGAATTAATTGCAGCCAATCATCCAAAACAAGCTCACTGATATTGCTGAACAACATTTCTAAATACCAGGCAGCCACTTTTATTGCCATCCTTTTTCACACAATTGGTTTGGTGGGCATACTTGTTTTTAACAGCACATTCATCATCCAATCCACGCCGTTTAATTTGTTATTGAGTGCGACCTTGCTTGTATGGACGCAGCAGGAAAAGAACAAGTATTTCTATCTCTTCGCGGTGGTAACTTTTATTGCTGGCTTTGCAGTCGAAGTCATCGGCGTAAACACCGGGCTGTTGTTTGGTAATTACAGCTATGGCGATGTACTCGGTTTTAAATGGCAACAGGTGCCGGTTGTAATCGGTATTAACTGGCTCATTGTAGTGTATTGTTGCGGTATCGCTATCCACACTTTTTTAAATAATATCATCCACAAATTAGCCACTGAAACCAAAGCACCACCGATCGCTTTAAAAGGTATATCGGTAATTGCCGATGGCGCCACGTTGGCCGTTTTGTTCGACTGGCTGATAGAACCGGTGGCGGTAAAACTCGGCTACTGGCAATGGAAGGATGACAGTATTCCCATGTACAATTATATGTGCTGGCTGGCCATCGGCGCATTGCTGCTGGCGGTTTTCCACTTTTGTACATTCAACAAGCAAAACAAATTTGCCGTAAATTTGTTACTAATTCAAGTGATGTTTTTTTTATTACTCCGCACTTTTTTGAAATAATATTTTACACCATGCACTGGCTTTTATTTATATCAATTACACTGGTCACCTTTTTTGTAATGGAAGGGATTACCTGGCTTACGCACCGGTACATCATGCACGGTTTTTTGTGGTACCTGCACCAGGATCATCACCAGCCGAAGCCCGGATTTTTTGAAAAAAATGATGCCTTCTTTTTGATATTCGCCATACCAAGCTGGTTGTGCATTATGCTCGGCCTGCAGCACCAGGTATATACCGCAGCCGCAATTGGCTTTGGCATTGCCTTGTATGGCTTTGCCTATTTTGTAGTGCACGAAGTCATCATTCACCAGCGGTTTAAATGGTTTACCCGCAGCAACAATACCTACATCCGCACCATCCGCTGGGCGCATAAAATGCACCACAAACACATGGATAAATACGAAGGCGAAAGTTTTGGTATGTTGTTCGTGGCAAAAAAATATTGGCAAAAAGTGAAGGCCGATAAATTAAGAAACGCTCAATAATGTTTTTGGCCAAACAGTTGATTTACTAATAAACTTCACAGGCGTCGCACGCTTTTACTGCATTTCATTATTGATCTTTTATCTTAGCGTAGTAATGTATTTGCAAAAAAACTTCCAATCGAAATAATTGAACAATCACTACACTTATTTTTTAATTCTTGGCTGCAGCCTCGCCGGGCCGCTGGCATTGAGTTTTGATAAGAAGGTAGCTTTTTATAAAAAATGGAAATACCTGTTTCCGGCAATGCTGCTGCCTGCAGTAATTTACATTGCCTGGGATGTTTTTTTTACAGCAAAAAATGTCTGGAGCTTTAATGACAATTATATCACCGGCATAAAATTCATCAACCTGCCCATTGAAGAAGTATTGTTTTTTTTCGTAGTGCCTTATTGTTGTGTGTTTATTTACGAATGCATAAAGTGTTACTTTCCGCAACTATCCAATAAAAGGTCGGCCAATATTTTCATGCAGTTATTAGCTGCTGTTTTATTAATAACAGGACTGATGTTTTATAAAAGGTTTTACACCAGCTGGGCTTTTGTCCTCTGTGCGCTGTTTATAATCAACTTGTTTGCATTTAAAAATTTCTTCCGGAATTTTAATACAACTTTTTTTTTAGTAGCGTATGCTATCATTTTAATTCCGTTCCTTTTGGTAAATGGTTTTTTAACAGCTATCCCTGTGGTGTTATATAATGATGCAGAGAACCTCGGCATCCGGATTTATACTATTCCTATGGAAGATGTTTTTTATGGCATGCTGTTGATTATGATGAATATTGCACTGTATGAAAAATTCAGGAACAGCGATGATACAACAACAATCGAGAAACAAAAAATATAAACAGTTTATTTATGGAATTTGGACTTGTAACGAAAAATGAATTGGACAAGGTTGATTATAGCTTACCGGCAGATCCGGCTTTTAATAATGCCATATTAAGTGGCGCATCGGTTAAAAATCCAAAAGTATACATTGGCTGCGCTAAATGGGGACGCACAGAATGGTTGGGCAAAATTTATCCACCCAAAACAAAAGAAAAAGATTTTCTGCAACACTATGTGCAGCATTATAACAGCATTGAATTAAATGCCACGCACTACCAGTTATATGGAACCGATACCATTCAAAAATGGGCAGATAAGGCTGCCGGAAAAGACTTTTTATTTTGTCCTAAAATGTACAAAGGTGTAACACATATTGGAGGCCTCAAAGGAAAAGAAGGATTGACGACTGAGTTTTTAAAAGGTGTACAGACCTTTGGCAAAAACCTGGGCCCCATCTTCATCCAGGTAAGTAAATCTTTTTCACCCGCCAGGAAAAGCGAATTGTTTGCTTACCTGCATTCCCTGCCAACAGCGTTTCAATTTTTTGTGGAAGTTCGCCACCCGGAATGGTTTGCCAATGCCACCATCTCCAAAGAATTTTTTACCACGTTGCGGCAGCTCCATATGGGCGCAGTAATTACAGATGCCAGCGGCAGAAGAGATTGTGCACACATGCATCTGCCCGTTGCCAAAACATTTATACGATACGTGGGCAATAGCTTACATGCATCCGATTATACAAGAATTGATATATGGGTAAACCGCATGAAACAATGGCTGGATAAAGGGGTAAACGAAATATACTTTTTCATGCACATGCACAACGAAGCAACATCACCCGAGCTGACAGTTTACCTGGTTGACAAGCTGAATGCAGCGTGTGGATTAAAATTGCCAAAACCAACCTTCGTCTCGCAACAACAAAGTTTGTTTTAGCAAGTTGATGATAAATGTTGTGTGATTTTTAAAGCTTCACCCTTATTTCACTTCGCACATTTCATCCCATCGGGTAGTATATCTCGGGCTGCGCATTTCCTGCCGCATCTTCCAGTTGCGTGTGGTGCCCGATGCCGCAAATTTCACGATATCATCCCGCATAGCAAAGTTCACATTGTCCACCATGCTCATTAATAAACGCTTGTTGTTGTTGGTTTCTTCTTTAAATAAGTTTCCTTGTATGGTGTCATCCGGTACCAGTCCGCTCAGTGTTACACCTGCTTTTTTATATCGCTTGCCGGGCTCAAATAATTTATCAACCAGCTTCATTGCCGGCTTTATCAGTTCATGTGTGGCAGCAGTTGCAAAAGGCAGGGTGGTATAACTGCCCACGCTTGGTCCGTGCCGGAAGCGTTCGCTGGTGCTTGCTTCTTTGGGCACCACAAAAACACTGATCACATTCGCCGCACCTTTTTGCCGCCGCAATTTCTCCGCAGCACGCGACGTATAAGTCGCAATGGCCTCTTTAATTTCTTCAATGGTACTCACCGCATTGCCGAACATTCGCGTAGAAGCAATCATTTTTTTACTGCTCAACTGGTCTTCCATTTCATTCACCGGTTCGCCTTTTAATTCTTTTAATAAACGCACGCCGACCACACCACCCAAATGCACTTTCGCCCATTCTTCTTTTCTTTTACTAAGATCCAGCGCCGTGTAGATTGCATGCATGTCCCGCAGCTTTTCAGCATACTGCCGGCCCACGCCCCATACATCACTGATGGGTGTTTTGTACAAGGCATCCGTAATTTTTTCTTCCGTATCCAATACCATTACACATTTTTTCCGCTTGTCTTTTTTAGATAACCGGTTGGCTACTTTCGCCAGCACTTTCGTCGGCGCCACCCCGATGGATACTTTGATGCCTGTCCACATTTCTACCGTGTCTAAAATATAGGCGGCCAGGTCGTATAAACTGTTCGCATCATAATCGGTTAAATCCAAAAAGGCTTCATCCACAGAATATACTTCTACATTCTCTGCCCCCAAAATCACACGCAATGTTTCCATTACCCGCCAGCTTAAATCGCCATACAAATTGTAGTTGGAAGAAAAAGTCGCCACGTTGAATTTTTCAATCAGCGGCTTTGCCAAAAAATACGGCCCGGCCATACCCACGCCAATGGCCTTCGCCTCATCGCTCCTGGAAATGATACAACCATCATTGTTGCTCAGCACCACCACCGGTTTATTATCCAGGTGCGGCTTAAACAACCGTTCGCAGCTGCAGTAAAAACTGTTACAATCTATGATGGCTTTAAAGCCCCGGCGCTCAGTCGATAAGCTTTCCATAGAATTTGATTCGTGAAAAACATTTTGTAAATCCATCAGAAGATATTTTAAGTTTTCAAATCCCGTAAACATCACCCCGTCAGCGGTTATAGACCCTGACGGCGGTTAATAGGAGACGGAATAAAAATTATTCTATCAGGAATTTCTCCATCCCTTCTTTTCCATATCTGTCTTTATGAGCAGCTTCAAATGCAGCAACTCCACCAAACCAATCCAACACTTTTGTGGCAGCCAAAAAAGTATCGTCCTTTTTTAAAATTGAGTGATAAGAAGAAAATTCCCATTCTTTAAAATCATTCACAAAACCGTGCAGCTGAGCATTGTAGTGGCAGTAATAAATAACTGTGGTAAGATACCTGGCATCATCAATTAACTTTCGTTTAAAAGGAGATTCAAATAAAGATCCTGTGCGTTTATTAATGCGGTTGACAGATTGAGCATAGGAATTAAAAAAGTGTGATAATTGTTTAGATGCGTTGAGCTGCACCGTTCCTTGCCCATTCAATTTAGCCACCACTACATTTTCTTTTACATGCACCAGCAGATGGAAATGATTTTTTAACAACGCATAGCAATAGGTTTCAAACACATCGGAACAGTAAGCAAAGTATTGCTGTAGAAAATAATAATAGTTCCGATTTTCTTTAAAAATATCTTCCCCATTTACACCCCTGTTATAGATATGAAAGAACTGTCCTTCTTCCAATGTTTGAATGTCCATATGAATTGTTTTATTTTCTGGATTTATTATTGGCAATTAGTTAACTCCCGATAACCCCGACCGCGGCTATCAGCCCCGTCGGCGGTTAATAAGAGATCATCAATCTTAAAAAAGAACTTCCTACGATCAACCGCCGTCAGGGTTTAAAACCGCTGACGGGGTTGCATGTACTACACATTCCTGATCACACAAATTACCACCCCCCAGATTTTAAAATCCATAAACTCACTCACATCAATGGTCGCCAGCTTCGGCGTTTCCGGAATCAGTCGCAATTTATTGATCGTTCTTTCATATCGGCGGATCAGCATTTCACCATCCAGCACCGCGATTACAATCTTGCCGTTACTGGGCTTGATACTCCGGTCAACAATCACAATGTCTCCGTCAAAAATGCCGGCGTTGATCATGCTGCTGCCGCTCACTTTCATAAAAAAAGTCGCCGGTTTATTACGGATCAGTTGTTCATTCAAATCAATTCCCCGCTCCATATAATCATCTGCGGCAGCGCCAAAACCCGTGGCATTCGCAGCGGTTACATGGTGCTGGGTAAAACGTTTAGTGCCGGTATAATTGCTGCCAAAAAAGTTTTCCACTTCCATATAAATTATTTTATTGTTAACTAAATTATTTAGTAAATTTACACTAAATAAATTGGCAATCCCAAATTTTAAAATGCATAATTTATGGTTGACACTGGTAAAAAATTAGTTGTGTTAGATGACTACACAGGGATGAATGAATATCTTCTTTTAATCAGCCCGGAGGGGAGGCTAAGAAGTCGGTTGATGAGAAGAAAGAAAGAGTTTTCATCAACATATGGTAATCGTGATGCGGAACATAGTTTACCACATTTGACGCTTGCAAATTTTGTCTTATCAGATAGTAGTCAGGGTAAAATTATTAAGCCGCTGAAAGATGTTGCCTCAAGGTCAAATAAAATAGGAATTGAGCTGGAAAATTTTAAATGGTTTAAAGAACATACAATATACGTTGACGTAAAATATAAAACAGACATGAAACAACTAGTAAGAAAAATAACCAACGCTATAAAGCGATATATTAAAGCTGACAACAAATTTCCGCCTCGTTTTATTTTAAATCCTCACCTTACTCTTTGCAAAGGGCTTACCAACGAGCAGTATAAAAAAAGCTTACTGGAATATGGCGCTTTAAAGTTTTCCGACAAGTTTACGGCCGCTGAAATGATACTTTTGAAGCGATCCGTTAGTGTGGCTGAACGTTATCGTGTGGTGGGACGATTTGGGCTCGAGGGACCTGAATCCAACAACAGAACCATCCAGCTTACCTTATTTTAATTTTCATAAAATCATTTATCATGGAACATCAAACCATAGAAAATAAATCCGCTTTTAGGACAAAAAAGAGAGACTTGTCGGGCACTACGCCCGGCTACAAAATTTACGAGTACCTGCTGGTGCTGAATCCGCACGAAGAACTGCGCAATAAAATAATGGAAGCGAAGAAACATTTTGCAGAAAAGTACCAGTCGGAAACGGCGCTGTACAGCAAGCCCCATCTCACGCTGGTAAACTTTGTACAGTACGGCATGATGGAAGAGCGCCTGCTCAATCGCTTAAACACCATTGCCATGGGCTATCACCCTGTAAAAATTGAGTTGAAGGATTATGGCAGTTTTCCTTCGCATACCATTTATATCAATGTCACTTCCAAATTGCCGATACAGGATTTGGTAAAACAAATTCGTACGGAGGCGCAGCAACTAATGAAACTCAACAACGATAACAAGCCCCATTTTATAATGGAGCCGCATGTAACGGTCGCCAGAAAATTACAACCCTGGCAATATGAAAAAGGCTGGTTAGAATATAGCCACAAACAATTTACCGGCAGGTTTATAGCCGACGCCATGTTATTGTTAAAGCGGCCGGTGGGGGAGATGAAATACCAGATTGTACAAAGGTTTGAGTTTCAAAATTTACCCGTCACAACTACACAGGGGTCGTTGTTTGCATAAAATAAAAATATTGGGGTCCGGGCAAGGGCTCAGCCATGGGCAGCATCGTTGCGTCGCCCTCTTGTACAAAAAACGCCATGTGCAGCATCCTTTCAATTTGAAGCTGCCACCACATCAAAAACAGTTTCCACAGAAAACCAAACGGAAGCGAAACCCCGTCAGCGGTTAAAAACCCTGACGGCGGTTGACCAGCAAGAACGGTTCTATAAAATTCAATACCATGAGCAACGAATCAACGGCTGCAAATAATAAATCAAAACCGGGACAGCTACAACAAGATAGCGTACCAGTTAAGTCAGTAACAGTTATCAATAAAGAGAAAGAAGATGCAGTTCAGCGGGGTTCAAAAGTGCCCCCGCCTGAGGGAGATTTGGAGGGGACTGCAGTGGGTTCCTACCACCATGGTCGCGGTGCCCAGTTCAATACCAAAAACAGGTTTCTAAAAAATGAATCTACCAGGGAACACATTGAAGGCATCGACGATTGGGAAGAAAGTAATATCCCAACCCAGTACATAGAACAGCAAAGCAAAACAATCGTCAACAAAATAGAAAGCAAAGACGTAGGCATGAGTTACAGTATGAACCCTTACGCCGGTTGTGAGCATGGCTGCATTTATTGCTACGCCCGCAATGTGCATGAATACTGGGGCTACAGCGCCGGCCTTGATTTTGAGCAAAAGATCATCATCAAAAAAAACGCACCGCAACTGCTGCGCAAGTTTTTAATGCATCCCAAATGGGACGCAACACCCATTATGCTCAGCGGCAACACTGATTGCTATCAACCTGCCGAACAAAAATTCAGACTTACAAGAGGCCTGCTGGAAGTGTGCAATGAATTCAATCAGCCTGTAGGTATCCTCACAAAAAATTCCTGGATACTAAAAGATAAAGATGTGTTACAGGATATGGCAAAGAAGGGCATCGTATCCGCAATGGTAAGCATCACTTCTTTCAACGAAGATTTACGCAGGATCATGGAACCAAGAACCACCACGGCCAAACAAAAATTAAAAGTAATCAATGAACTCAGCAGTGCCGGTGTACGCATGGGTGTAATGATGGGCCCGATGATACCAGGGTTGAATGAACACGAAATGCAACGCATCATGAAAGCCGCGGCTGACAATGGCGCAACGTTCACGGCTTATACTTTTATCCGCTTAAACGGTGCCATCAAATTTTTATTTCACGATTGGTTGTTTAAAAACTTTCCCAACCATGCAGATAAAGTATGGCACCTGATTGAACAAAGTCATGATGGCCAGGTGAACGATACCCGCTTTGGCGTGCGCATGCGGGGCGAGGGACACATTGCGCAAATGGTGGCGCAGCAATATAAAAAATACGGCAAATTATATAACATGAATGCGGAGGAGTGGAGTCTGAATACAAATATTTTTAAACGGCCGGGCGAACAGGGCAAATTATTTTAAAAGATAAAAATCAGCAACATGAACTCAGTAACAAAAGACTACCTGACAGAAATTATTTTTAAAAAAGCCAGCGAAAACATTGACAAATACCGGGAGAGTAAACAACAGCAGTTTGACAACGAACCCTATCCCGGCGCAACCGATGAAGAGGTGCTGGATTTCATTATCACCATTCCTTACTTCGACGTAAAGCTGAAAGATTTTTTGCTGGGTAACATTGCTGACAGCACTATCATCATCAGCCAAAGCTGGGAAAATGAATTTATAAAAAATACAAAACTGTGGGCCGAAAGTTTTGAGTGGCTGCATGGCAATGATTATTTTTTAAGCGAAGCACATACCAGCGGCATTAATAAAGACAGAAACTTTTTATCACTTCCGTATTGACCCAATTTTTTCACTTCTGATTTTTATAACCATGATAGCAGTAACCGGAGAATATCTAATCAACATCATCGAACGGCGCGTTAATCAAACGATAGGTTTGCGACGCAATTTATCCGCAGCCGAATTATTAACAGAGCCATTGTTGTATCCCACCAATGAAGAGATTGCAGACTTCATTTTATCTATCCCTTACTTTGATGAACGTCTTAAAAATTTCATCCTTGGATTTTTAACCGAGCAGACCATCATCATCAGCCAGACCTGGGAAATTGCGTTTAGTGTACGCACCGGAAGATGGGCTGAAAGCGATGAATGGCTGCATGGCGCATTTAGGTTATCAATGAATTCGCTTGAAGACCATCAACACAACAACGCCGATTTTTTGACGCTCCCCTATTAAATGACAATGCCGATGAGTGACCGTATCACTGAAAAACTATCCATCCTTGCAGATGCCGCCAAGTATGATGTAAGCTGCGCCAGCAGTGGCAGCGATCGTAAAAATAACAACAACGGTTTGGGCAATGCCAGTAATGGAATTTGCCATGCCTATACCGAAGATGGCCGCTGTGTTTCCCTGCTTAAAATTTTGTTGACCAACCACTGCATTTTTGATTGCGCCTACTGCGTAAGCCGCAAGAGCAATGATATCAAACGTGCCGCTTTTACTGTGCAGGAAGTGGTAGACCTTACCATTAATTTTTATCGCCGTAATTACATTGAAGGATTGTTCCTGAGTTCAGGCATTTTTAAAAATGCAGATTATACAATGGAGCGGCTGGTTTCAGTAGCGAAAAAATTAAGGACAGAACATAAATTCAACGGCTACATTCATTTAAAAACCATACCCGGTGCAAGCGATGAACTGGTAAAGGAAGCAGGCTTATGGGCCGACCGGTTAAGCATCAATGTTGAAATGCCAACGGAGAAAAGCCTGGCTTTACTGGCACCTGATAAGAACCGTGCTGATATGCTGAAGCCAATGCAGTTTTTAAAAGATGCCATCATTCAAAACAAGGAAGAAAAAAAGTTGTTTGCCAGCACGCCCATGTTTGCACCTGCAGGGCAAAGCACGCAAATGGTAATTGGTGCCACACCGGAAACCGACCTGGAAATTTTATGGCTCGCCAACGGCTTTTATAAAAAGTTCAATATGCGCCGGGTGTACTACTCCGGTTATGTGCCCATCAGCAACGATAATCGCTTACCTGCTATTGGTACGCCGGTGCCGATGATTCGTGAAAATCGTTTGTACCAGGCCGATTGGCTGATGCGTTTTTATGGTTTTAAAGTACAGGAAATAGTGAACCATGAAAACCCATTACTGGATACAGATATTGATCCTAAACTAAGTTGGGCGTTAAGAAATTTGCAGCTGTTTCCTGTTGACATCAATAAAGCCGGTTATGAAGTTATTGTGCGCATACCCGGCATTGGGATACAGTCTGCCCAAAAAATTTGTGCTGCCAGAAAGTTCAGGCGGCTCAACAGTACACATTTACAAAAGCTGGGTATCGCCTACAACAGGGCAAAATATTTTATCAGCAGCGATACGGAATTTGAAAAGAAAGACTGGCATCCCAACCAGATTAAGTCCTTTATTTTAAAAGAAGGCAACAGTAAATACGAAGCCAATTTTTCGCCTCAACTAAAATTATTTTAATGACGGTTGTTGTATACGATGGCAGCTTCGAAGGCTTGCTGACGGCTGTGTTTGAGGTATACGAATATAAATTACCGCAACCTTTTATTGCAAGAGAAGCAGCAACAACCGGAAGCCTGTTTGGAGAAACTCATACGGTGATAACCAATGCAGAAAAAAGCAACAGGGTGTATCAAAAACTAAAAGCAATTATAAGTGCAAAAACAATCAAACAATTGTACGATACCTATCTCTCAGAAATAAAGGAGATCGAAAATGTGCTGTTGCGGTTTATACAATATGCTTTGCAATCCAACTTCACCATTGAAAATGATTATACCAAAGCAGACGTATTGCTGATACAGCAAACCAGCAAAAAAGTAAACCGGGAAAAACACCGCATGAAAGCCTTCGTGCGTTTTCAGCTAACAAAAGATCAATTGTATTATTGCATCATTCAACCGGATTATAATGTGTTGCCGCTGATCGGCAAACACTTTAAAGAACGCTACGCAGACCAGCGCTGGCTCCTTTATGATGGCCTGAGAAAATATGGTTTGTATTACAATGGTGAAACGGTAGAAGAAGTGCAAATGCATTTTGAAGCCGACCTCAACAACGAACAAAATCTTGCCACACTGCATGATGAAAAAGAAGAACTCTACCAGCAATTATGGAAACAATATTTCAGCAGCGTAAACATACAAGCCCGCAAAAATATGAAGCTGCACATTCGGCAAATGCCTAAAAGGTATTGGCGGTATTTGGTGGAGAAGCAGTAGGATGTGTTGCATATGATTTAAAAAACTTAAACTGATTCTTACATTACTAGGCATTAAGAAATTATAAATACATTTGAATAAAAGGAGATATGCATATAACGGGTATTAAGTTACAAAATATAAGAGCGTTCGAAGAAGTTGATATCCAGCTTTCCAAGTCCATCAACCTTTTTGTCGGTCAAAATAATTATGGCAAGTCAACTATTTTAAACGCTATTCACTTTTTACAAGGAAATTTTCTTAATGGCGATGACGTGAGATTGGGCGAGTATTTATCAACTATTGTATTGAGTTTTGAAACTGAAAATGTTAGTGTGATAAGGTCAACTGCTCAGCTTATCAACAGCATGTTCAATGGTATTAGTGACGACAGTTTAAAAAAGGAGATAGTAATTAAATTGAGTAGAGAAGGAAGTGTAAGTAAAATAATTCCAAAAGTAAATGTGAATTCTGGCAATTTTGCATTTAAAGATTTTCCTATAGCAGAACCTGACAATCTAATTTATCCCTTTCTTTCAAAAAGAAAAGTTGTTAACTATAGTGAAACAATGAATTTAAAGAGTTCAACATCTGTAAAGGGAAATTTCGAAGATTTGTATGCAAAAATTGATCGATTATGTAACGAAGATTTTAAACCTGCGGCCGGAGAATATAAAAGAGCATGCATGGACATACTCGGTTACAGAATTTCTACTGTAACTTCTGAAAAAGGCAAAAAGGCAGCTTTGGTTATCAAAAACATGGAGCATATCCCTATCACCGCTATGGGAGAAGGGGTTGTAAATATTGTTGGATTGATTGTAGATTTATGTTTGGCTGAAAGGAAAATATTTTTGATTGAAGAATTAGAAAATGATATCCATCCCAAAGCTTTAAAAGGGCTTTTGAATTTAATAATCGAAAAATCGAAAACAAATCAATTTTTTATCTCTACCCACTCAAACATTATAGTAAAATATCTTGGTGCTGACTATGGTGCTGAAATATTTAAAGTATCCATGACGTTTAGAAATTCTGATTTTCCTATCCCAATATCAACGGTGAATAGAGTCTTAAACACTGAGGAAGATCGAAGATTGCTTCTGGAAGACTTAGGATATGAATTTAATGATTTTGGTTTATGGAACTCATGGCTTTTTTTAGAAGAATCATCGGCAGAAGTCCTCATTAGGGAGTTTCTTATTCCACAATTTTGTATAGAGCTCTCTGGAAAATTAAGAACATTTTCTGCCAACGGCTTATCCGAGGTTGAACCAAAATTTAGGGATTTCAATAATCTATTTGTGTTCCTTCACCTGACAGAAACCTATAAAAACAGAGCGTGGGTTGTAGTTGATTCAGGAGATAAAGAGAAAGAAATAATTGATAAGATGAAAACATTTTATGTTGAAAAAAATGGATGGAATGACGGTAATTTCCGGCAATTAACCAAGCATGATTTCGAAGAGTATTACCCAAAAGAATTCAGAGAAAAATTTGAGCTAAACAAAAATTTAGCGAAAAAAAGAGAGAATTTAAAAAGCAATTATTGAACGAGTTAAGAAATTGGATTGCAGAAAATCCAGAACTGGCAAAAATTGAATTTCAAAAATCTGCGTCAGAGGTAATTGAACTGCTTAAGGAAATAGGGAAATCTGTTTGCTGAAACTACAGTACATTTTAGAAATTTTTAATTATTTCCTTTATCTCCGGCCTAAAACTCTCCAGGTCTTTTTCGTCAATGTACACATCCATAAAAATATTTGATACAATCACCAAATACCTGCCGCCTGTAAGCCCGTCGTACCGCCGGCGAATGGCGTAATCTTTACCATATACTGCTTTAAATATTTTGTGATAGGCTTCTTTACTGCGGCGAATTCCCCTGCCGCCAATCTTGTAGAATGCTTTCAAAATTTTCAAGCCCTTCTTTGAATTCAGCGTGAAGGCCCTTGTCAATAGCTGCTCTGGCTATTTTCTTTTCGGCTTTTGTTAATTCATACATGGCAAAAATGTTAAGTGCTGTAAAATTAATATAGTCGTCGAAAATTATTACTTCAATAAAAAATGCGTCGCATTAGCTGTTATTTACTATTTTGAATTATCTATCATTTCAACCAACCTGTTTATGTCAAAAAAAGATATCATCACCATTGCCGGCGCCATCATCATGAGTGTTGTAGCCGGCCTTGCAACTAAGTTTGAACTGAATGCAGTACTGCTGTTTGTACTCACTGCTGTGGCGCTGGTATTTTTGGCAATGACAGTCGGCCACGCCACCGACCAGCTGGGTAGCCGCATGGGGCCCGCTTCAACAGGCGTATTGCAATCAGCGCTGGGTAATTTGCCTGAATTGTTTGTCTGCATTTTTGCATTAAGAGCCGGGCTGGATAAAGTGGTACAAGCCGCATTGATTGGCTCTATTCTCGGCAACTCATTGCTGGTATTTGGGTTGGCATTGCTCATCGGCGGACTAAAAAACGGCACACAAAAATTTCAATCGGAGCCACCTAAAATGATTGCCACTTTAATGCTATTGGCCTTTGCGGCGCTTGCGATACCCACACTTACGAAAGAATTACATACCAGTGCAGAAAGCCATTTGAACACATTGAATATAATGGTGGCAATTGTGCTGTTACTGGTATTTGTTGCCAGTCTTACTTTTTCTATAAAGGGAGATAAAACAATGGTGCCATCCGATGGTGCTGAAGTACATGCAGCTTCCTGGTCAATGCCACTTACCTTGGTGATACTCGCCGGCGCCGGCGTGGGTGCAGCTTTTGTAAGCGACTGGTTTGTAGAAGCCCTGCAACCGGCCATGAAAACACTCGGCATCAATGATGTTTTTGCAGGCCTTGTAGTAGTGGCCATTGCAGGCAATGCCATCGAAAATTTAGTAGGCATTCAACTGGCGTATAAAAACAAAGCCGATTATGCGGTGAGTGTTATTTTAAACAGTTCTTTACAGGTCGCGTTGGGGCTTTTTCCCTTACTTGTTTTAATGTCATTCTTCCTGGGCGGAGCCGTATTGTCTTTTGTATTAAGTCCGTTGTTACTGGCAGCCCTGGCTCTGGCTGTTATAGTAAATGCTTTCATAGTTTTTGACGGCGAATCGATCTGGCTGGAAGGTGTTGCCCTGGTGGGTCTGTACATCATTATTGCGGCGGCGTTTTGGTGGGGGTAGGTCATAGCCAATACAATAGTTTTAATTTACGTGTTTAAATTAACGTGAAGAATCTCCGCTAATATTTTTATCCGCTTTATGTAATCAATATTTTCTCAGCATCCGTTTAAAAAACTGCCATGAGAAATATATTGTTGCTCGCCTGCATATTAGTACTTACACAACTACACGCTCAACCCCAGTTACAGAAATGGAACAGGCAGATGCAGTTGAAAAATTGCACCATCAATGTAAAGTGCGGACAGTTTACAGCAACCACTTTTATAGAAATGGAATTTTATAATCCTTATGAACAGGAACTGGAAGGCTTGTACCAGTTTCAGCTACAACCAGGTCAGGCAATTACTGCGTTTCAACTGGAACTGAATGGAAAGTACCGGGATGGTTCGCTGGAAGAAAAATGGAAAGCCACCAATGCGTATAATAGAATTGTAGGCAAGCGCATCGATCCAGCCTTGCTTTCCATGGATTATAAAGACCATTATAGCCTTCGTATATACCCGGTACCAGCCAAAGGCAGCCGGAGAATTACTTTTGCCATTCAGCAATTACTCATGGTGGAAGACAATCACCTGCAATATATACTGCCGCTAAACATTCCTGATACAGTAAAGCAATTTCATTTAGCAATACAAACCACAAGTGATGGAGAGAAGCCAGTGAGCCGTGGTCTTATTTCGGATAAACAATTCACCCCGGCGGGTGATCATTACCAGCTGATATATGAAGCTGCACACGTTGCGTTAAAAAACGCCCTCTCTTTTTTTATACCACTTGTAAATAAAACCACCATTTGCAGCGATACTATTGGCGGGCATACTTATTTTGCGCTGCGTTATCAGCCAGGCGGTGATACTGTTTATAAAATTAGTCCTAAAGAACTGACTATTTTCTGGGATGCATCAGCTTCTGCGCAATACCGGGACGTTGACAAAGAAATCAATTTTCTTCAACAGTACATCGCTTACCATGCCATCCGGAAAATGACCATTGTGCCTTTTAATTACAAATTACTGGACACCGCGATTTTTGATCTGGATAAAAAGAATGACCATCTGTGGAAGCAATACCTGCGCAACATGACCTATGATGGCGCTACACAGTTGGGTTGTATTACGCTGAATACAAACCTGGCCGGCATCGCAATGTTATTTACCGACGGAAAAAATACCTATGGTAACAAAAAGCCGAAGACGAATGGAGCCCTATTATTTTGCATCACCAGCGCCGTTACACCCGATATGCAGGCAATGCGGCTGATTGTTGGTGCCGGCGGTGGTAAGGTGATTGACCTGAGAAAGACAACGATGATGAATGCAATTGACCTATGCAGCCATGCGGAAAATTGGTTGCTGAATGTAACCTCCGCCAGTAGCAAGATCGTGGTGGAGCAATCGTTTCCTCTCAAAATTGATCAGGCACTTATGATCAATGGTAGTAAGACAAACAAAGCCGATACGTTATTTTTTCACTATGGAAATGGCAACACTGCATCAGGAATGGAGCAGCTTATTTTGCCAGCTGAAAACAATTGCAATGAGCCCGCTATAAGCCGTATTGCAATGCTGCAACGTTTTGATAAAATATTGTTAGGCCCTGCCTGGGAAGATGTATTGGATTTTGGTTTGGAAGAAAATGTGGTAACACCCAATACGGCTTATATTGTTTTGGAGAGGGCGGAAGATTACATGAAATACAACATAGAAGCACCGAAAGATCTGCAGGAAGAATGCAAACTTTTAAGGTATGTAAAATCAAATACCCGCACACAGCGCATGCGCATAAAACAGCAGGATGATTTTGATATCATCAGCAATGTTGTGAACGTTTACAATGAACGGATAAAAAAAATAAATAAAGATGAAGTGCCCATTCATTTAAACAGGCAGGATGTTGAGAATATAGATCACAAAGAAGCAGCTGCTCCGGATGCCGCAAATCAATTAGACGGAAGTAACGCAATTACAGGCAAAGCCTTAGGACTAAATGTTGGCAGCAACCACCTCGATGAAGTGGTGGTAGTTGGATACGGGGCAGTCTCCAAAAGAAGCGTGACGGGTGCAATAACATATGTCCGCGGAAATGAACTTGGACCTGCGGGTACAGTAGAGCAGGCATTGCAGGGAAGAGTAGCTGGATTAATGGTGACACAAAATGCTGGCATGCCGGGTAGTGCCGCCACGATTATGATAAGGGGCGCATCGTCTATCAGCGCTAACAGCTCTCCATTGTTTGTGCTGGATGGTATGCCGGTTTCAGGTAATATCAACGACCTGATCAACCTCAATAATATCGAATACATTACCGTATTAAAAGATGCACAAGCCGGGGCAATTTATGGTTCAAGAGCGGTAAATGGCGCTATTATCATTACCACTAAAAAGGCACGCAACTATTACAACTATTATCACTATAAAAGCTACCGGTTAAAGGATATGGAAGATGTGGAATACATGCAGGAAATTAAGGAGGTACCTGTGAAAGAAAAATTAATTGTTTATAAAAAATTAATGGAAGAACATGCTACAGAAACAGGTTTTTATTTTGATATGGCACAACATTTTTTTGACAATGGATTAAAAACAGATGCAGTGAATATACTGATGAATGCCGCTGAAGTCGGCGGCGGAGAGGCAGTACAGCATTCGGTTGCATGGTTGTTAGAGAGCTGGAAAATGTTTGACAATGCTATCGCAATTTATGGGCAACTGGCAGCAGATAACAACCACAATCTTTCACTAAAAAGAGACCTGGCATGGGCTTATTACCAGCAGGGAAATTACCAACGGGCTGTGGCCATTTTATATGACGCTGTTAAAATAAATACAGAAAATAAGGAAACTGAAAACCTTGCCATAAAGGCAACTATGCTGTATGAAATGAATGAGATTATCCGGGCGCATAAAAGTCTGCTTGACCTGTCTTTAATTCCAGCTGCACTGATAAAAGAAATGCCATCCGGTTTAAGAATCGTAGTAGATAAAAATGATGGAAGTAATGCTCAACTTTCAGTAGTTGAACCAGGTGGAAAAGTGATTTCAAAAAGTGATGATTCAACAAAAAGTGGTGCGGTTATTTATGCAAATAATTATTGGTATTATGGAAACAATGGCCCGGTGATTTACCAGGTGAAACAGGCAAAGGCCGGTAAATATAAAATACGGCTTAACTATTATGGTGGTTATCACAGTAATGATTTTCCTTCATTTGTGCGGATTAAAACATTTAAACATTTTGGCGAAAAAAGTGAGTCGATCGAAATTGAAAATGTGATCATGGATAATCAATATGGTGACATAGAAATTGGTAGTGTTGATTTTAAGTAAAATAAAGAAATATTAATTCCCCTGAAACCATTGATTTTACAGGTGTTTCAGCCACCTTACTTTTATTACAACAAAAATATTTTTTAAAAATATTTGGCAGAATGAAAAAAATAATTCCATCTTTGCAACGCAAAACAAATTATAACCAACAACAAAAAATGTTTCAACGCAATCAACATATAGCAACAACAAAATGGTATGGTCCGTTAGCGGATTGTTCATTTTCGGGGGCAAATTGTATTACACCTTAGTTACCAAACTAACTGACTACAACATGGCCCCGACAAAAAGTTGGGGTTTTTTTATGCCATAAAAATAATCGCATCACAGTAATAAAATAATTGGAATGATAAAAAACAAATTACATCAATCGCCGAATCGCTTAGCGTGGAATATGGATAGTACCCATCTGTATTTTGATACAAGTGTGTGCAATGATGAACCATATAGACGACCGTGTAATTTACCAACCTGACAGGCAAAACCTGTTAGCGTGCGAGCCCGGTCAGATTGAAAAATCTAACCGGGCTTTTTGTTGGGCGCTGGTTTATAAAAAGGAACAAATGAAAATGATCGCGGCCATTTTTCTTTTCAGGATGATCGTAATACAACTGGAAAAATTAACGGCAAGAAAAAAATAAATAAAGAGATGTCAAAGGAGGAGTAGCGTTCCCTGTGAGATGCAACAGGGGCGCTATTTTAAACGCAGTAGGAAAAATATAGCAGCATTCCAATTGGTTGGATACTCCGCCTGGAACGGAGAGGATACAGGTCCGAATCCTGTCTGTTATACGAGTTGGTCTGTTCATCTAAGGGTTCAGGATATCGGGCTTTCTACCTGAGTATGCCGGTTCGAATCCGGTACAGACTACAAACTCTTTGAAGCGTGGCGTGCAATATTGTTTCAGCCGGTACTCCGCCATAAAGGTTCGTTGGTGTAACGGCTAACATCACAGATTGTCGATCTGTTGAAACGGGTTCGATTCCCGTACGAACCGCAAACCTGGATTGAAACAAGAAGTTGTCTCTGGCTTAACAGGCAAAGTAGCACACTGTGAATGTGAAGAACAGGGTTCGAGTCCCGGAGACAACCAGGTTAAAATTGGCTCATAGCTCAATGGTTAGAGCAGGAACCTATACGTTCCAGGTTAACAGTTCGAGCCTGTTTTAGCCAACGTTAAAAAATAATGCGGTTGAGTGTAATGGTAACATCATCTTCTTACTCTTTTTCTAAGAGGTAAACATAAGAAGGTTTTATCCGGTTCAAGTCCGGAAGCCGCACAAACTGGCTCATAGTTCAACGGATAAGAATACTGCGCTACGAACGCAGAGATAAAAGTTCGATTCTTTTTGAGCCAACAACAAATTGTGGTTTAGAGTAATAGTAACTCAAAGGTCTCATAAGCCTTACCTGCAAGTTCTCCCGATGGCTATCGGGATTGTGGCCGCAAAAAAACAGTTTCGTAGCTCAATGGTCAGATGCACCGGACTTTTAATCCGGGGGTTGAAGGTTCGAATCCTTCCGGAACTACCAATTGGATGAATAGCTCAATGGCAGTCCGCTGGCCGGCGGATGTTAACGGAAGGGTTGAAAGTTCGAATCTTTCTTCGTCCTCAAAATATGTTGGAGAGTTGACAGAGTGGTATGTAACGGCCCGCTAAGCCGTCATCGTTGATTCGGTGCAAAGGTTCGAATCCTTTACTCTCCGCAAAACCGGGTGGGCGGTTTTATCATGTGCGTGCGACGAAGTTGGAGAGTCGTAGCGGTCTGTAAAACCGTTGCTTTTTTAGCTGAGTAAGTTCTACCGATAGCTATCGGGAATTACTACTCACACAAAGGAGAGAGTCCGAATGGTCATGGAAGCTGTCTTGAAAACAGACTGGGTGTAAAAAGCCTCAAGAGTTCGAATCTCTTTCTCTCCGCAAAACCCTGTCGGCGGTTATAAACCCCGGCAGCGGTTGTTGAAAAAAAGAAATTTTAAAGAGTCTAAAATAATTGTTTGTTGATAGATGAATTCGATAATGAGGAAAGAGGGATCAATCAAAAAATCTGTCACAGACAAACGGACGAATAGCTCTAACGGTAGAGCACTGCGTTGAAGCCGCAGGGGTACAGGTTCGAATCCTGTTTTGTCCACAGTAAAATATCAGTATGATGTAACGGTAGCACGATAGCTTCCAGCACTATCTGTCAGGGCTCGAATCCTTGTATTGATGCAACAATAAAATGTGGACAAAGATGGATGATGGTTTGTCGTACAAGTGAGTGACACAACGATGACGCCATGAAAAACAACTGCTGGTAAGCAAAACAATAAAACATGCAACGATGGAAACTGATCAACAGCAATGGAGAAAATTGAATGGACAAAAAATACGCATCCCGATTGAAGAGGAAGTAAGGGCTGCTATTGCCAGGGAAAGAGCGGGCGGGCATGAGCTGAAAGTATGCATCGGTACCGACAGCCAGGTGAAAGGAAAAGAAACTGAGTTCGCTACCGTAATCGTTTTTATCCGGAAAGGTAAAGGAGGTTTTATGTACATCCGCAACGAAGTGACCCAACAAAAAATGAGCATTAAAGAAAGGATGCTGGTTGAAGTGGCGAAGAGTATTGAAGTGGCGTACCCGTTGTGCAATATTTTCAGCCGGTACAGTGTAGATATGGAAGTGCATGTGGACATCAATACCAATCCGAATTTTAAAAGCAATGATGCGCTGAGAGAAGCGATGGGTTATATACTGGGAATGGGCTTTGTATTTAAGGCCAAACCGGATGCTTTTGCAAGCAGCAGTTGCGCTAATAAAGTGGTGCAATAATATTTTATAAAAAAGAAATAATTAAAATTTACAATCATGCAATTTATAATAATCATCATACTGATATGGCTGATATGCTTTGCTGTAGCAAGTTTTGCCGGCCGCTTTCGAAAGCTGCGGCTTTGGGTGAACGCATACAGGTCGCTGGGATTTTTTGATCATCAGTACATAGAAAGCAAAGCATTTTTTACTTACCAGTTTAGAAAAGTACCTACAGTGGTCTATATAGATGAAGTGGATGTAGCAAAAGCTTTTGAATACATAAACAGCGAATTAAAAAGTTTGCAGGTGAATATTTATCAATCCTGCGACTATAGCCATGAGAGAAACAGGCAGGAATTCACCAGGACAATTTTCGTGCTGAACAACAATGTTATTATTGAGTTGGGGACTGACTATGCTGAAGTATTGCATCTGCCGAATGATCTTGTTTTTTCAGCAGCGTTGGTGAATAAACTGGCGGCATTTAAAATGCCGGAAAAGAAAAAGGCTTTTGAAATTAATATCATAACGCATACTGCAGCGGGACTTGATTTGAAGCAGTTGGATATTGAACCAACACACCTGGACATTGACCTGTATTACAATGATGACTTTAAAGAAATTGATGGCATCATCCGCAAAAGGCTGGAACAAAAAAGTGACAAGGGTATTATACTGTTGCATGGCTTGCCAGGCACTGGTAAAACAACTTATTTGCGTCACCTGATTGGAAGTATCAATAAACGGGTATTGTTTTTATCACCTGCAGTGGCTGGTAATCTGATGAACCCTGAATTTATGGATTTGTTGATTGACAATCCAAATGCAGTACTGGTGATTGAAGATGCGGAGAACATCATTATGGACAGAAGGTTTAGCGGCAACAGCAGTGTGAGTAATTTGCTCAACATCAGCGATGGTTTGCTGAGCGACTGCCTGAATGTACAGATCATCTGCACTTTCAACAGTGCGTTGAACACCGTAGACAGCGCTTTGCTGCGAAAGGGAAGATTGATAGCTAAGTATGAGTTTGACAAATTGAGTGTGAGTAAGTCTCAGCGGCTGAGTGATGAATTGGGGTTCAATATAACAATTGAAAAGCCAATGACACTTGCAGAAATAGCGAACCCAGATGAGATGGATTTTGCACAACCTGCCATACAGGTTATGGGTTTTAGAAGAGAGGCACTGATGAATTAATAGAAGCTATGCCGGGAGTATAGCCTACTCCTGGCCCGCTTCATACAATGCCGGAGATGGAGACAATTGATTAAATGACTATGAATTAATCTGCGCTTAATAAAAGCCGTATATTAATTCTACCATTGAATGGAGCGTCGCCACTGAAGTCTAATCAGGGCTATCCGCTGGAATCCAAATATAATTAAAACAAAAAAAATCAGCGCCCTCAGCGAATTCTGCGGGCAAAATAAAAAATGAGCAAATCAAAATTAACCGGAAAACAAATCCGTGCCATTGGCTACGAAGAAGGGCCTGTGGTGAGTGTGGCCATGCATACCATGTGCACGCACTTTAAACATGCTACCGAAGAAGAAGCACTGACAATATTAAAAGATATTTTAGCGGCACCGGAAAATTACCTGGCAGATGAAGTATTATCTAAAATTGCAGAGAAACTAATGGCAGTAGAAGAAGCCGAAGCAATAGAAATTCCTTTGAATGAAAACAGCGTTGCGTATAACGTCTTCGGTGCAAAACATATTGACGAGGGTGCTTTGGCGCAAATGCGAATAGCAGCTAAATTACCGGTGGCTATCGCCGGTGCTTTAATGCCCGACGCACACCAGGGGTACGGACTGCCGATTGGTGGTGTGCTGGCAACAGACAATGCCATTATTCCTTACGCGGTGGGCGTAGATGCAGAATGTGCCTGAGTATTTTCGCCATTGACCCGGAGGAACTGAAAAAGCGGGAAGCATATTTTCAAAGAGAATTGGTGGCGCATACATTGTTTGGTGCAGGCCGGGAATTCAGCGACAGCAGGGATCACGAAGTAATCGACCGTAAAGAATTTAGCGAGATCGCTTTCCTAAACGGCTTACAACACAAGGCCTTAAAGCAATTGGGTTCCAGCGGTAGCGGTAATCATTTTGTGGAATTTGGTAAAGTGGAAATTAGTGATGCTGACAACCCGATGAATTTACCAGTTGGAAATTATGTTGGCCTGTTAAGCCATAGCGGAAGCCGCGGCATGGGTGCTACCATTGCGAATCATTACACACAAATTGCCATGCAAAAAATGGTGTTGCCAAAAGAGGCAAAACATTTGGCGTGGTTGGGCCTGGATACGGAAGAGGGAATGGAATACTGGCTGGCAATGAACCTGGCAGGTGATTATGCAAGTGCCTGTCACCATACCATCCACGAAAAAATTGCTAAGGCGATTGGTGAACAACCATTGGCTATGGTAGAAAATCACCACAACTTTGCATGGAAAGAAATGTGGGAAGGCAAGGAAGTAATTGTGCATCGCAAAGGCGCCACGCCTGCAGGTAAAGATGAACTTGGCATTATTCCGGGCAGCATGACGGCACCGGGATTTATTGTAAAAGGTAAGGGCGAAACAGCTTCTTTAAATTCTGCGTCCCATGGCGCCGGAAGAAAAATGAGCCGGAGCAAAGCGCTCGCCAACATCACGCATGAAGCCTTGAAAAAAGAGCTGAAAGAGCATGGAGTAAAACTGATCGGTGGCGGACTGGATGAAGCACCTTTTGCCTACAAGGATATCAACGAAGTAATGCAAAGCCAGACAACATTGGTGGATGTGTTGGGTAAATTTTATCCTGCCATTGTGCAGATGGATGGTAACGATCCGAAGAAATTCAGGAAGCGAAAGGATGAAATTGTAGGGGAGTAGATTTGTAATTTATAAACGGCCGCCGCCTAAAAAGTAGCGGCCGTTTTCTTATTCGGATTTCTTCAATTGCCCTTCGATCGACTTTAAATCATTGATGATTGTCTGCAACCGGTTGTCTTCTTTTTTTAAATTTTTTCTGCCAAGATAAAAGTAGGCAAATAACATCCACGCGGCATATACGCCGATAAAAATCAGCACATTCACAACAGGCCTTCCCGTAAATATTTCTACCATATAAATTGCCATGGCAACATTCAGCAGCAAATAATACACCGGCATGTTCCAGCGGTTTTGTTTTTTTCTCAGATCGTAATAGGCTTCCCATTGTTGCAGGTGAGCAGCCGGTTCAACGGTATCATCAATGGTTTTTATCTTTTTATAAGTGGCATACATAAAGCCAGCCTGCACCAGGCAAATCAAACATATCAGCACCATGCCGCCATACGTGTACCAGTGTTTAAAATTGAGGTTACCAAACAAGGCAAGGCATGCAATAAATATAGCTGTAATGGTAAGCGCTATCGCGCCATGTAATTGAGGTTTTTGCAATTTCATTTTTGTTGTTTTTGTATGGGTTATACTATCCAGTATTTCTCTGCTGACTTCGCCACCCTTAGCTGGCTGCTGCCACATATTTTTTAATGAATCAAAGTCCTGCATGGCTGTTATAAATTTGAGTGAGTTGTTTTTTAATGCGGTGAATTTTTACCCGGAGGTTGGCTTCCGTAATGCCGGTGATGGAAGCGATCTCTTCATAAGGTTTGTCTTCCAGCACCAGCGTGATAATAACACGTTCCGTTTCCGGCAACTGGCTGATACATTTGTACAGCAATTGTACTTCCTGTTCTTTGGTATTAATATCCTCCGGCAGCATGGCAAGCGAAGTGGCTTCAATATCCACCAATGTGGCCGTCTTTTTCCGCAGGTGTGTGAGACAAGTGTTTACGGCAATGCGGTAAATCCAGGTACTCCATTTTGCATCGGCCCTGAACTGTTGCATGTTATTCCACACAGCAATAAAAGTTTCCTGTAACAGATCCTGCGCCAGCACCGCATCACCGGTATAACCAAGACATAATTTTTTTATGCCTTCGCCATATTCGTTGTACAGCCTTGTAAATTCGTCTTGCTGATTCATGCGGTTAAAAATACTTGTTGATTCAAATGATTGAGTATATTTTTTTATTACTGTAATTTTTTGTCCGGGCATATGTGCTGCTATGATGCTTCATTGGCGTCGCACACTTGTACAAAAAATCTTTATTGAACAAATGTCGGAAGTGCCTACTCTTTATCGCGACAGCAAAATAATTCAGCAGCATCAATTTAAAAATGCATCCAGCTCATGGTAAAACCATTGTGGCTGATCGTACATAATAAAATGTTTACTATCCGCCACGTGTATGGTTGCCGAAGGTAAATTTTTAAACTGCTGCCCGATCAACTCATAACTCTTTTCTTTGGTGAAGTAAATACTACCCAACACCAGTACCGGTGAAGTAATTTGAGCAATGTCTTTCCGAAGGTCTGTGGTAGCCAGTTCAATTAAAGTTATGCCAAGTGTGCGCTTGTTACTGCGGTATTGCCAGGTGGCGATTTGCCTTGCCCTTATCGTATCTGCCACCTGCCATGCAAGCGCCTTTGCAGCCATATCAACAAATCCGGGATCATCCTGCCTGTCAAAGCTTTTGATGACTGCGGCCTCATTCAACGATGGATTATTCTTTAATGAATCTGCATTGGCGTTAGGGTCATTCAATGCTGAATAAAAAGGCATGCCATCAACACAAACCAGTTTGCCAAAAAGTTCCGGTGCGGTGCTGTTAATCCACAACCCCATAAAAGAACCAAGACTGTGACCTATCACGATCGGCTTATTGAGGTGCTGTTGTTGTACATAGTGGATCAACTCGTCCCTCACTATTTTTAAGCCGGGCGAATCAATAGCAGGCGTACCTGCATATCCCGCGAGTGTAATAATATGACATTGAAATTTACCCTTTAAATGATCCACCGTTTCTTTCCAAACATCGCCGCTGCAGCTAAACCCCGGAATTAAAATTACCGGTTGCCCCTTGCCGGTAACCGTTACGGAAAATGATTTTTGTTTTTGTGCATTGCTTTCAATTATAACCAAACTTAATATTGCTATTACCAATAATTTTTTCATCTTTTTTAATTACTTTTTTAAGGATACGTACTTGGCCTTTCCGTTGTTTACATGTATTGGATGCAGAGAGGTTATAATTGTTACAGTAACTCAAAAATTTTTTTGAAATAAAAATAAGACGCACAAAAAATGGCCGCGATAATTTAATACCGCGGCCAATGTTATCACCTAAGTTATTTGTACTAAAAATATTTCGTCACACCTGGTACTGCAACAGGGTAATGGCCGTCTGCATCCGGTACCAATGGTGGTAATGCATCCCATGCGTATTCTTTAGGATGCAGGTCCAGCCCGCAATTGATGGCTTTATCCCACTCAATGATTTGTCCGCTGTAAGTAGCCATGCGACCCAATATAGAAGTCATGGTACTCTTGGCACCATTCTCCGCATCAGCAAATTTATATTCGCCTTTTGCAATGGCAGCAAACAACTCATCGTGTTCTGTTTGGTAAGCGTTTTCTTCTTTTGTTTTATCAAACTGGTATAACACCTTTCCTTTGTTATCGATGATGTTGGCTGCGCCAGCCTGTATTCTTCCTTTAGTGCCAATCAGCAGCTCATCTACCCTGCTCATGGTGCCTGGTATATGACGGCACTGGCTGTTTAAAATACTGCCGTCGGCATAAGTAAATTCAACATAGTGATGGTCAAATATTTCACCATGGTCTTTTCCCTTGCGCACCTGGCGGCCACCCATGCCTTGCGCCTTTACCGGGTAGCCTCCTTTAAACCAATTAATCACGTCGATGTTGTGAATGTGTTGTTCATTGATATGATCGCCGCAAAGCCAGTTGAAATAATACCAGTTACGCATCTGGTATTCCATTTCTGTCTGGTTGTATTTACGAGGCCTAACCCACACGCCATCATTGTTCCACCAGGCTTGTGCAGAGGTAATATCGCCAATCATATCTTTGCGCTTATACAATTCCCGGTAGCTGTTTTGATAATGTCTTTGCAAACCCACCACTACATTTAATTTCTTTTCTTTGGCGATGGCTGCTGCTGCCAACACCCGCTGAATACCTGCAGGGTCGGTGGCTACCGGCTTCTCCATAAAAATATGTTTGCCTTGTTTAACTGCTTCTTCAAAATGGATGGGGCGAAAGCCGGGAGGCGTTGCCAGTATTACCACATCAGCCAAAGCAATGGCATGTTTGTAGGCATCAAACCCTGTAAATTTATTTTCCTCCGGCACATCTACCTTATCTTTTAAACTGCCGCGACCATTGGTTGATTCAGCGGTATCTTCACTGGTAAGTTGTTTATAACAGGTATCTAAATTATCGCGAAATGCATCCGCCATGGCAACCAGCTTTACATTTTGCTTGCTTGATAACGCTTGTGTTACGGCACCGGTACCACGACCACCGCAACCCACCATGGCAATTTTAATTACGCCATCAGCACCGGAAAAATAATTTGCATGAGATAAAAGCGGGGCGGCCATTAAACCTCCGGCCAGTAATGTTCCCTGCCGTAAAAATTCCCTGCGGCCGGGGTTAGTAAGTTTAGAAGCATCGTTGTTCATAATTGATCTGGTTTATTGTTTTAAGATATAATTCAAATTGTAAAGTGCGTTTTATAATTATTGAACCGGCAGTTGTTTTATGACATCGCAGGGTTGCTGATCAAAATACCCAATCCTGGCAATTACCTACGGCAAGCCACGCCGTTAATAGAATCTGCATATTTTTAATAGTTCTTCTGCAATCTTATTATCACAAACCTGTTGATCAAAAAAACAAAAAAGGTCCGTCTGTACACCCTGCTCTTCAAGCAGAAAGAATCAACCATCGCCATATACTTATCGCCCAATGTACGTTTTATAAAACGCCAACGCTTGCGCAGGTGTGGGCTGTTCCAGCGGGCAAACAATCCGGAACCCAACGGCCGAGGCATCTGTTAGCCACCATTTGCTTTTTGGAATTTGTGGATCACGCCTGTTCCACGATGCATCTGACTTATACCGGGTAGCACTTCTTAACTGACCGGCCTCATCTGCAAAGCCGCCACCCCTTAAAACTTTTGGATATTTTGATGTGTTAGGTTCCGTTGCCGGGTCTTTTGTATTGTCTTGCAGGGCTTCCATGCGTTTGGCATCGTAATGATCCAACGTCCATTCGCATACGTTGCCCAGCATATCATACAAACCCCAGGCGTTGGGTAACTTCATCCCAACCTTTTGAAATTTACCATCGCTGTTTTTTTCATACCAGGCATAATTATCCAGTTGTTTTTCATCATTGCCAAAATAATATCTTGTAGTAGTTCCGGCCCGGCAGGCATACTCCCACTCAGCTTCTGTAGGCAGGCGATAAAACACACCGGTTTTGGTGTACAGCCATTTGCAATACATCAGGGCGGCAAACTGCGACATACTATTTACAGGATAACCACCTTCTTTTCCCATACCCCAGCTAAGGTCAATGTATTGCGGGCTGGGTCTTGTAACGGCATCTACTGCAGAATTTTCACTGGTGGTTTCGTCTTTATAAAATACATCAAACTCATCCCTGGTAACCTCATAAGCACCCATCCAAAACGCACTTACACTAACCTTGTGTTGCGGCCCTTCATCCGCCGCATGGTCTTTTTCTGTTGCAGCACTGCCCATTAAAAAATTCCCCGCTTCTATGGGCACCATCTTGCATTGGAGGGTTGATCCGGGTATACTGAATTTGTAGGTGACAAATAATTTGACTGAATCCTGTGCTGCGGCCAACTGGCAGGTAACGGATGTAAATAAGAGGATAAGTAATTTCTTCACAATCGTACTAAAAAATTTTAGGCGGAAAGTTACGCAATAAACCGTAACAAATAGAATTGAAACGATTGCGTGTCAAATTTCATACAACAGCTTTTTGTACAGGGATTTTTTTGCAACTTAAAATTGGAGCTATTTATAATTTGTATTAAAATTTTTGGTAGAATAAAAGCGCAGCTTGCCTTTTTTGTTTTCCCCAATCAGCATCGCGGCACTAAACTGTGCGACTAATTTTTTTGCTTTTTTTATGGAAAGAATGCTGCATGCTGTTGCGAGCCAGTCGGCACTGGTACAGTCACTCGCTATTACCGTGACGTTTCGCTGAGAGGTTAAGCCGTATCCTGTCCGTGGATCAATGATATGGGAATATCTTTTTCCATCATGTTCAATAAACTGGTAAATATCGCCTGAAGTGGTAACGGCTTTATGATGCAATTGCAATTTGCGTGGCAATAATTCATCTGCTTCTTCAGGAATGTTGATGCCAACCGTCCAGCCATCGGATGCTGGTGGTGCTCCGCTTACAGCAATATCACCACTTACATTTACAAGGGCCTGTTGTATATTTTGCGTAGCTAAATAATCCATTACTTTCTGTGCAATGTATCCTTGTGCAATACCCCCCAAATCCAGTCGCATACCAGCTTGTGCTAAACTTACCTGTTGATGGATAGTGTCGAAAATGATTTTATTAAAACCAACCAGTTGTTTTGTTTTTATTACCGAATCTTTATCCGGGAATTGTTTTGCTTTTCTTGCTTTGCGCCATAATTTGGATAATGGCCCGATGGTAATGTCAAATGCACCACCGCTTTTTTCATACGCCTTTTTTGACTGCAGTAAAATATCCCACATGGCTGGGGAAACCTTTACCGGCAATGCATTCGTTCCGGATGAAGCGCTTAATTTAGACAATTCACTGCTGTCTATATAGTCACTAAAAATGGCAACAAAACTATCTGTCAGAGCAAAACTTTGCTTTGCAATCCGGCGGGCTTCCGTGCTGTCGTTACAATAAAAAATAATTGAAAACGGAGAACCCATTTTAGATTCAGTAAAAGAGAATCGTTTGGGTTGTGCAACAATTTGCAACGAGTTGCACAATACAATGGCAGCAAAAAATATCCTTAAAAACAATATTTAATTTTTTGTAAATGAATGTTGGTAAATTTAAGCCACAAAAAACAAAATCATGCAAAGAAGAAAATTTATGCAGCAATCGCTACTGGCGGGCGGGGCCTTGCTAACTACATCTGTTAACGCACTTGCCGACAACAATACTGTACCCGCAGCTAACAGCGATAAGCCTTTTAATTTGAATTATGGCATTCATGACGGTATGTTTGAAAGCCATGCGGGCGGAAATTTTTTAGATCAGATAAAATTTGCTTACGATGCAGGATTCAGATCGATAGAAGACAATGGCATGAGCGGCCGCTCAGATGACGAACAGAAAAAAATCGGTGATCTGTTGGCGAAACTGGGTATGGGTATGGGTGTGTTTGTACAACCGGGACTTGGTAATGATAGTAATATGCTGGCATCGGGCAAGGCCGACCAGGTAGAAAAATTTGTTGCTTCGTGTAAGAAGGCCGTGGAAATTGCCAAACGCATTAACAGTAAACTGGTAACAGTTGTACCAGGTGATTTTGTACGTGATCTGCCTATTGGAGTACAAACGGGTAATGTAATTGAAGCGGTAAAAAAAGGAACTGCCATTTTAGAACCGGCTGGTATTATCATGGTGCTGGAACCATTGAGCGATAATCCCAATTTGTTTTTGCGCACGCCAGACCAGGCATATGCCATTTGTAAAGCGGTGGGCAGCCCAAGTTGTAAAATATTATACGATATGTATCATGTACAACGCAACCAGGGTCACATTATTCCTACGATGGATTTGGTGTATGATGAAATAGGTTATTTCCAGATTGGCGACAACCCTCATCGCAATGAGCCAGGCACCGGCGAGATGAATTATAAAAATATTTTTAAACACATTTATGGCAAAGGCTATAAAGGTATTTTAGGTATGGAACACGGTACCGCGGGCAAAGGAAAAGAAGGAGAACTTGCGTTGATAAAAGCTTACCGAGAAGCGGATAGTTTTATGTAAGAGCATAACGAAACTTGTACAAAAATTTTTACACAAATTCCACGAACTGATACAACACGTTGTATTTATTTCGTGGAATTTGTGTTTTATAATCCGTGTGATTACCTCAGTATTTTTCCCGGATGCCTTCGATATATTCTTCAACTGCACGCCGCACCCTGGTAGCACTTCCCTGGAAATTATTTACCAAAACAGAGAAGATAATTTGTTTGCCTTTTTTAGTAAACAGGAAACCGCTTAATGCAATCACATTGCTTAAGCTGCCGGTTTTTGCGAAGATGTAGCCGGCGTCTTTCAGGTAATACCGTTTTAAAGTTCCGGTGCCGCCGGTGGGCAGAATTGTTTTTAACCTGCTTATACCAAACTCCGTTTGCATCTTATCCAAGATATACACCATCGCCTGCGGGCTAAACAAATTATACCGGCTTAAGCCACTACCATCCACCCACTGCGGTTGCTGCGGAATGTCTTTTAAATCTGTTTTCAACAATGCGTCGATCATCGCTTCATCGCTCATGTAACCAAGGCGTTCATTGCTTGCCATCAGCAACGTTTGCTCTGCGAAAAAATTATCACTGTTGTGCATCATGGGCGCAAAGAGCGAGTCTGCCGGTTGCGAATGAATGCGTTGAAATTTTGTATTGTTGAAATGAAATAAATCATTGGTGGCAGTTAAACGAATGGATTGTTGCAGTGTGTCCTGTAAAAAGCGAACCGATTCCTGTTCGTTTGCAACCATTGGTATTGTATATAAATTTTGGGGCGCAACGAGCGGGTCTGGGGTAGCTGTAAAATCATTGCTGTCCCATTTTCTACTGAATTTGTAGGCGATGCTGTCTCCATAATTTTCCGCTCCTTTTATGATGTATAGTGCAATATTTTTTGGTGTGCTGCTGAGCAAACCCTTGTTGTTGCTTATTTGTACCAGGTTGCCATAGATGGGAAACTCACTTCGCTGCACCATATAATCATCCATATAATCATCCCATGCCCAGCCTGCGCCTAATGCTTCTTTAAAATGTTGTGTACAATAGATGAGATTGTTTTTACTCTTTAAAAAATCAGCTACGGGTTGTGTTTTAAAATCAGGATGTAAAAAACTGGGGTCGCCTGTTGGATAGATGATTAGCCCACTGTCCGTTTGCTGGTAACGCAGCCCGGTTAAACTATCGCCGAGGTATTTTAAACCCGCGTACAGGCTGAATAATTTTACATTGCTCGCCGGCACAAGGTTTTTTGTTGCATCATGATTGTACCAATATTTTCCTGTTGAAGGTTCGTATATGCTGATGCCGGTGTAACCTGAGCTAACCGTCGTGTCTTTGAATAAAATTGCGGTTGCCTGTTTATTGATTTGTTTGCTGATAGAACAGGAGAATAAAAAAAGCGATATACCTGCAAAAAATATTAAATTAAAAAATGGTTTGCAGTGAGTGTGTACACTTGCATTCGTGGGCTGAAGATGCACGCAGGTATGCGGATGAAAGGATTGTGACACAACGATGCCGCCATGAAAATTGATGCTGGTATTGTTTTTATTTTGATCCATCTTCATGTATTATTTAGTCAATGGCTTTACTAATTTCTTTCCTGGGTTCTTAACCAGCGCTCGGGAATTTCGTTTCGGCTGGCATTTACATAATCGCTGTAACTGCAGGCGATGATGCTTTGATCAGGCAACTGCATCCACCAGCGGCCGGTTTTACGGCTTTGCAAAAAGCGGGTATCCACTTCTGCAAACACGGTGTGAAACTCATTGAAACTGGAACTGTCTTCCAGCAACGCTTCCTGCTTGCTGCGGCTTTTTCCATCTATAAAATACCACAACATTTGTGCAATTTGCTTGGCTGTTAAATCATGTATATCTGCCCTGGGCTGGTAGCCATAAATGCCAAAACTGGTGAGTGCGGAACTCATGCCGGCATAACGGGTAAGCGTACACGCTTCTTCGCCGCTGAAGCCGTTGGGACTGCATTCGTTGGCCGGTGCGTCGCTGTTTTTAATGGCGTTGATATCGAAGCTGAGCAGGTTGGTATTACGGATCACCGGTTCCATTTCTTCCATGCTGTCTTTTACTTTACCAACGCGGTAACAATCAAAACGCAGCTTGTCCATGGTTTCCAGCATGTGAGGGTGCACGAGGTAACTTTGAAAACCAATGTGGTTGTAATGTTTTACCAGGTTGGGTTCGCCGGTGAGCATTTCGAGTAAAAAATTTTCACTTCTTAAAGCACTTTCGCCGCGTAAGTCAATGGTGGCATCTATGCAGGTGGCTTCTGTTATTTTGTGCAGTTTGCGGTAAGCAAAATATTGTGCCAGTGTAACATCATGCGATCCGCCCAGTAATACAACGGTTTTATTAAGTGCCAGTAATTCGGCCAGCACAGTAGTGATGGCGGCGTAACTATCACTGAGGCTGGCCCCGGTTTTAATATTGCCCACATCTGCAATTATTACATCTTTATGCCAGTAATGCAATTGAAAAAGTTGTTTGCGAATGGCGTCCGGCGCATCGTTGCATGCATCGAAAACACCGCTGCCCCTGGATTCTCCCACACCCACCAGCACAATATCAGCTGTTTCCAGGTTGGGAATTTCACCTTCATTAATCAGTATATGTTTAGCCAGCTGGCCATCGTTATAGCCTTTGTCATCATTTAAACTGTAAATATTGATGGGTTGTAAAAAATCGTGCAGGTCGTACATCCGTTTTATAATTTGCAGCAAACTTATTAAATAGTTCTGAGTTATAAGTTGTAAGTCGATAGTCCATAGTCGATGGTCAATGGTTGACAGTCACCGGGCAATAGTAAATAGGCAATAATGAGTTTGTTGGGGCGTGGCAAATACAGCTGCCTGCCTTTGTCTTGATACTTGATACTTTATACTTTGTACTTGCCACTTATCCGCTTGCAGCTATTTCCTTATTTTTGCAGTATGGATAATTTATTATTGAAGATTGATCAGTACAAAACAGAGATCAGCAATTTTATAGCATCTGACGGAGAAACGGCGGAAGCTTTTCGTATCAAATACCTTGGCACCAAAGGGCTTGTGAAAGAACTGATGGGGGAAATGAGAAATGTGGCGCCGGAAAATAAAAAATCTTTCGGCCAGGTAATGAATGATTTTAAAGTTTTTGCAGAAGCGAAATATGAAGCACTGAAAGATGCTGAAAGCAATAACGGAAAAGCCGCTGCGGATGAGCTGGATCTTTCCCTGCCGGCAGATCCTTTGCCATTGGGCAGCCGTCATCCCATCAGCCTGGTGCGCAACCGCATGGTATCTATTTTTCAACGCCTTGGTTTCGCCGTTGCAGAAGGCCCCGAAATAGAAGATGACTGGCATAATTTTACCGCCCTTAATTTACCCGAAAATCATCCGGCCCGTGACATGCAGGATACTTTTTATATCAATCAAAATCCTGACTGGCTGCTGCGCACACACACATCCAGCGTACAGGTAAGGGAGATGGAAAAAGGTAAATTGCCGATCCGCATTATTTGCCCGGGACGTGTGTACCGCAACGAAACCATCAGCGCCCGGGCGCATTGCTTTTTTCACCAGGTGGAAGGTTTGTACATTGCCGAAAATGTTTCTTTCGCCGACCTTAAACAAACCCTGTATTTTTTCGTGCAGGAAATGTTTGGCAAAGAAGTGAAGATTCGTTTCAGGCCAAGCTATTTTCCTTTTACAGAGCCCAGTGCCGAGATGGACATCAGCTGCCTCATTTGTGGTGGCCCGGGTTGCAGCGTTTGCAAACATACCGGTTGGGTAGAAATATTGGGTTGTGGCATGGTGCATCCAAATCTGCTGGATAACTGTGGCATCGATTCCAATAAGTACACCGGTTTTGCATTTGGTATGGGGGTTGAAAGAATTACCATGCTGAAATACCAGATAAAAGATCTGCGGTTGTTCAGTGAAAATGATGTACGTTTTTTAAAACAGTTTACCAGTGCAGTATAGCAATTGCCTGATTATTTTTTGCCGGCAGTAGTTTTTTATGGCGGCATCGTTGTGTCACTCACTTATACGGTATACCTTTTTGGAACTGTTGAGTCGTTGTGTAAACCCATCTGTTTATAGGTGATCTGATTATTATTATCTTTTAAAATAGTATTAATGCTACAGCATAAAAGCAGTAGCATTTTTTAATAGTGTCATAAATAAATCACCTATATGATAACTTACCTGGCTTTAAATTCTAACCGCCTTCAGTATCTGGCACAGCACTCCAATTTGTAGAATAAGTTCCTCAAACACATTTTATTTATTTCTTTTTTACTGACCATAGCCAACTGGTATTTTTTGTGGCATCCAAATTGCCTTTCTCAAAAAAACAATTAAACTATTGTATGAGAAATATACAAAAATATGTCACTGCCTTCCTGGTGCTTGTCTTGCTTTATTCCTGCTCTGCGTCAAAAGAGGCAAGAGATATGAAGCATAAGATAGATGGCACCTGGATGCTTGAAACCATCACTACAGAAGGTATTGAAGGAAAAGTGAAAGCCACAATTTTTAATGAAGCATCCTTTAATTGCTTCGTGGGTAGTTCCTGGAATTTTGTTTCCAATAATGGCACAGGTAGTTACAATATTAATTCTAGCGGCTCGGAATGCAGTGCTGTACAGCGTTTGATAAAATGGTCCATTTACGAACCAAAAGACGCGGCAAAACAATTTCAATTTAAGAGACTTGATGATAAACGAAATCCGATGGATAATGGTGATGGTTTCCGGCTGGATGTTTCAGGTATAACTGATAACAGTATGCAGCTGAAATCACACATAACATTTGAGGGAAAGCCTGCAGTATATGTATACAATTTTGTAAAAAAATAAGTTTTAAAATAAACGTCTATGTGTAAGTTAAAAGGGTATTTTTTGCTGTGTCTGGCGGCAACTATTTTTGTTTTGCCAGCCTGCAAAACCACCAGGAAAATGAACAACAAACAAAAGGGGGCCACCGTTGGTGCTGCAAGTGGGGCTGCTGTTGGTGGCATCATTGGAAACAATGTTGGTAAGAAAAGCAATACTGTGTTGGGTGCACTTATTGGAGCCGTAGTAGGCGGCGTAGCTGGTGGCTTGATTGGTGACAAAATGGACAGGCAGGCAGATGCAATAAAGAATGAAGTACCTGGTGCACAGGTAAGCAGGGTAGAAGAAGGTATCAATGTAACCTTCGATGAAAAAAATCCGGATGGTTCGGCAGCGGGTGTTTTTTTTGCTACCAATCAATATAATATTACAGACAATTCAAAACTGGCATTGGGTAAACTCGTAAAGATATTTAACCAGTATCCTGAAACTAATATTCTAATTGAAGGGCATACCGACAATGTGGGTACTGCTCCCTATAATTTATCCCTTTCACAAAGAAGGGCTGACGCTGTAGGGGATTATTTAAAAGCGCAGGGTATTTCATCAGGCAGGTTAACCATTAAATGGTATGGCGAAACACAGCCAAAGGCTGATAATAGTACTGAAGCAGGAAGGGCAAGTAATCGCCGCGTTGAATTTGCAGTTACTGCCAATGATAAAATGAAAGCGGAAGCAAAACAACAGGCAGCTCAAAAAAATTAAAGGCTCAGGATCGGGCTGCGGTATGATCTGTTTCTATATCTATTTTAAAAATTAGAAAATTATCTGGAAGAAATTTTTCATCTTGGTATTTGGTTTTGGTTTGCTGCTATGTGGCCTGAGATTTTGAAAAAAATCGATATGGTTGCATAGCAGTTTTTATTTCTAACCTGTAATAATAAATCGCGGCAGCTACAGGTATTTCAGCTTTCACAGATTGGGATTATCTTCGTGACCAATCTTATATCAAATATTATGATTCTTGTCACAGGCGGCAGCGGTTTATTGGGTAAAGAGGTAATTACGCAATTGCTTGCACAAGGCAAAGGAGTTACAGCGATTTACAATAAGACCGCATTGCCTTCTTTTGATTCAACATTATTAACACAGGTACCCTGTAGTATTTTGGATGTGATTGGTCTTGAAGAACTGATGCAGCAGGATATTACACAGGTATATCATTGTGCAGCCATCGTTACGTTTAATCCCCGCCGTAAAAAAGAATTGTTTACCGTAAATATTGAAGGCACTGCCAATATCGTAAATGCTGCATTGAATGCAGGCGTAAATAAAATGGTGTATGTAAGTTCCGTAGCAGCGTTGGGAAGAAAATTTGCCGGGGAAATGATCAATGAAACAATGCCCTGGACAGAAGAAAACAGCACCAGCAGTTATGGCCAGAGCAAGTACATGGCCGAGCTCGAAGTATGGCGTGGTATAGCAGAGGGACTGGATGCTGTGGTAGTTAACCCCACTATTATTTTAGGTGCAGGAGACTGGGAATCTGGCAGCTCCCAGATTTTTAAAACAGCCTACGATGAATTTCCCTGGTATACGGATGGTATCAACGGCTTTGTAGATGTCAGGGACGTTGCATCCATCATGCTGCAATTAATGGACAGTAATATAACAGCCGAGCGTTTTATCGTAAGTGCTGCCAACAAAACCTACCAGGAAATTTTTAATTTAATAGCCACCGCTTTTCATAAGAAGCAACCGCATAAGAAAGTTACACCACTCATTGCAAAAATGGTTTGGCGTATGGAGGCACTTAAAAGCCTGATTACCGGGAAAGACCCATTACTAACAAAAGAAACCGCAGCTTCCGCGTTGTCGCAGGAGCGGTATGATAACAGCAAGTTAAAATCCTTTTTGCCTCATTTTAATTACCGCAGCATAGAATCAACCATCAATGAAACCAGCAGGGCATTGCAACAAAAGCTTAACAACCGTTGATGTATTTTCGGTGGCAATTTTGTTTGTAAAATACCGTTTCTGTTATTTATAAAATGGTGTTGGATTAATTCTTTTTGTATGAAAAAAATCATCTTTTTATTGTGTGTTGTTTTTATTACCAGTCAAACCCGGGCTCAGTTTGAGCAGTATATCATTACCGGCCGGGTGATAGATGGCAATACCAAATTACCGTTGCAGGGTGCAAGCGTATTCGCACAAAATACAACCATCGGTACAGCTACGGATCAGCAAGGAAACTTTAGTTTGCACCTGTTAAATGGCGGATACGATTTGATTATCACTTTTACCGGTTACCAAACGGCCAACCGGCGTATTACTACCGCCGATGCATTGGATAAAAACATCGTCATTGAAATAGTACCCAAAGAAAAAGCACTGGAAGATGTAGTGATAAAATCAAGCAACGAAGTAAAAGACGGACTAGAAAAATATGGTAGTTTTTTTGAAGAAAACTTTATTGGCAAAACCGCCAACAGCAGCCAATGCGTTATTAAAAATAAAAACGCACTGCATTTTTATTTTTATAAAAAGAAGAACCGCTTAAAAGTGTTGGCAACCGAACCTTTGGAGATTGAAAATACTGCTTTGGGGTATTCCATAAAATATACGCTGGACTCTTTTACGCATGAGTACGCATCACAGTTAAGTACTTACTCCGGTTATCCGTTATTTAAGGATTTGCAGCCTGCAGATGAAGCGCAAAAAATTAACTGGTACAATAACCGGTTAAAAGCTTACCAGGGATCAATGCTGCATTTTATGCGCAGCGTGCATGATAAAAAAATAAAGGAAGAAGGATTTGAAATTCAGTTGGTGACAAAAGCAAACGAGGTAGAAACCGCCATCCCTGTGCAGGATTTTTATGGCGCTCTCAACTATACAAAAAATGACAGTACGCAGGTGGTAGAAATACTGCCCAATCAACCCAACCTGGCAGTGTTGTACAACAAGCAGGCGCCTGACCCGCTGTATCTTTCAACCACCGGTGATACACCCAGGAAATTTCAATTGTCAATTGTAACCTTTGCGCCGGACCAATCACTGGGCATAGAACAGAATGGTTACTTCTTTGATCAGAATGATATTGTGGTCAACGGCTACTGGACATGGCAAAAAGTGGCGGATGTACTTCCATACGATTTCAGGCCGCAGTAATTAGTTATGAGTAGTAAGTGCCAGTGGTGAATGGTGAATGGTGAATTGTGAGTATTAGTGATGAGTACTCAACCTCAATAACAAGTCGCAACAATACTCCGCATTACCATTCAGAATTCACCATTCACGACTCAAACCTGCCTTACTTCCCCATCACCTTATCCCACAACTGTGGAATTCTTTTTATCCATACCAGTTCTCTTCTTGCTAAAACAGCATCCTGCGCCGGCGTGCCCCAATAAGTTTTATTGCCTTCAAGACTATGTGTTACACCTGATGTACCCAACAGTACTGCATTGGCTCCAATGGTCAATGTTTTATTAACAACAACTTGTCCCCACAGTGTAACACCATCTTCAATGACCACACAGCCGGCAACAACTACCTGTGCGGCGATCAGGCAGTTTTTTCCTATCACTGTATCATGACCAATATGCACCAGGTTATCAAACTTGGTTCCTTTACCAATTTTTGTGACGGCACTCACGCCCCGATCGATGGTACAACCGGCTCCGATCTCTACATTATCTTCAATTAAAACGATGCCGCAACTGCTCATTTTTTTGTACCATACCTCCCTGTTTTTTTTAGTGTTGAAATAGAACGCATCACTGCCGATTACGGTGCCGGAATGTATCTCTACTTCATCCCCTAAAATGCAATTATCATAAATACTTACATTAGGATGAATGATGCAGTTTTTACCAATGCGCACATTGTTGCCAACAAAACAGTTCGGCATTACTACCGTTCCTTCACCAATGATGGCGCTGTCGCTGATAGCTTTTAAAGATGCTTTGAAAGGAGAAAAATGCTCAACAATTTTACTGTATGCTTCAAAAGGATCCGCTACAATCAGCAACGCTTTTCCGCCAGGTACCGTTGCTGTTTTATTGATGATGATAAAACTTGCGGCGCTGTTAATGCACTTATCATAATACTTTGGATGATCAACAAAAACAAGATCGCCTTCCATAACATTGTGTATCTCGTTGATGCCGGTAGCGGAGCCGTTTACGTTACCAATTAATTCTGCATCAATGAAGGAAGCGATCCATTGTACAGAAACAGGAGAAGGGAATTGCATGCAATAAAAATTTTGTCAAAGGTAGGCTGCTTTGTTTTATAAGCGGAGCATCAAAATATTTGTATTGAAGCATCAAAAATGCATGCCGCAGTCAAAATTTTTCTAAATTTTTTTTCATCAAAAAAATCATAGCAAGAGCTTCCGGTATAGCAAAATAAAAACCGCAATGCTGCTGATATAATTTATTACCGCACCTGATTACATAAACTACAAATCGCTGAAATATCTGTAAAATCAATACTTTCAGCGCACTGCTATTTTCCAACGACGATCAAAATTACAATTGACTGCTTCCATTTTGTTGTCATCGTTTTGTAAGATGCGTTAAAACATACGGCCCTTATCCACAGCTCAAAATAAAATGTGCATAAAATTTATTAAAATAATTTTTCAGATAGAATAAATTCTTTTTAATATTGTGTAAGGAAATTTATTTCCTGGTACTTACTAACCCATTAATATAACAAAGCCTGGCTATTAAATGTCGGGCTTTATTATTTTTACAACACATTCAATTGGCTTTATTTACTGCTCATTGCTCAATTTTATTCATCTATAATTTTCTTTCTGTTGGAATATTACTGCATCGTTTACAAACCATTTAATGTGTTATCGCAATTTACATCTGGTGATGGTAAACAAACACTCGCTGATTATTTTGAAGTACCCAATGATGTGTATTCAGCAGGAAGACTGGATTACGACAGTGAGGGTTTGCTGGTACTTACCAACGATAAAAAACTCAATCATCAATTACTCAATCCAGCCTTTGCACACGAACGGGAATATTGGGTGCAGGTAGATGGTACAATAACGGATGAAGCCATGCATGATTTACAAATGGGTGTAGACATCAATGTGGATGGAAAGACATACCGTACCAAAAAATGCAAGGTGTCACCGTTTAAAACTGCACCTGTTGTACCTGATAGAAATCCACCTATCCGCTTTAGAAAAAACATACCCACCAGCTGGATAAAAATGATTCTTACAGAAGGTAAAAACAGGCAGGTAAGAAAGATGACAGCGGCAGTTGGATTTCCCACCTTGCGATTGATTCGCTACCGCATAGAAAAGTGCAGCATTGATGCCCTGCAGCCCGGAGAAATGCGCATACTAACTTCCGGCGAAGCATACCATTTTCTCTTTAATGGTAAAAATGATCCGCTTAAAGTAAACAAATGAGTTTATTCCTATAACTTGTAGCCTCTTTATTACAACATTGCAACTTATAAAATAATAACCGCACTATGCTTAAATCAATGACTGGCTTTGGCCGGGCAGAACAAACAGTAAATGATAAAACATTTTTGGTAGAAATAAAGTCATTGAATGGCAAACAGTTTGAAATGCAATTGCGGCTGCCGCCATTGCTTCGTCCGTATGAATTTGAAATACGCAATATTTTGCAGGAACAATTGGTAAGAGGCACCATTGATTGTGTAATCACCATCAAACAAAATGGTACTTCCAAACCCGTCAACATCAATACTGATTTAATCAAGGCTTATTACCGCCAGATTGAAGAGTTGGCAGGTGAACTAAGTATTGATACCAATTCTGTTTTAAGTGCCTTGTTGCGCCTCCCTGAGGTGGTAACTCCCACCAACGACATGTTGAATGATACCGATTTTGAAGACTTTAAAAAAGTGTTGCAAACAGCCCTCACAGAATTAAATAAGCACCGGGAAGAAGAAGGTGCCAGCCTGGAGAAAGATCTTATTAAACGCATCACCAATATCAATGCACAGGAAGAAGCCATCGTACTGCTGGAACCCAACCGCATGAAACGCATCCGCGAAGAAATAGTACAGCTGCTGGAAGAACATGTAGGCAAGGAAAATTATGATGGCAACAGGCTGGAACAGGAACTGATTTACTACATCGAAAAAATTGATATCCACGAAGAGCAGGTTCGGTTAAAACAACACTGCGAATATTTTATAAGCCTGCTGGCAGACAAGGATGAAGCAAAAGGTAAAAAATTATCGTTCGTGATACAGGAAATTGGCCGTGAAATTAACACCACCGGCAGTAAGGCGTATGATGCCGGCATTCAGAAGTGCGTGGTAACAATGAAAGATGAGTTGGAAAAAGCAAAAGAACAGGTGCTGAATGTGTTGTAATATCATTTGGATCCTTCGGCGATAGAGGCAGTGGCTAATCGCTAAAGAGTTTTATTTTTGTATAAATTTTTCTTGTGAGCATAAAGGCATATTTACCCGTTACAAATCATCGTTTTTTATTTGCCACCATTCTTGTTGCAAGTATGTGGCTCACCGCCTGCAAAAGGATGGATGTGTTTGAAAAAAATGTGGTGATACCCAACAACCAATGGGCATTTAGTTTAGAACCTGTTTTTGATTTTACCATACAGGACACTACCGCTTCGTACAATATCTACATTGTATTACGCCATACGGATGCTTACCGGTACAACAATATCTGGCTTAAAGTAGGCACCCAGTCGCCGGGAGATAAAATGCGAACCCAGCAATTTGAATTGCAACTGGGCTCGGATGCACGGGGCTGGGAAGGGACAGGCATGGATGATATCTGGGAAGTAAGAAAATTAATTACCAGCTCCCCGGTAAAGTTCAACAAGCCCGGCACTTACAGGTTCCAGGTTGGTCAAATCATGCGGGAAAATCCTTTGCCGAACATTATGAATGCCGGAATCCGGATTGAAAAAGTGCAGTAGATTGCTTCGTCGATAATGGTTGTAAATAAATTTTTTCGTGTTACCTTATCCAAAGAAGTATTTATATAGCTTGCCCAACTACCATCAAAGTCAACTTAATAACAGCATGATATTATAATGACATTTCCCTCTTTTAAAACAAAACGTTTACGGCTGATTTTTGCGGTGTACTGGGTACTACTGATCTATATTGTATCGGCCCTGATGTATTGGTTTATTGCCCTCAACAGGCAGAACCACCAGATGATACAATTTGAAACAGAGCAGCTGAAAAAGGACAGTCCCGGTTATTATGATGCCATTCAGCAATTGAATGCAGCAGAAAAAAGAAAGACAATTCAATACATTGGAGAAGGCAGTATTTTTTTGTTGCTGATACTGGCCAGCGCCGTTTTTATTTACCGTGCGGTAAGGCAGCAGCTGATCTCAACTCAGCAGCAACAAAATTTTATGATGGCCATTACGCATGAATTAAAAACGCCTATTGCCGTAACCAAGTTAAATTTAGAAACCCTGCAAAGACGAAAGCTGGACGAAACACAACAGCAAAGACTGTTGCAGAATACCATACAGGAAACCAACCGCCTCAATGCGCTTTGTAACAATATGCTGCTGGCATCGCAGATAGAAGCCGGCGGATACAGTATAACAAAGGAAGATATTAACTTAACAGAATTGGTAAACGAGTGCGTGCAGGATTGTATCATCCGCTACCCGCAACGGCAGATTAAAGCCAGCATTGGCGAAAATATATTTATAATGGGCGATCGCCTGTTGTTGCAAATGGGCGTAAATAACCTGATTGATAATGCCATCAAATATTCCCCCAAAGAGACGCCGGTATACATCTTGTTGAAAGAACAAAATAAGGAAATCAGTTTTTCGGTGAAGGATGAAGGAAAAGGAATTGATGATACTGAAAAGAAAAAAGTGTTTGATAAATATTACCGCACCGGTAACCAGGCAACAAAGGGCGCCAAGGGAACCGGGCTGGGTTTGTATCTTACAAAAAAAATTGCCCAGCAACACAATGCAACAGTCTTATTGACGGATAATGTACCCGCTGGCTGTAATTTTACCATTCTTTTCAGGCAATAGCTATTGCAGGTATAAACAATAAACAAATTAAGATGGCAGAAAATAAGATTTCGATTTTACTGGTGGAAGATGAAGAAAATCTGCAGGAAGCTTTAAAGCTGAATCTGGAACTGGAAGACTATGAAGTAACCTGTGCTTCTGACGGGCTGGAAGCATTGAAAGCGGTACAGCAGGAACATTTTGATTTGATGATACTGGACGTGATGTTACCGGAGCTGGATGGCATCAGTGTTTGTGAAAGCATCCGTTTGCAAAACAATGATATTCCCATTTTAATATTAAGTGCCAAAAACAGCAGTGCTGACCGGGTACTCGGTTTAAAAAAAGGCGCCGATGATTATTTAACCAAACCGTTTAACCTGGAAGAATTATTGTTGCGGGTAAATAAACTGGTGGCAAAAAGCAAGCGCCTGGCAATCAGAAAACCGCTGGAACAAATTTATAAATTCGGTAAAAACCAGGTAGACTTTAAAGCCCTGGAATGCATTACCAAAGATGGTGAAGTGATTGAGTTAACAAAAAAAGAAATCATGCTGCTAAAGCTGCTGATTGAAAATAAAAATGAAGTGGTAACCAGGGAAAAAATTTTACAGGCGGTATGGGGCTACAATGTATATCCCACCACCCGTACCATTGATAATTTTATCTTAAGCTTCCGGAAATATTTTGAAGAAGACAGCCGCAATCCAAAATACTTTCATTCTGTAAGAGGCGTGGGATATAAGTTTACAGAGGTTTGACCTTGATTAGACTGTATCAAAAGCACGAATGATGTTAGTAGCTGTCTGGTACATTTCCTGCATTTTATTTTCATCTGTAAAAGGCGTATACAATTGCCACTCTATATCATCCAGTAATTGTTGTACCTGCAGGCTTGTACCGACACCAATACCTTTTTTATCCAGTTCCTCAGCAATTCTTTTTTTATTGATTGTTTCTACGGGAACAGCCAGGCGGCTGGCTAAAAACCGGCGCATTTCGGTATTCAGTGTTTCATAAAATGGTCTGCTGTTCTGTTGCACCAGGTGATATTCTGTATGTGCCAAAGGATTGGCAGGTAGTTGTTCCTCTTTTTTTGTTTCAGCTAATTTAATTGCTTCTTGTTCCGCTTTACGGTTAACTGCTACTACATGTTCTTTGCTGTTTTCTTTCTTAACCCAAAAAAACAAACCTGCAAAAATCAAGAGAGCTACCGGAATAATAATCCAAAGCCGGTTGCTGAAAATAGTAGCCGAAACACGCTCGTTGGTACTGCGGTCATCAGCAACATATTTTGCAGTATTGTTCTTCCCGGTTCCTGCCGTAACGGTAATGGTTACAGGTTTGGTGCTGATTATTTTATAACTGTGTTGTACCGGATCAAAGTAACTGTATTCAACTGCGGGCAACGTATAGGTTCCTGCTTTTTTAACTGTGAATGAATATTCAAAACCCTTGCTTCCGCTGATTGGTACGTCCAGTTTATTTAGGGATTCTACCACCCTTGGTTCGTAGCTTTCTATACCATCAGGCCATATAATTTCCGGTGCGTTCAGTAAATTCATATTGCCACGACCAGTAATGGTAAACTGAAATTTGCCGGCATCATCCGTTGAAAAAGTTGATTTTTCTACACCGGCATCCAAAGTAAAACTACCAACAGCACCGTTAAAAGAAGCAGGCTTGTTCGTATCTGGTAATGGCTTCACATTAATGATCAGCGGCTTGCTTTGCAGCGTAACTTTTTCATCCTGCATGGCATCAGCCGGTAAGCCGGCAAAACCCAAATCTTCCAGCAACACATCAGTGCTTCCGCGGCGGCTTTTAAAATAATCTTCCTTCACAAAATGAATGGTGTTTTCTACTTCCGCAATTTCTGCTTCCATGGCGCCGGCCTGCAACGGATACAATTGCGACTTGCGCAGCGTATACACATTATATTCTTTGCCATTCAATTTTTCGGTGGCATAATACGGCCGGCCGGGCTGGCTCAGGTCAACAACAGAAAAGCCATTGAAGGAAGGATTTTTGGTGATATTACTTTCCGATTTTAACCGGGTATACAATTTATAATTTACTACCACCGGTTCACCAACATAACAGCTTGTTTTATCTGCATCTACTTTAATAAAAATATTTTTAGCCACCTTCTCCTGCACATTTTCTCCCTTCTTTAAAATATAATCCCTGTTATCCGCACGCGGCATGCCGTCGTCGTATAAAGAGGACAGGCCACTAAAGGGAAAGTTGCCGCTGTTTCGGTTGGAAGCAGAAGATGATGTAGCATTGGTAACCTGTAATTTTACTGCATTGCTTTTTAGTGTTTTGCCATCTGCTTTTGCAACCGCTTCACCAATGGTAAAATTGCCTTTTGCTCTTGGTTGCAGTTCGTAGGTAAGTCCGATTGTTTGCCTGGTAACGCCATTCACCGTTTCAACACTGCTCTCCTGGTTGGGGCCGCTTACTACAATAAAATCTTTAAATGAAGGGGGAATTATTTGCTGGACATCCTGCGCATTTTCAACCATCAGCCGCAGTTCGGCAGTTTCATTTTTACCAATCACCGCAGGCGAAACGGAAGCCGAAAACCGCACCTGTGCCAGTACATTGCACTGGCAAAAAAAGCACGCTAATAAAATCAATAGTAATAATCTCTTCGATAAAGCATTCATAATAACTGGTAATACAAAAGTAAATTATAGCGAAGCTGTAATGTAACAGAAAAATAGAAATGATTGTAAAAAACTGTTAAATGAAGCTGCCTTAATGTGACCTGGAATTGTCTTTTTTTAACCAGACTAAAGATCGCCCAACTGAGGCCGGATCACAATATCCTCCACCACAGCCTGCAGAGATAATTTAGTGGCTGCTATAATCATGGCAGCAATATCATTGGCTTCCATAATCCGTTGCTTGCTGTTATCAAAATCGCCCCACGAATCGGTCATCACGGCACCGGGATAAACCGCTGTTACTTTAATATTATAAGGCTTTAACTCTTCCCGTAAATTTTTACTAAAACCCATCAGCGCAAATTTGCTGATGCTGTAACTGCCCCCATTGGCATAGGCCTGTAAAGATGCAATGGAACAAAGGTTAAAAATATGTCCCTGTTTGGCCGCCATCATCGCAGGCAGCAACTGTCTTGTAAGCTGGTAGGCACTGTATACATTAACCGCCATCATTTGTTCCAGCAGGCCTTCCGGTTCATTATATACACTGCCCGGCAAAAATTGTCCCGCGTTATTGATCAGCACATCTGCAGTACCCGCTTTTTGTAAAATCCATTCAGCAAATTTTTTATTGTCTTCCTTATTGGCAACATCTGCCACCATTGCATTAATGATACTGTCCGGATATTTTACCTGCAATTCGGCTACCGTATTGTAAAGTGCCATTTCGTTGCGGGCACATAAAAAAAGTTCGTGATTGTCTGCGGCAAAAGCGGTAGCCGCAGCTTTACCAATTCCTTTAGAAGCTCCTGTTATTACTATATTCATGGTAAAAAGGTTAACAGCTGCGCTGTGTAAAATGTTTGTTCAAAAAATAATTGTCCGGGCTAAGAAGCCATGTGGTACTTCATTGGCGTCGCACGCTTGTACGATATTGCTTTATTCAACTTCAGCCATCGGGGCCGAAGTTACGGCACAGCCACCAGGTTTTAAAAACGCGGTCTGTTAACACTGCATCATTTGATTACAATACCTTTTATAAATGGCATAATTGATTTACCATTAGCTTTGCAAAAATAATAACAGCGTTAAAATAACAAACGCCTGTCTTCAATTTTGGGATGGGCACAATACTCAACCATTGGATACACATGCCGGCATATAAACATTTATTTTTCGATCTTGACCATACCTTATGGGACTTTGATGCCAACGCAAAGGAGGCGTTGATAGAAGTTTATGATCATTTTGAACTGGAAGCAAAGGGCGTTCATCCATTTGTTGATTTTTATAAACACTACCTGCACCACAATGAAATTTTATGGGACAGGTACCACAAAGGATTTATCACCAGCGACGAGTTAAAATGGAAGCGCATGTGGCGTACCATGCTGGAGTTTAAAATCGGCAGCGAGCAATTGGCCAGGGATATGAGCGTTCACTTTTTGGAGCGCTTACCTGTAAAAAAAATACTGTTTCCGCACACCATCGAAATAATGGACTACCTCACCGCCAAAGGATACACGTTGCACCTCATCACCAATGGTTTTGAAAAAACACAGTGGAGCAAAATCAACAACAGCGGGCTTAACAAGTATTTTACGCACATGATCACATCGGAAGCAAGCAACAGCCTGAAGCCAAAAAAGGAAATTTTTGAATTCGCTTTGCAAAAAGCTGGTGCTTCGTTAGCCGAAAGCATCATGCTGGGGGATAACCTGGATGCCGATATACAGGGCGCCATCAATGCGGGCATGGACTGTGTATTTGTAAATCACCTGAAGATAAGCACCGATATAAAGCCAACGTACACCATTCACCACCTGGAAGAGCTGGAACAAATTTTCTAAATAAAAAGCTGGTTCGATAATTGAATCAGAGTTTTTTATATAAAATAGTTACTTTCATTTTTTTATCATTGTTCATTTTATAGCAGCACAAATTTATGAGCTCATTCGAAGTACGGGGTGGCAAAAAACTGTCGGGAGAAATTACACCGCAGGGTGCCAAAAACGAAGCATTGCAGATTATTTCAGCGGTATTACTTACGGCTGAAAAGGTCACCGTTACCAATATCCCCGACATTATTGATGTAAACCTGCTGATAGAACTGCTGGGAGAAATGAACGTAAAAATAAACCGTGTAAGCAGAGATACCTGTATTTTTCAGGCCGATGATGTAAATGTCGACTATTTAAACAGTGACGACTACCATAAAAAGAGCGGCAGGCTGCGGGGCTCTGTAATGCTTGCCGGTCCGATGCTGGCAAGGTTTAAAAAAGCCTTTCTGCCCAAACCGGGCGGTGATAAAATTGGCAGAAGGAGATTGGATACGCACATCATGGGATTTGAAAAACTGGGTGCAGCTTTTCAATACAATCCTGATGGATATTTTTACCTGGCGGCACCTGAATTAAAAGGCGCCCACATTGTGCTGGACGAGCCAAGTGTAACTGGTACTGCCAATATTTTAATGGCGGCGGTGATGGCCAAAGGTGTTAGCACCATTTACAATGCAGCCTGCGAACCGTACCTGCAGCAGTTATGTAAAATGCTTAACCGCATGGGGGCTAAAATAAGTGGTATATCAAGCAATATGCTTACCATTGAGGGAGTAGATGAGCTTGGAGGTACTGACCATCGCCTGTTGCCGGACATGATTGAAGTAGGGAGTTTTATCGGCCTTGCAGCCATGACACAAGGAGATGTAACCATAAAGGACGCAGGGCTGGCACACCTCGGCATCATACCGGAAAGATTCCAGCAGCTGGGTATACAGATGGAATTTATTGGCGATGATATTCATATTCCTTCGCAGGATTTGTATGAAATTCAGAAATACATGGATGGAGGTATATTGACCATCTATGATCATCCCTGGCCTGGTTTTACACCGGATTTACTAAGCATTGTACTGGTAACCGCCATACAAGCCAAAGGCAGTGTATTGATTCACCAGAAGATGTTTGAAAGTCGCTTGTTTTTTGTAGATAAATTAATTGACATGGGTGCCCAGGTAATTTTGTGTGATCCTCACCGGGCAGTTGTGGTGGGGTTGGAAAGGGAACAGCAGTTAAGAGGCATTACCATGAGCAGTCCGGATATAAGGGCTGGCGTGGCTTTGCTGATTGCAGCATTGAGTGCCGATGGTAAAAGTATTATCCAAAATATTGAACAAATTGACCGGGGCTATCAAAACATAGATGCAAGGTTACAGGCGCTGGGTGCGGATATTAAGAGGGTTAACTAATTGATGCATTCGTAAATTGTTGGATGGTTGAATGGTTACATTGTTTTAAGGTATTTTCAAATGGGGTAGCTGCTTTGTATAGGTAGTCATCCAGGAACAATGCAACAATATAGCCATTCAACAATATAACCACTCAACAATTCAACTCTGCAAATTGCCTTTTCTTTCTTTTCTTTGCAAATGGCTATCCCAAACAAAATCATCATCATTACTGCGCCATCGGGTGCAGGTAAAACGTCCATCACACTGCATTTAATGCGTGTTTTTCCTCAACTTGCTTTTTCTGTTTCGGCTGCAACCAGGCAGGCGAGGGGCAGTGAAAAAAATGGTGTAGACTACCATTTTATGAGTACCGAGGAGTTTAAACAAAAAATTCAGCAAAACGAATTTGCTGAATGGGAGATGGTATACGAAGGAAAATATTACGGCACTTTAAAGAGCGAACTGCAACGCATTTGGGATGCTGGTAAAATACCTATCCTTGATATTGATGTAAAAGGAGCCATTCATGTTAAACAGCAATATCCCGAATCCGCCATCAGCCTGTTTATTGTGCCACCCTCTGTGGATGCTTTAAAAACCCGTTTGGAAAGCCGCGGTACAGAAACGCCGGAATCATTGGCAGCAAGGGTAAACAAGGCGGCCTACGAAATTTCTTTTAAAGACCAGTTTGATGAGCAGATTGTTAATGATACACTGGAACATGCGTGCAGCGAAGCGGAGCGCATTATCGGCGCTTTCATAGAACGGTAAATTCATTTGGTGTTCAAATCAATGTTTGTTATTATTTTTACTATATGGACTGGATAGCACTTTTTGCGATTATAATTTCTTTACTCCTCATTGGCTTTTTCTCCGGGATAGAAATTGCTTTTGTATCAGCCAACAAGCTGTCAATTGAACTGCGAAAAAAGCAAGGTTCCTACAGTGGAAGAACCTGGGGCGATTTTGCGGACAAGCCGGCCCGTTTTATTGGTACCATGCTGGTGAGCGTTAACATTGTACTGGTAGTATATGGTTTACTGGTGGGCGAATTTTTATATCCACTCTGGCACTACATCGAATTAAAGCTGCCGGTAGCACTGGCTGATTATGTAAAGTATATCAAACTGCTGGTAGAAACAATTTTGTCAACGCTTATTGTACTGTTTGTAGAATTTGTATTTAAAGCATTCTTCAGGGCAACCAACGAAAGCATTTTAAGCAGCGGTTTCATTGCCTACATTGTGCAGTTCTTTTTTGCTGCCTTCTCGGCCATCTCTACTTTTTTTGTAAACATTGCAGAATGGGTGCTGCGTTATATTTTTAATGTAAGGCTGAGTGATAAAAAAGAAGTGTTTACGAAGATAGACCTGGAACATTTTATCCAGCAAAGCAAGCATCATGATGAAGAAGATACCAGCGACATCAACAAGGAATTATTTGAAAATGCCTTGTCGCTGAGCGAAATTAAAATAAGGGAATGCCTGATACCCCGTAAGGAAATTGAAGGCGTAGACATTACCCGCAATATTGATGAGGTTAAAAGTATTTTTATCCAGACAAAGCTGAGTAAGCTGGTGGTGTATGATAAAAATATTGACAATATCCTGGGCTATATTCACCAGTTGGATCTGTTTAAAAATCCATCGGATGTACGATCTATATTATTACCAATACCGGCAATCCCTGAAAGTATGAGTGCTACTGACCTGATGAATAAATTCAGCAGGGACAGAAAAAGTATTGCGTGGGTGGTGGATGAATTTGGCGGAACTGCCGGCATAGTAACTATGGAAGATTTGCTGGAAGAAATTTTCGGCGATATCCGCGATGAACACGATACAGAAGAGTTTGTAGAAAAACAACTGGCCACCAACGAATTTATTTTCAGCGGAAGACTTGAGCTGGATTACATTACGGAGAAATATGAGCTTGAATTTCCGGACAGGGCTGATACTGAAACACTGAGCGGTTTTATAATTCATAACCGGGATGAAATACCCAAACAGAAACAAACTTTCACCATTGGAAATTACCAGTTCGACATTTTAAATGTAAGTGATACCCGTATCGATACGGTGAAATTAAGAGTGTTGAAGTAGGGCGCCTGCCCATAGCCTGAAGGAGAGTTATTTGACGACTGTAATTTCAACCAGGTATTTTATTAGCCATCCTTATGCCGCCAATTTCCACCGCGTAATCAGCAAGCTTTTCGGATTGAAGACGTATAATAAAGCTGAAAAAGTACAAGAGGGCGATGCAACGATGATCCACAAATATGCTTAGTCCGGACAATCGTTTTTACAAAACTGCTCCACAAATACATTGGTAAATTGTGGAGCAGCATACTGTTATTTAAGAAAGCAATCAGACATCTAAAAATCAGCCATTTGCTTTATTCATTTGGCTTTTCCACCTTACTTACCACCCGCATTTTTCTCAATAGTTTCCTGTTTTCCCTGTGGTGCATTAACTTAAATTCGAGTGCGTAAATAACTGGTAAAATTAATAATGTGAGGATGGTGGAGGTTACGAGGCCGCCAATCACCACTACTGCCAAAGGCTTCTGCGTTTCACTGCCGATACCGGTTGAAATAGCGGCGGGCATCAGGCCGATCATGGCCATCAGCGCCGTCATTACTACCGGGCGAACTCTTGATTTTACACCTTCCCTGATGGCATCATCCAGGTGCATTTTGGCATCCAGGTTTTTTCTGAAAACACTGATGAGGATTACGCCGTTTTGAATACATACACCAAATAAAGCGATGAAACCAATGCCTGCACTAATGCTGAAATTAATGCCCGTAATGTGTAAGGCCAGTATACCGCCAATCAATGCAAAGGGTACATTCATGATGGTTAAAAAAGCATCCTTGGCGTTGCCGTATGTTACAAAAAGAATCAAGAAGATTACCAGCAGGCAAATGGGTACTACTCTTGCGAGGGTGGCAGAAGCCCGTTGCTGATTTTCAAACTCGCCGTTCCAGCTCAATTTGTAACCTTGTTTTAATTGAACTGCTTCATTTACTTTTTGTTGGGCGTCAGCAATCGTGCTTCCTAAATCTCTTCCGCGTACGGAAAATTTCACTGCAATATGCCGCATGTTATTATCACGGAAAATAAATGCAGGTCCGGTCAAAGTGCGGATAGTAGATATTTCTTTCAGCGGAATTTTGGCGCCATCATTGGTGGGTACCATTAAATTTTCAATGGCTTCCTGGGATGCCCTGAACTCCTGACGGTAGCGAAGCCTTACGTCAAATTTTCTTTCGCCTTCGTATAATTGTGTTGCGGCTTTACCACCGATCGCCATTTCAATTACGGCATTGGCGTCTGCGGTATTGATACCATAAAAAGCCATTTTTTGCTGATCCAGTTCAATGCGAAATTCCGGTTGGCCGAGGTTACGCAACACGCCAAGGTCTTCAATGCCTTTTACTTTTTTCAACACGTCCATTACGGCATTGGCGGTGCTGTCGAGTGTTAGAAAATCAGGTCCAAAAATTTTAACTGCCATGGCAGCATTTACACCCGCCACTGCTTCTTCCACATTATCGCGGATGGGTTGTGAATAGTTAAACACTATGCCGGGAAATTTACGCAACTGAACATCCATTTCATCTATCAGCTGGTCTTCGGTTATTTTTCTTTTCCAGGTTTTTTGTGGCTGAAGATCTACCTGTATCTGTACATTAAAAAAGCCTTTAGGATCTGTACCATCATTGGTGCGACCTACCTGCGAAAGCGTTTGTTTTACTTCGGGAAATTTTTGCAGGATGTCAACCATTTTATTGCTGACAAGATTGGCTTCTGATAGTGAAACACTCATAGGCAATTCGGCTTCTACCCATAACGCACCTTCATTCAGATCCGGTAGAAATTCTGAGCCTAAAAATTTGGCAGAGAAAAAAGTAAGTACCATTACAATGATGGCAATGAGTACGCTTAATTTTTGATTTCGGTAAACAATGGCCAATAATTTTGCAACGCCGTTTTCGAAAAACAACACAATAGGGTTGTGCTTTTCCCGCACATTTTTGCGCAGCAATATACTCGAAAGCGCCGGCACCAATGTAAGCGTGAAGAGTAATGCGCCTACCAATGCAAAGCCCAATGTATACGCCAGTGGCGAAAACATTTTGCCTTCTACTTTTTGAAAAGCAAAAATGGGAATCAGGCAGGTTATGATAATGAGCTTTGAAAAGAAAATGGATTTACCCATTTCTGTTCCGGTAGTTTTAAAGAGGCCGAGTTTGGCCAGTTTATTGAACTTCTCCATGCCTACTTCGCGGGCCTTGTGGTCCATGGCTACAAATAATCCTTCCACCATTACCACGGCACCGTCTATGATGATACCAAAATCAATGGCACCCATCGAAAGTAAATTAGCGCTCATGCCTTTAATGCGCATGCAGATGAAAGCAAATAATAATGAGAGCGGAATGATGATGCTAACGGTAACGGTTGTACGCCAGTCGGCCATAAACAATAGTACGATAAGTGTTACCAGGATAATACCTTCAATTAAATTATGGATAACCGTTTCCTGCGCAAAATCCATCAGGTTAGTACGATCGTAAAACGTATTGATTTTTACATCCTTCGGTAAAATATTATCGTTGAGATCTTTTATTTTCGCCCTTACATTATCCAATACTTCGCTTGGATTCTCCCCTTTGCGCATTACAATAATGCCTTCAATCACATCTGTTTGCTTGCCGTTTTTATCAGCTCTTTCAACCTGTCCCAGCCTTGGTTTGCCGGCTTCCACCACATTGGCTACATTCTTTATCAGCAAGGGAACGCCATGTGTTTTTGTGATGATGATATTTTGAATTTCATCCACATTATTTAATAAACCAATTCCTCTTACCAGGTAAGACTGGCCATTTTTTTCAATCACATCGCCGCCCACATTCACATTGCTTTTGGCGATGGCATTGTACACATCCAGCGAAGTAAGATTGTACTTCAATAACAGGTCAGGATTGACACTTACTTCAAAAGTTTTTTCTTCGCCGCCAAAACTATTTACATCTGCTACACCGGCTACGCTTTTAAACTGCCTGTCAAGTACCCAATTCTGTATAGTAGTTAAATCACGAATGGAGCGGGTTGCACTGCTTAATGTATAACGGAAGATTTCACCGGTAGGTCCGTAAGGTGGCTGTACATCTGGTTTTACACCGTCCGGTAAATCTGCGCCACTCAAACGGCTCATTACCTGCTGGCGTGCAAAGGCATCATCTACATCATCATCGAAAATAATGCGGATGTAGGACAGGCCGAAAGCTGAAGTGGTGCGCAGGTTGGATTTTTTCTGCACTGAATTCAGCACCGTTTCCATTGGGATGGTGATGAATTTTTCAACTTCCTCTGCGCTTCTGCCGCTCCATTGAGCGATGATAATAATTTGTGTATTGGTTACATCGGGAAAGGTTTCTATGGGCGTGTTTTTATAACTGATTACCCCTATGACCACGAGAATGCCAGTCAGAAAAAACACCAGTATACGATGCCGTAAAGAAAAATATATTATTTGTTTGATGAACTTATTCATAACAGGTGTAAAAAACTTTTAAGAAAGCGGTGTGTAATAGGATGGATGTTATTTTTCCGTCAATGCACGGTAAAGCAATATCTGGTTGGCAGAGATTACTTTTTTGCCCGCCTGCAAACCGGACTTCAAATAGGCTTTATCACCGGAAATTTTAAGCAGCTCTACCTGTTGTACTTTTAAATCGCATTTACCATGGTACAGCACTACATAATTGTTTCCGTTTTCTGAAACAATGGCTGCAGCCGGAATACTGATCGCATCCTGACCTTCCTTATTTAATACAGTAATGTTGGCGAACATTTCCGGCTTCAGTTGCAGGTTATCATTTTTCAGACGAACTCTTATTTTCATCACTTTTGTCTCAGGGTCCAGTATCTGGCTCACTTTATCAATAACACCGGTAAAAACTTTATCAGGGTACGCAAGGGTGGTGACATTGGCAGTATAACCTTCTTTTACTTTGGCAATATCTGTTTCATATACATTTGCCCAAACCCAAACTTCACTGATATCCCCGATGGTAAACATATTTTCTGTATTGTCGGCACGGATAAAAGCGCCCGCATTAATCTTTTTTTCAACCACGTAACCGGCAATAGGAGCGGTTATTACGTAAGAGCCGCCTACGTTGGTATGGCCGCCGCCATTGATACTGATTTGTTCTTTCAGCTTTTGAACAGCTGTAGCCGCCTTACTGTAATTTTCTTTTGCCTCACTGTATTCTCTTTCACTTGCAATACCGTTTTTATAAAGCGAAGCCTCATTATCCAATTGTCTTTTAGCAATGTTATAGTCATTTTCTGCAGTTGAAAGATCACTATAATTGCCAGCCACTTCTACACTCTTGATTGTTGCCAGCACCTGGCCTTTACTCACTTTATCACCTTGCGATACTTTTACTTCCATCACCTTGCCGCTGCTGAAAGGAAACACTTTAACCACTTTGCTGTCACTGAAACTAATCTCTCCGGAAAGTTTTAATGCATTTTCTATATTGCCGTTGGACGCAGAATCAATGTGTATAATTTGCTCCATTGAATCGGTAATACAAATTTTTGCGTTTGGATCAGCTTCGGGTTCTTTCTTGTCTTTACAGGAGAATAAAATTGCAGCGAAAAAAAACAAGGTGGTTATTGGGGCTATTTTCATTATATGTTGATGAGTTTTGTTGTGAGCGTTCTGTTTAAAAAGATGGGTCTATTCTGTGAATCAATTAGCCTTTTTACTGAAGATGGTTTATGAATCAATCGAGTTTAATCACGTCGTTGCCTACCGTATAATTAAGGTCGGCCGCAGCATGTACCAAACCATTGTGTTGCTCAAGCAGTTTTAATTTTGTGTCTTTATAGGCATCCATAAAATCAATAAACTCCAGCAGGCTTAACTGGCGTTGCTGATAGCTTTGCAGCATATTGGTAAAAAGCGTATCGTATTGCTGAGAAAAATTTAACTGCTGCCTGTTATTTACACTTTGGTAAAAAGCAAATTTGCTGGCCGCATTTGAAATTTCATTTTTTATTCTTTCGGTTGTAAGGTCTGTAACTGCCTGCTGTTGCTGTATAGAGAATTTGGCAGCTGCAATATTGCCCTGGTTTTTATTGAAAATATTTAACGGTAGTGAAACCGCCAGCCCTACATAATTATTGGCATAACTGCTGCGCTGATCATATTCCGTTCCGATACTGATATCAGGTTTTGCCAATGCTTTCTGGTATGTAAGATTATGGTTTTGTAAAGCCAGTGCGGTTTGTGCCAGTCTGGCGTCGGGACGGTTTGCAATAGCCTGTTGTAATAAAGCACTGGTGTCAGGAATACCTACGGTGGTAAGATCTCCAAATTTATAATCAAACAACGGCGATATAAATTTTTGCTCGTTGTTGTTGAGCAATAATTTTACTTCGCTCTCAATGTTAATCAACTGGGCATCGGTGTTTACCAGCTCATTTTGCAAACTAAACAGCAATGCTTTTATACGCAGGTTATCTTTTACCGAAACATTGCCCGCCTGCAATAAAAGATCCATACCCTTAGAAAGTTTATTGACCTCATCTATTTCTCCGGTATATACTTTTTTAATTTTCAGCAAATGACTCACTTCCAGCAAATCATTGTGCAGTGTGTAACGAAGCGTACGCAACAAATCATCAAACTGTTCCTGGGAAATAGTGGTATTATCTGCGGCGAGCTGCGCTGCCTTATTTCTTTTACCTGCAGTTCTTACCAGTTGCATTACCTGTACATATACTTGCCCGGCTGTGGCGTTGTGCTGAAAAAACTTACCGTCATAAATGTTTTGGTCTGTCGTCAGCACCGGGTTATCCCAAAGTTTTGCCTGTTTGATCAGTGCTTTATTTACATCCACATTATACCTTGCCGCAAGCAATGAAAGGTTGTTTTGTAAAAATATTTTTTCTGCTGCAGGGAATGAAAGCGACAGGGTGTCGACCTTGGTTTGTGCGCTTACCCTGAAGAAACACAACACTGTGATAATAAAAAAAAGCGAAATCTTTTGCATGGGGTTATGATAGATTTTTCATCAATGGGCAAATATAGACTGGGCTTTGGTTAAGCGTTTATTAACAAAAGTTAACGACCGGTTAAGCAGATTAGTTGACAGCCAGTTGTACAATTAGCAGGATAAGTTTGACAGGCCTATTTTTGCAGTAATGAACATAGTAGTAAATATCAATTCGATAAAAAAGGCGGCGGCATTTGATGAAGTGAATTTTATAAAGGATCGTTTTAATCAATTGATTCACGATCAGCCTCAACACCATTTTTTTTTACTGGCTGCAGACAAAAGTGACCCCGTGGCTTCTTTAAAAAACTGTTCCCTGATTCATGCGCGTGATTACAGGAATCGTTTGCTGCAATCAATGTGGTATGACTACCGGTTGCCTGTTATCTTAAAAAAAGTTAAAGCTTCCCTGTTTGTAAATCTGGAGGCTGTTTGTTCTTTCAGAACCACTGTGCCGCAATGTTTGGTGTTACCGCATTTTTCAGTGGTGCCTGATTCATATAGGTCACAGAAAAAAATGACGGTTCATTTTGATAAAGCTGCACAAATCATTACCAGTGCTCAGTGTTTTAAAAATAATATTTGCACTCAATATCAAATTGATGAAGAAAAAGTGCGGGTGATTTATAACAACGGAGATAACAACTTTAAACCGCTTGACCAGTCGGAAAAAGAGATTTGCAAAAACAAATATACTGACGGCAGAGAATATTTTTTATTTACCGGTGAATTAACGGGCGACAATAACCTCACGAATTTATTAAAGGCATTTTCATTTTTTAAAAAGAGACAACAAAGCAATATGCTGCTGCTGATTGCCGCTACTAATTACAGTCCCGATAATGTGTTTGAAAAAAGCTTGCAGACATACAAATACAGAAACGAGGTAAAAGTACTGCCTAACCTTACCTGCCCAGACCTTGGAATATTAACTGCTGCAGCCTATTCATTTGTTTATGCGACACGGCAAAATACTTCCTATATTCCGGTACTTAATGCGATGCAGTGCGGAGTACCAGTGATTGTAAGTAACTCGCTGCTGATGAATGAAATTTGTGATGACGCGGCATTATTTACGGAACCTGCCGTTTTTGAAAATATGGCAGATAAAATGATGCTGATTTTTAAAGATGAAACCCTCCGAAATGTATTGGTTGAAAAATGCAAATTAAATGCGGCAAATTTTGATGCTGTCAGGGCTAGTCAATTACTTTGGCAATGTTTTGAAAAATGCGCTATCCTAAATGATTAAACACAAAGGCTTTATCTTTGCATCCGTAAATTTATCATTTAAATAAAGCAATCTGGAAAACAGGTAAGATTAAAATTGTATGAACCAGTCTACTATAAAAATTGATGTACTATTGGATCCGGATAAAATTCCACAACAAATAAGCTGGACGGCCAGCGACAGTACAGCCGATATGGCCCAGCAAGCCAAAGCGATGTGTATTGCTTTTTGGGATGGGGCGGATAAAACAGCCTTAAGAATTGACCTTTGGACAAAGGATATGATGATGGATGAAATGGCTGACTTTTATTACCAGATGCTGATGACGATGGCCGATACTTTTAAAAGAGCTACACATCAGCATGAACTGAGTGATGATATGAAAAAATTTGCCAAAGAGTTTTTTGACAAATTCAGGGCAATACAGTTGAAAGAGCAGCAATAAAAAATAACGCCACCTGTTTGTGGTTGTATCAAATAAAATCATTGTTAACGATATAAAAAAGTCCGGCTTATAGATGCCCGGCAATTAAACATATGAATCTTGAACAGCAGATAATGAGTGAAATGAAAGATGCAATGAAAGCAAAGAACGAAGGCGTTTTAAGAGGCCTGCGTGCTATTAAAGCAGAAATCATAAAGGCGAAGACAGACCCGGGAGCCGGCGGTGAGATTGATGCTGCAACCGAACAGAAATTTTTACAAAAAATGATGAAGCAGCGCCGGGATTCACTGGAAATTTTTGAAAAACAGGGGCGGGAAGACCTGGCGGTAAAAGAGCGGGAAGAGATTGCTGTTATAGAAAAATTTCTTCCAAAGCAAATGACTGAAAGTGAAATTAAGGAAGCTGTTGCTGCAATTATTGCTCAAACCGGGGCAAGTTCGCCAGCGGATATGGGCAAAGTAATGGGTGTGGCCAGTAAACAACTGGCAGGCCTTGCTGATGGAAAAGTAATCAGCGCCATTGTAAAAGATTTATTGAGCAAATAATATAACATTTTTGATAGACATTATTTTTGCCATATTGATTGTAATAGCCGTTATTAAGGGATATCAGAAGGGCTTTATTGTGGCAGTTTTTTCTATCGTGGCATTTATACTGGGCCTGGCTGCCGCACTAAAATTATCATCAGTTGTAGCAGTTTACCTGCAAAACAATGCAACCATATCAGCATCCTGGCTACCTTTTATTTCTTTTGCCATCGTATTTGTTGTGGTGGCCGTATTGGTAAACATGGGCGGCAAGCTGATAGAAAAAACTTTTGAAATGGCCATGCTGGGATGGCTTAACAGAATTGGTGGCATACTATTATATATTGTTTTATACATCATCATTTTCAGCGTGTTTTTATTTTATGCAGATAAAATACACCTGTTCAGTGAAACTGCAATGGAATCATCCAAAGTATTTCCCTTCGTTAAGCCCTGGGCGCCATTTGTAATAGATGGTTTTGGAAAAATCGTCCCGGTGTTTAAAGATATGTTTACACAACTGGAGGGATATTTTGAAAGCTTGTCTTCCAAAGTGGCTCATTAATTTGAGGCATTATTTTATTTACTGTAATTTTAACCCGAATCACTATTTTAGCGGTTAGTTATATCACCTGCATTTATCAGTTCCAACAATGAGTTACGAATTTAAACAAGACGGAAAATTTAAGTACATAGAAGTTGGAGAGGGGGAACCATTATTGTTGCTGCACGGATTATTTGGCGCATTAAGTAATTTTAAAGACCTGATTGAACATTTTCGCTTAACGCACAAAGTAATTGTGCCTATTCTTCCATTATTGGATCTTGATTTGCTTCACACCTCTGTAGGAGGATTGGAAAAATTTGTTTTCCGGTTTATAGAGCACCGCAATTATAATAATATTCATTTATTAGGAAATTCGCTGGGTGGTCACGTTGCATTGGTACATATTTTAAAACATCCGGAAAGAATAAAATCATTGATATTAACCGGCAGTTCTGGTTTATTCGAAAATGGCATGGGAGATACTTACCCAAAGCGTGGCGACAAAGAGTATATCCGAAAGAAGACTGAGCTTACTTTTTATGATCCTGCCATGGCAACGGAAGAGTTGGTGAACGAAGTATTTGAAATAACCAACAACCGTATTAAGGTAATAAAAATAATTGCGCTGGCGAAAAGCGCAATTCGTAATAACCTGGGCGAAGAATTAAAGGATATTAAACAACCCACTTGCCTTATATGGGGTAATAACGATAGTATCACTCCCCCTTTTGTAGGCAAAGAATTTAATAACCTGATTCCAAACAGCGAATTGCATATTATCGACAAATGCGGGCACGCCCCTATGATGGAAGTTCCGGAAGAATTTAACAGGGTGTTAGATGATTTTTTGGCAAAACAAAAGGCGCCTGCTGCAACAGTTAAACAAATTTAATTGTCCTATACTTAAAATAACTTTTTTACCGTTATAGTATTGCTACAATTGCTCTTTTATGCTTACAGCAGAACTGATTAATAATAATATTCCTAGACTGCAGTTGCAGGATTCTGTTGGTAAAGCCATTCGTCTTATCAATGATTACAGAGTTACGCACCTTCCTGTGGTAAATGAGGAAATTTATTTGGGGATGATCAGTGAGGACGATTTGCTGGATGCTTATGATGAAAAATCGGGTATTGAAATACTACAGGAACATTTTGTACACGATTCTGTAAAAGATGATGTCCACTTTTTAAATGCGGTAAATTATACCAGCCTACACGAAACTTCCATTGTACCAGTTATAAGTAAAACCAATGCATTAACCGGTGTTATAACTGCGCCTGATTTATTAAAGGCGATGGCCGCCTTTTCAGGATCAAGCGAATTTGGTGGCATAATCGTACTGGAAATGGAAAGGCAGCAGTTTTCCGTTTCGCAAATAAGCAGAATTGTAGAAAGCAACGATGCCGTTATTTTGAATCTCAACACTACAAGGCATGCGGATTCTGGAATGTTGACTGTGACGCTCCATCTGAACAAACAGGAAGTTTCTGCTATCGTTACTGCATTTGAGCGGTATGAGTATAATGTGCTCTATTCTTTCGGCGACGAAAAATTTGAAGATAATATTGATACCAACTATCGCCACTTGATGAACTACCTGGATATTTAAGTATCGTCTTTCCATTCCTCCTATTGGTTTCCTTTTTTACAGGCTGATCTTAGATAGATTTTTTGCCCCTTCCTTTTGTAGTAATTAGCCCCTTCTGTTTTCAAAGAGGCGTATTTAAAAAATTAGTAAATAATTTTCGATTAAATTAGCAGACTAATATTTTACCACTAACTAATCAATGTTTTATAAATACAACGTCACTAATTGTATGGCAATGCAGGTGTTTGCATAAGGTAATGATAAAAATAAAAAAATGAAAATTGCAATATATAGCCGGGGTATAGAAAACGACCAGCATAAGGATATTGAAACTTTTATGGAGGAACTGAAGACCTACAATGTTGAGCCTGTTTTTTTCCAGGATTTTTTTAACCAGTTTTATTCTGCCGTAAATATGCGGGGCAAATACGGCACTTTCAATGCTGCGGAAGATCTGGACGACAGTTATGATTTCATGATTAGCCTCGGTGGAGACGGCACATTGCTGGATACGGTTACCCTGATACAGGATAAAGGAATACCGGTATTAGGAATTAATTACGGCAGGCTGGGATTTCTTGCCACAATAGGCAAAGAAGATTTAGGTTCGGCCATTAAGGCATTAGTGGACAGAACTTATGTGCTTGATGAGAGAACCCTCATTCACCTGGATGCCGATCTTCCCTTGTTTGGCAATGCGCCATTTTGTTTAAACGAGTTTGTTATCCATAAGAAAGATACGTCATCAATGATAAAAATTCATACTTACTTAAATGGAGAATTTTTAAATACTTACTGGGCGGATGGCTTAATTGTTGCTACGCCTACCGGGTCAACCGGTTATTCACTAAGCTGTAACGGGCCAGTAGTGTTTCCTGAAAGCGGCAACTTTGTAATTACACCGGTAGCGCCACACAATTTAAACATACGGCCCATTGTGGTGTCTGATGATAATATAATTTCGTTTGAAGTGGAAAGCAGAAGCGACGGGTTTTTATGCAGCCTGGATAGCAGGAGAGAATTGGTGCCAAAGGAAGTGCAACTCGCTGTTAAAAAAGAAGAGTTCTCAATAAACCTGGTGAGGTTAAATGAAAATAATTTTTTACAAACGCTGCGAAATAAACTTTCCTGGGGGCTCGATAAGCGCAATTAATTTTGGTTCCTGTCGTTAACTGCTGTTGCATAAACTTCTTTCATCTGGCAGGGGAATAGGCTGACTTATTTTAAAACAATTATTTACTTTGTAATTATGAAAAAAACCATCCTTTCTGTATCGTTGCTTTTTTCCCTGGTATCCGGGGTGATGGCTCAAAAAGAATATGGTACTGTTCAGCAGGGCGAGTTTGGCTTCACAGCCGGTGTGGCGCATTATTTTGGCGATTTAAACACAAGGGCAAAACTTAACAGGCTGAAACCGGCCGTGGGTATTTTTTACAGAAAACAGTTCAATAATTACCTGGGCCTGCGGGTGAGTGCACACTATGCTCAGCTTGGCTACAGCGATATTTACAGTAAAAATAGTTTTCAAAATACCAGAAATCTAAGCTTTAACTCTGATATTCTGGAATTTGCCGTTCACGGAGATTTTAACTTTTTAAAATATATCCCCGGGGACCCCGACTTTTCCTTCACTCCCTATGTAACACTCGGATTGGGGATTTTTAGCTACAATCCTTATGCATACTTAAACAACAAAAAAATATTTCTACGCCCGCTTGGCACAGAAGGACAGAATATAAAATATGTTGGTGCAGACGGTAAAGTAAGAAAACCCTACGGAAGTACGGCTATGTGTATTCCAATTGGTATGGGTATTAAATACAGTATCAACAGCAGCATGAACCTCTCTTTCCAAATTGCCGAACGCCTTACTACCACCGATTACCTGGATGATGTAAGTACTACTTATGTTGGAGCGGATAAATTTCCGCCTTTAAACGGACAGCCGTCTACAGCCGGTCTTTTGCAGGACAGAAGTTACGAAAAAGTGCCTGTGCCTATCGGAAACGAAGGCGTACAGCGTGGCTGGAGCAAACAAAAAGATCAATATATTATTTTTGAAGTTGGCCTGTCGTTTAACATCAGCAGTTATGTGTGTCCAAAACCCTGATTAGTGTTTTCCAAAAAAAATATAAAAATTGCCGCCGGATAATTCCGGCGTTTTTTTTGGCTGAAGCATTAACCGTTAAGATTCGGTTAAAACGCTTATTGCAACTAAATTTTATTACTTTTGCAGCCCAAAGTCAGTCACTGGCGCTGATGCTATTTTATATGAGTTTGAAGGATACAATCAACATGCAAAAATTGCCCCGTCACATCGCCATCATCATGGACGGCAATGGAAGATGGGCAAAAGAAAAAGGCGAAGACCGCCTTTTTGGCCATATGCACGGGGTGGAAAGTGTTCGGAATATCGTGGAAGGCTGTGCCGAATTAGGCATTGAGTACCTTACCTTATACGCATTCAGTACCGAAAACTGGGACAGACCTGCATACGAAGTAACCGGTTTGATGGAATTACTGGTAGATACTATCCGAAAGGAAGTCCCAACATTAAATAAGAATAATATTAAGATGCATGCTATCGGCGATATGAGTATGCTACCCGAAAATGCGAGGAAGGAATTGAACGAAGCGTTTGAAGAAACAAGTGCGAACACCGGTCTTAACCTCATTATGGCACTTAGTTACAGCAGCCGCTGGGAACTAATGGCTGCTGTAAAGCAAATTGCAACGGACGTAAAAGAAGGAAAGCTTCAGCCTGAACAAATTACACAAGATACCATACAACAATACTTATCAACCAGTAGTTTTCCTGATCCTGAATTAATGATTCGTACAAGTGGGGAATACCGTATCAGCAATTTTTTATTATACCAGCTTGCCTACGCTGAATTGTATTTTACAAATACCCGTTGGCCGGATTTTAGAAAAGACAACCTCTATGAAGCCATTATAGATTTTCAAAACAGGGAAAGAAGATTTGGTAAAACCGGTGATCAGATCAAGGAAGAAATACCCATTTCATAATTGTATGCTTTATTCTGCAGTGCTTAATATTTTGAAGCCACAAATCTGCAGGATGAACAGGTATGTAAGCAACCCTGCAGCAATATATCATATTGCACATTAAAAAGGGTAAGAAGATTGTAATTTTTATTTAAAAGCACTGTTAAAAACAGGGTGATTGTTTAACAAATAGTTTTCATTATAGCAAGTAATTTGCCGGATAGTAAAAAAACCAATTAATGCACAGGATTTACCAGAACTTTTTATTGATAGTTTTTATCGCTTTTATTGGCAATGCAGCAGTTGCCCAGGTAGTTCCTGATACTTCGCACCCGGTTTCTGCAAATCCCGAATTGCTGGAAATCTTAAATGCTAAAACCCCCAAACCATATACGATCGCTGGAATTACAGTAACGGGAAATAAAGGCTTTGATGGCAATCTTATTATTTCTATCTCTGGTCTTGCAGTGGGTGATAAAGTGCAGCTTCCAGGCACAGATATTTTTAGTAAAGCCATTACCAAATTATGGAAACAAAATCTGATAGCTGATGTTGCTATTTATTTCACCAGGCTGGAAGGTAAAGACCTCTATGTAGAAATAGCAATTACTGAAAGACCCCGTTTGGCTGATTTCAAATTCAATGGGATTAAGAAGGGGGAAAAAGATGATTTGGCCACCAAGAGCGGATTGGTAAAAGACAGGGTGGTAACCGATAATATGAAGATGAGTGCTATGGATGCCATCCAGAAATTTTTTGCAGATAAAGGATATCGCAATGTAAAAACTGTTGTTAAGGAAGAGAAGTCTCCTTCCTCGGTAAATGCGGTTATTTTAGAATTTAATATTGACAAGGGCAACAAGGTCAAAGTAAATTCAATTGACTTTTCAGGTAACGATAATATCGGCGACCTGAAATTAAAAAAGCAGATGAAGGGTACACATGAGATGACAAGATTTACTTTGTATCCACCTAAAAGTACCAGCCCTTTTGGCGACAGCAGCAATAGAATTTCTTTTGGCGAATACCTCAAAGATTACGGTTACCTGTCCCTTTCCAAAACAAAATCTTATCTGGATCCCTGGTTCCGCTTTAAATTATTCAGTTCAGCAAAGTTTAACCCGGTTAAGTACGAAGAAGATAAAGAACACGTGCTTGATTATTACAATTCCCAGGGTTTTAGAGACGCTAATATTGTAGAAGATGCTAAAGTGCCCAATGCAGAAGGAAATTTGGATGTGTATGTAAAAGTAAACGAAGGGCATAAGTATTATTTCGGTGATATGGTGTGGAGAGGAAATACAAAATATTCCGATTCAGTTTTAAATTTGTTGCTGGGTATCCGTAAAGGAGATATTTATAACCTTGAATTATTGAATAAACGCTTAGGTAAGCAGTTAACGGCAGAAGGTGGTGATATAGGTAGTTTATACATGGATGATGGTTACCTGTTTTTTAAAGTTGATCCAATAGAAACATCTGTTTACAATGATACCATCAACTTTGAAATTCGTATGCAGGAAGGCCCCCAGGCCACTATTGGCAAAGTAGAAATCTCAGGCAATGAAAAAACGAAAGACTATGTGGTAAGAAGGGAATTAAGAACAGTACCCGGTGAAAAATTCAGCCGTCAGGATATTATCCGTACACAACGGGAATTAGGTCAGTTAGGCTTTTTTAACCCTGAAAAAATCACTCCTAATATCGTTCCCAATTCTGACAATGGAACAGTGGATATCAACTGGGGTGTGGAAGAAAAATCGAATGATCAGTTGGAATTATCTGCCGGCTTTGGTGGTGGTATTGGTTTAACAGGTACATTGGGGATTACCTTCAACAACTTTTCCATCGACAATATTTTTAATAAAAAAACATGGGATCCTTTACCATCGGGTAGCGGACAAAAATTGAGTGCGAGGGTGCAGTCCAATGGACGTGCATACAGGTCGTATAACCTTTCGTTTACAGAACCATGGCTCGGAGGTAAAAAAAGAAATTCCTTTTCTGTGAGCCTGTACAATACGAAATATGCCAACGCATACAACGCATATGGACAATATTGTAACAGTTGCGGTGACAGCTCATACCTGAAAACAATTGGTGCGGGTGTATCATTAGGTAAGCAATTAAAATGGCCGGATGATTATTTTTCTTTTGTTACCTCTTTAAATGTGCAGCAATACAAACTGAAAAATTATGCTAACATCTTTAAAGGAATTAGCAATGGTACTTCTACCAATATCAGTTTAAAACTGGCACTGGCACGTAGTGCCACACAGGGCAATCCTATTTTCCCAACGGGCGGATCGAACTTTATGGTGAGCGGACAATTTACATTGCCTTACTCAGCACTTGGCCTGGTGAACGAAACTGAAAATCCTTACAGATGGCCGGAGTTTCATAAATGGCGCTTTAACGGCGATTATTATGTACCACTGGGTATAGCGCGTGGTGCAGATAAAAACAAACAGTTTATATTGAAGGCTTCCGCCAAATATGGTTTTATAGGCCGCTATAATTCCAAACTCCAGATTTCGCCATTTGAACGTTTTCAATTGGGAGATGCAGGTTTAAGTAACAACTTTGCCATATTGGGATATGATATCATTGCCCACAGGGGATACCCGGTGTATAATTCTTCTGACCCGAAAGTGAATCCTGATAACGTAACGCCCTCTGAGTTCTTTACTATTTTTAATAAATATACGGTTGAATTAAGATACCCCTTCAGTACTAATCCAAGCAGTACAATTTATGGTCTTGCTTTTTTTGAAGCTGCCAATGGATGGTATGATTTTAAAGATTATAATCCGTTTAAGTTACGCCGTTCTGTTGGTGTGGGTATGCGTTTCTTTCTGCCTATGTTTGGCTTGTTGGGATTTGATTATGGTCTTGGTATAGACAGGATACAGGCTGGGCAACCGGTTAAAAACGCATTCAAATTCACCTTTATGCTGGGCCAGGAGCCTGAATAATTATTAACAGCTTAAATTTTATCCCTTAATTTGTATAAAAAGTCTGAAGATGAAAAAAATATTAACGCTTGTAAGTGCCTTACTGTTGTTTTCTTTTGTTGCCCTGGCACAACGATATGCAGTAATTGATTCAAAATACATACTGGAAAAAATGCCTGATTACAAGGAATCCCAGACCAAGTTAGACCAGTTTAGCGCCCAGTGGCAGCAGGAAATTGAAAAAAAACAGGCCGACCTGGATAAGATGTATAAGGATTATGACGCTGAGCAGGTTATGTTGAGTGACGATTTAAAAAAGAAAAGAGAAGATGAATTATTTAACAGGGAAAAGGAAGTAAGGGACCTGCAAAAAAAGCGCTTTGGTTTTGAGGGCGACTTGTTTAAAAAACGACAGGAATTGATAAAACCCATACAGGACAGGGTTTATGTAGCCATCCAGAAATTGGCTGTGGAGAAATCTTATGATTTTATTTTAGACAAAAGTGAAGGAATTACCGTTATATTTGCCGACCCAAAACTTGACAAAAGCGACGATGTATTGAAGTTGCTGGGTGTTAAATAAATCACAATCAAATACTGGCATGCAGCCAAAAACCACAAAAAATAAACTATAAACAAAACAATTAAACATTTAAACCAACGATGAAAAAATTATTCGCAGTAGTTGTATTAGTTGTCTCAATTTTAGGATTGACCAATACGGCTTTTTCACAAAAAATCGGCTACATCAATACCGAAGAATTAATCGGTGCAATGCCGGAAGCAGCCACAGCTACTACCCAGTTACAGGATTACCAGACAGCATTGCAACAGCAATACACTGATTTAAATTCAGAGTTACAGGAAAAAGACAGTGCTTTTGTAAGGGATTCTGCCAAATTATCTTCTGCTACTAAAGAGCTAAGAAGATCTGCCCTGATTGAATTGTACCAGAAATTACAGGGCTTTCAGCAAGCAACCCAGCAGAAATTACAGGAAAAGCAACAGGAGTTATTGATGCCAATACGTAATAAAGCTTTGGAAACGATTAAAGTTGTTGGTAAAGAAAATGCTTATACGTACGTGTTAGACCAAAATGCAGTAATTGTTGGACCTCCGGGAGATGATATTTTGCCACTGGTAAAGAAGAAATTAAACATTAAGGATAAGGAAGCGCCAAAAGCACCGGCAGCAAAGCCAAAGCCTTAATTTAAATTATAAATTATACAAAAGCCATCCTGCAAACGGGATGGCTTTTGTATTTTTGGTATATGGTAAAAGGACCAATTGGAGTATTCGACAGCGGCTACGGAGGATTAACTGTTTTAAGGGAAATAAAAACTCAACTTCCCGGGTATGATTATGTTTATCTCGGCGATAATGCAAGAGCTCCCTACGGTTCAAGAAGTTTTGAAACCATTTACCAATATACGTTGCAATGTGTTGAGTGGTTTTTTAAACAGGGATGTCCACTGGTGATATTGGCTTGTAATACTGCGTCAGCCAAGGCTTTGCGCAGCATACAGCAGCTTAACCTGCCGTTGATTGATCCTTCTAGGAGAGTATTGGGTGTTATACGCCCTACTTCAGAAATAATTGGCCATTATACAAATACTAATAAAGTAGGCGTATTGGGAACAGCGGGAACAGTTCAATCTCTATCCTACCCGATTGAGATCGAAAAATTCTTTCCCTCTGTCCAGGTATTTCAGCAAGCCTGCCCCATGTGGGTGCCGCTGGTGGAGAACAATGAATACAATTCTCCGGGGGCTGATTACTTTATAAAAAAATACCTGGATCAGTTGCTCGATCAGTCGAATGAAATTGATACCGTGTTGTTGGCATGTACGCATTATCCATTGTTGATTGATAAAATACGGGCTTACCTGCCCCCGGCTATTTCAATTATATCACAGGGCGATATTGTTGCCAAGAGCCTGGTGGATTATTTGAATCGCCATCCCGAAATTGAAAGCAAATGCAATAAGCAGGGCAATTCAGTTTTCTTTACAACAGATTCAGCCAACGATTTTAACCAGAAGGCGACCATTTTTTATGGAAACCCCATCCAGTCTGAACATTTGGTGCTTTAAGTATAAAAAAAATAGAAATCACGCTACTCAAATCACAATTTTACCTTACCTTCGCCGTCCTTTCACAAGCAGCAGGGATGGTGCCCTGATGAATGTAGATTAAAAAGTGTTTTTGTAACTAATTTTGTAAAGGAAAAAACTTAATACAATGCCAGGTAAAAAAAGAACATACCAACCACATGTACGCAGAAGAAAACATGTTCATGGATTTCGTCAGCGCATGCAAACTGCCAATGGCCGCAAGGTATTGGCAAGCCGCCGCAAAAAAGGTCGTGCAAAACTGACCGTTTCTGACGAACGTTTCGGAAAAAAATAAACCGCTCCAGTTCCTGAAAGGGGATACCAAGCATCAAAATATAAGCTTTCCTTTTGGAAGGCTTTTTTTATTTTTGTTATAATTGCAATCTACAATACGATATACGCTCGGCAAACAGGAGCGGCTTAAGAGCCGTAAAATAATTGATCAATTATTTAAAGAAGGAAAATTTTTTTCTGTTTTTCCAATAAGGATTGTTTGGCAGCACCGGGAAAAAACAGCCACCAGTTTACAGGCTGGATTTACGGTAAGTTCCAAACATTTTAAAAAAGCGGTCCATCGTAACCGCATCCGGCGGTTGATGAAAGAAGCGTACAGGTTACAAAAAAATAATCTTCAGCTGCAAGTTGAACAAAGTGACAAACAACTGGTTATTTTTTTGATGTACGTCGGCAAGGAAATACCGGAATACTCACTGATTACAGAAAAAATAAAAACCGTTTTAAGCAGGCTTCAAAAAATGGTGCATGAAGACAGTACAGCAAATAATTAGCGCCCCTTTTATATGGATGATAAGGTTATATCAGTTAATCATATCTCCCTGGTTGCCCAGCCGCTGCCGTTTTACGCCTACCTGTTCTCAATATGGAATAGAAGCTTTTAAAAAATATGGCCCACTCAAAGGTTTTTGGTTAACTGCAAAAAGGGTTGTGCGTTGCAATCCCTGGGGTGGACATGGACATGACCCGGTGCCATAAAAAAGCCATCTTACAAAACCACAAATGATTCTGTAAAATGGCGTCAAGCATTTTCCCTGCTTCATTATGCTATTTTAAAATGCGTGATAAGGTTCGCTATTTTCTCTTACAATTTCTCTTTCCCTGAATTTGCTACCTGCCTGGTCGGCAGAAATTAAAATGAAATCACGCAGATCCTCATTCAGCCTTTCTTTAGCCGTATACCATAAACCGTGTGGCTCACCCTCATAAACTATAAACGTTGCATTTGGAATTAATTTTGCACTTTCTTCACCTGTAGCTTTTATCGGAACTGTTTTATCACTGTCTCCATGAATAATCAATGTCGGCACGTTTATTTTTGTTACGTCCTGCCGGAAGTCGGTTGAGGAAAATGAATGCGCACATTGCAGTGTTGCTATTGGCGAAGACTTCATCACCTGTGTTAAATTATTGGCTAGAAAAGCATCGCTAACCGGGTGATTTAGCAACGAAACGCCGAAAAAATCTTTACCGAAACTTTCCATAAAGGCTGGCCGGTCCTGTTTTATTCCATTGGCCATTGTATCAAATTGCTCCTGCGGAACACCTTCCGGGTTGTCTGAAGTGTGCAACATGTAAGGCACCACCGCACTCACCAACATCACCTTCGTAACACGGGCGCCTCCGTATAAAGAGAAATATTTTGCAATTTCACCGCCACCCATCGAAAATCCAACAAGGGTCACATCTTCCAGGTTCAGCTCATCTAATAAAGCTTTTAAATCTCCGGCCATTGTGTTATAGTCATAGCCATCATAAGGCCAGTCCGATTTACCAAAACCACGCCGGTCGTAAGTTATACAACGTATACCTTGCTGCGTCAGTTGTGTTACCTGGTACTCCCACATAGCGCCGTTCAAAGGCCAGCCATGAATGAAAACCGCAGGCTTACCTTTTCCGCAATCTTCATAATAAATATTTACAGGTTCGGCATTGTTTTGATTGGATGTTATAAATGGCATAATAATAAAATTAAGAATGAAACAATATAGTTACCTGATAACTATATCAACAATGTTGCCAGTAAGATACAAGCTGTATTATTATCTCTGGTGCCGTATTATGTAGAAATTTCTTCGCCTTGCAGGTTAAGATGCCCGCAAAAAAAAAGCTGCAGTATTTCTACTGCAGCTATAAAAAAATTATCCTGTATTACTTTGAAGCAGCCTCAAAACGCTCAGCCACTTTTTTCCAGTTGATAACATTCCAAAATGCGGCTAAATAATCAGGGCGCTTGTTCTGGTACTTTAAATAATAAGCATGTTCCCAAACGTCTACTCCCAAAACAGGTTTACCTTTTACCTCGGCAACATCCATCAACGGGTTATCCTGGTTGGGTGTTGAAGAAATTTCAAGCTTGCCATCTTTAACAATCAGCCATGCCCAGCCACTTCCAAAACGGCCAACACCTGCTGCTGCAAATTTTTCTTTAAATGCATCGAAAGATCCGAAGGCCGCGGTAATCGCATCCGCCAATGCGCCGGTCGGCGTGCCGCCTGCGTTAGGAGCCATAGTTTCCCAAAAAAAACTGTGGTTCCAGTGACCGCCACCGTTGTTACGAACGGGGGCGCTGATGGTTCCTGCAACAGCTACAATTTCTTCCAACGTCTTGCCTTCATTGGGTGTTCCAGCAAGCGCCTTGTTCAAATTATCAACATAAGCCTGGTGATGTTTTCCATGATGTATCTGCATGGTTAAAGTGTCAATATGTGGCTCCAATGCGTCGTGCGCATATGGTAGTGCCGGTAATGTAAATGCCATAATTGTTGTTTATAGATTGATTTTAATGTAAATACTTATTTAAGATAACGCGTAACCTGTTATTTTTTACAAATTTAGTGGCCTTATAGCGAGATGTCAAATACAATGCCGTTTCATTTTTTAAGAAACTGTTATGAAATATTGACATGGTAATTGCTCCCATCAATACCCCATAATTAAATTCTATGTTCAAACCGTTTCTGTTTGTTTTTTGTTGCTTTTCTACGTGCTGTTGTTTTGCACAGTCTTTGCAATTGTCCGACAGTATTCCCACTACTGCCGTTGTAAATACCATTCCGGAAAAAATAGTGAAAACCGAAGACCATACGTCAGTGAAGATTTATCCCAATCCTGCTAAAAATAAAATTTCATTGCAGGTGCAGGGTTTTGAGCCCGGTATAGCCCAGGTAAAAATTACGGATACAAAAGGAAAGTTATGCCGGCAGGACAACCGTTTACTCACAAACGGGCAGGAAGAAATTGCTATGTTTTTATCGCTGATGCCGGGGATCTATTTTATTTCAATCAATCAAAAAGATAAAGTGGTAAAGAAAAAGCTCGTGATATTTTAGTCGGCCCACATGATCAGCCATTGCATGTTACCGTCTTTGTTTGAAGAAATCTTTCATTAGTTGTGCGCACTCGTTTTGCAAAATGCCACCGGTGACAGTTGTTTTAGGATGAAACGGGGAGACATCTTGCGCCACCCTTTTGTAACCATTTTTTTCATCTTCGGCCCCATATACAACCCGCCCGATTTTACTCCAGTATAAAGCGCCACTGCACATGAGGCAAGGCTGCACAGTTACATACAATATAGCCTCCGGAAGATACTTGCTGCCTAAAAAATTAAAGGCTGCGGTCAATGCAATAATCTCTGCATGAGCTGTGCTGTCAGTTAATTTTTCTACCTGGTTATAACCTCTTGCAATAATACGGTCATTCATTACAATTACAGCACCTACTGGTACTTCGCCTTCATCAAAAGCTTTCCGGGCTTCCTTTAGAGCCTGCTGCATATACTGTTCATCCGTCATACAAATGGTTTAATTACCTTGCTGCAAAATTATCAGCATGCCAGTAATAAATGATCTTTTAAAGATGCGTCAATATTTTGAAACCGGCGCTACAAAATCATTTGCATTCAGAAAAGAACAACTTACGAGGTTAAAACAAACCATCTTAAAATACGAACAATCAATTCAGGAAGCACTTTACAAAGACCTTAAAAAAAGTCCCGAAGAAACCTGGGTAACAGAAACAGGCTTTTTGTTATCAGAAATTAGCTACGCTATAAATCATCTAAATAAATGGATGAAACGGGAATCAGTAGGTACCAATCTATTAAATATTCCATCAAAAAGTTTTATTGTAAAAGAGCCATTGGGTACGGTGTTAATAATTGGCCCCTGGAATTATCCGCTGCAACTATTGTTTACTCCGCTAACGGGGGCCATTGCTGCTGGTAATTGTGTTGTTTTAAAGGCATCTGAATTTGCCCCGGCAACTGCGGCATTGATGAAGCAGATCATTGCTGAAACTTTTGACCCGCAGTATGTTTTATTTACAGAAGGGGATGGCGCCACCGTAATTCCGGAGATGATGAACAACTTTGTATTTGACCATGTTTTTTATACAGGCAGTACTGCAGTTGGTAAAATTATTTACCAGATGGCCGCCAAAAATTTAGTGCCGGTTACCCTTGAACTGGGCGGTAAAAGCCCCTGCGTAGTAGAGGCTGATGCTGATATAACGGTTACGGCTAAACGCATTGCAATGGCTAAGTTTTCCAACGCAGGGCAGATGTGTGTTACGCCGGATTATGTACTGGTACATGCTTCGAAAAAGGAAGCATTGATAGCAGCGCTAAAAAAAGCGCTGACTCAGTTTATGGGGCAGGATGCGAAAGATAGTTATGATTATGGGCGGATCATCAATGAAAAACAATTCGACCGGATTGTGACTTACCTGGCGCAGGGGAATTTGCTGGCCGGTGGTAAAACAGACAGGTCCGCCCTATACATTGAACCTTCTTTAATAGATCAGGTTTCAATGGATATGCCCATTATGAAGGAAGAAATATTCGGACCTGTGTTGCCGGTTATAAGTTTTACAACCATGCAGGAAGCCAGGGATATAATTGCAAAAAATCCCAACCCCCTTGCATTTTACATATTTACTTGCAGCAGTGAAAAAGAGAAGGAATGGATTAATGCCATTCCTTTTGGTGGAGGCTGTATTAACAATGCGGCCTTGCATTTAACCAACCACCAGCTGCCTTTTGGCGGGCGGGGAACAAGCGGTACAGGCAATTATCATGGCAAATTTTCTTTTGATACATTCAGTCACAGGAAGGGGATTTTAAAAACACCCACCTGGTTTGATCCTAAAATGAAATACCCATCTTATAAAGGCAAACTAAATATATTCAAATGGCTGATGAAGTAATTCCCGGTACCAATAAAAAAAGTATGACTATTAAACAACAGTTACTAAAAGTGTTCTACCCTGCATTGATGAAATTAAGCGGCCTTAAAAAGGATCGCATAAAAATCAATCGCACAAAAACGCAGCCTGTAGTTTCTATCTACACGTTGAATGTGCTAAAAAGCAATAACGAGTTGCTTTTGCTGAATGATTTAAAAGGAAAAAAAATTCTGCTGGTGAATACTGCATCCGATTGTGGATATACTCAGCAATACGAAGCGTTGGAAGCGCTCTATGAAAAATTTAAAGATAAAGTCGTGATACTGGCTTTTCCAGCGAATGATTTTAAACAACAGGAAACCGGTACTGATGAAGAGATTGCATCCTTCTGCAAAATAAATTACGGCGTAAGTTTTCCTTTGATGAAAAAGAGCCAGGTCATTAAAGGTCCTCATCAAAACCAGGTTTTTAACTGGCTAAGCGATGCAAATAAAAATGGCTGGAATAATCTGGCTCCTGTTTGGAATTTTTCAAAATACCTGGTGGATGAACAGGGCGTGCTAACTCATTATTTTGATCCTTCCATATCGCCGCTTGGCGCAGAGATGCTGGCAGCCATTGGATAAATCCTTTTATTGTATATCTTACCCATCAAATAAATCTATGTTTACAAAGGCGGATATTGAAAAATATTTTGACGCAGAAAAATCCGAAAGTCTGCTGTTTATAATCATTGGTATAACGGCTATACTACTGGCATTGATTTTTTTCTTTTATCTTAAAACCAATTGGCATAAAGGGTTTGCAATCCCTTTTTTAGTCGTGGGGCTGATGCATTTAACCATTGGCTTTACAGTGTATAAAAGATGTGATGCTGACCGTAAAAGAAATGTATACGCTTATGATATGAATCCAGGCGACTTAAAAATCAATGAAATCCCCCGCATGCAAAAGGTGAATGCAAATTTTGTTATTTACCGCTTTACAGAAATTGCGCTGTTGCTTGCAGGAGCCGGCATTTTTTTTTACTTTCGGAACTATACAGAAAAATCTTTTTGGGCAGGACTTGGAATGGCGCTGGCCATTGAAGCCGCCATCAGTTTAGGAGCAGATTTTATTGCTGAAAAAAGAGCATATCAATATACAACGGGTCTTCAAACTTATCTTGATCAACTTAAGTAGTTATCCAATGACAAAAGATGAAGTGATGAAAACGCTGGCAACCCTTGGCAGCGAACAAACCAAAAAAACATTTATACGCCATGGTGCAAAGGAGCCTGTCTTTGGCGTAAAGGTGGGTGATATGAAACCAATTCAGAAAAAAATTAAAAAGAATTATTCACTCGCTGTAGACCTGTTTGCTACCGGAAATGCCGATGCCCAATACTTTGCAGGACTGATTGCAGATGAATCAAAAAAGACAAAAAAAGATTTTGCTGCCTGGGTTAAAAACGCCAATTATTCTATGATCAGCGAATATACGGTTGCGTGGATTGCTGCTGAAAGTAAGCATGCCTGGGAGCTAGCGTTGGAATGGATTGAATCACCCACTGAAAAGATAACAGCTTCGGGCTGGGCAACGTTCGCCAATTTTGTTGCTATACAACCTGACGATTTACTTGATATTAAAAAGCTGGAAGAGCTATTAAAAACAGTCACAAAAAAGATTCATACATCAGCCAACAGGGTAAAGCATACTATGAATCAATTCGTGATTGCGACAGGATCTTATGTTGTTCCGCTTGGCAATAAAGCAAAAGAAGCCGCAAAAGAAATTGGGTTGGTTACAGTAAATATGGGTGATACAGCCTGTAAGGAACCTGATGCCATCACATACATCAACAAGGCAATCAGCATGGGCAAACCGGGCAATAAAAAGAAAGAAGCACGGTGCTAACTACAGCGGACATTTTTCGTGGTAATTGATTAATTCTATCGGCGTTTTTTCAAACTGGTAGCCGGCGTACTTTATAACAATTTCATCCAGCACAGCATCAATTTCTTCGACTGTTTTCAGCGTTACCAGCTGGTAACGGTAGTCTTTTATACCGGGAAGTCCTTTTAAATAGTTGGCGTAATGCCGGCGCATTTCGAATATACCAACCAAAGGGCCTTTCCATTCAAACGATTTATGCAAATGCTTTTTACATACTTCCACCCTGTCTTCAATAGTGGGTGATGGTAAAGTTTCACCTGTTTTAAGAAAATGTTTTATCTCATCAAATATCCATGGATAACCAATTGCTGCACGGCCAATCATAATACCATCCACGCCAAATTTATCTTTGTACTCCAATGCCTTTTGCGGACTGTCAATATCACCATTGCCGAATATCGGGATCTTAATCCGCGGATTATTTTTCACTTTTCCAATCAGTTCCCAGTCGGCGCTGCCCTTATACATTTGTGAACGGGTACGGCCGTGTATGGCCAGCGCCTGTATACCCACGTCCTGCAGGCGTTCCGCAACTTCTTCAATATTCCGGTGTTCATCATCCCAGCCAAGCCGTGTTTTAACCGTAACCGGCAGTGAAGTGGATTTTACCACAGCCGCAGTCAGGCGAACCATCAGGTCCACATCTTTTAAAACACCTGCTCCGGCGCCTTTCATTGCCACTTTCTTTACAGGACAACCAAAATTGATATCCAGCAGATCGGGGTTGGTTACGTCTACTATTTTTGCAGCCATCGCCAAACTTTCTTCGTCGCCACCAAAAATTTGAATGCCTACCGGTTTTTCGTAATCAAAAATATCCAGCTTTTGCCGGCTCTTGATCGCATCCCTGATCAATCCTTCCGAAGAGATAAATTCGGTATACATTAAGTCTGCACCCTTGTCTTTGCAAACGGCCCTGAATGGCGGGTCGCTTACATCTTCCATAGGCGCAAGCAATAAAGGAAATTCCGGAAGTTGTATGTTACCGATAGAAGGCATAAATATTAATTGCTGTTGATGTTGCAGATTACCGGGATACTGTTTAAAATGATTTATAAAGTAACGGAAGTAATAAACTGCAAACTGTAAACTTTTAGGCTGTAAATTTACGCACTTATAAGCATTTACTATGGCGCATTTTGCTACCAAACGTTATAATTACTGGGGCCAGCTGGGTATTTTAGCCGTTTTCTGCGGGGTGGGGCTCATTTTTGGCGGCTTTATCAGTTTGATTCCATTGATTGGTAAAATCCACCTGAAAGATCTTTCAGGTGGATCTTCTGCAGCAATTATGGATAAAATACTGGTACCTGAAAATGCGACTGCATTGAGATGGATGCAATTTATCAGCACTTTATTTTTGTTTTTTTTACCGCCTTTTTTTTACGCTTTGTTATGTCACAGGAAGCCATGGCTGCACCTGGGATTTACACATAAGGTAGATGTAAAGCAGGCAGGAGTTGTAATACTGGTTATGTTTGCAAGCCTGCCAATTGTTGGCGCCTTGCAGGAACTGACTGAACTAATACCCTGGTCAAAGGCAACGCTGCAGCAGTTTAAAGAAGCAGAAGATGCTTACAATAAACAGGTGGCCGTTATCGCAAGGATGGATAATTTTTTGGATTACCTGGTGTCTGTAGTAATGATCGCTTTTTTACCGGCTGTTTTTGAAGAAACAATGTTCAGGGGAGGTTTGCAAAATTTATTGTCCCGCTGGTTTAAAAAGCCCATTTTAGCCATCATAGTTACGTCCATTATTTTTAGTGCAATACACGGATCGTACCTGGGGTTTTTAAGCAGGTTCGCCCTGGGCTTTGTGCTCGGCTGGGTGTATTACCGCACCGGCAATATCTGGTTAAACATCATCGGGCATTTTTTTAATAATGCTTTTGCAATTACGATGCTGTTCATTTCAACCAAGCCAGGAGCAAAAACGGACCCTTCAAAAATAGATGATCATTTTCCATTGTGGTTTGGTGTGGTAGGTATTGCATTGGTGTACTGGTTGTTTAAATATTTTGAAAAAATAAGCAAAAATGATATTGACCGGCCGGGAGAAGAAGTGCTGATACCCGGTTATATTGATACCAATAATCCTTTTTTAGCCAATTCAGAAAATATTGGCGACACTCATCAATCCTGATCAATGGCAATAAATGTTGAAGTTTTAAAAACCCGTGCGCTAACGGCGGTAGTTTTTGTAGCGGTTATGCTAACCGGTTTGCTATGGAATCAATGGAGTTTTATCGCTTTGTTTACTATCATTCATTTTGGCTGCTGGTACGAATTTGTAAAGCTGATGAAGAAGATATATGGTGAACAATATTTGAAATATTGTTTGTTGGGTTTAATCTATATAACCTTGCCCATTTTAATGCTAATGGATCTAATGAATATATGGAATGATGTGGAGGGATTTAAAGGAAATGCTGATTTTGGAAATATAATACCAATAGCCATTATTTTTTCCATCTGGATAAATGATACCATGGCTTACCTCGTGGGTTCTTTGATTGGCAAAACTCCGTTTTCAAAAATATCTCCCAAAAAAACCTGGGAAGGAACCGGCGGCGGTGCGATATTATGTGTGCTGGTGATTGGATTTTTATTTCCATTGGTGGCTGATAAATATTTCTATCCTTCGGTGCCAAAACAAACCTGGTTTATCATTGCAGGCATTTGCGCAGTATTCGGCACAATGGGCGACTTGCTCGAAAGTAAAATAAAACGCATGGCCGATGTAAAAGACAGCGGCTCCATTATGCCCGGACATGGCGGCTTTTTAGACCGTTTTGATTCCTTGCTGATAGCCGTTCCTTTTGTGTGGGTGTATGTAAAATTATTTGTTTGAATTCACTGAATATTCAGACAGAGCATATTAGTCTTTCATAAAACTTCTTATCCAAAAGTAAAATTTTGTGTTTCTGCAACGTACATTTGCCGTCTCAATTCTAACGCATGACGATTCACAGGGAAGGCTATAAATCGATTGCCATCGGAACACTTATTTTCGGGGCCATTAATTTAATCTACTTTTATTTTTTCAGCGCCAGCAATGCCTGGCTGGGGTATATTATTTTTTTTGCTACGCTTTTCCTGTTGCTTTTCCTGATCTCTTTTTTTCGTATTCCCAACCGTAAATTGACCATCAATGAAAATGCCATCATAGCACCGGCTGACGGCAAAGTAGTGGTTATAGAAGAAACAGTTGACCCTGAATATTTTAAAGATAAACGCCTGCAGGTATCTATTTTTATGAGCCCGGCAAACGTGCATGTTAACCGAAACCCGCTTAGCGGCACGGTAGTGTACAATCAATATCACAATGGTAAATACCTGGTGGCCTGGCATCCTAAATCTTCCACTGATAATGAGCGGCACTCTGTTGTGTTGAGAAAAGGCAATACAGAAATTTTGGTAAAACAAATTGCAGGTGCCCTGGCAAAACGAATTGTAAATTACCTGCAGGTAGGCCAAAAGGTAAGCCAGGCGCAGGAATTTGGCTTTATTAAATTTGGAAGCCGGGTAGATTTGCTGTTGCCCATAGGGACAAAAATAAATGTAGAACTCAACCAGGTGGTACAAGGTGGTGTAACCGTAATTGCTACTTTACAAAGCGATTAAACCTTAACATTACGCGTTTGGTTAAAAATAATATTCTTGTTACATTTACGTTGAAGTAAAAAATAAAATATGAAAAAAGTATTCTTGTTAGCAACCGCATTTATTATGATATCAGGTGTAACATTTGCCGACAATGGCAAAAAGAAAAAATGCACCAAGTCCTGCTGTTCAAAATCAGGCAAAAGCTGCGGTAAAACAAAAATGACTGCTGCAAACTAATTGGTAATTGATCAACACAAAAAAAACCGCCTCATTTGAAGCGGTTTTTTTATGCAATATGAAAGCGTTTAAAACCGCTTTTTAAAGTTCCTGTTATTATTTCTGTTGTCTCCGCCTCCCGGCCTGTTACTGTTTCCGCCGCCGGTTCTGTTATCACGCCCAGCATTGCTGCCCCTGTTATCTCTGCCTGCGTTGGTGTTATTGTTTCTTCCTGTAAAGTTCTTGCGATAACCGCCTGTGCTTGTACCGGTGCTTCTGTAATCATCACGGTCTGGCCTGTTGTCGGTACGATGTTTTACAAATGGCCGGTTATTAAACTCAAGCTGACCACCTGTAATACTCTGCAACTCGGACTGAATATTATCATCATGCACCAGTTCCTTATGCCAGTTGCTGTAAGTAAGCTTCATGTAATAAGCAATGGCGTTGGCAAATCCCTGGCGTTTTTCAGGATTTTCTTCTTTTAAAGCTTTGTTGATAACCACTTCAATATTTTTTCCCAGATGATTAAACTTGGGATATCTTTTAGGATATTTTAATGGTTCCGGCCTTGCCTTTAATGTTTCCCTGGTTGGGATTGGATAAGGGCTTTCTACATCCAGTTTAAAGTCGCTGATTAAAAACAAATGGTCCCATAATTTATGACGGAAATCCTCCACATTTTTCAAATGCGGATTCAAAAATCCCATCAGCTCAATCAGGCTCATTGCATTGCGCTGCCGCTTCTCTTTATCCTCAATGGTCAATAAATAATCGACCATTTTTTGTATATGGCGGCCATACTCCCTCATCGTTAAATAACTACGTGTGGTATTGTATTCCATATTCTCTACGTTCATCATATAGGCAAATGTACTAAAAACTGCCGCAAGCAGCAATTAATGAATGTTTTTTGTATCATAAAAATTAAATCCGGAAAAATGAATTATTGTCCGGGCAGAGGGAAGCATTCCTGATCAATTGTTGCGTCGCACACTTGTACTTTTTTAGCTATTGGGAACGAAGCCTGCGTAGTTAACGTGTGTTTACAATTAAGATAGTTCCGTAAAAACTGTAAATAAGCCGGGTTACTTCTTTAAAAAAACAATCCTGCTAAAGATAAATGCACCCAGGGCGCCCGTGCTGTCAGCCAGCCAGTCCATTAAATCGTAGCTTCTGCCTTCGGCCCAATATTTTTGCATTAGCTCAGTGCAATAGCCCACGGCGCTCGTAAGCAAAGCAATAACGATAAAATAAATGATCCTATTTTTTCGGGGAGTATCCGTTTTATAAAATGGCCAGCAGAACAAAACAGCCAGCAAACCGAAAATGCCCACATGCACAAATTTGTCAAAATCTATTTCAAATAAAAATTCTGACTCAGGCAATTGTTTTCCGGGTATCATCACCAGGCCTAATACCACGCCCAGCCAAACAATACCCGGAATAAATTTTTTGAAAGCTACTTTATTTACTGCCTGCATCGGTAAGGAGTTACTGATTTCTGAAAAGAAATAAATGAAAAATTCGGGTTATAAATTAACCCACCAAGGCAGTATAATTTTCCGCAGTCAGCAAAGCTTCCACATCGGCGGTGTTATCAACAGTCATTTTTATCATCCAGCCATCACCATAAGGATCACTGTTAACCAGTTCCGGTGCTGCTTCCAGCTTGGGATTGATTTCAGTGATTGTTCCAGCAACAGGCAAAAAAAGATCGCTCACGGTTTTCACGGCTTCCACGGTACCAAAAACTTCTTCGGCGGCCAATGCCTTTCCCTTTGTAGCAATATCTACGTACACAATATCACCCAGTTCGCCCTGTGCAAAATCTGTAATACCAATGGTGGCAATATTATTTTCTAACGAAATCCACTCATGGTCTTTTGTGTAGCGGAGATTTGAAGGAACATTCATGATGTATATTTTAGGTGTTGAAATTGATACTTGAAATTGATACTTGATACTTGATACTTGATACTTGATACTTGATACTTGATACTTGATACTTGATACTTGATACTTGATACTTGATACTTGATACTTGATACCTTTTTCAGGTCTGCAAATTAAATCATTTTCCATCTTCTTTTATCACTTCCATTTTCATGCTGATATTGGTAAGCGGGCGGTTATTACCATCCTTTGGCGATTGTGCAATTTCATCTACTACTTCTATCCCGCTTTCCACTTCTCCAAAAACTGTGTAGTTCATGTCTAAATTGGGCGTACCACCATTCATTGAGTAGGTCATTCGTTTAGCAGGTGAAAAATAAATGCCTTTCTGCATTTCAATTACGTCCAGTTCACTGTTGCTATATTTTCTTCCCTGTACAATATAGAACTGGCAACCACTACTTGCTTTTTGGGGGTTATTATCCCTGGCTGCCGCCAATGCGCCTTTTTTATGATACAGCGTAGAATCAAATTCAGCCGGTATGGTGTATCCCGCACCGCCGTTGCCAAGCAATATGCCCGGCGCCGCATTTTTACTTGTCGGGTCGCCGCCCTGTATCATAAAACCAGCAATAATACGGTGAAAAAGCAGGCTGTCGTAAAAATGGCTGTTCACCAGTTTTACAAAATTATCCCGGTGTAAGGGTGTTTTATCCGACAGTTTAACTATAATCTCACCCACGCTGGTGGTTATTTTAATTCTTACAGGCATCGCAATTTTTACACTGTCGGTTATAGTTTTTTTTGCAACGGCAGCAACTGTTTTTGTTGTACGAACAGGGAGTTTTTTAACCGGTTTCTTTTTGTTCTGCGCATAAGACAAACAAACAGCGGCACATAATACCATCATCAAACTTAGCCTTAAAAATAACTTCATTATTAATCTTCTTTTTTATAAATCTGTTCAAAGTAAAGTAAAACATGGTCCTTTAAAAAATTCTCCTGTTCAAAAACATTGAATTCAGGCAATGGCTTTAATTGTTTAAAATGCGGCCAGCCTTCGTCATCCAATCCTTCCATCACATAATAACCACTCTGCGACAAAACTGTGCAAACGGCAATGTGCATCAGGTCTTGCTTTTGTTCTTTGGTGTATACCTGTTTGCCTGTGCCAAGTTCCTGCACGCCAATCAAAAAAAGTATGCCGTCCATATCCGGCTTAATGGCAAATTTTTCTTTTAAAAAAATACGGAGCTTTAACCACCTTACCTGTAAATCCTCTTTTGCGTGTTCCATCCGGCAAATATAAATTTAAAAATGCGATTGGTGATGAACCCAGGATAACACTGTTAAGCTGATTTACACCGGTAAACATTATCCGAACAAATCAATTGAAGACAAATTTGTAAAATCTTATTATAACCAGTCACTAAAAATCTCTACTTATCCACTTAATCGGTATCACCAGTGTTCTATCTTTGGCAAAAATTTAAACATGTTACAGATTGGATTTATACGTCAGAACGCAGCATTGGTGAAAGAACGGCTTAGCGTTAAACATTTTGGCGATGTATTGCTGGTAGATAAAGTGATAGCACTGGATGAACAGGTCCGCAAACTGAAGGTTGAATCTGAAACATTACAGGCAGAAATGAATGCGGCCAGCAAAGCCATTGGCCTGTTGATGGGCAAAGGTGAAAAGGAGCAGGCCGAACAGAAAAAGCAGGAAGTAATCCAGCATAAATCTACGCTGCAGCAACTCAGCGAATCGTTGAGCCAAGCCGAAAAACAATTACAGGAGACGATTATATTATTTCCTAACCTGCCGCACGTATCCGTACCACTTGGCAAAACGCCGGAAGAAAATGAAATCGTACGGGAAGGCGGTTCAAAACCTTCGCTGCCGGCAAATGCAGTACCGCACTGGGAACTGATAAAAAAATACGACCTGGTTGATTTTGAAACAGGCGCTAAAATAACCGGCAGCGGTTTTCCCTTGTACAAAGGAAAGGGAGCTAAACTGCAACGTGCCCTGATACAATATTTCTTAGACTACAATACTACTGCAGGATATACAGAATATTTGCCTCCGCTCATGGTAAATGAAGCCAGTGCATATGGTACAGGTCAGTTGCCTGACAAAGAAGGACAAATGTACCACGCTACGGCCGACGGGTTTTACCTGATACCAACCGCTGAAGTACCGGTAACAAATATTTACCGTGATGAAATAGTAAAGGAGGCAGATGTGCCGGTAAAAATGACGGCTTATACACCTTGCTTTAGAAGAGAGGCAGGCAGTTTCGGCAGCGACGTACGTGGCCTCAACCGGGTACATCAGTTCGATAAGGTAGAGATCATCCAACTGGTAAACCCGGATAAAAGCTACGAGGTACTGGAAGAAATGGTACAGCACGTGGAAACATTATTGAACCATTTACAGTTGCCTTATCGCATACTGCGTTTATGCGGCGGCGATATGAGTTTTACCAGTGCACTCACCTACGATTTTGAGGTATTCAGCGCTGCCCAGCAAAAATGGCTGGAAGTAAGTTCTGTAAGTAATTTTGAAAGTTTTCAAACCAACAGGATGAAGATAAGATACAAAAATGCCGAAGGTAAAACTCAATTGCTGCATTCTTTAAACGGCTCTTCCCTGGCGCTGCCAAGAATTGTGGCTTGCCTGCTGGAAAACAATCAAACCGATGCTGGCATTGAATTGCCACCTGTACTGCATGCATATTATGGCAATGCCATAATTCGGTAAGACGAAATGTAAATCATAAAAAAGGAGCTTGCCATTAGCAAACTCCTTTTTTATGACAGTAAGATTTATCAAAGTACTCTAAAGCCGGCCCTTGGTCCTCCAGTTGCAAATACAGCCTGCATCCTGGTTTTTTGTCCTGCAGAAAACATGTACATACAGGCATCATCAGTATAATCCATATAGTTCATAGTCATTTCAACAGGTGTGCCTGTACAGGTACTGTAATGTGGATACGCAGGGCAACCAAAATTGGCTGCATTGTGGGTCGGCGTATCATTTACTAAATCGCTGCCGCAATTGGCATCGCCCCAAATATGGCGCAAATTCATCCAGTGCCCTACTTCGTGGGTAGCCGTTCTTCCCTTATCATAAGGTGCAGTAACAGTGCCGGTATTGCCAAAAGCATTGTTGTCTATTACAACGCCATCGGTTGCTGTGCTGCCACCAGGAAATTGCGCATAACCTAAAATACCGCCGCTGAGGTTGCAGCTCCATAAATTTAATTCAGTGGTTGGGTTGGTAGGATCAATACCGCCACGTTTGCTTTTTTTCATTGCATCATCCGTTCTCCAGCTTGCTTTCGTAGTTGCTTTACGAATGATTTTATCCAATACAAAACTTACTCCCACATTGCCAGAAAGTACACTTTGAAATAATGTCGGTGTATTACCATAATCCGAATTCATCGCTTTAAAATCTGCATTCAAAACAGTAATCTGGGAGTTAATTTGCGCATCAGAAATATTTTCAGCCGCAGAGCTATACAATACATTTACTACCACGGGAATTTCAATGGTTCCATCTGCAAGCAACCTGGCCGCATCAGGGCTGGCCATTATTCTGCTGGTAAAGTTTTCAATGTCATCCATACGTTTGCGCAATCCCGGATCTGCTGCAAGGTTTGCTTGCAAAACTTCCATTGAACCACAGGTACGCCCCTGTAATGGTGATGCAATTGCCACAGCTTCGCCATTAATGGCTGCAGGCTTTTGATTATCGACTTTAGTACAGGATGCAAAAAACATAACGCCTGATAAGAGGTAAAAGCTAATTTTTTTCATGATTAAAGTTTGGTTAAAAAAGTTCCAGGTAAATATATTAATTAAGATTATAAATTATGCTTTTGCACGTCGTTAGATATCAACATTTGTGCGCTTGCATAAGGCTTGTGAAGATCGTGTCAGTCACTACTCCATCTCAATTTCACTTTTTTTCATCGCAGTTTTATACAACATCCAGCCCATCAAGCCAAACAAAAAAGCACCCAGCAGGTAATAACCATTTTCATTGAATGTTTTTATCAGCCAGCCCTGCAGACTTATTTTGTCCATACCGGCAGCAATGGCTTCGTTCACGCCTAAAAAAGCAAAAATTACGCCCATTAAAGATCCCCCTGCAACCAAACCTGTGGCAAACAAATTGCCTGTTTGCAAATCTTCTTCACCTTCTTTTAAAGTGTTTTTTTGTTTTTCTTTTACTTTATCAACCATACCCCGAATGGCACCACCAATAAATATCGGCAACGTAGTTGACAAAGGAAGATAAACACCGATCGCAAAATTCAACGACTTAACACCGCACAATTCCATCACCAATGCCAATGCTGCTCCGACCAATACAAAATTCCAATCAAGGTTGAAAGACAATATGCCTTTAACCAATGTAGCCATCAGCGTGGCTTGCGGCGCATTGTATTTGCTTCCGATGGCATGGGTAATGCCTTGTGCAGCCATTGCAGTACTTGGTGTATCGAGTACTTTTATGGTGATGCCAATTACAATAGATGAAACGATAGCACCTATAAAAAGAGCCAGTTGCTGGTATTTGGGTGTGGAGCCTACGAGATAACCTGTTTTTAAATCCTGCGAGGTGGCGCCAGCGTTTGCGGCTGCAATACAAACCATTCCACCAACAATAAGAGCCATTGGTTCGTAAGATTGTCCGCTCCATCCTACAGCTATAAAAATTAAGCAGGTAATCATCACTGTTGCTATTGTCATTCCGGAAATTGGATTGTTAGATGATCCTATTAAACCAACAATGCGGGAAGACACGGTTACAAAAAAAGCGCCGAATACAATTACCAGTACGCCAACCAATGCCTTATTAAAAATATTATTGCCGGGAATAATTGGCAGTACAGCCATTAAAACAACCAGGGCGATGCTACCGAACAAAACGACTTTTACATTCAAATCTTTGTCAGTTCTGTTTACAACGCCGGTAGTTTTATTTTTTGCAGACGCAATGCTTTCTTTAAAAGAAGAAATAATGGTGGGTATAGTTTTTATTAGTGTAATCATGCCTCCGGCAGCTACAGCGCCGGCACCTATTTGCCGTATATATGCCCGATAAATGGCATCTGCTTTATCTGCAAAGGTGTTTGTAACCGGATCCCAATTGCCATAGTGTTTGGTTGCATGAGTAAGATCGATCATGAACCCCAATTTTATCTGCTGTAAGGCAATTACCTGGTCGGGAATTAATGAAGATAACAGGGGAATAAATACCAGCCAGCTTAATACCCCTCCGGCCACTAAAATGCCTGCGATTCTAAAACCAATGATATAACCCACACCGAGGTATTCAGGAGTAATATCTGCAGCTACATTTGCTGATGGGAAAATTTTATTGGTAGCCTTTGTTGCAAATGAAGCCGTTTCAGCAACTACTTTTAATGCTCTTTGCAGCAGGGCATAAACAAATGCAACGCCTAAGCCATAAAAAGCTGTTCTGGCAACCGCACCGCCCTTTTCCCCGGCTTTTAAAACCGCCGCACATGCGGTTCCTTCGGGATAAGGCAGCGTGTCATGTTCTTTTACAATTAATGAGCGGCGAAGCGGTATCATCATTAACGTTCCAAGCAGACCGCCCAGAATGGCCAGCACCAGGATAATGACATAATCGAAGTACTGAGCAGAATCTTTTGCCGATAAAAATAAAAACCCCGGCAGCGTAAACACAACGCCGGATGCGATACTTTCGCCGGCTGAGCCAGTTGTTTGAATGATATTGTTCTCCAGAATAGTTGTTTTGAACAAGCGCTTGCCAAGTGTTATCGCCAGCACTGCTATTGGGATGGAAGCAGATACGGTTAGTCCTGCATTCAATGCCAGGTACACATTGGCAGCACCAAATAAAATTCCGAAAATGCTGCCCATTACCAACGCCTTTACAGTAAACTCTTTCATGTTGGTATCGGCACTCACAAAAGGTTTAAATACTTTTTGATCGCTCATGATAAAACTTTTTTAAGATTACTCTTCAATCAAGGACATCATTTTCTTTAGGCGGTTAGATAACAAAAGAAGAATGATGCCCGCTATTCCGGCCATTACAACAAACAACATAAAAAACTCATAAAGATTTGAAATCTGGTATCCAAGAAAAGAAGTTGTTTTTCCTTCTGAGGGATAGAGTGAACTTAAAACACCAGCCAGTTTATTACCACCTGCATTCCCCAAAAACCATACTGCCATCAACAGTGAAGCAAAACGAAGCGGCGACAATTTATTGAACAATGAAAGACCGATCGGTGAGAGACACAACTCGCCTAACGTGTGTAACAGGTACATGCCTGTAAGCCAAATCATACTCACCTGTACATTGGCTTGCACATCTTTTACGCCATAAGCGATCCATAAATAACCGGAAGCAAGTAAAATAAGACCTAAGCCCATTTTAGCAGGAGTAGAGGGTTGTTTTTTTCCCATTTTCAGCCAGATCCACGCTAAAATGGGCGCTAATATAATGATGAAAGCAGAGTTAAAAGACTGAAAGTAGCTGGAAGGCATTGAGTAGCCAGGCCATAAATTGAGATTGGTTTGCCGATCTGCAAAAAATACCAATGAAGCACCGGTTTGCTCGTAAGCACCCCAAAAGAAAACAACAAAGACTGCTATAATTACCATTACCCATATCCGCTGCTTTTCATGAGCCGTAAGATTCTTATCAGAAAAAATGAGGATAATAATAAATAGAAAACTAGCCGAAAGAAGATAGAAAAGATAGCTCCACTTTGTATCAAGATACATGGCGCCAATCATAACTGCAGCAAATAGCAAAGTACCTATTGCAATAAAAGCTGGGTTAAGCCAGGTAGCTGATGGTTTTTTAGCCAACTTGTGATCAACATGTGTTAAAGGGTCTTCAACCACCTTTGTAGTTCCCGGGGTTAATCCAAGAATATTTCCATCCGGAGATTTTACATATTTATCATGAAACAATTTTTGGATCAGCAGGCTCAATAACATTGCTACACATCCAACCAAAAAAGCCCATCTAAAATCTGCCGGATTGCCGGTCTGTCCCACCAGTCCGCAAATGAGTGGTCCTACCATTCCTCCAACATTAATGCCCATGTAAAAAATAGTATATGCAGCATCTTTACGATTATCACCTTCCAGGTAAAGCTGTCCAACCAGCGAAGAAATATTTGGTTTAAAAAAGCCATTACCAGCAATCATAAAGCCCAATCCGGAATAAAAAAGAACCTGCGACAAGCCCGGTGAAGAAGCATAAACAGACCCGCAAAAAAATAAAATCAACTCACCTATTGCCATCACTAGCCCACCAACCAAAATGGATCTTTTATTACCCCAGAAACGATCGGCAATATACCCACCCAATAAAGGAGATAGATAAATAAAACCGATATAACTACCATAAAGGTTGGATGAAAAATGATCATCAAAAAGTAAAGCCTTGGTCATAAACAGTACAAGCATTGCCCTCATACCATAGAAGTTGAAGCGCTCCCACATTTCTGTTGCAAACAGTACATACAATCCTTTTGGGTGGCCTGTGGTTTTTACCTGTTCAGTCATATATTTTTTTTGCTGGTGAACATTGATTTTTATCGCTCAAAGTAGCTAATTTCTTTTAAGTAAGACAAGCCGTGCAATTATTTCTCTAAAAATAAAATTCGCAGTACCATGGCGATTAAAAAAATTATGGTTTACAGTGGTGGCTGCTTTAAATTCGCAGCCCATAGATTTCACCAACATTTAAATTAATTACATGAATATATTATTAGTGGGCGGTGGGGGAAGAGAGCATACATTGGCCTGGAAAATAAACAAAAGTTCGCTTTGTGATAAGTTATTTATTGCTCCCGGCAATGCAGGTACGCCACAGTTTGGAACAAATGTGCCAATTGCCGTAACTGATTTTGAAGCACAGGCCGCTTTTTGCCTTGCCAATAACGTAGCGATGGTGATAGTAGGACCGGAAGAGCCATTGGTAAAAGGCATTTACGATTATTTTAAAAACCGCACTGATACCGCACATATTGAAGTGATTGGCCCTTCAAAAGAAGCTGCACAGCTTGAAGGCAGTAAGGCATTTGCAAAGGCATTTATGCAGCGGCATCATATTCCAACGGCTGCATACAAGGAATTTGATTCCACTTCATATGAGGAAGGTATTGCTTATATCCGCAATCATCCCTTACCAATTGTTTTAAAGGCAGATGGGCTTGCAGCCGGAAAAGGGGTACTTATTTGCAATAACCACATCGAGGCCCTGGCAGAATTTCAGTTAATGATACAGCAGTCAAAATTTGGCGAAGCTGGTAAAAGGGTGGTAATAGAACAATTTCTGGATGGTATTGAACTAAGCGTTTTTGTACTGACTGATGGTATAAATTTCGTTGTACTGCCTGAGGCCAAAGACTATAAAAAAATTGGCGTTGGGGATACCGGTCCTAATACCGGTGGTATGGGTGCTGTAAGTCCGGTGCCATTTGCTGATGCTGCTTACATGAAGACTGTTACCGAAAAAATTATCAGGCCTACCATTGAAGGTTTGCAAAAAGAAGCACTCGATTATAAAGGATTTGTTTTTATTGGCCTGATTAATGTAAAGGGAGAACCTTTCGTGATAGAATACAACTGCCGCCTGGGAGATCCGGAAACTGAAGTAATTATTCCGCGGATTGAAAATGACCTGATAGCAGTTTTATCCGCTACCGCACAACAACGGTTAAACGAGATCGAAATCATTACCAGTAAACAAAGTGCGGTAACAGTGATGGCGGTTAGCGGGGGATATCCCAATGATCATGAAACAGGCAAAGTGATAAATGGTCTTGATGATACAAGGCTCGATAACACAATGATATTTCATGCCGGAACCAGGCTGAATGGTGATCAGGTAGTAACCAGCGGTGGAAGAGTTTTAGCCGTAACTTCCTTTGGAAACAATCTTGTTGAGGCTGCAGAGCAATCGAATTATATGCTGGAGCAGATACATTTTGATGGCATGTATTTCAGGGAAGATATTGGATTTGAATTCAGGTAATCTGTACCGTATCTATTATCATTCTTGTAATAAAACTATCAGGTAAAGTAACCCGGGCGGAGAGGTTTATAACAACAACTAAAAAAATTAGCAGGACACTTTGCAGGCACGGTTTTCATCCTTTGGTGATTAGTTAAAACCATTCTGTAAATTGTTTGAAAATAAAGTATTTGTCATTGTTAATTCAAATAAATTAGTTCAACTTTGCGTTCATTATCTCACATTCTTTTTTCTCTAAAATAATTTATGGGTCTTTTTAATTTTTTCACACAGGAAATTGCCATGGATTTGGGCACTGCAAATACCCTGATAATCTTTAACGATGAAGTTGTTGTAAACGAGCCTTCCATTGTTGCCCTAGACAGAAACAATCCTAAAAATATTTTAGCGGTGGGTAAAAAGGCATTGATGATGCATGAAAAAACCCATGAAAGTATACGGACGGTACGACCGTTAAAAGATGGTGTAATTGCCGATTTTAATGCTGCGGAATTAATGATACGGGAAATGATTAAAATGATCTATCCCAAGAAACCACTGTTTGCGCCCAGCTGGCGCATGATGATTTGTATACCCAGCAGTATTACTGAAGTTGAAAAGCGTGCGGTGCGTGATAGTGCTGAACAAGCCGGGGCCAAAGAAGTTTATCTTTTGCACGAACCAATGGCGGCTGCGTTGGGTATTGGCATAGATGTGGAAGAACCTGTTGGAAATATGATCATTGACATTGGCGGTGGTACTACCGGTATTACTGTAATTGCATTGGCGGGTATAGTGTGTGATCAAAGCATTCGTATTGCTGGTGATGAATTTACAGCTGATATTATGGAAGCGCTCCGCCGTTACCATAGCCTGCTGATTGGCGAACGTACTGCAGAACAGATTAAGATACAGGTGGGTGCAGCAATGAAAGATCTCGAAAATCCACCGGATGACATCCCTGTAAACGGACGTGATTTGGTAACAGGTATTCCAAAGCAGGTGATGGTAAGCTTTCAGGAAGTGGCTGAAGCGTTAGATAAAAGTATTTTTAAAATAGAAGAGGCTATACTAAAGGCATTGGAAACAACACCTCCGGAACTGGCTGCCGATATTTACCGTCGTGGCCTTTATCTTACAGGTGGCGGCGCTTTACTGCGTGGGCTGGATAAACGCATTGCCGCGAAAATAAAATTACCGGTACACGTCGCAGACGATCCGCTGAAAAGTGTGGTAAGAGGCACAGGCATCGCACTAAAAAATTATGATAAATATCCTTTTGTAATGCGATAGCCACGGCACAGCTTTTTGCCTGAATTATCTTCTTTATTGTTCGTGCGTTAAGTTCTTTTGTTTTGAAAACTGTGCTACATATCATATACTCAAGTTGCTCTCCCTTTGAGAGATTTGGAGGACTGCTTCATGCGTAATATCTTTCTTTTCATTCGCAGGTATTTTAATTTCATTTTCTTCCTGTTGCTACAGGTGTTTTGCATTTATTTAATTGTTCATTATAACCGTTACCACAATGCGATAGCTTCTGTGTACGTAAATGAAGTAACAGGCCGGGTAAATGAACAATACAATAAAGTAGATTATTATCTGCAGTTAAAGAAAGCAAATCAGCAACTGGTAAAAGAAAATGAGCGGCTACGCAATACGGCTAAAGCAGATTTTGAAACACCGGATACCTCAGTAAAAGTCGTAACTGATTCAATTCCATATGACACACTTGGCAATCACCGTAAATGGGCTTACCAGGCGGCCAAGGTAGTATCAAATTCTGTTACGTCACAAAGTAATTTTATTGTTTTAGGACGGGGTGCCGCACAGCAACTAAAAAAAGACGAAGGCGTAATAGATACAAACAATGGCGTAGTGGGAATTGTAACGGATGTAAGTGACAATTTCGCCGTAGTTATGAGCATGCTGCATAAAGACAGCCGCATCAATGCGTTGCTAAAGAATGATCCGCAGGGAGGTGGTACCATAGTTTGGGATGGAAAGGAACCAAATTATCTGTCCATGATCAATGTAAGAAAGAGTGCAAAAGTAGCCAAAGGAGATACAGTGGTTACAAGCGGCATCACTACTACTTTTCCTTATGGATTAATGATTGGCACAGTGGAAGAGGTATTACCGGAAAAAAGTTCCAATAACTACATCATCAAAATAAAATCAACAGCCAATTTTTATAATCTTCAGCACGTATATGCTATTGATAATTATCAGCGGGAAGAGATTAATAAATTGGTGGAAAAAGCAAAATCTAAAATTAATAATTAATTGCAGCGGCGGCATCGATGAGTACTCTGGTTAAAAATATTCTACGTTTTATTTTACTGATACTGGTACAATTTTTTGTGCTGGACAGGGTGCATTTAAGTTACATGGTAACGCCCTATATCTACATTTTATTTATCTTCTGGATGCCCTTTAATTTCAGCCGCACCCTGCAAATGGTGCTGGCTTTTTTACTTGGTTTTGCATTGGACAGTTTCCGGCATAATCCCGGTTTTCACGCGTCAGCCTGTGTACTGATAGCCTATGTGCGGCCCTTTATAATAAATATTATGTTGCCGCATGAAGGCGCAGATACCAACTACGAAGAACCATCGCTGAAAAGCATGGGCGGTTTTATACCCTATATAGTATATGCCGGCGTACTAACCCTGCTGCATAATAGCTGGCTTTTTATGCTTGAAGCCCTGCAATTTGGGAATTTCTGGGAATTTATCGTAAAAACATTGTTTTCTACACTCATCAGCCTGCTACTTATTATAATCGCTGAATTGCTGTTTTCAAGAAAACAAAAATTCCGTACCAACACTATTTGAATTATAATGCTTCAGGTTTGTTTAAATGGCCCTACTATAGTTTAAATTTGGTTAAGTACGCCGGCATTTAAATTCAATTAAGAATAAATTAAACCATAAAAATTGTCTGTTTTTAACCAGTCCCGCCAGAACGTAATTCGCTTGACCTTTGCTGTTATGTTTGTGGTGATCATCGCAAGGCTTTTTTCCCTGCAGGTGATTTCATCCAAATACAAAATTATGGCCGATGACCAGGGAAAATTCCGCAAGGTAGTTTATCCTGACAGGGGAATAGTATACGATCGCCATAATAACGTACTGTTACAAAATACTACCATTTATGATTTAATGCTGGCACCTAATAAATTAAAAGGCGTTGACACTTTAGCCATGTGCAGAATATTGGATATAGATACAGCCCAGTTTAACAAAAGAGTTGTGGAGCTAATTATTAAAAATGGCAGAACCCGGCCATCTGTTTTTGAACCGCTGTTAAGCGATTCCAAGATGGCTATGCTCAATGAGGTGATGTACAAATTCGCCCCGGCTTTTTATTTGCAGGAACGGTCTGTAAGAAGTTATCCGTACGATGCCGCCGCCAATGTGCTGGGATATACGGCAGAAGTAGATACTAATTTTTTAAAAAAACATAAGGATGAAGGATATGTATCCGGCGATTATGCCGGTATGACGGGCATTGAACGCAGTTATGAAAAAGTATTGATGGGAGTAAGAGGCATTGAATATTGGAAAAGAGATAATAAAAACCGTCTGACGGAAAAATTAGAGAATGGAAAGTTTGACACAGCAGCAATTGCAGGCCAGAATATGCATACATCCATTGACATTGAATTGCAGGAACTGGGCGAAAAACTGATGCAAAATAAACTAGGTTCTATCGTAGCCCTCGACCCCAGAACCGGAGGTATATTGGCAATGGTAAGTGCTCCAACTTACAAGCCGAAATTTCTTTCAGGCAGTGAGAGGCGGAAGCATTTTTCGGAACTTTTTTTGAACCCGGCCCTTCCATTGTTAAACAGAACTGTGGGGGCAACCTATTCCCCGGGTTCAACTTTTAAAACGCTTCAGGCATTGATAGGTCTGCATGAAGGTGTTATCAATACCCATTTCAAAGTAGCCTGCTCCGGAGCCTTTTATGGTTGCGGAACAGGGAAGCCAAAATGCTTAGACAAAGGTGTTTTTGATCTGCGCGGGGCTATAACTGTGTCCGATAATACTTATTTCGCCACAGTTATGCAAAAAGTGATCAACAATCCCAAATACCCAACTATCGACAGCAGTCTTTCCAACTGGGACAGGTATATGTATGCCTTTGGTCTGGGACATAGATTGGGTGTAGATGTGCCCGCAGAAAAAAAGGGATTTATTCCAACGGCGGATTATTTCAACAGTCCAAAAAGATATGGAGAAGGAAGATGGAACTATTGCAATTTTGTTTCTGTGAGTATTGGGCAGGGCGAGGTAAATGTTACTCCCTTACAGGTTGCCAACGAGATGGCATACATTGCCAATAAAGGGTGGTATAAAACTCCTCATGTAGTTGATTCCATTGAAGGAGGTGACAAATTTAATATGTTGGCGACCTTTAAAGAAAAGCACAACGCCATTGATATTCCAGATAGTGTTTTCGAGGCAGTTCATGATGGAATGGAGGGGGTGGTTGAAAGAGGTACAGGTTTAGGCGCCAAAGTAGAAGGAATTAGCATTTGTGGTAAAACGGGTACAGTTGAAAATTATATTGGTTTGGTGAAACAACCTAACCATGCGTTCTTTTGTGGCTTTGCCCCAAGAGATAATCCCAAAATTGCTATAATGTGTGTTGTAGAAAACAGCGGAAAATTTGGGGGCACTTATGCAGCGCCAATTGTCGGGTTGATGATTGAAAAATATTTAAAAGACTCTATTACTGGCACAGCAAGGCTGGCACAAGTTGAACAGTTGTCCAACCTTAATTTGATACCTGCCCGCATTTATGCTGCTATAAAAACCCAGGACTCATTGCGGCATTTGAAAGATTCAGCTTACATGGTTGCAAAAGGCTATCTTAAAGGGATAAAAGATACCATGGAACTGGAGCAGGACGATGAATCAGATTTATTGGATAAAATCAAGAAAGATGCTGACAGTACCACAAAAAAAGAATTGCCTAAAAAAGACAGCAACAATAATTTCCCGGGAATGAATACAGATGCAGTTTTGCCCAACGAAAAAAGAAAGCCGGAGCCGAAAGACACCGTAAAAAATTAAAATGAAATGTATCAGAAAAGTCCGGAAATAGGAAAAGGAGTTGACTGGTTGTTGATATGGCTGTACGCCACGTTGGTGGCCATAGGTCTGTTGTGTATCTTTTCTGTAGAATACCGGAATGGAGACGGAGTATTGCAAAGTTTTTTAGGGTTTAAAAAAAACTATAGTAAGCAATTGTTTTATTTTGGTGCCTGTATAATACTCGCTTCTTTTATTTTGTTAACCGACAGTAAGTTATTTACCGCCACTGCCAATTTATCTTACCTGATAGGTATTGCATTGATATTGGCCACCTTTGTTGTAGGAAAGGAGATTAAAGGATCCAAAAGCTGGATACCATTGGGTTTTATGAATCTGCAGCCGGTTGAATTATGTAAAATATTTACGGCTTTGGCACTGGCAAAATTTCTGTCGATGACGGAAACTAATTTTACCAGGCCGGCGGCACAGCTGGTGGCTGCTGCAATTTCTTTTACGCCGGCAGCACTGTCAATACTGCAGGGAGAAACCGGATTGGCACTCGTATATTTTTCTTTTCTGATCCCTATGTACCGCGAAGGATTGCCGCCGGGATACCTGATAGTCGGCGCTGCGATGGCAGTATTGTTAGTAGCCTCGCTATTGTTAAGTACTAAAACATTGCTGATTGCTTTCAGCGCATTGGGCGTGCTGGCACTTTTTATAAATAAAAAACAAATAAGGCGTAACAATGGATTGTTGCTGATGATCATTGGCTGTTGGGCTTTTTGTATTTTGTTTGTAGGGGTTATTGTTCCATTTACATTTAAACATATATTTAAAAAATACCAGGCCGACCGTATATTTAGTATGGTGGGCGTTGATAACCCTTTTGCCGGTAAAAACACTGGAGAACTGGTTAATACAGCCGATGAAAAGGCAAAGCAAAAGAAGAATGATCAGCAGAATTACAATGTAAAGCAGTCAAAAATTGCTATTGGCTCAGGAGGTTTGGCAGGTAAAGGTTTTTTAAAAGGCACGCAAACACAGGGAGATTTTGTACCCGAGCAACATACAGATTTTATATTTACATCCGTTGGCGAAAATTTTGGTTTTTGGGGCAGCACTTTGCTGATGCTGATTTACCTGGGCTTAATATTACGCATTGTTACCATTGCAGAACGACAACGCAGCACTTTTAGCAGGGTTTATGCGTATAGTG
>NZ_JAQBNR010000053.1 GCF_028288465.1 Ferruginibacter sp. | reverse complement strand
GATCCCCGTTATGCATTGATGCTGAAAAGCCGCATCCTTGGCCTGAACCCGTGTAACGTAGAGATGATCTTTAAAACCATCAAACAATTCGGCGGACAATCACGCCAGGCGGGTGGCGTATGTGGTGTGGAAATGGCTTTGTGGGACATCTGCGGCAAAGCGTTGAACGTGCCGGCGTGGCAATTACTGGGTGGCAGGTACCGCGATAAAATCCGTTTGTACGCAGATACACCGGAAGCCAATTCAAGAGAAGAACAAATTAAACTGATTAAATACCGCACCGAAGAGCAGGGCTATACCTGGCTTAAAATGGATGTATCCATTGATGAATTGAAAGACATTCCCGGCACATTGGTAAACCAAAAATTCTGGCAGGATAAAGGAAGCCTTAAACAATGGCAGGGTGATTTTATGTCGTATGCCAATACACTGCATCCATTTACACAAATTCAGATTACTGACAAGGGGCTGGAGGAACTTGCCAAAATTGTGGAGAATGTACGGAGCATGGTAGGATATGACATTCCGCTTTCTACGGATCACTATGGCCATTTTGATTTGAACAATGGTATACGGCTGGGAAGGGCGCTGGAAAAATATCGCCTTGCCTGGATGGAAGACATCGTTTCCTGGCAACTGACCGATCAATGGAAAACCATGTCTGACGCCTTAGAGACACCGTTGCTCACAGGCGAAGACATTTACTTACTAAAGAATTTTAAACCATTGATAGACATCCACGCGGTTGACATCATTCATCCTGATTTATCAACCTCCGGCGGTTTACTGGAGACCAAACGCATCGGCGATTATGCGGAAGAGCATGGCGTTGCCATGGCCATGCACCAGGCAGGAACGCCCATTTCGTTTATGGCCAACGTACATTGCGCAGCTGCCACGCAAAACTTTTTGGCGCTCGAACATCATTCTATTGATTTGCCCTGGTGGGAGAGTTTGGTTAAAACAACCGATGGCCGGCAGCTGATTACAAAAGGTTTTGCCAATGTGCCGTTGTCTGCGCCAGGCCTGGGTATTGAGTTAAATGAAGAAATTGTAAAAAAACATTTGCATCCAAAAGATCAGAGTTTTTTTGCACCAACAACCGAGTGGAATGAGCTGCGTTCGCATGACAGGCTGTTTAGTTAGGTGGGGAGAGGTGGGTGGTGAGTTGTGAGTGGTGAATGGTGAGTGGTGAGTTGTCAATGGTGAATAGTGAGTTGCGAATTCCCTTAATCACTAACTGATTACTAACCACTGACCATTCACGGAAGTCTTCTTAAGACGTTAGGCTCTACACTCACTGCTCACAACTGACCACTCACTCGTGAACGGCCGCCTGAACGGCCTGCCCCAATTATCATAACCAATAAATTATTTATCCTCAACTTTAAAAATGTATGATCACTAAAAAAATAGCTTTTCTCATTGCGTTTGTGTTTTTTAGCACTTACATAAATGCACAGCAAATCGGCGCTTCGCCTGAATATGTAAAGGCACTTACCGCCCAATGGAAAGGAGAACGCTTTGCCGATGGTCGCCCGAAGGTTGCTGACATTTACCTGGAACGTTTGCAGGAGGCTACGCTGGAACAGATCTGGGGCTTTTTGGGAAACAAAGGATTTCGCAACCAGGTAGAAAAAGACTGGATCATTCTGAAGCCGGGTGAAACCATGGTGGGCAGAGTAGTGACAGCGCAGTTCATGCCTTCCAGGCCCGACCTTGATTCGCTGGTAAAACAGACTGGGAGGGCAGAAGGCCGCTCGCAAAAAGGTGGCATCAATATCTGGCCCATTGATATTTTAACCAAGGGAGATATTTATGTAGCAGATGGTTTCGGAAAAGTAAAAGATGGTACGCTGATAGGATCAAGCCTGGGCAATGCGATTGTGGGCAAAACCGGTAAGGGTGTTATCTTTTACGGATCTGTAAGAGATATGCAGGAACTGAAAGATACCAAAGGGTTTAATGCCTGGGTTAAAGGACATGATCCGTCTTACATCAAAGACATGACGCCCACCTCTATCAATGCACCCATCCGCATTGGCCAGGTGACTGTGTTCCCCGGGGATGTGGTGTTTGCCAACGAATATGGCGTTGTTTTTATTCCTGCATTTTTGGTAGAAGAGCTGGTGCACAATGCTGAACTGACCGGCTTAAGAGATGAGTTTGAAAGATTGTTGCTGCAACAAAATAAATATCCCAGCGGGCAAATTCATGGCGATTGGAATGATGCGATTAAAAATGAATTCCGGGCCTGGTTTGCTAAATATCCTAAGAAGCTCGCGATTACTTCAAAAGATATTGAGGCCTATCTTGAAAAAGAAGGGCATTGATTTTAACATGACTTACCCCAATGATTTTGTAAAAATTGAATAATGAAATTAATCACCGCTGTTGTTGTATTTCTTTTTATAAGCGTTTGCTGTAACAACATTTTGATGGCACAAACCATGTCTAAAGAAGAATTGATTTTTCTTACTTCAGAATGGAAGGGAGAGCGCTTTGCAGACGGACGGCCGAAAGTTGCAGATGATTTGCTGGAAAGAGCAAAGCACATCAATATTGATGATGCCTGGACCGTATTAAAAAATGAAGGTTATGTGAACCAGTTTGAAGGTGGATGGAAGATGGTGAAAGAGGATGTACCTGTCATCGGCAGAGCCGTAACGGCTATGTTTATGCCCAGCCGGCCAGATGTGGAAAAGAATATCAAAGCACGGGGAATCAGCCGGGATGGAAGAAAAGGAAATACCAATTCGTGGCCTATTGAAACACTGGTAAAAGGAGACGTATATGTGGCAGATGGTTTTGGAAAGATTGGTGGCGGCACTTTGATGGGCTCCACGCTGGCCACTTCTATTTTTAGTAAATCAGGAAACGGTGTGATTTTTAATGGCGCCGCAAGAGACTTGCAGGAAATAAAAGAGATGGATGGTTTTAACGCATTTGTACGTGATTTTCATCCTTCATTTTTAGAAGAAATGGTGCTGATGGGATTGAATACCCCTATTCGTATCGGTAACGTTATGGTATTGCCGGGCGACCTTGTTATTGCAAGGGGAGAGGGTGTATTGTTTGTTCCGGCACATTTGGCAGAACAGGTAATTAGTACCGCAGAGTTTGTTATCCGTAAAGATAAATTTGGTTTTGAAATGGTGAAAACAAAACGCTATTCCACCGGGCAGGTAGATAGCCAGTGGACAGATGAGATAAAAGCGGAATTTTTAAAATGGCTTGATCTGCATCCTGAACTGGGTAAAATGACAAAGGCAGAACTGGATAAATTAATGAGCAAAAGAACCTGGTAATTTGCGGCCGGCTAAATAAAGTAAATTTTGAAGTAAAATATAATGATACTTACCTGCTGATGGAAAATACAATCGCAAAGCGCAGATGGATCCGGCTAATTCCCATTGCTTTTATTACCTATAGTCTTGCCTATCTTGACCGGGCCAACTTTGGTTTTGCTACGGCCGGCGGCATGGGTAAAGACCTTCATATCACCGCCGCTGCTTCTTCCTTACTGGGTTCGTTGTTTTTCCTGGGTTATTTCTTTTTTCAGATTCCCGGGGCCTTGTACGCCGCCAATCAAAGTGCCAGGAAATTAATTTTCTGGTCATTGATATTGTGGGGCGGGCTGGCTACCGCAACCGGTCTTATCAGCAATGTAAATGCACTGGTCGTAATCCGTTTTATGCTGGGTGTTGTGGAGAGTGCCGTGATGCCGGCAATGTTGATTTTTTTAAGCCGGTGGTTTACAAAAACCGAACGTTCCAAAGCCAATACTTTTTTAATTTTAGGCAACCCGGTAACGATACTATGGATGTCTGTTTTATCCGGCTATTTAATCAGGTCGGCCGGCTGGCGGTGGATGTTTATCCTGGAAGGATTGCCTGCTATCATCTGGGCTTTTTTCTGGTGGCGGCTGGTAAATGATCAGCCTGCCGATGCCAAATGGCTAACAGCAGGCGAAAAAGAAGCACTGGCCGGGCAATTGCTGCTGGAGCAGGCGGACATCAAACCGGTTAAAAATTATGCCGCGGCGTTTCGTTCCAAAACGGTGATTTTACTTTGCCTGCAATACGCCTGCTGGAGTATTGGTGTATATGGTTTTGTGATGTGGCTGCCTTCCATTATCAACGCAGCACCCAACAGCAATATCGTTCATACCGGATGGCTTTCTGCCGTACCTTACCTGCTTGCTATCATCAGCATGCTGGCGACATCTTATTTTTCCGACAAAATACTTCGAAGGAAAATTTTCGTATGGCCGTTTCTGTTAGTTGGTGCCATTGCTTTTTATGGTTCTTACCTGGTAGGCCCAAATCATTTTTGGATATCCTTTATTTTACTGATCATCGCCGGCGGTGCAATGTATGCACCGTACGGGCCTTTCTTTGCCATCATTACAGAAATTTTGCCGGGGAATGTTGCCGGCGGAGCGATTGCTTTAATCAACAGTTTCGGTGCACTGGGATCCTTTGCAGGAGCTTATTTGGTTGGATACCTCAATGGAAAGACAGGCAGCTTTAATGCGTCGTATATTTTTATGGCAGGCTCTTTATTGCTGGCAGCCGTATTAACACTTGTAGCTGTCAGGAACAAAAAAGTGTAAACACGTCAAACCGGCATCGTTAGGCGATGCCTTGCGGTTCTAATTTATTGTCAATAAATATATCCAGCAGGTTGAGTACAAAATTCAGTTTGCTTTTATCGATGGTATCCAGTAGCCTGGCCTTGTCGATAAAAGGCTCATCCCGCCTGTCATTGGATGTTAACGGCAGCAAAAAAACCTCTACCGGAACTTTAAATATTACTGCCAGTTTTTCCAGCATGGATAATGGCAGATCAACGTGCCCGTTTTCAATAAGGGAAAGTTCTTTTGTTTTGATGCCCAGTTGAATTGCCAGGTCTTTTTGTAAAATGTTTTTTTTCTTTCGCAGTTCAATAATATTTTGGGCAACCAGGTTTTGTAAGCCCCTTGTTTTAATCTTATGCATACAACCGTTTTAAGCAGATAAATAATGAAGTTTTTTTTTTGTAACAAAAAATAATGCAGGATGAAACAATAGCGTTTCATCCTGCAAAGAATATTAATCCATTTCCTGGCCTAATTTTCTATATCCCAAATAAAAGAACAATGGAAACACCAGCAGCGTGAGTACAGTAGCGGTAATCAAACCTCCAATTACCACTATGGCCAACGGCTTGGATGTTTCCGAACCAATGCCATGCGACAGGGCAGCTGGCATCAGTCCAATTGCAGCCATCAGTGCCGTCATCACAACCGGTCTTACCCTTGTTTTTACACCCTCAATAATGGCGGTTTCCAGTGAGTGATGGGTGAACTCACTTTTTTTAATTTTTTGCAGGTTGTTTTTAAATACCGTAATGAGAATTACACCATTCTGTATACAAATACCAAACAATGCAATAAAGCCTATACCCGCTGAGATGCTGAAATTAGTTCCGGTTACCAACAAGGCGGCAATACCGCCGATGATGGCAAAAGGTACATTTAACAATACCATGCCCGCATCTTTTACATTGCCAAACATGATAAACAATATCAAAAATATCAGCAACAAACTGATGGGCACTACCTGCCCCAAACGTTTGGTAGCTCTTTGCTGGTTTTCAAAATCGCCCGCCCACTGCATTTCATATCCCTTATCCAGGTGAACTGCTTTATCTACTTTTTGCTGCGCTTCCGCAATCGTACTGCCCATATCGCGGCCACGAACAGAAAACTTCACCGCACTGTATCTGCGGTTATCATCCCTGAAAATAATACTGGGGCCGGTAAGGCGCTGAATGGTGGCGATACTTTTAATTGGAATCTGTGATCCGCGAAGGGTAGGGACCATTAAATTACTGATGGCTTCTGCATTATCGCGGTAGCCTTCTTTGTACCGCAGCCGTAGCTGAAACTTTTTTTCACCTTCATAAATTTGTGAGATGGCTTTTCCTCCTATAGCCATTTCTATAATGGCATTGGCATCTGCCGTGGTTACACCATACAAGGCCATTTTATTCTGGTCAAGATCTATCCTCAGTTCCGGCTGGCCAATGTTCCTGATTACACCCAAATCTTCAACCCCTTTTATGTCTTTCATTACAGCGAATACTTCGTTGGCTTTTTGTTCGGTATAAGATAAGGTGTCACCGTAAATCTTCACTACCAGCGATCCTTTTACACCTGACACGGCTTCTTCCACATTATCCATAATGGGCTGCGAAAAGTTTAAATCAATACCAGGGAAAACCGCGAGTTTTCTTTGCATTTCATCCACCAGCTGCTCTTTTGAAAGGCCGCTTTTCCATTGCTTTTTAGGATAGATGTCTACGTGAAATTCGATGTTGTAAAAGCCGGTAGCATCGGTTCCGTCATTGGGCCGGCCGGTTTGCGACATCACCTGTTTTACTTCCGGAAACTGACGGATTAGTGCCCGCATTTTATTGGCAATATCCCGGGAATCATCCAGAGAAACACTTAAAGGGCAAGTGGCTCTTATGTAGATAGCTCCTTCATCCAGTTCAGGTAAAAATTCTGTACCAAGAAATTTAAAGAAGAATAAACCTACCACCACCAATGCACCGCCAATAAGTAAAGTGATGCGCTTATGATGATAGGTCCAGGAAAACATTTTCATGATACCGTTCGTCAAAGCTTCTGTAAAAGGATTGTGTTTTTCCTTTACGTTTTTGCGTAACAAAATACTGCTCAGTAATGGCACGAGTGTGAGTGTTAGCAGCAGTGCTCCCAGTAATGCAAAACCAAGTGTCCAGGCCAGCGGCGAAAACATTTTGCCTTCTACCTTCTGGAATGAAAAAATGGGTAACAACGCAGCGATTATAATCAGCTTGCTGAAGAAGATGGCTTTGCCCAATTCGCCGCCAGTGTTTTTTATAATACCCAGTTTAGACAACAGGTTGAAACGTTTCATTCCGACATCATGTGCCTTGCGATCCAGTATTACAAAAATACCTTCCACCATTACTACAGCTCCGTCGATGATGATACCAAAGTCAATCGCTCCCATGGAAAGCAGGTTGGCGCTCATTCCTTTTAAGGTTAAACAAATGAATGCAAACAGCAGGGCCAGCGGAATAACAATCGCCACTATAACAGTCGTTCGCCAGTCGGCCATAAAAAGAAATACAATTACGGTCACGAAAATGATCCCTTCCAGCATATTGTGCAGCACTGTTTCTGTAGCGAAATCAATCAGGTCGTTGCGGTTGTAAAATGTATTGATTTTAACATCAGCCGGCAGTATTTTTTCGTTCAGGTAAGTAATTTTAGCCTGTACCCGTTTGATGACTTCACTGGGATTTTCTCCTTTGCGCATCACAATGATGCCCTCTACCACATCATTTTGTGCATCCCTGCCTACCTGGCCCAACCGGGGCAGTTGCGAAATGTCGACATCTGCTACATCCTTTACCAGTATGGGAGTTCCGTTAATATTGGTGACAATAATATTGCCGATTTCTTCCACGTTATTGAGTAGTCCAATACCCCTTACAACATAAGACTGAGAATTGTCTACTATCACATCGCCGCCTACATTGATATTACTTTTTGCAGCGGCCGTGTATACATCCAGCGGTGTGATGTTATAAGATGCCAGCTTTAACGGATTCACTTTTATTTCATAAGTTTTTACTTCACCGCCAAAACTTACCACATCGCCCACGCCCGGCACACCGAGAAACTGCCGTTCAATTACCCAGTCCTGTAGTGTCTTCAATTCTTTTACTGTTTTGGAATTGCTGGTTAATGTATAACGAAATATCTCACCGGTTGGTCCGGTAGGGGGCTGTATATTAGGGGATGCATTTTCAGGCAGATCAATATCTCTCAGCATATTGTTTACCTGTTGCCTGGCGAAGGCATCATCTACATCATCTTCAAAAATTATTTTTACAACAGACAATCCAAATACGGTGGTGGAACGCACCGATGTTTTTTTCTGGATCGGATTCATGGCTACTTCAATCGGTATGGTAACAAATTTTTCTACTTCTTCACCGCTGCGGCCAGGCCACTGTGTGATGATAGTGATCTGAGTATTGGTAACATCCGGAAAAGCTTCTATCGGAATATTTCTGAAAGAAATAACGCCCCAGATGATTAATACAATGGTAGCAAAGAATATAAACAGCTTATTCTTTAAAGAAAAAGCGATGACTTTTTTGATAGCTTTAAACATAGTGTGGTTGATTATTTAGTGATCAATGCCTGGTAAAGAAATACCTGCGAGTTGGTAACAACCTGTGCGCCTTCTGCCAGGCCGGAGATGTAGGCTTTGTTATCAATCCGCCGCAGCAGGTTCACCTCCTGCACTTCCAGCTTATTATCTTTTTTTACCACCACATAGTTTTTACTGTTGTCCATCACAATGGCGTGTGCCGGAATAGAAAGCCGACTTGTTTTTCCTTTTACGTTTACGGTAACGGTCGCAAACATTTCGGGTTTTAAAACAGTGCCCGGGTTATCCATGCTGATGCGCACTTTCATTGTTCTTGTAGCAGGATCCAGCACGTTGTATATTTTATCTATTTTACCCGCATATTCTTTTTCTGAATTGGCAAGGGTGTTCACTTTTACCATGTCACCCAGGTGTATATTATCCATATCCGCTTCGTACACATTCGCCATTACCCAAACGTTGGATAAATCGGCTATGGCAAATAAATCGGTATTGTTATCAGCCCTCACTTCGGAAGCATTGGTGATATTCTTTTCTATAATAAAGCCATTTAAAGGCGCCGTTACGGTGTAGGCCGAACTTTTGCCGCCGGTAATGGCAGACACTTCCTTCACCCTGTTTAACTCAGACAATGCTTTGTTGTAACTAATTTTGGCGGTGAGGTAATCCTGTTCGGTGGCCAGTTTGCTTTCATATAAATCCTTGCTTGTCTCCATGGCTTTTTTGGCCATGGTAACATTCGATTCTGCATTGGAAAGATCATTGGTGTAGCCGGCTACTTCTGTACTTTTAATCACAGCCAGTACCTGGCCTTTATGTACATAATCTCCCAGCTCCACTTTCAAGGCAGTCACCCGGCCGCTTACCAGGGAAAATACTTTGGCCTGTTTGTTTTCGTTCGCTTCAATTTTACCATTCAGTTTAATGATATCACTTGCATCTTCCACTATGACTGGTGCTGTCTGTACGTTTTTAACCAGGCTGTCTGATATGGCCGGGATCGCTGCGGCAGCTTCTTCCTTATGACCTTTGCAGGAAATAAAAAAAACAGAGAGCGTAATAAGTGCAGTAATAATTAATGCTTTCATTGTATTGAATTAATTGTTTAAGATGGTTTTACCGATGGTAAAATTCAGGGTTTCGATGGCCTGCATTTTTTGATTTTGCAGCTCATTAATTTGTAAAATATTATTCTTGTATGATTCATTGAAATCTGTAAACTCAATCAGGCTGATATTTTTCTTTTTAAAATTTTCAGAAACAGCTTTTAACAAATTTTCAAATTCATCCCTGAATGCCGGGTCAATTGACTGCAGCATTTTGTCTGTATTCAATGCTTTTGTGTATGCCGATTGCACTTCGTTTTCTACCGTAAGTCTTTGTTGATTCAGTACAACTTTACTCTGATCGATACTGATTTTTGCAGCTTTAATATTGCCCTGGTTGCGGTTAAAAAACGGCAGGTCGATAGCCACATTAAAGAAGGAGGCATTGTCTACAAAACTGCCGCGTTTATCAAACTGGGCGCCCAGCGTGATATCCGGCTTTGCTATGGCTTTTTGTAAGGCCAGGTTTTGCTGGTTGTACAACAGGTTATTTTCTGCAAGCTTCAAATCGAACCTGTTCTCATAGGCCGTATCAACCAAATCAGGCAGCTTCATTTGTTTGAAGGAAACTGCCAGTGCATCATTTTTTTCTACCGTGGAAACAAACCAGGTTTTATTATCCTGTAACAATATTTTCAGCTCTGCTTCTATGTCATTTAACTGGTTCTGTAATCCGTTTTGTTCAGCTTTTAAACTATACAGCAGGGATTTAATACGGATTGCATCTTTGAGGGTAACAACACCTTTTGTTTTTAACGCTTCGTAAGATGCGCTCAGGCTTTCTAAAGAGGCAATCTGATTGTTATAGGCACTGATGGAATTTTGTAGGTAATATGCGTTGTAAAAATTACTTCTTAAAGAAAAACGCAGGGTTCTCAACAGGTCAAAAAAGCGATTTTCACTAAGCCGGGTGCTGGTTTCAGCCAGTTTTATTTCTTTATTTCGCTTGCCGGCTACCCTTATTAATTGTTGCAGACCAATAATGTACTCGCCGGTTTTATTGCTAACATCTGCGATTTTTTTATTCTGCGGATTGTAAATATTGCCGTTGAATGAAAAGTTGGGATTGCTGTATAACCTGGCTTGTATCACCTGTGCCATGGCAATATCAATATTGTACTTTTCTGCGAGGAGGTCCAGGTTTTTTTGAAGAAACTGTTTTTCTGCTTCAGGAAGGGTTATGCGCAATGTATCCTGTGCATGCAGGCGCAGGCTGGAAAATAACAGCATAACCAACAGGCTGGTTAGCCATTGGCTTTTGTGGTTCATGTTAAAATGATTAATAAAAAATAACGTTCAGGAATATTTCTGCCTGACGATGGTATAAAGTACGGCGATAACTATAGAATTTGCAAGCATCCTGACCAGTGTCAGAAAAGCAGCATTTCAATTATATGGATAATAAATCGGGAGGTGGGCTAATAATATCCATTGAGATTGATCGAAAGTTGCGTTCGTCGGTATGATAAAAAACAGGTGGAGAAACTGATGAGACTATGGCAGGCTCAGGAGCAAAATAACATTGCTGAAAATTGCATTCAACATTTTTTACCAGGTGAAAATTTTGACCGTTATCATCATCTTCATCATCTACGTGGTGATCGTAACCCAGAGCCACCTGGAAATATTCGATCACACTGTTAACATCATCCAGCTGTTTACCGCTGGAATCATACAAGTCATCTTCCGCAATCTGCGGAAGAAACATGGATGCGTTCATGTGACAGACTAACAATATAAATATGAAGAACCTTTTCATTGAGGAGGCAAATGTATAGGATATAAAATCCGGAGATTGTTTACCGGATGTTAATCAATTCAATGAATTGTTTCCTGGATGTTAACGGCAATTTGGAATTTGCTTTACAAGCCCGGTATAAAAGAGAGGTATCGTTTTTATTTAAAGGAGAATGATGATTTTAATTGATCCAGTTAAATTCGTATTCAAGTGGCGCTTTAATACCACGGCCTGCCACTTTTCTGAAACGTTCAGGAAGCGCCATCAGGTAGTCCCTGGCCTTTTCTCCATGTTCATCCAGGTTAGATATATTACCTATATTCCAGTCAATTAAAAGAGAGTCTAAGATTTCCGTATAGTCCCAGCTTGTATATACACCGAGACGTTGGGCCGCATCACTGAAGTGGGTAAAGGTGGTACCAATTGCTTCTCCAGCCTGGCGAAGGAAATGGGCGGGCATTACAATTTTTTTGCGCATCATATATTCAAAGGCAATCATCATTTCACTGGGGTCTACCTCAAATATGCCTGAGACAAAACTCTTGTAAGCTTTTGCATGTCTTGCTTCATCTGCAGCAATTACACCGCATATTTTTGACAGCTGAAGGTTACCATGCTTTTTTGCAAGGGATGCAGTACGGCGGTGAGAAATATTGGTCGCCATTTCCTGGAAGGAAGTGTATACAAAATTTTTATAAGGGTCTGTGCTGGTGCCTATATCAAAACCATCCGCAATTAAATACTGTGTACTGATTTCCATCTGGCGCATATTAATACGGCCCGATAAATAAAGGTATTTGTTCAACAGGTCACCATGCCGGTTCTCTTCTGCTGTCCACATTCTAACCCATTTAGCCCATCCCTGCGGATCATGCTTTGTAATGCCTTCAACATCCATCAGCCAGCTTTCGTAGGTAGGCAATGCTTCTTCTGTAATTACATCCCCAACCAATACAGCCAGGTAATCATAAGGAAGCTCTTTGCATTGTTCCTGTAATTCCTTCACCTGTGCGGTAAAGTTTTCTGAAGAACTATCTGGTAAAAAATCAGTGGGCTGCCAGTTGGTATCTATTTTTTTTAAAAACTCATCAATTATACTATCAATTTTTTTTCCCAAAAAATTCATTACCTCAATTCTGCTTTGCTTGTGTTTATTCATGACTGGTTGTAACAATACTTATACTAAAAGGTTGTGGTTGTAATAAAGAAGGTGTAGCGATAAAGGTACATGTTTTTAGAGAGACTGCCTGTATGTTTCATCTATTTTTACTGTGCAGGAACGTTATTGGAAAAGGTTGTTATAAAATCAGCTATTCATTGTATACATCTGCTAAATGCCATATTTTCTTTTTATATCCCTGTCTGTTTCACGTTCTTTTATAGTCTCTCTTTTGTCAAATATTTTTTTCCCTTTACCAAGACCGATCTCCATTTTGAAAATACCCTTATCGGTTAAAAAAATTTTTAAAGGAATGATGGAGTAGCCTTTTTCCTTTGTTTTTGCTTCCCATTTACGAAGCTCCCTTTTGTTAAGCAGTAGCTTTCGTTCCTGCAGCGGGGGATGATTATTATATGAACCGAAGGTATACTCAGAAATGTGAAGGCTCTTTACATACAATTCACCTTTGTCAAAATAACAATAGCTATCATTGAAACTTGCTTTGCCACCGCGAAGGCTCTTTATTTCGGTGCCGGCAAGCACAATGCCTGCTATGTATTTATCTTCAAAAAAGTAGTCGTGATATGCCTTTCGGTTGCTGATTTCCAATCGTTTATTTTTTGCAAAAATAACGATTAAAGCAGACTGATGTGCGCTGAAACTGGCATATGTCCCAATATATTTTACAATGTAAAGCACTTTTTGCTGAGAAGAGAGCTTGGGCTTATATTCTCAAGGTATTCCTTTGCATGAAATAATGAAATCTGGTTTATCAACTGGCATTTTTTGCAATTCATCAACCTATTTTACCGGCTATAACAATCTAAAAACGCCGGATTCTTTACTTTAAGCTGACTATCAATTAGTTAAGATATTGCATACTATTAAATACAAACTATTACTATAAAATAAATGGTACTTTATATTGCATAGTACTAAAATTGTCTTTATCTTTGCTTTATCAAATCAAACTAAAAACAATTAAAATAAAAAGTCATGAAAAAGTTCATTTTCGCCGCCTACGTTGCAGCTTTATCATTAATGGTTCCGGCAATTTTTATTGGTTATTTATATACCAGTCCGGAAAGTACCGATAATACAAAAAGCGTGTCTGATGTAAAAAAACAGCCGGTTCAATCAGCCAGTATCAACAAGGAAACAAGTTATAAACCGGGATTAGTTTTTGTTTTAAGGGGAATTTAAGGCATACAGATATACGGCATTTAACAAATGTTTCAGCGTTTTTATCGATCTGGAGCTTTCGAAAAGACAAATTGCCAAAATATTGCCCCGGGAATAACGAACGTGACTGGAAGTGGGAATTTATTGAGGAACATCTGTTCATTGTTCTCTTATTTGCCACAGCATCAAATAAAAAAGGGCCAGGATAGAAATCCAGCCCCGTTTAAATCCAATATCCTATGAAAAACCGAGACAAATGTAGAGACTATGCCGGATATAAAAAATACCCTAAATAGGGTATTTTTTACAATAATAAACTCATTCGGCGCTACTTTATTTGTTTGTGCTGTTTCTTTAATATAAAAGCCGCAAATAAAATATTTGACTGTTACGGTCGGTAAAACCGGGGTAGTCGACCAGTTATACCTTTATAAAGCAAATAGCAGGCATCTCTACTTTTTTAAAATCATTGGTTAAAGTATCAAAATAGCGGAGCAAAACTATACCGTCGGCTCCAATGCCGGTAATAACCAGCTGAATATTTTTGTTGGCCTTAAATGCTACCACGTCACCAATTTCAAACAGATTGTTCATGAGAAATTTTATTGGTAAGGTAGCCAATTTTATGCATTGTAAACTCAATATGAGGAAGCAAATACATAAATCGCTACTAAATCACCAGCCTGGCACATTCAAAAAAAATATTTCGGTAATGGCGTGGTTCGCCCGTTGCTTTAGTATGGTTGCGGAAAATTCATATTAATGACCGAAATCTCATTAATAGATGGGTACTTCATTTGGGAGAAGCCATTCTATCTAACAAAAAGAAGGTGATTATTGCCAAACATACAATAGATTTCGTCGCAGTTTTTTTGCCGTTCATCTCATTTACATGTCATTAATTTTTTGCAGGAAATACTTTTGTAGAAGCAGAGTCATCATATTGTAAATATCTGGCAGTAATAGGTTGCGTTCTTATGATTGAAATACGGTCGTTTTTTTTAAAAAATACAATTTTAAAGTATCGCGATATCAGATTAGTATAGCAGCTAAGTTTTGGTGAATACTTTTCCCGGCGTTTTTTTAAGCGCCGGGTTTTTATTTTTAGCCCTCATGGTAAAATTATCCATCTGGGTCAAACGCAAAAAAGAGCAGTCCTTTCGGACCACTCTTTTACTTTATGTACTATTTAAATCGGGTAATTGTATTTAAAATTCACATTTACCACTTAGGCCTTAGGTGTTTTCTTTTTCTTTGTTGTGGTACCGGATTTTGAACCAGCTTTTTTTTTCGTCTTTTTAGTTTCGCTTCTTTCAGTTGCCGGAGTTAATTCTATAAACTGACCATTTTTCAATTTGACACTTTTACCACCCGGGTATTTTACCATACCATCAGTTGTAACAGTAGCACCGCTTTCTAATTTATAATCTTTGTCAAGTGCAGATGTCTCATTGTTTTTTACAATCACCATCTTATCATCCTTCATCATTACCCTGTCGGTTAAAGTTGTAGTATCACTTGTTTTACTATCGGTTCCTGCCGTGGCAGTTTTAGAACTTGCTGAGGTATTATCAGTCGTACTTCCAGTTTGCGAACCTGGTTGCTGAGCAGTGGTACCCATACTATCAGTTTTCATGTTACCACTATGTTGTAAAGTGCTGTCTGTGTTTGGCCATGTTTTTTTATTGACAGAATCTTTAGGCCATTGTCCTTTCGAGTCAAAACCAGTTGTATCCTTTTTATTCCACGAACTGTTGCCTGGTACCGTATCGCGATTATTGTTTGGCGGAAAATTATTTTTCCCGGCAGTAGTGTCCTGTGCAAAAACAACAACACCAAACATCATTGCTACGTATAAACTAATTGCTTTTTTCATTTTTTTTGTTTTTAATTAAAAATCTGTTTGTCTGTAATTTTTTTATGATCTTTCAATCTTGTTATCATTACTGTTCCCTGTAATTCAAAAACCAAACCATTTAGAAATTAACTGGAATAATTAATCGATTTGTGGAATCGTAACTCCATGTGGGAAAATTTAGAGACAAAAAGGGGCAATAAGCAGGACTTTCGAAACAATCTAAGGATCAGGCAGTTGCCAGCTTAACACAGTTCGATACTTGCGATCGGAATATACAAATAGGGTAGAAAATCAAAATTATGTTAAAGCAGGACTGTTTTTTTCTTAATGACTTTATTCATCGGATAGACTAGTTAAACCGGTTAAAACAATCTTGTCATCATCATAAAAATTTTGTCGCTTCAAATTTTAGAATGGCGTTTCTCTTTTCATGATACAAGCCGATCATTATACATACAATGAATAAATATGCAGGCATTCTTTTTTATCAATATATTTATGCTCCAAATGAACAATTATTATCACCATTATTTATTCTTCCATAAAATCTACAAAAATGACACTCTCAAGAAGAAAATTTTTAGTAAAGGGTTCCCTGTCGCTTGCAGGAACGATGCTCTTATCCAACCAGCTCTTTGCTGCTCAGACAGCTGGGGCTGCAATGGTAGGTATACAACTGTATTCTGTTCGGGATGAAATGAAAGCAGATCCTTTGGGAACACTGAAGCAACTTGCCGCAATGGGATATAAAAATGTAGAACATGCCAATTATGTTGACAGGAAATTTTACGGCTATTCTGCAACCGAATTCAGAAAAGTACTGGATGACCTTGGTTTGAAAATGCCGAGCGGTCATACAGTAATGGCAGACAAACATTGGGATAACGCGGCCAAAGATTTTTCAGATTCGTGGAAAGAGACCGTAGAAGATGCCGCGGTGTGTGGACAGAAATATGTCATCAGCCCGTGGCTGGATGAAAACCTGCGCAAAAACTACGATGACCTGTTAGGCTTCCTGGATATATTTAATAAGTCTGGCGAACTTTGCCAAAAGTCGGGAATGAAATTCGGTTACCATAACCATGATTTTGAATTTAAGTATTCATTAAATGGTAAGAAAATATATGATATCATACTGGAACATACCGATCCGAAACTCGTAATTCAACAAATGGATATTGGCAATATGTATGGTGCAGGCGGAAGGGCACTGGATATTCTAAAAAAACATCCCGGCCGTTTCGAAAGCATGCACGTAAAAGATGAAATAAAATCCGCTGCAAAGGGAGAGATGGACAGTGAATATGAGAGTACGATTTTAGGAAAAGGAATTTTACCAGTCAAACAAATTGTTGACCTGTTTAAAAAATCCGGCGGCACGACCGAATTTATTATTGAGCAGGAATCTTACCAGGGAAAAACACCGCTGGAATGTTCCAAAGAAGACTTAAAAATAATGAAGAGCTGGGGCTACTAATTTTGCCTGGTTGTAACTTTTTATTTTAATTTTTAGCCCCGGTATTACCGGGGCTATTTTTATGACATACGCTTTCATAATATTATTTACGCTCTAATTTTATCAGGGTTGTTCTTCCTTTCTTTAAAATCATCACATTGCCGGTTACCGAATATTTGTCAACATCATATAATGCACTTAAAAACGTTGTCTCAAAAGGAACATCCGGGCAGCCTGCTAATTTGCCTGACTGCGCTACAAATTTTATTTTACCACTGCTGATAATATAGGTTCCATTGATATCATTGCATCCGCCAAAACCACGGTATTTCTTTCCTGCCGGTTCAAATATTAGGTGTGCATTTTTAGATGGATTCCCTGTGATCTGTACCGGCACTTCTTTTAATTCAGTTAATACCCATCTGCCAATGGCCCAATTATTATCTGGCGCTAATTTCGGGCTGCAGGAAAATAGCAATACAGCGACTGCGAACAATAGACATGCTTTCATAGCAATTTATTTTTTATCTAAGTTAATTAAATCACGCGGTTTTAAATGTAGGTTTTTAATAATTCAATTGCACTTGATGTTGTACTGGCTTTCAACAAAAAAATGAATGAAGCGGCCTGTATGTTTTTATTAAATTTGATTTATCTTCCTGCTAAATTTTAACATGGCTAACCGAAGAACTTTTATACAACAAATAGGATTGATGGCAGGCGCCTTTTCTGCAAACAGTTTATTCAACCAGGCGCATGCTGCTGAGTTTTCTGCCGCAAGTCAGCGGATACAGGCACTCGCACCTGGCGATGCTGCCGCAGATGAAGATTACTGGAGTATTATTCAACAGGCATTTACGGTAAGTCCTAATATTACCAATCTTAACAATGGCGGCGTAAGCCCATCACCAAGGGTTGTACAGGAAGCGGTAGCACGGTACAATAATTTAACTAATGAAGGCCCGTCATATTTTATGTGGAGGATACTTGACCAGGGCAGGGAGCCGGTTCGCGAAAAGTTAGCTGCGCTGGCGGGTTGTGATAAAGAAGAAATTGCCGTTAACAGAAATGCGACAGAGGCTTTGAACACGGTTATATATGGCTTGTCGTTAAAAGCTGGTGACGAGGTAATTGGAACCAAACAGGATTACCCCAACATGATCAACGCCTGGAAACAAAGGGCCATCAGGGAAGGAATTATTTATAAACAAATCAGCTTTGTGTTTCCGATAGAAGATGATGACACAATTGTAGCTGCCTATGAAAAAGCCATTACACCCAAAACCAAAATCATTCATGTAACACATGTTATCAACTGGATCGGGCAAATAATGCCGGTAAAGAAAATCAGTGAGATGGCGCACCGCCACGGAATTGAAGTGATTTGTGATGGCGCCCATTCTTTTGGACTGATGGATTATGCAATCCCTGATTTAGGTTGTGATTATTTTGGCACCAGTCTGCATAAATTTTTAAGTGCTCCCATTGGCAGTGGTATGCTGTGGATAAAAAAAGAAAAGATAGAGAAGATATGGCCGCTGGTGTGTAATGATAAACCACAAGGAACTGATATCAGGAAATTTGAAACGTTGGGTACCAGGAGTTTTCCGATAGAGCAGGGGATAGGTGAAGCATGCAATTTTCAAATGGCGATTGGCAGCAAACGAAAAGAAGAACGCATCCGTTATTTAAAAAATTACTGGGCTCAAAAAGTAAAGGATATTCCTAAAGTAAAGATTCATACATCTTTTCAGGCGGCTTATAGTTGCGCTATTTGTGGTGTAAGTGTAGATGGAATGACGCCGGGAGAACTGGAAACTGCATTATTCAATGATTATAAAATTCATACCGTAGGAATAGTTTGGGAAAATGTAAGCTGTGTGCGCATAACACCACATGTATACACCCGTTTGCAGGACCTCGACAAGCTTGTAAAAGCAATTGGAACGATCGCTTCAAAAAAATAAGCCCCGCATAATTTTCTATTTGAACAACGCAGCAGATAAACTTTAAGGCTGCAGCATGAAATATTTTAAACTCAATTTTGAAACCCGCCGGCAATAAAAATATTCAGCTAATTATTGCAGGAATTTTCTTTGCAATTTTATGGCCTTCTGCTTCGGTAACCACCAAAATAGCATTGCAGTTTGCACAGCCTTTTACGATTGCAGTGATTCGTTTTTTCGCAGGTGGTGTAATCATGTTGTTGTTTGCGCATGTTGTTTTACAACAACACTTACCTCAGCAAAATCAATGGAAACAGTTGGCTGTGTACGGCTTTATGAACATCACCATTTACCTGGGTTTATATGTACTGGCCATGCAGCATGTTTCGGCCGGGCTTGGGTCGCTGGCAACTGCCACCAATCCGGTTTTTATCAGTTTAATAAGTGCCCTGTGGTTCAGACAAAAACTAAAGCCAGTCATTTTAATTAGCCTGTTACTATGTTTTACGGGTGTTATCATTGCGGCTTACCCGCTTTTACTGCATAGTTACGCCACTCCTGCAGGCCTGTTATTGCTGATAATAAGTATGCTGTCTTATTCTGCCGGAGCAATTTATTTTTCAAAAAATAAGTGGCAAAATTTGCATACGCTTACCATCAATGGCTGGCAGACCATTTTAGGTGGTGTCTTTCTGTTGCCGTTTGCTATTTATTTTTATGATGGTACAAAAAACAATTTTGCGCCTGCTTTGATAGGTTGTATTGTATGGCTTGCAATTCCCGTTTCCATTGCTGCAGTGCAGTTATGGCTTTTCCTTTTAAGAGATAACCCGGTGAAGGCGTCCTTCTGGCTTTTTCTTTGCCCCGTAGCGGGCTTTGCATTGGCAGCTTTATTGATGAAAGAGCCGTTGAGCTGGTACACCCTGAGTGGTGTATTGCTCGTTGTTGCCGGTTTATATCTTGTTCAGAAAAGAAAATAAAATTGTGACGTAATCGTCGCAATGATAATTACAGTGTAGAAAAACTTATCTCCAAATGTTGACACATACGGCAAAGGCTCCACGCGAATTTAATTAATTTGAAAAAGACTACTTACTTCTGATAGCTTCTACTGCGTCCATTTTAGCAGCTCTTGAAGCAGGGAAAATGCCGGCCAGTACACCCACTACCAAACAGATTACTACGGTGCCTATTAAAAGAGGGATGGAAACGAAGACAGGAAAATCAAACATTTTGGTAAATACCATCGTAAGAATATAAACGAGTAATAAACCGATGGCACCGCCCATCAGGCAGAGCATGGCGGCTTCGAGCAAAAATTCAAACAGTATGCTTGAACGTTTTGCTCCTATAGCTTTTTTAAGACCGATCATACTGGTTCTTTCTTTTACGGTTACAAACATAATATTGGCGATGCCAAACATGCCTACGATAAGGCTGATCACTCCAATCAACCCACCTACAATATCCACCGTGCCAAACAAACCACTGATGGCTTTACTGAATGCCTCTACACTGTTTAGTGAAAAATTATCTTCCTGCGTCGGACTCAGTCTCCTGATTTGCCGCATGGCGCCCTGCAACTCCACACTTAGTTGTGTAGGTGTAACATTGGGTTTTCCTTTGGCAATTAATACCGGGTTACTAAAATCTTCTGCAATAATCTGGCGGGCAAATTTGTAAGGCAGCATTACACAGTTATCGTAATCCCAGCCAATAAAATTTTTACCTTCTTTTTTTATTACACCAACAATGGTTACTTTTTTACCTTTTGTTTCAAAGGCTTTGCCCAGTGCCCGTTCTGCATTGCCATATAATTTTTCGGCGTTGTCAAATCCAATTAATCCAACTGCGCTGCCACTGTTAAATTCTGCATCTGAAATAAAACGGCCGAAAGCGAAAGATATCGGTTGTACTCCCATCTGATCAACGGTTATACCATATATGGAAGCGTTATCGATTACATCATCATTATAAGAAATACTGCCGCCCGAACGCATCAGAAAACTGATATTTTCCACCAATTCGGAGCGTTGCTTTAATAGCGCCACTTCCTGGTACTTCATGGTTGGTCTTGCACGGTATTTCCAGTAGGGTCGATCAGGGCCACCACTGTATTCCCATTTATCTATATAAATGGTATTGCTACCTAGGCTGCTTACTTCGTTCTGGATATTGTGCTCCAGGCTGTTTACAGTAGCCAATACACCAATGATGCAAAAAATTCCAAAGGCCACACCTGTAAGACTAAGGCCTGTCCTCAATTTATTGACCCTTAACTCCTGCAAAGTGAGCCGCAAAGAATTGCCAAGAATTTGAAGTGTTTTTTGCATACTCCAAATGTACAGCTTGGAATTGTATTCCATATCAAAAATTGATAAATGGCGAAAAGCTGGCTTTATTTGTATGTATAGAGTAGCATTAAAACCGGAAGAAATTGTCTCAAAATAAATGCAGTTTTTTGTTTTCAACAATAATTATTTGATGTTGTATACAGATTGCTTTCACTATTTTTATAACAATGGAAAGTTTTCAAATTGTAATTTTTATAATGGCAATCCTGATAGGTTTATCATCCATTGCCGATAAAATAAAATTGCCTTACCCGATATTGCTGGTAGGTGTAGGTTTGGTGATAGGCTTTGTTCCGGCCTTGCCGGATCTGGCGATGAACCCTGAAATTGTGTTCCTAATCTTTCTTCCACCTTTGTTGTATGATGCTGCATTTAAAACATCCTGGCATGAATTTAAAACAGCCATCAGGCCCATCTCTACCCTGGCAATAACACTTGTATTTTTTACCACCATTACAGTTGCCGCTGTAACACACTGGCTGGTGCCTGGTTTCGGCTGGCCGTTGGCATTTGTGTTGGGGGCCATAGTTTCTCCGCCGGATGCAGTTGCTGCCACAGGTATTATTAAGGGACTTGGGTTAAATAAAAGAGTAATAACGATACTGGAAGGGGAGAGCCTGCTGAATGATGCGTCGGCCCTGATTGCCTACCGGTATGCGGTTGCAGCGGTTACAACCGGTGTATTTGTATTTTGGAAAGCAAGCCTTGAATTTTTATGGGTCGCAGGCGGTGGTGTGGTTGCCGGCATCGCAATTGGTTACCTGTTTATCCTTGCTCATAAAAAAATTGCTCATAACCCTGTAGTAGAAACCAGCCTTACTTTGCTGGCTCCCTACCTTGCTTACTTACTTGCGGAGAAGCTGCACATTTCGGGTATCCTTTCTGTGGTATGTGCAGGACTAATGGTGACCTGGCGGGCTCCGGAAATATTCAGTTACCAGACAAGAATGCGTACAAGGGCAGTGTGGGACACCGTGATTTTTTTACTGAATGGCATTGTGTTTATTTTGATAGGCCTGCAGTTACCGCTTATAATCAATAACATCAAAGGATATGCTTTTATGCAATTGCTGGGGTATGGCTTACTCATCAGTCTCGCAACAATTGTTGTTCGCATTGTTTGGGTTTTTGCAGGCGTTTACAACCAAAAACTCTTTTCGTTTAAGAAGAAAAAAATTATAGAACATGCTGTGCCCGCCGAAACGCCTGGTGAAATACCGTGGAAGAATGTACTGATTGTTGCCTGGACGGGTACGCGGGGCGTAGTATCGCTGGCGACCGCACTGGCACTGCCTTTAACACTAAATAACGGTCAGACCTTTCCCTATCGGAACGTAATTTTATTTTTAGCGTTCGTTGTAATTTTTATTACGCTGGTTGTACAGGGATTAACTTTACCATTGCTGATAAAGATACTGGGCGTGGAAAAAAAGATGACTTTTCATAAAGAAGATAAAGAACTGGAATTACATATGGCGCACCAGGTGGTGGATTTTATTGAAAAAGATTTCCCGGTTCCGCTGGAACCTAAAATGACAAATCAGTTAAAGAAAAGATACGACGTACTTATTGACAAACTGAGTAAAGAAATTTCGCACATTGACAAGCTAAAAAGGCCGGTACAAAATAAGCTGGCAACACCAATGGGGCAATTATTGCTGGCACAGCTGGAGATCACCAAATTTCAAAGAGAACTGCTGATAAAGTTTCATAAAGAAGGCAGCTTTAGCGACGATGCAATCAAACATGCCGAGCGTGAACTGGATGTGGAAGAAATGCGATTGAATGGGTTAATTGATAAAAATGAAAAGTAATACACTGAATTAAAAAGCAACTGGCCATCACAAACCGGTTATTAATTACTGCACGATATTGTAGATTAAAAAAAGCTAACAAAACGAAACTGACTTTTATGATGAAGACACTTACCACGCAGGCAGGTCCTTTCTATACAAAATTGGCCATGATTTTAATTATCCTTATTGCCGGCGGATATTTATGTATACTGGGTAAAGAAGTGTTAAGTCCCTTGATATTTGCGATGCTGATAGCCATTGTGTTGTTGCCCATCGCCAGTTTTTTAGAACGACGTTTTAAATTTCACCGGAGTGCCGCGGCTGGTGTTTCCGTGGTATTAATGATTGTTTTTGTTGGTTTGATTTTTTACATGGTAGGAGCGCAGATTGCTGACCTGGGTAGTGACTGGCCTCTGTTTAAACTACAACTGGCTGCATCACTTAAGGATTTTCAGCACTGGATCAGCTCCACATTTCATGTGAACATGGCTAAGCAAATGGCCTATGTAAATTCAGCAACTTCTGACTTGCTCACCGAAAGTACATCGGTAATTGGTGCTACGGTATTGTCTGTTTCTTCTATGTTGCTGTTTTTGGTTTTTACCATGATCAATACTTTTTTTATGCTTTTTTACCGCAGGCATATCGTACGTTTTTTGGTGGTTGTTTGCAACGAAGAAAATGCCATGGTGGTGTATGATATTATAGCCCAGGTACAGTATATCATCCGTAAATATATTGTTGGATTATTGCTGGAAATGGCCATTGTGGCAACTGTACTTTGTATTGTTTTTTGGTTGCTGGGTATTAAGTATGCAATGCTGCTGGGTATCATTACCGGGCTTTTTAATATCATTCCTTACATCGGTATTTTTACCGCTTTGCTGTTTAGCATACTGGTAACTTTTGCTACGGCTGCCGGTACTACCAAGATTTTACTGGTGTTGGTTGCCGTGGTAATTATGCATTTAATTGACAGCAATGTATTGCTGCCGATGATTGTGGGCAGTAAAGTAAAAATAAATGGCCTTATTACTTTGCTAGGCGTTATCATAGGCGAAATGATGTGGGGCGTTCCGGGTATGTTTTTATCTATACCGGTTATTGCCATCGCAAAAATTGTTTTCGACAGAGTGGAAAGTCTGCACCCGTGGGGATTTTTATTGGGAGATGAAAAAGATGAACAGCAACCGCCTCCATTAAAGGCGGAAATTGCGGCAGAAACGAATACCAATCCTGAATGACGACTGCTTTTTTCCATTGATATGATTTTATTTATTGTAAAGGCTCCGGCTTTGTCTACGCTTTAATCAAAGCTCAGCCTGTATTGCTGTTGAAGGGATTGCGACGCAACGATGCTGCTACAGGGCACTTCAGCCGGTATCGTTGTTTTTTTATACTGCTTTTGCTTAAAGATTTATCAAACCGTACCTTTGCGCCTCAAAATTATAAACACAAATTCCCTTGCGGGGATAGGGCATGAAGTACAGCAACGAAATAAACAGGCGCAAAACATTTGCAATTATATCTCACCCGGATGCCGGTAAAACTACGCTTACAGAAAAATTTCTGTTGTTTGGGGGCGCTATTCAAACCGCAGGAGCGGTTAAAAGCAACAAAATAAAGAAGCATGCCACCAGTGATTTTATGGAAATTGAACGCCAGCGTGGTATCAGTGTGGCAACCAGTGTAATGACCTTTGAATATGACGGTCACTTGATAAACCTGCTGGATACGCCCGGCCATAAAGACTTTGCGGAGGATACTTACAGAACTTTAACTGCAGTGGACAGCGTGGTGCTGGTGATTGACAGTGTGAACGGGGTAGAGGCGCAAACAAGGCGCCTGATGGAAGTAATTGCCATGCGTAACACGCCTGTAATTGTATTCATTAATAAAATGGACCGGGATGGTAAGAACAGGTTCGACCTGATGGAGGAAATTGAAAATGAACTGAAGATCCAGTTGCATCCTATGACTGTGCCGATCAATAGCGGTAAAGATTTTAAAGGCGTTTATGATCTGCATGAAAAAAGCCTGGTACTGTTTGCAGCCGGCACCAAAGCAACCGGTGAAGAAGTGGTAGAGATAAAAGATTTGAACGACAAAATTCTGGATGATAAGATAGGGGAAAAAGACGCCAACACTTTACGGGAAGATGTGGAACTGATTGATGGTGTTTACGGCGAATTGAATACGGCCGATTACCTGAGCGGAAAAACTGCCCCGGTGTTTTTTGGCAGTGCTGTAAATAATTTTGGTGTAAAAGAGATGCTGGACACTTTTGTCCGCATTGCACCAACGCCCCGCCCGCGGCATACAACTACCCGGGATATCGATCCTGAAGAAGAGAAATTCAGTGGTTTTATTTTTAAGATTCACGCCAACCTTGATCCCAAGCACAGGGACCGGATCGCATTTTTAAGGGTGTGCAGCGGCAAGTTTGAACGCAGTAAATATTACAATCATGTCAGGCTTGAAAGAGATCTGCGGTTTAATAATCCTTACAGTTTTTTGGCCCGTCAAAAAGATATTATCGAAGAAGCATTTCCGGGTGATGTGGTAGGTTTGTTTGACACTGGTAACTTTAAAATAGGGGATACATTGACTGAAGGAGAAAAGTTCTACTTCACCGGCATTCCATCCTTTAGTCCGGAAATTTTTAAAGAGGTAGTGAATAAAGATCCGATGAAAACCAAACAGTTAGAGAAGGGGCTTTTGCAGCTGACAGATGAGGGCGTTGCGCAGTTATTTACACAATTTGGCGGTAATAAAAAGATCATTGGTTGCGTGGGCGAACTGCAATTTGAAGTGATACAATACCGCTTGTTGCAAGAGTACGGCGCTTCCGTACAAATGAACAGTCTGCCCTTTTACAAGGCCTGCTGGCTCACCAGTAAAGACCCGAAAAAGCTACAGGATTTTATCAAATTTAAACAGGCGAATATTGCAGAGGATAAGGATGGTCACCTGGTATACCTGGCACAAAGCGAATGGTTTTTAAATACCGAAAGACAAAATAATCCCGATATAGAATTTCATTTTACCAGTGAGATACATAAGTGAATTTGAAGGTTTTTTTGCTGGTTAATTGCTTTTCAAGTTAACCATCTCTTGTTTTTACACTTTGTTGCACATCTTTCAACATCTACCGGATCAGGACTAAGTTTCCTTTTTTGTAAAACTTGCTACAGTTATCCTCCGCTTTTATATAATAAACGTAATTGCCTGCGTCAGCTGCTTTTCCCCGGTAGGTTCCATTCCAGCAATCATTATCTGTGGTAGTATGAAACACCATGCTTCCATAGCGGTTAAAAATGGTCACTTCAACAGATTTCATGTAGGTAAAATGACTGACTTTAAAACAATCGTTTAATCCATCTCCATTTGGTGTAAATGCTGACGGAATGAAAAAAGAAGTGGACCCGATTTTATTTACTACTACGGTAATCGTATCAGAGGCAACACAGTTGGTGGTTAAATCTACAGCGGATACGGTGTACAACGTGGTGGCATTGGGCGAAGCCAGCGGATTGGCTGCAGTACTGTTATCCAGGCTGGCAGCAGGTGACCAGGAAAACGGTCCGCTGCCGGTTGCCTGTAACTGGGCAGCAGATATACTACAATCGATATCATTTAATTTTGTTGCTTTGATGGCAGGCACAGGCAGTACAGCTACTGAAGTAGATAAAGTAGCAGTGGTATTACAAGTAAGTTCTTTAATTACTACTGTATAAGTCGTATTGCTGCTGGCATTGGTGGTGGGGTTTGCAATGTTAGGGTTATTTACAAGTGCTGCCGGTGACCATGTGTATACGTCACCGCCAGTTGCTAATAACTGGGCAGATGCATTGAGGCAAGTGGTATCAGCTGCAGATATAGTAAATACAGGGTCGGGGTTTACAGCAATTTTTACCGAATCAGTGGCAGTGCAACTATTGGCTCCGGTTACAACAACAACATATGTGGTGGTGGTTACAGGCGACGCAACCGGGTTGGCAATCGCGGCATTACTAAGTCCGGATACAGGCAGCCATTGGTAAGTACTGCCACCAGATGCTTGCAATTGTAGCGGGGTATTTTTACAAATGGATGTACCCGGAGTAACTGCAACAACAGGAAGCGTCTTTGCTGTAATGTTAACGGTATCCGTAGCTGTACAGCCTTTACTGTCTGTACCCGTTACAATGTACTGGGTGTTTACAGATGGTGTTGCTACCGGATTGGCAACCGTGGCATTTGAGAGACCAGTTGTGGGAGACCAGTTATACGATATGCTGCCGTTTGCACTCAACTGCACTGCCTTGCCTGCACAAACTACGGTGTCATTATTTGCTTTTACAGAAGGATGATCTACTGTGATAATTACGCTGTCTCGTTTTATCAGCACCGGCGCGAAAGAAATATCATCCAGCGCAAAATCGTTGCCCTGCACAAAAGTGTTTTTGTTTACTATCGCAATTTTTGCAGAAGTATTGTTGCCAGAGTTCCATGTGGTATAAAATTGGGTCCAGGTGCAGGTTGGTAAACTCGCTGTAATTAATGTGCCAACATCCCCACCATTAATCGAAAAACTAAGTTGCGCCGGATTGGGTGTATACAGCGCTTGTATCCAGGTCGAAAAGGCATAGTTTGTATTGGGTGTGACTGCAACACTTTCACTCCACACCAGTACGTCTGCTGTCGGCGCGCCGTTTACTAACATCATATTACCGCTGCCTGTTGAATGATCACCACATGGGCTCAGACCCCCGTTCCAGTTCAGGGGATTTGTGCCAACGAAATACTGAGCTTCCGTGATGTTGGGTGTGGCAAAATTATATGCCGAAGCAAACCCTGTATTGCCCGCGCTAAAATCGCCGTTGACAATGGTATTGACGCCGGGGATTTGTGCAGTTAAGAAATAGGTGATAGCAACCGGGGTATTTGTTGTGGGGTTTGCAGATAAAGGATCGTCTAAATAAGTCGTGGGTGACCAGCAAAAGTTGAGTGAAGGTGCAGTTAGCAACTGTTTAGCCGTACCAAAACAAATGGTAGTGTCCTTAGTAAGTATAATATCCTGCCGTAAAATATTAACAGAAATATTTTTCGTGATGGTGTCATTACAGCTACCGTTTTGCGCCGTATATTTTACAAGGTAGTTACCCGTATTGGCATAAACATGAGTTGGTGTAGCTCCGGTCGCAAGTCCGCCATCTCCAAATATCCAGGATGGATTTACCGGAGCATTTCCAATTGCCGAAAACTGGATGCTGAGGGGATTACAGCTATTCTGGTTGTAAGAAAAATCAATCGTAGAACCAGTTGTGGTAACGGTGGTTTTTACACTGTCTGTGCAACCGTTGTTGTCGGTCACCACAAGGGAAACACTATGTGCGCCAACTGTAGCATAGGGATGTGTTACAACGGATGAGCTTGCCATTGTGCCATCGCCAAAGTCCCAATGCCAGGTTCTGATGGCAGAATTTTGAATGTAAGCTGAGCCAACAAAATCAAATGAATTACATGCTGCCTGCGTAGCTTTTATTTTTACGGAATCAATATTTTTTTTGAAGGGATGGGTGTCGAAAGGAAGCTGCAAGTTAAATAAATTGATGCCGGCTTGCCCAGGAGTTGCGCCCCATGGATTATTACTATCTGCAAGTATTACACCATTAGCCCCCGGAGTTAAAGTATTTGAAACAATGGGGGGTAAGGTAGGGCTGTTAAGCCAAATCGTTCCTGCGCCACCTCCGCCTCCAGGACCAATTCTATTAGCGCCAACGATCGGGTCATAGACCGAAAGGTCCGCCCCTTTACCTCCAGCCACACTTAATATTGTATTTGCAATATAGTTTGCCGTATTAATCAGTATAGTACCACCTCCACCACCGCCACCATTGCCATCGTGACAGTCAGTGGTACCAGGAGCGATACATTGTGGTGCGTTACCTCCGTTGGTAATAATCCTAAAACCATTGGCATCGAAAGTTGGTGTATTTATAATAACAATTCCACCACCATTCCCGCCCTGCATGGCCGTTCCATTAATTTGGTCAGTATGGCCAGATCCACCCCCACCACCCATAAATATTTTATTTTGACCATTGCTGTAACTTAAATTGCCTCCGCCGATTCCCCTGTTATCAAAAGGTGCGCTACCGCACACATCCAACTGATAGCCGCCCAATCCACCTGCACCACCATTCGCACCACCGCCACCGCCTGAATTATGTCCGAGTCCACCTCCACCACCGTTGCCAGCAAACCCTTTTCCGTAGGAAATATTGTCGCTTATTAAAGCGATGCTCTCTCCTTTAGAAGCGGCTGTGACTGAGCCGGCCGGGTAGAAATAATTATTTTCAAAACAAAAGAGTGTATTGGAGTGTGGGTTAGAGCTGTTGCCGCCATGAAATCCTTTTCCAGTAAGGTTAATATCGGCCTGGAGTGTGACTGCATTTTTCGCATTTAATACCAGCACGCCGCCTTTACTTCCATCCCAGGGAAGACAAGTAAGCACGGATGTTAAATTGGCGGAAGTATAATAAGGAACCCGGATTAACTGGACTTTGCCATCAGGCAAATCGTATGACCTTGTTATACTATCTCTTAATTCAACAATATTTCCCGCTTTGCTTTTTACATAGTTAAATTCGTAATTACCAGCGTTTTTATAATTGGTAATATTGCCAAAGGCCGCTGTATTTGAAGAATCAATAACAGCCCCTTTCATCTGGATCATCAACACTGTATCACCAATATTGAAGGTCGACGCATCTTCAACGGTAATGTTATTTTCGCAGGGATTGAACGCTATTACAGGGGTATAGGTGTTAATGATTAAACTGTCGCTTATAATTTTAGCGCAGGAATCTGCAACAAATGCACAATTGGAGTTAGTTGCATTAATGGAAGCACTGCCACCCAAAACACCATTATATGTATTGTTACCTTGTTTATTTAGCAAATTATCAAAAGTATAATAAGCCAGTAATCCCGGCTGGGTAGTTGGACTTGGCAGGGATGAATTCATATAAGTTTTTATCTGGCTTTGTGTCCGGGCCACATTCCATATACGTACTTCATTTATATAACCTATTAATTGCGTTGTGTAAAATGATGCATCATAAAGGCCAAACCTTGCTTTCCAGCTGTTTTGGATCAGGTTACCGGTTGCATTTATCTGGCTCATCAAAAAACCATTCCTGTAAAATTTTAGTGTGCTTCCATCATACACCATTGCAACGTGATAGGTTTTATTCAATTCAATATCACAAATATCCGGCGTACCAAAAAAGCCATTGGTTGTTGTAATATAGCCATGGTTGGGCCTCAATAAATAGTTTACATCTGAAAAATCGTTGTGTTTCGATACAATATCTCCTTCCGTATTATTTCCACCACCCGGTAAATAAGGAGCAGTCCTATTAATATTGGCTTCGATTGTAATCTGGTTACCAGGTATATTAAGCTGTCCGATATCGACAAAGGAACCAATTGAAGGCGTACTCAACCAGTTATTGCAAGTTTGACCGTTGCACAATAACGATGAGAGGTGAGTGGCTACCAGGGTAAATAAAATTTTCTTCATAAGGAGCGGTAAACTTAAGATTACTAAACCATATGAAAATAGTGATTATTTATAGACCAGTATAATTATATGGGGTAATTTTTTTTAACTCATTTTTTAATGTTGCAGAAATTTTAAGCGTTGTAATGAACTGATGAATAGCTTGTTTATCAATTGCATTTTTGCCTCGTGTCAATTCTTTCAATGCCTCATAAGGCTGTGGATAATTTTCTCTTCTCAGGATCGTCTGTATTGCCTCGGCAACAACCGCCCAATTATTATCGAGGTCGGCTTTTAATTTTACCTCATTCAATACAAGTTTATCGAGACCTTTCTCAATTGATTTAAAAGCGAGGATAGTATGCGCTACCGGTACGCCGATATTCCTCAATACCGTTGAGTCTGTAAGATCTCTTTGTAATCTTGATACCGGTAACTTAGCTGAAAGATGCTCCAGCAAAGCATTTGCAATACCCAGGTTGCCTTCGGCATTTTCAAAATCAATGGGGTTTACTTTGTGTGGCATTGCCGAAGATCCTATTTCGCCCTTCTTGGTTTTTTGTTTGAAGTAGTCGGAACTAACGTATGTCCATATGTCGCGGCAAAAATCAATAAAGATGGTATTGATGCGTTTGATGGCGTCAAAATGGGCAGCCAACGTATCATAGTGTTCTATCTGCGTAGTGTATTGCTGACGTTCCAGGCCCAGTTTTGTTTCCGTAAATTCATTGGCAAATTTTACCCAATCGTATTTTGGATAAGCCACATGATGTGCATTAAAGTTACCCGTAGCACCGCCAAATTTTGCCATGAAAGGAATATAGCTAAACAATTGTACCTGGTTTTCCAGCCTTTCCACATATACCATGATCTCCTTGCCTAAGCGGGTCGGGGACGCCGCCTGTCCGTGTGTACGGGCCAGCATGGGTATATCTTTCCAGGCAGTTGCCAGTTGTAATAATTGCTGTTGCAGGTTAATTACCGCTGGCAGGTAATCGTGTTCCACCGCATGTTTCCAGCTTAATGGTATGGCCGTATTGTTGATATCCTGGGAAGTCAAACCAAAATGTATCCATTCTTTTAACGAGGCAGCATTGCATTTATCCAATTCTCCTTTCAAAAAATATTCCACTGCTTTTACATCATGGTTGGTTATTTTTTCAGTTTCTTTTATTATTCCAGCATCTTCTAAAGAAAAATTAGCAGCTGCATTTTGCAGGTGGTTTTTTACGTTGGCGGGCAGCTTAAAGAATTTTTTTTCTGCAAGAAAAATGAAATATTCAACTTCTACGTGTACACGGTATTTTATCAGGGCGTATTCGCTGAAATATTCATCCAGGTGATGTAATTGTTTCCGGTAACGTCCGTCAATGGGAGAGATAGCAGTTAGTTGATTTAAATCCATGGTGATGCTGTAAATTTGCTGCCAAAATTATACTAAAGCAATTGGACAGAAAAATAAGAGTAGGAGCGGTTAGCTATCTGAATACAAAACCTTTGATTTTTGGATTTGAGAACGGGATGATGAAAGAGTCAATTGATCTTGTTTTTGATTACCCGGCAAATATTGCAAAACAACTCATCGAAAACGAAATTGATATTGGCCTGATCCCCGTGGCCGTGCTTCCACAGTTAAAAGAATACCACATCATTTCTGACTTTTGCATTGCCGCCGATGGAGAAGTCGCCAGCGTTTGCTTGTTTAGTGATGTGCCACTGAATGAAATAAAAACAATTTTACTGGATTACCAGAGCCGCACTTCTGTTGCACTTTTAAAAGTGCTGTTGAAAGAGCATTGGAAAATTTCTCCTGATTTGGTACAGGCTTCAGAGGGATATGAGAATACTATATCCGGTAATACAGCGGGGCTTGTTATTGGTGACAGGGCGCTGCAACAACGGTTAAAATCAACCTTTATCTATGATTTAAGCACGACATGGAAAGAGTTAACAGGTAAGCCCTTCGTATTTGCAGCATGGATAAGCAACAAGCAAATGACTCAACAGTTTATAGCAAACTTTAACCAGGCAAATAAATTTGGATTGGATAATTTAGAACGGGTAGTCCGGGAAAATCCATACGATACGTATGATTTACACACCTATTACACAGACAATATAAAATTCAATCCTCAATTTGATAAGCTTGAAGTAATAACTTTATTTTTGGAGAAAATAGGTGCTGATCAGTAATCTGTACCTGATAATTTATGAGTAAAAAAATTACGATAGTTATTCCATGTTACAATCAGGGAATATTTTTAAGTGATGCCCTGAAAAGTCTGGAAGCGTGCGATGCCAGTCTTTTCGATCTAATTATCGTAAATGATGGATCTAGCGAAGAAGAAACGAAGACAATTTTGAATGGTCTTTCTGCCGAAGGTATTAACGTCATCAACCAGGAAAATAAGGGATTGGGAGAAGCAAGAAACGTGGGTATAAGGGTATCTAAATCTGACTATATACTGCCACTGGATGCCGACAATAAGATACTGCCAGGTTACCTGACAAAAGCAATCGAAATTTTAGATCGGCAACCGCAAATAGACGTGGTGTATGGAAATGCCAACCTTTTTGGCGAAAAGACAGGAGTCTTAAGACCAGGTCCGTTTAACCTCCAGCAACTGATGATTTGTAATTATATCGATGCTTGCGCTGTGATTAGAAAATCAACTCTTGAAAGAATTGGGTTATATGATAATATGAAAATTATGGGCTATGAAGATTGGGATTTGTGGCTTCGGTTTGCATTTAATGGTTACAGGTTCTATTACGTGGATGAGACGCTTTTTGAATATCGGGTGCGGGGGAATTCGATGCTTAAGAATCTTAATCAGAATATTCAAAGGCAAAATGAGATAGAGGACTATTTTTCAAAGAAATACGCGGATAAATTAGATTTTGAATTTGTGGTAAATCGTCTTTTATATCAATTTAAAAAAAGACCTTTTAGATTTTTACACTATTTGATGATGAAGAAGTTTTTCCCACAACATTTCCAAAAACTTATTAAGGAAAACAGGATTTATAAAAATTTTATTTATGGTTGAGACACAGCAATACACCAAGAGCTTCTTTACAGAGCTGGAATCCAATTCCTACAAATCGGCCAAACTTGTATTGCCTTTTGTTAATGATATCCTGCATCCGAAATCTGTTATCGACATAGGATGCGGTACCGGCGAATGGCTGAAAGTGTGGAATGAAGATTTTGGAGTTGAAGATATTAAAGGTGTGGAGGGACCCTATATAAAACGTGATCTTGTAAAAATAAACCCTGATAAACTTGCTATTCAGGATTTAAAGTTGAGCTATTCAGAGAACAGGAAGTACGACCTGGCCATGTCTCTTGAAGTAGGAGAACATCTTCCAAAAGAATCTTCAGAAAAATTTATTAAAACGCTTACTTGTCTCAGTAATGTTGTGTTGTTTTCAGCGGCCATTCCGGGGCAGGAAGGCACTTATCACATTAACGAACAGTATCCTGAGTACTGGGCATCAATCTTCAGCAAATTAGATTTTATCCCTGTAGACTGCTTTCGGGAATTATTGTGGCAGGTGAATGGAATTGAGTATTGGTACAAGCAAAATATAATCTTGTATGTAAAGAAAGATGTTTTACCTGTTTATCCAGATCTGTTGGAAAAAAGCAAGAATGTCAATCCCAATTACCTGTTCAGGCTACATCCTGATTTGTACGAATTAAAGAATGCCAGAATAAAAGAAACGAGCACTTTTGTTGGATTATTAAACTGGAAATGGGTTAGGTTTAAATATAGATATTTAAAAAAACAGGGATAAGTTTATGAGAGAAGAAGGTTTAAAAAGGTTGAGTGATTTTAAGTTAAATGCCTTAGACCAACACTATATTGTAAATTATTTTTTATTTAACGATATAAAACATACAGCCAGCGAATTTGCTTTTGGAAAAACGCTGGATATCGGTTGTGGTAATAAACCTTACCAAAGCCTGTTTAATACTAAGGTAACTGAATATATCGGCTGCGACATTATACAAAGTGACCAAAATCTAGTAGACATCATTTGCCCCGCAACAGCATTGTCTTTTGAGAATGGAGTATTTGACACGGTTTTTTCAACACAGGTAATTGAGCATGTGGAAGATCACCGGGCTATGCTTGCAGAAGCCGCACGGGTTTTAAAACAAAACGGAGTCGCCATTTTTACCATGCCATTTTGTTGGGCACTTCATGAAGAACCGTACGATTTTTTTAGGTTTAGCAAATACGGGATAAAATTTTTATTTGAAAAATATGGATTTGATATGGTTTTAATAAAGGCCAATGGAGGTAAATGGGCGACTGTTGCACAGCTTTTTTTAAATACTTTATTCTCGTCCAGAAAATACAGAACCTGGAGATCTTTTTTAGTAAAACACTTTTTTGTGACACTGAGATTTATCTGGATCTATAATAAATTTTCTGTTTGGTTAGATAAAAGATATTCCGATGAAGAACTAACACTGAACTATATTGTCGTTGCAAGAAAAAAGTCTTAACGTGCTATCCAGAAAACCGATAAACCAAGTGGGAAAGATTATAAAATAAAACTAAGCAGCTGCTTGATAATAAAAAACAAGTTTAACCAGAATTTGATTATTTGTAATAACCAGTATTTCTTCCGAGCCAACATTTCTTAGCCTAAACTTCCGCAGGCAATGGTTGTGGCCCTTGCTTATAAGCATTGCACGATTAGCTACTTACATTTTCAACTTACCATTGCTAAAATGTTACACTTACTCTCAAAATGGGTACAACTACAAATTAAATATGTTGTGTTACTCTTAATCTGATATTATTGATTAATTTCGGCTTAAACAATATCAAATATGAAAAAGATAATTCTTTCCCTTTGCTTGCTGGTTTTTGTCCTTTCCTTCCAAACAACTTTCACATCTTGTAAAAAAGAGACAACGGTTCACGATACTGTTACTGTAGTAAAAACCGATACACTGATTATCAAAGATACTGCCATTTCTCTAGGCTTAATAACAGCAAACCCGTGGAAATTAAAATATCTGCAGGGTGTTGTTGGAAATACAATATACTTGTATGAAAGAGGAGGCTCTAACAATGCCATAAATTTCGATAACGAATATCTTGCCTTTAATCAAAATAAAACCGGTGTATATCTTGATGCCAATAATGCAACGCATCAGTTAACCTGGGATTTTATGAATAGTCAAAATACAACGTTAACTTTTACTGTAAGTAATCCGTCTCCGACTCCTTCCCAGATTGTTATATGGGACAATGTGAGGTATAAAAACGGAGCCCTTTTGTATGATGAATATTGGTCAATGTCCGGCACAAATTCTCACAGCCAAGGAATTAGAATACCTAAGCAATAAAATAAAAAGCATTTATTATCCACTTAATAAAATTTAGGAAGTATTAAAATTTCTTGCTTTGGGTTATGCTGTGTTCTTACTCATGGTCGCCGCTTATCCCAATGTTTATTAGGATAGCTACTACGAAATCTAGATTAAAAGATAAAAAACAAAAATGAGAAAGATTTTCATGATCTCTGCTGCACTAAAAGCATTTGCTTTGACATCTATCCTTTTTCAGATGACAAGCTGTAAAAAAACTACTGCTCAAGACATGTCTAATTGCCCTCCCGCTGTTTACCCCATTACCGGGCTGTGGGAAGGCACTTACCAAACCGACCAGGTAAATCATATTCCCACTTATTGCAGCTTTATTATTTATCCTGATGGAACTTTTATGAAAAAGGCCCAGGTCGTTTCATCAACGGAATATGAACTTACCCGGGGAAGATGGAAACTCAATGGAAATTTATTTGAATACCAGGATACGTCAATTCTACCATATAGCGGTGGAAGTATAATTAACAAAGCTTCTCTGACATTCAGTAATACAGGCACTTTGACAAACGGTACCTGGCAAGATTTAAGCGGGCAAACATTTACCGGAACATTCCAAAATATGAAAAGAAATAATTAGCTTTTTTTGCAAATTTATATTGAACGTTTAGAGCTTTTCAAAAGCTCTAAACGTTTTTTTGTTTTATGCAGCAAGCCACGCTTTTTTACTTGAAAGGAGTTGCATAAATTTTCAATAAGTTTGCATGTTTCTGTGATAAAAATTGAGGTTTATAAATTTACATCCACCTTGCTCCATAAGTACATTGATCGATATGGGTATCCGGATGCAAAGGCTTTGTAAGCAACTTTGATAAATCCAATTCTTTTAAATAAAATATAAATGTCGGGTAATTCCTTTCTTCAAAATATTTCAAATGGCATCAGTTTAAACTTAAAACGGTTGGCATCTAACCCGTACAAAAAAATAAATTTAAACTGGTTCAAAATTAAGTATTACAAACATTTGCCCGCGGGTAAAACAAAAACGCATCTCTTATTTGGCAAGTCACTTTACTTCACCGATTCAATACAACTGGTAAATGGCCTGGAGGAAATTTTTATAGAAGAGATGTATCGCCAGGAATTAATAGCCAACCCATTTATAATTGATTGTGGTGCTAATATTGGTTTAAGTGTTATCTACATGAAACGGCTATATCCTGATGCTGAGATCATCGCCTTTGAGCCGGACGAAACAAACTTCCAGCTGTTGTCAAAAAATATAGCTTCTTTTGGATACAGCAATGTCCATCTTCGTAAAGAAGCTATCTGGCTTGAGAATACAGTGCTTCAGTTTTCAAACCAGGGTACAATGACCAGTAAAATTGAGATGGAGGCTAGTGCTGGTACAATCGACGTGAAGGCAGTGAGGCTAAGAGATTTGCTGGACCGGGAAGTTGATTTTTTAAAAATTGATATTGAAGGTGCAGAGTATAAAGTACTCTGTGATATTGCTGATAAATTATACCAGGTTAAAAATATGTTTTTGGAATACCATGGAACGTTTGCACAAAATAAAGAGTTAACCGCAATGTTTGAAATGATTAGCAGAGCTGGATTTAATTACTACATAAAAGAAGCCGCCACCCTTTTTGACTATCCTTTTCAACGGACAAAAAAATCTGATATCGGGTATGATGTGCAGTTAAATATTTTTTGTTTTCGCGTATAATTAACCCGTTTAAGATTCTTATCATGATCTCAGTTATCATCTGTTCAATTAATAAAACGTTCGCCGGACAGGTGCAAAAAAATATAGCCGAAACCATCGGAGTGGTTTGGGAAGCCGTGGTTATCGAAAACACAGTAACTCCCCAAAGCCTAACCAGTGTGTACAACCTTGGGGCAGCAAAAGCCACATATGATTTTCTTTGTTTTGTGCATGAAGATGTTATTTTTAAAACACAAAACTGGGGATTGAAATTGATTGATTATTTTCAAAATGATCAGCAGCTCGGCCTGGTTGGTATTGCCGGAAGTAAATATAAGAGCAGGGTTCCTTCTGGTTGGGCAACGGGCATTGCAAAAATTGATTGTTGCAATATTACGCATCTGGATAGCAAGGGGAATCAGCAACAAATGTATTTTAACCCGGTATCCGGCTCGCTTACACAGGAAGTGGTTGTGCTGGATGGTGTACTATTGTGTTGTCCCAAAAAGGTTTGGGAAGTCGTTAGGTTTGATGATATCTTGTTGAAGGATTTTCATCTGTATGATTTGGATTTTTCTTTCCGGGTTGCTGAAAAATATAAAGTGTTGGTTAGTTTTGAAATTGATATGATTCATTTAACCGAAGGTGGAAATTTTTCTGATAAATGGCTGGAAGCAACCTTGGCCTGGCACAAAAAAATGAGTGCGAAATTGCCGGCGTATGTACAAGGATTCCAGGTCAACAAAAAAGAATGGGAAGATAAAATTGTCCGAACCTGGCTGATACGTTTGAAACACGAAAATATTGGATTTTACAATCAGCTACAGTGGCTGACGAACGTCAAAATTTGGGCGCATCTTTCGGCATGGCCAAATGTATTGTTGTTTATGGTGAAAAAATATTTTAAAAAGCGCAGTTAAATCATGAGCAATAAGCCCCTTATTTCAATATGTATTCCGGCTTACAAACGGATCACTGATCTGAAAATATTACTTGATTCCATTGGCGACCAAACGTTCACGGATTATGAGGTTATTATAACAGACGATAGCCCTGACGACACCGTTAAAAATTTCTGCGATACTTACCCGCACACCTTTAAGTTGGTGTACTACAAAAATACGCCGCAACTGGGAACACCGGAAAACTGGAATGAAGGCATACGAAAAGCGACAGGAGTATGGGTGAAGCTGATGCATGATGATGACTATTTTTCTGCAAATGATAGCCTTTCAATGTTTGTCGCAGCCATTGAAAGAGATCCTGATGCACAGGTTTTTTACAGTGCTTTTATTTTTGAAGATGCAGCCAATAGCACAAAAAAAATTATTAACTGCAACAGGTTCGACCGTTTCTTCTTAAGCCTTTCTCCGTACCATATGCTGCGGAGAAATTACTTTGGCAACCCCAGCTGCATCATGGTAAAAAAAGACGTCCCATTTTTATACGATAACCGTTTTAAATACATTGTTGATTTTGCCTATTATATTGAGTTACTTCAAAATAAAATTAAGTGCCGGTATATCAATAAAGTGTTGATTCATGTTGGCATTAATGAAGGGCAGGTTACCAATTATACCTATAAAAACAAAGCGGTTCAGATGTATGAAAACCACGTGCTGTTTGAAAAAATCGGCACCGGGGCTTTGCGCAATGTTATAGCATTTGATTATTACTGGCGTATTTACAGAAATTTTGAAATTAAATCAGTGAAGGACATTGAGCCATTTTATAAAGGGGAGGTTGCAGCTGTTTTACAACAGATGATTGCTTTTCAGCAGAAAGTTTCACCTGGCTTATTGAAGAAGGGGATATTCTCAAAAATTGCTATGTTGTGCTGCTATTGCCTGTTGAGAACGAAAAATATTTTTTAACTTCTATATATTCGCTGATGTAAAACTTGTTTTAAAATTTTAGTGGCCCAAAGCGCCCCATATTGCTTGGTATAATAAATAGCGGCAAAAATATACCACCGGTAATCGGGATAAAATTTCTTCATAAACTGCGCATGATTGCGGATGGATGTGGTGCGTATTTTTATCCATTTATCTTTGCTCACACTTCCTTTGTGTACATGCATTACTTTCGCCTGCGGCAGAAAATGTATTTGATAACCCAACTGCTTAAAATCCCAGCACCAGAGTGTGTCTTCGCAATACATGAAAAAATCATCCGACAATTTTTTCTTTGGTAGTTGTTGTATGATGCTTTTAGGAAACAGCATAAATGCACCCCAAACCCAATCGCAGTTAGCAAAGCTTTGGTGATCAAAATAATGATGCAGCATCAGCGCTTCCCGCTTGGCCTTTGGCAATAACTTATAGAACGGAAACACTTCCAGCAACTCCCAGCTGATGGTTCTGAAACGACGGCAGTTGTACTGGATGCGGCCATCAGGGTACAATAACTGGCAGGTAGTCATGCCTGCCTCTTTATGCGTCAATAAATGATCAAGGCAAATTTTCGGCGCATTGTTGATGAGTTCCGTATCGCTGTTTAATAGTAACAGGTAATCGCCTTTTGCATTGGCAACACCCAGGTTATTACCACCCGTAAAGCCACTGTTGACAGGACTTACAACCAGGTTAATGCCCGGAAATTTTTGCTTGAAAAGCATTGGATCGCATTCAACAGAAGCATTGTCGACCAATACAATTTCGTAGTCAACCTCTACCAGTTTATCATAAATAGATTGTATACAATTACAGGTAAGGGTAAACGTATTGTAATTGATTATGACGATGGATAATTGCATTGTTAAGCTACTTTATAAAAGTAAGGTTTGTTAAGAAGGATTTTAAAACAGTAGCGCAATAATACACCCATATTTTTTACATAATCAATCCAGTTTTTAAAAGTATAGGTGGCTTTATTAGCAGTGAAAATTTTGTGCAGCAGCAGGCAAATGAAAAACAAAGGTATCTCTATAAAATAAGTGCCTGCAATTAGTAGAAACCATCCAATACCAAATTGTTTCCTGATGCGTAACATGTTGGAGACTATGATCTGTCTTCCTTTTTTATTCCAAAGGTTTTTACTGTTTTCATTTTCTGTGGTGGTGTAATAATCACTGCTGGTTCCGCCGCCAATATGAATTACTTTGGGCTCAGCAAACAGGTACAGTTTCCCCTGCTTGCGTAAGCGGCTGCACCATTCAATCTCTTCGGCGTACATAAAAAAATCTTCATCCATTAAGCCGGCTTTTTGTAACACTTCTTTTTTCACCAAAATATAAGCGCCTACCACCCAGTCCACTTCAATTTTATCTTTGATTGTTTGCACGCTGGGCACAGTTGATTTAAAACGGTAGCCAAGATAACGGATCAGTTTACCCAGGTAGGGCAGGGGCAGCAAGGTATTCAGGCCACCCTTCACAAAATGCGCCCCGGATATCTGGTTGGTACCATCTGTATTTAATAGTTGTACGCCCGAACCGACAGCATCTGAATATTGTTTTATCAATGCCAGATTTTTATCTATTGCGCCTTCTTTAATGATCGTATCTGCATTTAGAATCAGTACATAGTCGCCCAGTGCAATGCGTATGCCGGCATTGTTGGCCCTTGCAAACCCTGCATTGTAGCCGGTTTGCAGCCATCGGATAGCCGGAAAGCCAGCCTTTAATTTTTCTTCCAACCCGTCTTGCGAGTCATTATCCACCACAATTATTTCAAAACTATACTGATGTGTTTGCTCGTAGATACTCGCTACGCAATCCATCACCAGTTTGGCAGATTTATAGTTGATTATGATGATGGATACATCCATGTTTTTAAATAGAAGTCTTGTAATATTTTAAAGATCAGTTAAAGCAAGGGTAATAGCATCAGCATTTGTAAGCTATTATATTTACAAAAGGTGAAAATAAAATTCCTTGTGTGCCGCTTATACTGATCAGTTTATTCAACAATTTTGCAAGCCAATTCATAATGGCTGACTGGTAATGAGTATCCCAGTAACCGGCAGTAAAATCCATGCAATAACCTGCTTTATTGATGATGCTCTTGTACTCATTCTTTGCCAGTAAATGTTCGCACCAATAACCATAAGTACAGATGCAGGTATTGCTTCGTAAAAATGGCACAGGTTTAACAGTTTTGTTTTTTTTATAGTCTTCTATGGCGTCTGCAAAGTCTTTGCTGGCTTTGCCTCTTGTTAAATCGGCGAGTTGCTGTAATTGCTTGTTAGCGATGCCGGGCCAATGTTTTTGCAGCTCTTTTATCCGCAGTGGCCGGTATTGTTCCTTCTCGATTTTTTTGTGCAGTAAATAATGTTTCAGCCGCATCGCCGGATTGTGGAAATTGGCCGAAGTAGTGGAGAAGACGACAGCTGCTGGATTGTGACGATACAATTCTTCATAAAAAAAATCAAGACTGTAAATATGTTCAATCACATTTCTTGAAGCAATGACATCGAATACAAAATTTTCTGCTATTGCAAACCTGGTCACATCATCAATGTCACCCGTAACAAAACCATCTACTTTAATTTGTAGCGCTTTGCTGATGGTAACGGCGGTATCTCTCCAGTCTGGTAAATAATCATTGTATATCATTCTTTTAAAACCGATCATTCCTCCCAGCAAGTATAACGTACCCAGCCCTGCGCCATAATCGACTATGCTTATTTCTTCAATTTTAAGCCCTGTTTTTTTTACAGATTCGTATATGATATGGGCACTATTCTGAATTGAAAAATACAAGCGTTTCCCTAAATGGTGCTGAATGAAATAATCCTTAAAATGCGCTTCAATGTCCAGGCGTGTAGCATCAAAGTTTTTCAACAGCCTGAATAGTTCAGCAGCTTTACGATTGACAGCAACAGCCAAGGCATCATCACCTTTCAAAAAGATAAAATCAGATTGCTCAGCAGCCATTATTGCTCAATTTGCTTGCTTCTTTGCTTAAATACATAAGCGGCGTAACCAATCAATAAAATCACCAGCAGCCATGTAGCCAGCAAAGAAATGGTGTAACTGGTTTTATACACTTTCGGTTCAAATTTAAATTCAATGGTGTGTTTACCGGCTGGTATCAACAGCGCTCTTAAAACATAATTTGCTTTTGCAATAGGTGTTAATTTGCCATCGATGTAAGCGTTCCAGTCTTTGTAATATATTTCACTGAATACGGCCACATTGGCTGCATTGCTGTTGCTCTCATATTTGATAGCCATATTTTCAAAAGCAGTCTGTTTAATGCTGGCAGCGCTGTCTGCAGGTGCAAAACCGGTAATGATATTTTTGAAGCTGTTGTCGATGATCGCAGTGTCTTTCGGATCAAAATTATCCAGCGCTTTCATCTCTTCCACCGGTCCGTTTACAAATCTGACACCCTTTACAAACCAGCAATTACCAAGCGCCTGCATGTTAACCTGCGCAGTAGTATTATCGCCTTTTTGGTTTGGCTGAATGATGTATTTTGTATTAAGCATGTTCAGCACCGAAAGATTAGGCTGACCGCTTAACTGGTAGGTAATCAGGTCATCATAAATGCCCAGTTTCGCCGGATGATATCCACCAATAGAATTGTGGTAGTAAGATGTTTTAGCTTCCTGGAACGGGTCAGCGCCGCTTACATTAAATACCCTGAAATTGGGATCTTTGTCTTTTAATATAAACAGGTCTGCGTTGCTCTGCGGAAACTCATTGGCATGATATTTTTCGGCATTATCAAAACTTTTTTCGTTGATGTAATGCGTGTCAAATGGAATAAGATCCAGCGCTGTCAGTAACGGAAGTCCAATTAAAACAATTACCGCATTAATCTTTCTATAAACAAACAGACCAATAAGTGCAACGGTAAGTGCAACAAACAAGAGGGAATGTAAAATATCCCCACCCAAAAAGTTTTGCCTGTCTTTACGCAATGCAGTAACGACCGCACGGGCCACTTTTGTATCTCCCTTGCTTTGCTGTAAAAAATTCTCATACACCCTGTTATCTACGAGTGGTTCAAATTTTTGGTTGATCTCCTGCATTTTGCCATTAAGCGTACTGTCCGGTGTGGCAAACGCAGCATTCACAGCAGCTGTTCTTTCCTTATTCTCCTTACTGTAATCAAGGGTAAAATATAATAAACCCGCAATTACAAAAATGCCCGCTATAGTAAATACGCTGAGCCTTAATTTTTTCAGCATTTGAGGATCATCATTATCCACCACTTTTTGCGTAGTAAGCACCGCCAAAATGGGAAACAAAATTTGGGGAATAACCAGCGCCATTTCAGGCGTTCGGAACTTATTATAGATAGGGAGATAATCAAATAAAAAATTATTGATCAGTGGCATATTCTTGCCCATCGCCAGGATAATACCCACGATGCTGGCAGTAAAAATCCACCACTTATGTTTGTTGTCCAGCAAAAACATACCCAATATAAATAGAAAACAAATAGACGCACCGAGGTAATTGGAGCCGGTTGTAAAAGGCTTATCGCCCCAGTAAATACTGGTGGAAAGGTTTGTCGCAATATTGCCAGCCTGGTCTTCGGGCACATTTAATGTCTCCTGCAAATACTTACTTACGTTCGAAGTTTCAGACAGTTTAGGGAAAATGCTGTAGTCTTGGTCCCGTTCGCTAACGTGGCTGCCATAGCCGGTTATACCGGGAAATAATAAGCTGAGGGATTCCATTTTACCATAACTCCACTGAAAGGCATAATCTCTTGAAAGGCCATTCGTTTTATTTTTGTCAGCGCCGGCTGTTTTGCCTTCGGATTTACCATCCATCACCAAAACGCCGCCCCGCTTGGAGTATTTGGCATAATCTACCACCGGCAACAACAAAATGGCATTAATCATAGCGCCGATTGCAGCGCCGCCAATTGCCAGTGAAATCGCTTTCAGCATGTGTTTGGTATCTTTTTCCTTTATCCACTTTACAGCAAAAAACAGGGTCATAATGGCAATGATCATTAATGTATAATAACTGATCTGCTGGTGATTTTGCATCAGGTGCATAGTGGCGAACAGGGCTGTAAACACAAATCCGCTGATGTACTTTTTATTGAATAACAAAATAACCCCGCCAATCAGGGCAGGAGCATAGGCCAATGCAAGCAGTTCGGTATCGTGCCCCGCAGCAGCGAGGATGGGACTGAAAGTACTGTATGCAAAAGCGAGACTACCGAGTATAGCTACATATGGTCGTATGCGCATACACATACATAAAATGTAAAAGCAAATACAACTTAAAAAGAAAAAGTTGAGTGGTTTGGGCAACCAAAACTGAAAGGCTTTGTCTACATAATAAAAAGGGGACCAAAAGCCTTCATAAATAATATTGTAAGCCGGCATGCCACCAAACATACTGGTAACCCAAAGGGGATACGTACCGTGCGCTTCTTTATATAGTACACTCTGGTGCTTCATGGCATCGGCCTGCGTAAAATCGCTTTGCTGCATTACCACACCCGGTTCAAGGGCCGGTTTGCAAAAAATTACGGCAACCAGTAAAAACACCACAATGGCAATAACATGCGGCAAAATCTTCTTTACATTTAAATTCTTCATCGAACGCTTTTGATTATGAGGCAGCAAATTAACTTAAAATATTTGTAAGCAAAAAAGCGGCACTTTATAAGTACCGCTTTTAATATAAAAAAATCTTGTCCGGGCAGCGAAGCTATGTGCAACTTCAGTGGCGTCGCACACTTTTACCACCTATTTTGAGGCAGCTTTTTACCTAAGCGAAGACTAAGCAATAAAAGCCTCAATTCAAAATCTGGATGTATAAAAGTCATCTGGTAAAAGTGAGTTCTGCAAATCATCCCCGTTAGGGGATGGGGGCAACACTACTGTCCGTTCGCTCCCTGCTGATTATTATTCTGCATATTTTCCATTTCACCCTTGATGTTTTTGCGTTTGAATAGACTGGCATCAATTTTACCAAAACGCCAGTTAAAATTCAAACGCAACACCTGCGGATCCCGGCGACGATCATAATCTTGTATAAAGTAGGCCGATTCAGAATGCGTACTATTTAACCTGGTCCTGAAAATATCGCTGAACTGAAGCGTTAAAGAAGCCGCATTGTTCTTTAGAAAGTCTTTTCTGATGGCAATATCTGCTCCATAAAAAGGCTTGATGTATCCTTGCGTCGATGGTTGACTTCCTCCGCCAAAACGGCCTCCGCCATCGCCACCGCGTCCTCCGCCGGCAATCAATGTTTTGGACTGATAATCGCCGCTTAACTGAATGGAATAATTTTTTGGCAGCTTAAAATTGTTATTCAGTTTGCCAAACCAGCTCACCTGGTTACTGTTCACGCCACCTGGAATATTTCCTGCATTAATGGTAGATTGATAGAGGTTAAAGTTGCTGGTAATGTCCCAGGCTTTTGTGATCTGGTCCCGGCTGATCAACTCAATTCCATAAGTGTAGGTTTTGGAAGCATTTACGTAAGAAGAAATAATCACGCTGTCAACTTTGGCAGGATTAGGATTCAATATTTGTTCCTGGAATCTTGCTATCAGGTCATTGGTATTTTTAAAGTAAATAGTGGTAAGTAAATTGTGTCCTTTGCTTAGCTGATTTTGATATGCCAGTTCCAGCAGGTTGGTAAACTCTGGTACCAGGTTAGGGTTTCCACGGCTCAAATTCAGCGAATCGGTATAATCAATAAAGGGAATCAGTTGCCAAAAATTGGGGCGGTTGATTTTCCTGGAATAATTTAATTGTACATCCTGTTTATCGTTTAACTTATAGGTGGCAAATGCACTTGAAAATAAACTAAAAGGATATTTATTTGAAAATGATTTTGCTGTTGTGAGCAATGATCCGTCGTACTTCGAACTTTCTACCCGCAAACCTACATTGTAGCTAAATTTTTTTATTTGCTGGGAAAAAGTTGCGTAGGCAGCGAGCACCTGGTCTTTGAACTGGTACTTGTTATTGAGCGAAGGAAGAGAAATAAAATTGCCACTAGCCGGATCCTGGAAAAAATTATCGTTGGCACTGTAAAAGTTTCGAATGGCTACCCTTGCCCCGGCTTCCAGCTTTGTTGTTTCATTGATTGGATCAGAGTAATCTGTTTGAGCAGTGAAATATTTGCTGTTGCCACCACCTTGCGAACGTTGGTTAAGCATGGCAGTTTTAGGGCTTTGATCCAGGTTAAAGTATTGGGAACTTAAATTGTTGATGTTGTCGTTTTTGCTGTAATTATAATTGGCATCTGCAGTAATGTACTTATTGGGTTTGGCAAAATTATGCTTGTAACTCACGGAAGATCCGTAATTTCTGAAGTTAAATGTGCCATCCGTAGTCCTTGTGCCGTAATCCGAACTACTATATGTGCCGTAAGTAGTATCCCTGTTGATGTGCAGCAAATCAACATTATTAAATCTTCCCCGGTTATAATTGCCGGCAATGGTGATGGTATTGCGGTTATCCAGCAGGTAATCCATTCCCACTCTGCCAAATCCAAAGGCGCCTGTTCCCACCGGCGCACTTTTTTGCAGCAGGTTAGCAGTAGCACCTTTCAAAAAATCAGTACGTTCTGTACTAACGGTACTTTTACTTTTTCTAAAACCAACAAATCCACTTGCGAAAAGATTTACTTTTCCTTGTTTTACATTGATATCTCCGCCGAAACTGGGTTTTCCCCGGCTGTCCAAACCCGCTCTTATATTGCCGTTGTAACCCACTTTTCTGTTCTTTTTCAGCACAATATTCAGGATGCCTGCACCGCCGCCGGATGCATCAAATTTGGCCGAAGGATTGGTAATAATTTCCACTGTGGCAATATCATCTGCAGGGATCTGATCTAAGGTTAACGTGGTAGGTCTTCCATCCACAAATATCTGCGGACTCGCATTACGCAGTGTAACATTGCCATCAATGTCTACATTTACACTGGGCACATTTTTCATAACATCCACTGCGGTACCGCCGGTACTGGTAATATTTTTTTCAACATTGAATATTTTTCTGTCAATACTCATGGTAAGCAGTGGTTTGGACGAGGTAACGGTTACATCCTGCAACTGCTGGGCATCTGTTTCCATTTTTATATTGCCGAGATCTTTGTCAACGGCATTTAACAGGCTGCTGTAATCTCCGCCTTTCGCCGCCTGCATATTAATTTCAAAAGCAATTTTTCTTTCAATCGGTTTGTATCCAATGGCTGTAATTTTTAGTTTGTAGCTGGCCATTACAGGCAGGTTCTCTAAACTAAACTCGCCTTTTTTAGTGGTAAGCATGCCGGATACGATTACATCTTTGCGTTTTTTTGTAACGGTATCCAGTTTGTTTTGTATCAGTTGAATACTGGCAGCATCTATTCCTTTATTGGAGGCCGAGTCCACCACTTTACCGTAAAAGTGACCCATATTCATATTTTGTCCGCCGCCACGATTTCCTGCACCCGGAAATTGTGCCAAGGTATCGGCTGAATAGAACATCAAAAAGCTTAGAAAAAAAATCAGGGAGTATTGTGTGCGCATCGTATTGAATTTGATTAAATGTATAACCGGCAGGCAAATTTCTGCTGTAAATATTAAAAAATGAATCGGGAAATGATGAGTGGTAACAGTTCTGCCGGGTTATTGTTTGATCTGTATGAATCAGTTGGTAAAAAAGTGCGCAGCTACTTCTATAAGTCCGATAAGGAAGCCAAAAAAGCCGCCGACAAATTCAAGGAATTTAAATTCCCGTTTTGTAATCTGGTTTAAAATATCTTCCAGTTTCTCAGACGAAAAGGAGGCCACTTTTTCAGTAACAATTTTTTCCAGGTCCAGGTCTTTTTCCAACTTATTCATATAGCTTTTCATCAGCACCGGAAAAAGGGTTTCCAGTTCGGCAAGGAAGGCATCTTTTAGTTGCAGGATTGTTTTTTCACCAATCAGCATCGACAGCATGGGAAAAACCTCCGTCAATTTGTTGCGCAAAAAGTGATCAATGTGTTGCTCAATATCGGGCCGCAGTTTTTGTAAATTTGCCGGGTCGGTAACTTTTTGTTCTATTTCATCAAAGCTCAGCAGTTCTTTTCCCACCACCTGTCCCAGTTTTTCAGCAATCAGGCGTTGATTTTTAGGGAAAATGCCCTGTACACTAAAGCCCAGTATTTTAATTGGTTTCCTTGGATGAAAAAGCATTTTAATGGCAATCCAGGTGGTAACCCAGCCGGTAAAAGTTGAAAGTAAAATGGTAATGATATTTCCTGTCCAGTTCATAATTTAAATTAGAAGTGCAAAGAAACACAAATAATAACCAACAACATGCATCCAACAAATATGATTGCAACAGCATTTCTAAAAGCAGGCACCAGCAGGCATTTACGGGGGAAAGCAGATAATACGACCCGGGCGTTCAAAATAAATTGGCTGTTTTTTTAAATGTAATTTTGAACGGGAATAGTTTTTTGCTATTTTTGCCCTCCAATAAAAAACGGTAGTCGTAGCTCAGTTGGTTAGAGCATCAGATTGTGATTCTGAGGGTCGGGGGTTCGAGCCCCCTCGATTACCCACATTTAAGATTTGAAAACCCGCTTCCTAAGCGGGTTTTTTCTTTCTTTTTAGGGTTACCTGTACTGCAGTTGAAATCACCTGTAATACTTATTATTTAAAATTTTGGTTGAACCCTACCTGCCACTTAACAGGAGCCTGCTCACCCTGAAAGCTTAGCTTAAGTATATTACCTGTCAGCTCCTTTTTTACCTGAACTATGTTGTTTTTACCAGTGGTTGCAGTCACCGTTGTAGTATCAAATCCATCGGGCACGTAAACAAAAAGGTCGTATTTGTCGCCGGGGATGGTTTCAGATAAACCCTCCAGTGAGTTTTCTTTTTCATTCCACTGTAAACTGAGGATAGAGAAAGCACCTGTAATATGGCGGGAGTTCCCTATAAGCTGAGGCTTTCCGAGCAACGGATGCAGTTGCAACACCCTTGTATCATGCGCTTCAACAGTCAGGGCTAAACTGTCGCGAAAAACACCCGCAAATTCCTGTCTCCAAAAATCAAAGGCAACATAAGCGGCGCCGGAGCTAAGTCCTAGTTTGTCCGCAAATGAAATTTTTCTTGTCATTTTTTCATTTCGCCAATTGGTGAATGCCACTACATCATAAATACCCGATTGGCCATTTACTTTCAGGTTCAGTATTTCGGGATAATTATGAATATAGGTATCCGGTGTTCTGTGTTTAAAATATTCCCACGGCGTGTTAGTGCTCATGTCGGAACCGCGGCTAAATAAATCGGCGGGCAAAACCGGCATCGTTGGCATAGACATCTTCAATAGCCGGGACCGTTCTTCCGGTAGTTCCGGCATGATGCTAGTGAGCGGATAAACAACCCCAGTCAATGCTACAAAAGTTACAAGTGTCCGGGCTTCTGCCATAGAAACACCAAATCCTTTCAGCGAGTCTTCACTTGTTTCTGCCGTGTAAATATAGCGGGCCGGCATCTTCTTTTTGGCTTCTGCCAAACTGGTAAAAGGAGATACATCAATGCCTTCACCCGGCATCACATACATCGCAATGTGGTTTAAAAACGCGTTTGCGCTGATGGCATTAAACAAGGCATAAGATCCCAGCCAGGTATTATAGACATCGGCTCCGTTAAAATAAGAATTAAAAAATCCGATGCCGTTCAGCGGTGTTCCGGCAGGGCAACCTTCTAAAAATGTTGTTGGTCCAATTACATCCCGGATTAGCTGCAGCCTGTTCCTGTATGAAACCACGGGATCGATTGTGGTATCAAATAGTTTTGTTTTGTCAACAACAGGCGCATATTTTGGAAGTGCAAACTCACCGTCAAATTTAAAATACTCAAAACCCCAGCCTTTTAATGTGGTGAATAGTTTTCGCAGCCATTGCTGAACGCCGGGGTGGGTGAAATCCAGTGTTGGCGTATCGTAATCTAAAATCAGCTTACCGTTTTTGTCACGCAGGTACCATTCAGGGTGTGTCGTAACAGCCCCGGCATAGGAGTTGGGTACAAGCCACAACCCCGCATGCAGGCCTTTAGATTTAATATAGTTGGCCATCCATTTCGGTCCTTTTGGAAACAGTCCACGTTTATCCCAATTTTCTATCCAGGCATGTTGCAGACTGTCTTTACCATTGTCGTACCCGTCATCAATTTGTACATATTTAAAACCATAGCGTTTCAAATTGGAGGCGAGCCAATCTGTATTGCGGACAATGTCTTTTTCCCTTGTATCACGGTAGTAAGAAGTCCAGCTACCCCAAACCACCGGTGCCACAGGAAACTCCGAATCATTAAAGCGGGAATAAAAAGGCAGCCCCAGCGTGTGGGTGTAATAATCTGGAAGCAAGCGGATGACGGTGTTTCCGGCAACAGGAATTGTTATATTGAGCAGATCAGGGTACTGTGGGTTTCTTTGCAGCAGGGATTGATCTGAAAAAACAATGGCAATATCCTGGTCACGATCAAAAAGACTATGGAGGTTGGCTGATGAAACTTGCCCGAGCGTAAAGGTCATCACTTCCGGATTTTTAGAAGCAAGATAAGAGGGCGTCCGGGTTTCGGTTCCCCCGAAATTTTCAACCACTTCAGTAGTGCCCGTCCATGTTACAGGTGATCCTTTGGCGTCAATAACATTGGCTATAATGCGGTCATTGCTGGCAGGTGCCTGTCCAGTAAGTACAAGCTTTCCCGAAGACGATGATATAGTTAAACAATGCTCATTCAAATCAAAAAGCAGGGCGCAGGCTGGTTGAATTACATTTATGGCAAGTTGATGCTGACTTGTCTTTTCAGCCATCCAGCCCTTTAGTGAAACCAGCTGCCGGTTATTTTCTATATTAAGCTGAACATGTTGCAATAGTATGCCCAAACTGTCATAGGCAATATTGATAGTGCCTATTGTTGCATCAGCAGTTATTGTCCATCCTGCATATGCAACACTAACAGGGGTGGATAAAGGCTGTGTGCCACCTGTAATTGCTGTCGGCACTTGTGCCTGGCTTTGGCTGATGTATAGTGTCATACATGGAAAAACAAAATGCAGTGCAAAAGCCAGGTTGTATATTTTTTTCATTGTTATTATGATTTACAAGCAGTTTTGTCCGTCAACAAATCAGCATTGAACAAAATATCCGGAAGAAATCTTTGCTGAAAATATTTTTGCCTGTTTGCAATTGTTGAAATTGGTTTAAATATAAACTGAGAAGCGTTTAGTAAAATTGAACAAACGTTTGCGTCATCCAACTTTCAATAATAGATTTTAGAAAGAGTTGTTTTGAAAGGAAATTCAATATCTTAGAATACTAATTATCTACCTTTTTTGCCAAACGAAAAACTTCACACAGAAAAAAACTTGTTGCAGCTTGCCGCTCAGGGCAATGAAGCTGCATTTGTTGAACTCTTTTATTTGTACAGGCATAAGCTTTATGGTTATGTGCTAAAAATTACAGCAAATCCCGAACTGGCGCAGGATATGGTGCAGGACGTATTTTTAAAATTATGGAAAAACAAAAGTCAGCTGGATACAATAGATAATTTTGGTGCCTTTATTTTTAAGGTTGCCCAAAACCAGGTGGTAAATTATTTCAGGCGCATGAACAACGAAACCCTGATGCTGGCGAAAATGCAGGATGGCATGAGGGGATACGAAAGATGCACGGAAGAACACATCAGTCACAACGAACTGCAGCAGTTAATTGGCGAAGTGCTAAGCCGCCTGCCTTCGCAGCAACACCTGGTATATAAGCTCAGCAGGGAGCAGGGTTTAAAGCAAGATGAAATAGCCATGGCATTAAAAATTTCTCCCCATACAGTAAAGAATCACCTGGCAGTGGCCATCAAAACCATCAGGCAACAATTACGTAACAAGCTGGAAATGGAGCAGCTTCCCTTATTATTTTTTTTAATGCTACAGCTGTTTAAAAATTATTTTTAAATAGTTGCTTTTACACTAGTCCTAAATCTCTTCCTGTTTGTCTTAGTAAAATAACGGTACCGTAATTGGCAGCATATTGCTGATATAATGCGACGCCTTCGATAAATATACATGGCCATACCATCAACAAGAATTGAACAGTTGATTGCCTTACATTTTAGTGGCAATATTGCACCCGACCAACAACTGGAGCTGGCACAACTGGCTGCAGGTTTAACCAATGAACAAATGCAATTGTTGTTGGAAAAAGCCTGGGCAGACTATATTCCTGATGCTGCTATGCCGGATGCTGTTTCAGACAAAATACTGGCAGCTCTTTTTAATGATGATACGCAACCGCTTTCAAAGGACACTTTTAATATAATACAGCCTGTGCAACAAGTTCAGCTGGAAGAGGAAAGGAATGATTGGTTAACACCGGTTTCTAACCAGCCAGCAGTTGATTCTACCGCGGTTGAAATAAATGACAAAGGGGCGAAGAATAAAAAGAATGTCTTATCAATCCTGCTTGTACTCACTGCTTCCGTTGCAGCAGCTGCCCTGGTATTTATTGTCAATAACAACAGCGGGGAAATCAACAACCAAAAAAAAGAAGTTTGGAAAACATTTATATCAACTTATGGCGAAAGAAAAAATTTTCAGTTGCCTGATGGTTCGGTAGTAACACTGAATGGCGGCAGCAAGGTAACGATTGGTGGAGGGTATGGTGTTTCAACAAGAGATATTTTCCTGGAAGGAGAAGCCTTTTTTGATGTGAAGCATAATAAGGAGATTCCATTTATTGTACATACGTCCGCAATGGATATAAAGGCCGTTGGAACTGCGTTTGACGTAAAAGCATATCCTGGTGAAAAAAATACAGAAACAGCGCTGATCAATGGTGTGGTAGAAGTTACACTGAAAGAAGCACAGCAACGAAAAGTGATATTACAGCCCAATCAAAAAGTACAATGGACATCACCCGCATCCGGGCCGGTTGATGCAGAGAACGAAAAAAGCAAAGCCGAAGACAGGAAGCAAAAGATAGCCGGCAGCGTACAAAATATTACTAAAACAGATGATGGAGATATTATAGAAACTGCCTGGAAAGAAAACAAACTGGTATTTACAGATGAAAGTCTTTCTGATATTGCTGTATTGCTTGAAAGATGGTATGGGGTAAAAATAGTATTTGCTGATGATGCCATCCGCAATTACCGGTTTACCGGCATTTTTGAAAAAGAAGAATTGGGATCGGTACTTAGCATTTTAAAGGAGTCCCGCAGTTTTAATTATGTCACCGTACCTGGTGAAACAATCAAAGTAAAATTATATAAGTAAACAATAAGGGAGAATGCGGTAACATTCCCCCTGTCAGTTAAAATTTTAGAACAGCCGGCTCTTTCAAAAAACAGCTGTTTTTATTCTTAATTAAAACTTAAACGAAGGTATGAAAAACAAACATGCTTATGGGGGACGTTTTTTCCGTTTGCCCTTAACCAAACTGCTTCAAATTATGAAATTAACGGCTATTCTATTGCTTGCCTGTGCTATGTCGGTGAGTGCAGGCGGCTTTTCACAGGATGTAAAAATCAGCCTTTCGCTGAAAGAGGTAAAGCTCACCAAATTTTTTAAAGCGATAGAAAAAGAGACTCCTTACCGTTTTGCTTTTAGCAACGATATCATACCTTCTGGCCGCATGGTAACGGTTAATGTAAATGATGTACCAGTTTCGCAGGTGCTCAATGAAGTGCTGGCTTCTACCAAACTAAAATACAGGATGATAGAAGAATCCGGCCTGATTGTTATTTCGGAAAAAACGATTGACAATACAGTGGAGACTACTCCCTTGCAGGTTTTTACCATCAGTGGTAAAGTAACCAACGAAAAAGGCGAACCATTATCCGGCGCCACGGTACAGGTAAAAGGTTCATCCAAAGCCACCACCACGGCCGAAGATGGAAGTTTTTCGTTTGACGCACCTGACAATGCCAAGACGCTCGTGGTTTCGTATGTCGGGTATGCCACGCAGGAAGTGAATATCGGGAAACAAGCCACTATCAATATCTCACTGAAACCCGAAGCCTCCGGATTGAGCGATGTTGTGGTGGTAGGGTATGGCACATCCCGTAAAAAAGATATAACTGGTGCGGTATCCAGCATTGGTGCAAAGGATTTTACGCAAGGCCTGGTAACAAACCCGATGGACCAGATACAGGGAAAAGTTGCGGGACTGGTAATAACAAAAATTGATGGTGATCCTAACTCGCCTGTGGTAATACGGCTTCGCGGACAAACATCACTTGCCGGCGGACAAAGTCCGTTAGCGGTTGTAGATGGTGTTATACTGGATGATATCAATCAGATTTCAAACATTCCCCCGGGTGATATTCTCTCTTACGATGTATTGAAAGATGCATCTGCCACTTCTATTTATGGTTCCCGTGGTGCCAATGGTGTTATCATCATCAATACTAAAAAAGGCCGTGGTGGCCGCATGCAGGTGGATTACTCCGGGTACCTGTCTTCTTCAACAGTGGCAAAAAAACCAGACCTGTTAAGCACACCAGAATTTTTAGCTGAAGCAGTTAAGCTTGGCCAGGATGCTGCACAACTTGAAACAGCTAACAGTAGTCCTGGTACAACCAACGATTGGGTAGGCGCTATTTTACGAAAAGGTATTGCCCACAATCATACGGTAGGGATTACCGGTGGAACTGATAAATTTAATTACCGCGGTTCGGTAACTTATTTAAACCAACAGGGCATTGTAATCAATACCGGTAAAGAACAGGTGGGTCTGCGGTTGAATGCAGAACAAAAAGCATTGAATGACAAGCTGGATATCCAGATTGGAATCGTAAATACTTCCACTGACAGAAACCTGGTAAACAGGAACATTTTTAATTACGCTTATGTAATGCCCCCTTATATCCGCATTAAACAGGCCGATGGAACTGATAACCCTGTGTATCAATACAATTATCAAAACCCGGTGTTGTTACAGAATATGGTAACCAATAAAGCAAAGGAACACCTGACCCAGGAATATGCCACAGTAAATTATAAATTGCTGAAAGACCTTACCATAGGTGTTACAGGATCGCTTACTAAATTTAATACACAGGGCGATTATTATTTGCCCGTGATTCCAGGATGGAACAACCTGAACAGTGCAATTAAATCTTCATCGAACAGGGATTCCAGGAAAGGGGATATGCATGCAAATTATCTTACCAGTATCGGCAAACATAATTTTACAGCTACGGGTGTGTATGAATACAATTACTATTCTTACGATGCATACAGCGCCGCTGGTAAAGGGTTTGCTGTTGACGCCAATGGAGACAATTCTTTGCAAAATGGTAACTCCAGTTTGAATGCCATCAACTCTTATAAAGAAGAGTATAAAATTATTTCTTTCCTCGGCAGACTTACCTACAATTACAATTCTAAATATTACTTAACCGCAAGTTTCCGCCGTGATGGTTCCTCTAAATTTGGTTCCAATCACCGCTGGGGTAATTTCCCATCTGTGTCGGCTGCATGGCGTTTAAAGAACGAATCTTTCCTGAAAGATGTAAGTTGGATTGATGAATTGAAAATTAACGCAGGTTATGGTGTGGTGGGCAACCAGGATGCCATTGGTGCATACAACACGCTCACTACTTTAAGCAGCGGCGGTGTTACATACGATCCTACCAATACAACCAATCCTTACCCGGTAGGTTTTTCACCTAACCAAAACCCTAATCCAGACCTGGTTTGGGAAGAGCGGCATGGTAAAAATATTGGCTTTGATTTCGCCCTTTTTAAAAATCGTTTAACTGGTTCCTTCAGTGCATTTAATGATGAAACCCGGCACTTGTTGTACAATTATACTGTACAGGTTCCGCCTAACTTTGTATCCACTGTATTGGCCAATGTGGGAAGCCTTACCAATAAGGGCGTAGAGCTTCAATTAAATGGCGACATCATTCGTTCAAAAGATTTAACCTGGTCAGTTGGCGGACAGATTACCACCATCAACACAAAAATAACCAGCCTTTCCGGTACCTGGAACGGACAAAAATTATCCACGGATAACATACCGGTTGGTTCAGCAAGCGGCCGTGGCTTAAGCGGTAATCCCATCACCTTTTTAATCGTGGGAAAATCACCCTATACTTTTTTTCTGCCACATTACGTAGGCAAAACTGCAGCGGGTTTATCGGAGTTTGAAACAGACGGTGGTACTACAACAGACTACCTGCAGGCTAAGAATCGTTACATTGATCCTTATCCAAAATTCAACTATGGTTTTTCTTCCAACCTGGCATATAAAAAATGGGCGCTGAATGTGTTTTTCAGGGGTGTTTCTGGTGTGAAGATATTTAACAACACCAATCTTAACCTGGCCAATTACAACAACCTGCCTTCAGTAAATACATTGAAAGAAGCCGTAAGCAGCGGGTTAAGAGACAACCCGACCCCATCCGATTACTGGCTGGAAAATGCCTCTTACCTAAGGCTGGAAAGTTTGACGCTATCTTATAACCTGCCTGCAATAAAAGGAATTGATAACATGCGCTTGTATGTTTCCGGAAACAATCTTTTTGTAGTAACACCATACAAAGGCCTTGACCCGGAAATTGCAACAGTCGACAACCAGGCAACACCGGCATTTATTGATTTAACATACAATGGTGGCGGAGGCTTTTATCCAAAATCGCGTTCACTCACAATCGGCGTAAACATCTCTTTTAAATAGAGACATTACAAGGTGAACAAATTTTGAATCTTAAATAAACACAAAAATGAAACAGTTAAAATTTAATATAACATTGGTTGCACTGGTTGCCTTATCGCTTACCGGCCTGCGTTGTACCAAACTCGATACAAAAGTTTATAGCCAGATTGTAAATGAAAATTTCTGGCAAACACCGGAACAAATTGCTGCCGGTAAATCACCCGCATACGCAGCCCTGCAAGGCCTTGGCGGAAATTCCGGTGTTTACTGGGAAAATGAAATTTCATCAGATGAAATGATTACACCTACCCGTGGCGGCGACTGGGGCGATGGCGGTATGTGGACGAACATGTGGAATCACCTGGAAAAGCCCGGCAGTGGCGGCGTAAACGAATGGGCATGGGGAGATATCTTTGGTGGCATCGGAAAATGCAATTACATTATTTACACATTGAATAGTTTGAACCCTGCACCCGCCACCATTAAATCAGACCTGGCGGAAATGAAATCGCTTAGATCTTATTTTTATTACCTGGCGCTGGATCTTTTCGGCAACGTGCCCTACGTTACCAATTTTAAACAAGATCCTACAACGGTGGTTACCTTGCCGAAGGCACAGGTATTTGATTCTTTGGTAACAGAATTAACTGCAGCTTTGCCGGATCTTTCGACTGCAACGGATATTACAAAGTATGGCAAGGTGAATAAGTATTTTGCGCACAGCCTGCTGGCAAAATTGTACCTGAATGCAGAAATATATACCGGTACACCAAGGCTGGCCGAATGTATTGCACAATGCGATGCGATAAAAGCTGGTGGATTTGCTTTAATGCCCGAATACTTTGACAATTTCAGGGACAAAGTACAGGAAGCATCCACTGAAAACATTTTTGTGGTGCCTTACAAAGCAGGTGTAGTACCGGCCGGGGGCGGTAACTACATCGTGGTGGCATCTCTTATGGCCAACAATGCTTTTTATACATTTGGCCAAAATGGAATGGGAAACAATGGCATGTCCACCTCTCATCCGTTCTACAGTTTTTATGATACCACCTCTGTGTATGAAAAAAGAGTTGTTGATGGCAACACGAATGTGTACAGGACCTTCAATGACCAGCGGACAGGGCAGTTCCTGATTGGTCAACAATATGTAAAAGGCATACCCTATCCTCCTTACCAAAATATCCTCTATTCAAGCAGTAATAATGACCCCGTGGGCTTAGGGACCGCCAATCCCGGTGCAATTAAAATCTATGATGACCAGTCAGGATTGCCGTTGGCTTATTTTGACACGATGTATTTAAGCTCTAATCCGGCACCCTATTTCAGGTTGGCAGGATTAAGAAATATCAAGTACTGGCCGGAACCGGGTGGAAATGTAGGTGACAATATCAGCAATGATGTACCAGTTTTCCGCTATGCAGATATTTTGTTGATGAAGGCAGAGGCTGAAGTTCGTGCCAGTACCAACCTGGACGATGCGTTGGCCAATGTAAATGAAGTGCGCAGGCGTGCGTATTCAGGAAGCACAAGTCATGACTGGAAAAGCAGCGACCTTACACTGAATAATTTGTATGCTGAAAGAGCCAGGGAACTGGCCTGGGAAATGGTTCGCAGGCAGGATATGATTCGTTTTGGACATTTCCTTGATGCCAGAACAATTCCTGATAAAGCGGCCGATAATCCTGATAAGCACACCTATCTGTTACCAGTTCCGCCATCAGTAATTTTATCCAATCCCAAGATTCAACAAAATCCCGGGTACTAATTTTGATGGAAAGAATGTATATTTTTAAAAGAGTAGCAACTTCGGTTGCTGCTCTTTTTTGTGCAGGCTTGTTTGGGTTTCTTTTAAAAATTAAATAGCGTAGAGCCGGGCAGGATGTAACTAATTACTGCTATCTTTTGCAGGTGTAAAAATGATAAAGCATACAAACAATGACAGTGTTGAAATGGTAAAACCAATAGCAGAAAAAGCATTTAAAATGCGACAAATATTTCCAGTGCGGCTGATGACGCTAACCTTAGCGACATACTCTTGTTTGTTTTCAATATTGGTGTGGAGCAGCTGTACACACCCCGTTCCAAAGGACACCTTGTTTACAAAACTGGAATCTGCAGTAACCGGTATAAATTTCGAAAACCCCAATATTGATACCGACAGTTTGAGCATTATCGATTACCTCTATTATTACAACGGCGCTGGCGTTGCAGTAGCGGATATCAACAATGATGGCTTACCGGATATTTATTTTGCAGCCAATACCAGTGGCAATAAATTATTTTTAAATAAAGGCAATTTTAAATTTGAAGACATTACGCAAAGTGCCGGCGTTGCAGGAAAAGCAGACTGGACAACCGGAGTAACCATGGCCGATGTAAACGGCGATGGCTTTTTGGATATCTACATTTCCACCGTGTCCAATCATAACCCCAATGACAACAATGGTGCAGCATACACCTATTTTAAAAACTCCCGCAACCAGTTGTTCATTAACAACCACAACAATACATTTACGGAAAGTGCCGCCAAATGGGGGTTGGACATACAAGGTTATAATACCCAGGCGGTTTTTTTTGATTACGACAAAGATGGCGACCTGGATATGTTTCAGTTACAGCATTCCACGCATCAAACCGCTGCTTATGGAACCATTGCACTCAGGGATAAATACAGCGAAGTAAGCGGCGGTAAATTATTCCGGAATGATGGTGACCACTTTACCAATGTAACAAAAGGTTCGGGTATCATCAGCAGTGCGCTGGGATATGGATTGGGCGTTGCGGTAGCCGATGTTAACCAGGACGGTTTTGATGATATTTATGTAAGCAACGATTTTCATGAGAACGATTATTATTATGTAAACCAGGGCAACGGAACTTTTAAAGAGATGAACAAAGCGGCTTTTGGCCATGAATCAAAATTTTCGATGGGGAATGATATTGCAGACATCAACAATGATGGATGGCCGGATGTGATGACTGCCGATATGTTGCCCGGGGATGAAAAAGTGTTGAAATCTTCGCTGGGTGATGATGCACTTGATATTTATAATTACCAGCGCAAATTTGGCTATGCCAACCAATATGCACGCAATTGCCTGCAACTAAATATTGGCCGCGGAATGAAGTTTGCAGACATCGCATTGTTCAGTGGCGTGGCGGCAACAGACTGGAGCTGGAGCCCCTTGATAGCCGATTATAACCTGGATGGTAAGGCAGATATTTTTGTTTCGAACGGAATAAAAAACAGGCCCAACGATTTGGATTATATCAAATTCATTTCCTCTTTATCCCATGATCATTCCACTACAGGTGTTAGGGAGCATGATAAAGAAATACTAAAACACCTGCCGCCCGGCGCATGGCACAATTATATTTTTGAAGGAACGGATAATTTAAAATTTACAGATCAATCAGCAGCCTGGGGTTTTGAAAATGCCACGCTTTCCCAGGGCGCTGCGTATGCCGACCTGGATGGTGATGGCGACCTTGACCTGGTGACCAATAACATGAACGAACCCGCCGGTATTTATAAAAACAATACCCGTGAAAAGAAACCCGATGCACACTATGTAAGTGTTCAGCTAAGGGGTAAATCGCCCAACTATTTTGCGGTTGGCGCCAAAGTTTTTCTTTTTAATCAGCAACAGGCGATGTTTAAGGAAGTGCAGCCTGTAAAAGGTTTTATGAGTTGTGGCGAAACCCAGCTTAATTTTGGGTTGGGTAGTAATAACCGGGTTGACAGCATGGTCATCATATGGCCGGATAACAGGTACCAGGTGATCAACAATATTACAATTGATAAAAAGACAACGGTTGTTTACAATGTGCAACACACCGATAGTATCGCTAACTGCGTAATGTTCATCAACCACATATTACATACAGCATCGCCCGAATTGTTTACTGATATTACGGCTAACCTTGGCAGCAATTTTAAACATACAGAAGATGATTATGTTGATTTTAATGACCAGTGGTTTATTCCACACGAGCTGTCAACACAAGGCCCCAAAACGGCTATTGCAGATGTAAACAAAGATGGGTTGGAAGACTTTTTTGTATGTGGTGCAAAAGGCCAGGCAGGCGAACTTTTTTTACAACAAAAAAATGGCGACTTTAAAGTTTCGGCAGATAGTACAGCGTTTGTAAACGACAAAGCCTGCGAAGAAACAGACGCGCTTTTTTTTGATGCGGACAATGACGGTGATCCTGATTTATACGTGGTAAGCGGCGGCAATATTTATTCCGGCATTACACCGCTGTTGAATGACAGGCTTTACCTGAATGATGGAAAAGGCCATTTCAGTTTTGCAGATAACCTGCCGGCGATGTCAGAAAATAAATCTGTTGCCATCGCCGCGGATGTTGATCACGATGGCGACCTGGACCTTTTCGTTGGTGGCAGATCCATCTCAAGGAATTATAGTAAAACGCCGGTATCTTACCTGTTGATCAATGATGGCAAAGGGAAATTTAGTTTCGCAACGGGCGATATAACAACCACACTCCAGCAATTGGGAATGGTTACCAGCGCCAGCTTTACTGATATTGACAAAGATGGATGGCCTGATTTAGTTGTAGCAGGAGAATGGATGGCGCCGGCTTTATTTAAAAATAATCATGGTAAGCTCATCAAAACTACCTTGACCACTAACGATACAAATTTAACGGGCTGGTGGTGCGCCATAAAAACTACAGACCTGGATGGCGATGGCCTGGATGATATTTTATTGGGTAATTATGGCCTAAACAGCAAGCTCACAGCCAGCAAAGATTATCCGCTGCAAATGTTCAGCAAGCCGCTGAGTGGTATTGGTTCTGCCGACCAGATACTGGCAGTAGCTAAGGGCTATAAATACTATCCTTTTTTAAATAAAGAAGACATTGAAAAGCAGTTGCCCTTTTTAAAAAAACAGTTTTTAATGTATGGTGAAATGGCTGGCAAAACGGTGGAAGAAGTGTTTGGTGAAAAGCTGCAGGGAGCAACAATTTTTAAAGCAGCTACATTGGCCTCCATGGTGTTGATAAATGACGGCAAAGGGCATTTTAAACCAACGCAATTACCTGCCGCATTTCAGTGGTCACCAATTTTTTCTTTTGATGTAAATGACTACAATGGTGATGGTAAAAAAGATCTGCTGGCAGGAGGAAATTTCTTTGGAACCACACCTTTCGAAGGCCGGTATGATGCTATGCCATTGGCTTTGGACCTCGGCAACGGGCAAGGTGTATTTAATCCAGTAATGCCCATTCCTTCGGCATTCAACCAGCTAATGGGAGAGGTGAGAAGCGTTCACCACATTAAATTGGCGCGCAATAAAAATGGTTTATTGATGGCAATTAACAATGACTCGCTGAAACTTTTTGAATATCATTGATGCAGCGCAATAATATCATCAGCAGATAAAATTTCAACTCCCATCCGGCTTAAGGATGGGAGTTGAATAAATAGCGAACAGGATCAATCCCACGCACCACATCACTGTTCTTGATGAAATAATACCGAGCCTGGAATCAATTCATTTTTTCCACCGGGCGGCTGCCAGTTTACTTTCAGTTCGTTTACATCACCATTGCCAAAGTAGGTTACTTTGATAGAATGAAATCCACTTTTTAAAGCCGCTTTGCCAAACATTTCCATGGCAGCATGTTCCCCGTCGTTGTTCACGATTTCAACCCCGTCAATAAACAACTTGCTACCATCGTCAGAAAAAGTTGAGAAGGTATAAAGACCACTTTTGCTGACTTGTATAAATCCGTCAAAGCTCAGTGCCAGTTTATCTTTTCGCAGCTTTACCTTATCAGATATTTCGTTTGTAAAGCCCGTTTTTACCGGCGTTGCAACGTTGATTGAGTTCAGGTCAATCTTTCCATTGAGTTCAAAATATTGATAGGCAATGCCCGGCTTTGGTACATTTAATTTTGTTGCATTTATCCATTCATAACGGGTTGCCTGTTTTGCAACAATGGGGCCGGGTAACATACCTTCGGCAAATGCAGCGCTTTTTATTTCAGCTGATTTATCCAGTACAAAAGGCTTTGTGTATAATGCCGATGTGGCAACGGGCTCGCTGCCGTCTGTCGTGTATCGAATGCTGTTGTTGTTTTTTGCCGTGATGGAAACGGTGGGTTGTAATGCGCCTTTTATGTAATGAATATCAATGGCTGGTTTTGAAGCAAATTGTCCGAAGCCGGCAATTTTAATAGCGTATGCAGCAGTGTTTTTTATCTTGTCGGGATTAAATTCCGGTAACTCAATTTCGATGTTTTCACCTGCTTGTTTCCACTGCAGTTTTTCTTTGGTTGATAAAAAGGTCATCTCCGTTCCTGCCGGAATCTCCAGTTTTTTCAACACTATTTTTTTACTGCCGGGGTATTTTGGAAGAATGGCGTACAAATCATTTTTGTCCGCATTGTAGGTATAAAAAACTTCCTTCACGGCGAAGCCCGGATCAGGATCAAGGGTGATTTTTAACAGCATATCGCCACTCTTGCTGGTATAATCTCTTCTGCCTTCACTCCATTGGGCAACTGTTTTCCATCTTTCAGTGCCATAGATAGCTTCGCCATTTATTTTTAACCAGTCACCAATTTGCAATAAACGTTCCTGCATAATGGGTGGTATTTTTCCATGTTCATCAGGACCAATATCCAGCAGGAAATTACCACCCCGGCTGGCTTTATCAATCAACTGCAATACCAGGCTTTGCGGGGAATTGTAATCCCATGCATCCTCTTCCCGGTTGTAGCCGTAGCTGTAACCCATACCACGGCTTTCTTCCCATGCATGGCCTTCCACATCCAGGTCGGGCTGGTATTCCGGTGTGTACACCGCACCATGTTTAAAACGGATGCCGCTGCCCCAGCGATCGTAGGTAACTACTTTATCCTTCACCGGACTTTCGTTGTACAACCACGCTAAAAACTCCTGGCTTTTCCATGTTTCGGCCGGCGCATCCCATTCGCCATCTGTAAAAATTACATCGGGTTGATAGGTATTTACCAGCTCTTTCATTTGTGGCCACATGTGTTCCGTTACATACTTCGGTTTATCATTTAGCCAAAGCGGGTTGTACCACTCATACAGCGAATAATACATACCTGCCCGCACGCTGGTTTTACGCACTGCTTTAAAAAGATCTCCAAGCAAATCCCTGTGAGGTCCTACTTCTGCCGCATTCCATGCAAAGCCCCTGTCGCGGCTTGCTTCCCTGCTTGGCCACAGCGCATATCCATCATGATGTTTCGAGGTGAGCACAATGTATTTTGCGCCTGATTGTTCAAAAACTTTGGCCCATTCATCCGGGTTAAACAATTCTGCTTTAAAATCTTTAGCAAGATCATAATAAGTGCGGTCGCCAAATTTTTTCCGATGATAGTTGGTGGTGGCACTATCGCCGCCGGTAAGTGTGTTCTGGTACCATTCTGCATAGTTGCCTTTGCTGCAATATCCCGGAACCGAGTAAACACCCCAGTGGATAAAAATGCCAAACCTTGCATTGTTGAACCATTGCGGAACAGGACGTTTATCAAGCGACTCCCAGTTAGCCTGGTACTGTGCAGTCAATGGTGCGGCGTACAAAATGATCACCAGCAGGGCGGATATTTTTTTCGGGAGCTTGTACTTTGTCATGGTGTTAATACTATTTGGGTTTTAAATTTTTATATTATAATGGTCAATGCGCAAAGGTTAAGATATGGCTTTACTCCATCAGCCGGGTTAAAAATTATGCAGCATCACGTCAATGATTTGCTGCGGGGTTAACGCGGTTTTAAAAATCATTATATCATCAATGGAACCACGAAATACCCTGTCAGTGGCAGTTTCATTGCGGCCGATGTTCCATAAACTACCGGAATAATCAGCAGTGCCGGTTTCGCCTTTTGGGTTTCTCGGTTCACCCTTTTTTGATTCCACCAGTTTGCCATCCACATACAATTTAAAATAAATGCCATCTGCCACACCTGCCACATGATGCCAGTGATGATTCCAGTTTGCAGGAACTGTTACCGCGGCTTCGTGCCCTTCCCAACCGGTTGCATAAAAATTGATAAAGCTGTTGCTGCCCTTTAATTGCAAACTGTTCCAATCGCCCTTTGAAATGATGTCGGAAAAATTTTGTTCATCATCCGGGTATATCCATGCCATCATTGTCAATGGCAAATCCCTGCCGTTTTTGTCAAGCGTAGAAGCGGCGGGGAACTCAATATAATTTCCGGCGTAGGCATTGGTCTGGATGGCTTTTCCAAAAGCACCTGCTACCCATTGTACATTTCCTTTAACGATGCCGTCATTGTTATGGCCCGAAAAATCATGAATCTTCCCGACGGCGCCTTCATCGAAATCCATTATGAGCAAGGGTTTTAGCGAAGCCAAGGCGTAGTAGTTATATTTCTTTTCTGCGGAATGATCCACCACGTTTACCAATAAGGGTTGTAAAGATGCAATGCCGATTTTGTTGATGCCTTGTTTTGTGGCGATATAATTAAAACTGATGAGTTGTTCTTCGCCGGGCCCGAGTGTAATTGACCTGGCCGCTGCTTCAGTTTTATTTACAAAAAGTTTCACCTGTGTACGTGCTGAAATACTGCCCGTATTTTTTACCGTTGCAGTGATGGTAATACTGTCATCCAGCTTCAACAGCGGGGCAGTGTTAAAAGAAAGATTACGGTAAGTAAACAACGGTGGTGTTTGCTGAACTTGCAGGTTAAGAGCCTTTGTTCCCGCAATTTCAATATGGTGTATACCTTGTTGATAGAGCGTAATGGTAGATTTAATATGGGCATTTTCACCTGGCACCATCACCTTGGCAATGGTAGTAAATAGTTTGCCATCGATGTAAACGGGCGCATAAAAAGTACCTGCGGCAGCGCTGTTGTTGTGCACGTTTACTGACAGCTGCACCGGTGTATTTGCTTTTACAACCCTGGTTGAAAGGGCGCTACGCTGAATAATAAAATGGGGAGTTTCTTTGGTCATTGAATAAGGCCTGTCAACCTTGTTGATTCCCCACGTTTTATTTGGAGTTGGCCCCATTTCAAGCGCTAAAATTTTACCTGCTGCAATATCTTCCTGCGTAAGCCAGGGCCGGTTAAACGGCATTCCGTTCAAGGTGGCTGACTGGATGTACCTATTTTGCTGCGACACGTTGTTGGCTTTCAAAATAAAGTCCTTACCATTGGAAAGGTGAATGACTGTTTCTTTAAAAATGGGACTACCCAGCTGGTACTGGTTTGTACCGGGCGTAACCGGGTAAAACCCCATGGCGCTAAAAACATACCAGCTGGATAAGGTGCCCAGGTCATCGTTTCCGGGCAAGCCACCGGGATCAGTGGAATAATTTCCTTCGGTGATTTGCCGGGCCCACTGCTGTGCTTTCCAGGGCTGGCCGCAATAATTAAACAGGTATGCATAATGCAAGGGGGGCTCGTTGTCGTGCACATAATGCCCTTCTTCAAAACATTGGCTAAGCTTGTTGCCAAACGAAGTATCGCCGCCCATCAGGTTAATCAATCCCTGCACATCATGTGGCGCAAACCAGGAATACGTCCAGGCTGTGCCTTCTGCATAACCGCCATCCTTCCATTCACCCAGGCTGGTTTTAGCCCGCATAAAACCAGTGGCTGCGTCAAAACTGTTTTTGTAGTAACCTGCCTGTTCAATCAGTGTGTTGTATTGCTTTGCATAACGTTGCTTATTGCCGGTAACTGCTAAAAAGTTAGCAGCCGCCCAACAATTATAAGCGTATTCAAGCGAATGTGTTACACTGTTGGTAATGTTAGCGGGTACATATTTGTATTGCACAAAATCACTCATTTCCCGGCGGGCGTAAGGTGGCACAGTAAGGCTCCTGCTCATTGCTTCAGCTGCTTTTACAACGTCAAAATGGGCAGCTCCTTTTATGTAACTATCGAGTATTAGTTCCGTATTGTGATTGCCCATCATATTGTCGGTGGGTAACCATCCCGTCTTATCGTATTCGGCCAATACTGATGCAACCATGTCGCTTTCCCTGTCGGGATCAAGCATGGTAAATAAAGGATGCTTGCAACGGTAAGTATCCCAGGGAAACAGCGATCCATAACTGTTCTTTATTGCTCCGGCATCTGATTCAACAGCAGGCATAAACATCGAATGGTACAAGGCCGTATAGAAAACTGACTTGCTGTTTTCGTCCGGTGTGGTGATGGATATCTGACCCAATTTTTGATTCCAGATTTTTTTTGATTGCAGTTTGATTTGTTCAAAATCCCAGCCGGGCTGTTCCACTTGAATGTTGTTTTCCACGCCTTTAAAAGAAGTGGTTGAAAAGCCGATTTTTACCAATATGGGTTCGGTTGCTTTTGCAGCATAATTGATGGTGATGGAACCGGGAAATTCAGTGCCGGTAGTATCTGTTTGCTTTTCAATCTTGCCCGGATAAGGGGCCACTGAATTAAAAGGTTTGCTGAATTGCAGTATAAAATAAGATCTTCCGCAACGGCCTTTGATGGTGGTGCTGTCAACAATTATTGTGTTGCTGATATCGTATAACCGCAGATGGGCTGCTGTAGCTGGTAAAAAAGTAAACTGGCAAAGAGCGGTTCTTTCAGTGGCTGCAAACGCTGCTGTAATACCTGTTTCTTTCAGCTTTACCTGGTAAAAACAGGGCGTGGCAATTTCATCCACATGATCAAAACCTGCGGCTATTTTTTCTGCTCCTGTATTGTCACCAGCAAAAGGCATCAGGTTGAAACTGCCTGTAGAAAAATATCCGCTGGCATGATTGATAAAACTAAAACGCTTGATTTTTTTATCAGAATACAGGTAACCATCCGGTGTAATTTGAACCATACCAAAAGGCCGCAGTACGCCGGGAAATGTGGCACCCTTCGACTCCCAAACGGTATGGTGGCTCGACTTTTCGGTGCCAATCAGCGGGTTAACATAATCTGCCAGTTGTTTGTTTTGTGCATGTACATTGTAATCAATGCAACATAGAAAAACGCTCAACAATCCAGGTGCAAAAAAGGTATTTTTTAATTTCATTATGGTGCTTCAATGCTCTTAAAAAGGGTGCTATAAAAATTGTTAGTGAACAAATAAAGTAGCATCCATCAATTGTTTTTCTCCGCCAGGTGCTTTCATAAATACTTGCAAACTTTGTCCCGATCCGTTTTGAAAATAGTTGGCCGTAAACCGATGCAAACCGGCAGCCAATGCCTTTTCTCCCGATTTTTCAAGATCGCCGTGGCAACCATTGTTGTCAGCAACGGGTATATCGTCTATAAAAATTTGCGAGCCATCATCTGACAAAATATAAAAACTATACACACCTGTAACCGGTACTTTGATGTAGCCGGAAAACTGTACTGCATAATATTCTTTTGGTGTACTGAGCAGGCTAAGATCAGGTACGCTTACAACACTGGTTTTGCCGTTGCTGAGTTGCTTAAAATCGGGCATCAGTTTCCACTGTCCTTCATAAACAGTTGCCGATAATCCCGCAGCTGCAGAAGTATTGCTTACGGGTGCTGCAGGGGATTGTTTGGTATACCTTGCTGTTGCAGTTTCGCTGCTCATACCCGAGGCAAAATAAGTGGTCACTTTCAGCAAGGCGCTGCTCGTTAGTACCAGTGAATCTTTGTACAAAGGAGAGTTGATTCCGGGCTGCGTTCCATCCAATGTATAATGAATGGTTCCCTGGCCGTTGGATGTTTTGATAAAGATAGTTTTGCGGTCAACAAACAATCCTGCCGGTGAAGACAGGATGGGGGCGGGTGCAAAAAGAAACCGGGCAGTCGCAGTCGCTTCTGTCTGCATGCCGTTATTAAAAGCAGTTGCCCTGATCAATGCCTTCTTGTTAATTACAAATGGCCGGCTGTATAAAGTGGATTGGGCAGTTGGTTCGGTACCGTTGGTGGTGTACCGGATTTCAGCGGCGGGATTGGCCTGGATGGTAACTGCTGCAGGTGCAAATAAATAACCTCCCTCCGGATGTATACCCAATGCCTTTGCACCGGCGGAAACACTTTTAAACATGGCTGTATATCCCCCGGAAGCCTTCATAACAACAAGCACGGAGTCATCATTTGTATAAGCAGTCTGCGTATACAACAGTTGATCAGGGTTGATTAAATCATCCTGGAACACAGCGGTTTTAAAATTGCCTTTGCCTAAAAACTGCAAGGGCAGCGTCAGGCGTTTTTCATCGCCGGCATTGATGATTCCAACGTACCAGTCGCGGCCTTTTCGCCTGGCAAATGCTGCAACTTTTCCGATACTGCTTTGCGGCAAAACAATGGTTTCATCCCACACGCTAGGCATGGCTTTGATGAAGGGCAGGGCAGGGCTTGCCAGGTATGCATCAGGATCGGCGGGCCAGCAGGTTAACACAGAATTAAAAATAACCTGTAAGGCCAGTTGGTGTGCACGTGAAGTACCATATGCTTTTTTACTATCGAATACACCGGGTGTGGCATCCGCCGGCCCAGCCAGCATGCGGGTAAAAGGCAGGATGGCATTGTGTATCGGCCCCTGCGGATTAAAGGTGGTCCATTCCTGTCCATACACGGCTTCCCTGGTAAGTTCGTTGGGAAAACTGCGGTTATAGCCGGTTGGTTTGTTGGCACCGTGAAAGTCAATCATCAGGTGATTGTTTGCGGCATCTTTTAATGCGGCTTCATAAAACTTTACCTGGTCTATTCCTTCCCTGTCAATAAAGTCAATTTTTATTCCGGCTACACCGGTATGCTGCATCTGCTCAAAAAAGGCACGGCGTACGGTATCTTCTTTTAGAGATGTGTAGGCTTTCCAAACCCAGACGCCAACTTTTTTATTGCTGGCGTATTGCACCAATGCTTTCAATGAATCCATGCAATTCGGCCAGCTCGATTCCCAGCCGGCATCCACCATATTGTATTCAAAACCCAAGAGGGCGGCTTTGTCAATATACATTTTTTCAAGTGCCATGGTGGTAACATTGTCATGCATAAAATACGACCAAACGGCTTTGCCGGGCTTTATCCAGCTGGCATGCTGTAATGCACTATCCGGTGCAGGATTCAGGTTTTGAATGATGTCTGCATTTACAAGCCCATTGAGGTTATCACTAACAATAGCCACACGCCATGGCGTTACAATCGTGTCCTGTATTTGCCATCCGCTGGAATCATTTACAAACGCAGCATGCAGGGTTCCACTATTGTCTGATTGCAACGACATGCCGCTATAGTTGTACAAAGCCGCTTCGGTAATGCTTACATAGACACTGTCTGTAGTTTGGTAGGTGAGTGGCGGTCCAAGCTTTTTTACACCCAGTTTTGACAACGGTGTTTCGTAATACAATCCCTCATAATAAAAAATATTTTCCTGGTACCACACCGTTGACCCGGCAGGTATTTTCCAGGAACTGGCTTCACCTTGCACAGTGGCAGTTCCTTTTTGCGGAACCACATACCGATAAGCGATGCCATCATCAAATACCTTTATGTGCAGCTGGTACTGCATTCCGCTCTGTTGATGGGTAATGGGAATGATAACCTGGTTATAGTGATTGACAGCCGTATCGTGTATACCTTGTGATGCATATTTTTCATTGACGGATGAATAAACAGGATCATTCATTTGTACAGCCTTACCCAAATTGATTTGGTTAACGGTAATGCCAAGGGTTGAGTTTAAAATAACCGTCTTGCCCCGGTAATGAACGGTGTAGATCAGCATTCCGGTACTATCTGCGAATATGGAAGTTGTTATTTTACCATCCGGACTCTGCAAGGTAACCGCACCATTTTTTTTGCCGCAGCCTGTACTGGTTATAACCACAAGCACTGCCATTGCCAGCAAGCCATTTATCAGTTTTTTTAAATGCGGAGCCAGGTAAAAAAAGCAATGGCGCAGGTGATTTGATTTCTCCAAAAGATATTTGTTCAACATATTTTAAAGACCTTGTTATTGCAGATTGCTTTGCTGTTATTATAATGGATGAACGCCAGGTTTGTTACAGTGATATTCATTTGTTGACGGGTGCTATAGTTGTTATTAAGCGTATGTTTTAACCAATGATAAAGCATTCGTAGGGTGGGGCAAGATGATGCAACAAGTTACTGTTTAATACTCATCTCTTAAGGCGGCTGTTATACGCAAACGCTTGTGTTTAATTTCGTTTTAATTTGATGTATACAGGAAAGCATTTTTTTTACCGTATGTTAAATTTGTTATTACTGATATTAAATATCTTGCCTGGTAAACAAAACAACCTTTATAAAGTTGACGTCATGTCAATACGCAACACAACCTGCAAAATGAAAAAACAACTAACAGCTATTTGCATTACAATAATTGCCGCAATAACCGCACAGTGCCAGCCGGCTAATCCGGCCCAATTTGTAGACCCATTTATAGGTGCCAGCACCAATGTGGGTGAAGCCGGCATTTATCATGGGTTAGGAAAAACTTTCCCTGGTGCAGCAACGCCCTTCGGTTTGGTACAGCTTAGTCCCAATACCATTACCGGTGGCGATAACGGCTCGGGGTATAGCTATGAACACACCAGCATTGAAGGTTTTGCATTTACGCAAATGAGTGGCATCGGTTGGTATGGCGACCTGGGTAATTTTTTAGTGATGCCAGCAGTTGGGCCGTTGAAAACAAATTCAGGTAAAGAAGGCGATGCCTTACCAGGCTATCGTTCCGGCTACAATAAACAAAGTGAAAAAGCTACCGCTGGTTACTACAGTGTGCAGCTAACCGACAACAATATACAAGCAGAATTAACAGCAGCACCGCATTCCGGCATCATGCGTTTTACTTTTCCTGCCAGCAGCCAATCACGCATACAGATTGATTTGGCCCGCAGGGTAGGAGGCACTTCTACTCTGCAATATGTAAAGGTGGTAGATGATTACACCATAGCAGGGTGGATGCAATGCACACCCGATGGCGGAGGGTGGGGTGATGGTGAAGGCAATGCCAATTACACCGTATACTTTTATGCAAGCTTCAGCAAGCCGTTAAAAAATTTTGGCGTATGGAGCGCTGATATCCCTGATACAGCAAACCGGCACCGGGAGGCGGTTTCAGCCAGTTACTACCAGCAACGCATAGCCGAAGCACTTGTATTGAAAGGGGTAAAAGAAAAGGAAGGAAAGCACCTTGGCTTTTTTACAGAATTTGCCACATCAGATAAAGAACAGGTATTGATGAAAGCCGGGATTTCATTTACAAATATTGCAGGTGCCAAAGCAAATGTAAACGCCGAAATAAAAGACTGGAATTTTGATAAAGTACATGCCCATGCCATTGGCAGCTGGAATAATGCCCTTGGCAAAATCAACATCATTGGCGGAACTGATGAAGAAAAGAAAGTATTCTACACTGCGTTATACCATACCATGATTGATCCCCGGTCTATGCAGGATGTAAATGGTAATTATACGGGGGCCGATCATTTGGTTCATCATGGTCAACAATTTACCAAGCGCACCATTTTTAGCGGATGGGATGTTTTCAGGAGCCAGATGCCGTTGCAGAATATCATAAATCCGGAGGTGGTAAACGACATGATCAATTCGTTGGTAACAATGGCAGACGAAAGCGGCAGGCATTACCTGGAACGCTGGGAGTTGTTAAATGCTTATACCAATTGTATGATTGGTAACCCGGCCATACCAGTAATTGCCGATGCCTACGCAAAAGGCATCCGTAATTTTGATATTGCCAAAGCATATGCTTATGCTGTAAATACCACCGGCAAATTTGGCAATGGTGAAAGAGGATATGTTGCTGAATCCAATAGTATTTCCGGTACGCTTGAATATGCGTTTTCAGAAAGTTGCCTGGCGGGCCTGTCAAAAGCCTTGGGTAAAAAGAATGATGAAATTAAGTATACGCTTGCGGCGCAGAGCTACCGCAATATTTTTGATACCGCTACAGGTTGGTTCAGACCAAAAATGAAAGATGGAAGCTGGGAACCCTTGCCGCCAGCAGGCCGTTTGCAGCAGGATTATGGTTCAGTAGAAAGTAATCCCTATCAACAGGGATGGTTTGTTCCGCACGATATTAAAGGTATGGTGCAGTTAATGGGTGGCACAAAAAAAGTAATTGCAGACCTAACCAGTTTTTTTGAACACACGCCTGAAAGTATGACCTGGAACGATTATTACAATCATGCCAACGAACCGGTGCACCATGTGTCTTTTTTATTCAACAGGTTGCAGGCACCCTGGCTAACGCAAAAGTGGAGCAGGGCAATTTGCCGGAGGGCTTACCACGATGGCGTTGCAGGGTTGGTGGGCAATGAAGACGTTGGCCAGATGTCGGCCTGGTACGTATTGGCATCCAGCGGCATTTACCCGGTTGCTTCCGGTAATTCGCGGTATGAAATTACCAGCCCGGTTTTTAATACCATAACTTTTAAACTGGATGCCCGGTACACCAGCGGCAAAACATTTACCATAAAGGCCATCAATAATTCGCCGAAAAACATATACATTCAAAGCGCCACACTTAACGGAAAGCCCTGGCCCTACTGTTTTATTACGCATGCCGCTATTGCAAAAGGCGGCATTTTACAATTGCAAATGGGCGACAGGCCCAATGAGCACTGGGGTAAAAATGAATAACGGCAGCAGTACAGGTGGTTGTTTTCGGTTGCAAAGGTTAAAGCGCCGTGTGGTAAGATACCGATCCAAAATGAAGCCGGGTATTTTACATTTATCATTTGCGTTATGGATAAAATTTGTAAATAAACAGCCATTTTAAATCAATTTACATTTTATTCAACCCTTACTTTTGTGTAATAATTAAAATTTAACTGTATGATACAACCTGCATGGGAAGGAGTTTACCCCGCAATGCTTACTCCGTTTACAAAAGACGATGCCATCGATTTTGAGATGTTTAAAATAAATGTAAATGCACAGCTGGATGCCGGCGTGGATGGCCTGGTGGTGGGTGGCTCTTTGGGGGAAGCCAGCACTATGCTTGCCGAAGAAAAGTGGGAATTGTTACGCTATTGCAAAACCGCTATGAACAGGCCTGCACCGGTAATTGTAAATATTGCAGAGCAATCTACAAAAGCAGCTATCCAAATTGCAAAAGATGCGGTTGCCAACGGAGCTGATGGATTGATGGTGTTGCCACCCATGCGCTACAAAGCAGATGACCGGGAAACGGTGGAATACTTTAAGGCCATCGCAGCTACTACAGACTTAACCATCATGATCTATAATAATCCATACGATTATAAAATTGAAGTAACACCGGCCATGTTTGAAGAATTGGCAAAAATGCCTACCATCGTGGCGGTAAAAGAATCCACCCGGGATGTTTCAAATGTAACCCGGATGAAAAATCATTTTGGCGACCGGTTTAAAATTCTTTGCGGTGTAGATACATTGGCATTGGAAGAACTGGCGCTGGGTGTAGATGGATGGATCGGCGGATTGGTAGATGCTTTTCCTGCAGAAACAGTAGCTGTTTACAAACTGATGAAGCTGGGCCGTTATAAAGAAGCGCTGGAAATTTACCGCTGGTTTTTGCCTCTGCTGGAGTTGGATATTCACAGTAAACTGGTACAATACATTAAACTGGCAGCAACACAAACCGGCCTATGTACCCCGTATGTAAGGGCACCAAGGTTAATGCTGGAAGGGCAGGAAAAGGAAGCCGTGCTTGCAATTATTAATAAGGGTATCGCTACAAGACCAGCATTGCCTGTTCTTTAAAAAAAAATGTAAATACGGTACTGTTAAAAACCTTTTACCAAGTTAATATAAAATGCATAGTCCGGGCTAAGAAGCTGTGTGGAACATCGTTGCGTCGCCCTCTTGTACCTGGATGACATTGTGGTACGTCTTTCGTTACAGCTGTTTTTTTTCGCAAAAAATAATTGTTGCAAAGCGGTAACAAAAATGCGGGTGGGTTGAATTGAATCACGATTTTGATGTGCCCTGGCCGAAAAACATTGTTAAAAAATTAGTAAACAAACCATGCTTTCAAAAAAATTCTTTTGTATAGATGCGCATACCTGCGGCAACCCGGTAAGGCTGGTAGCAGGTGGCGGCCCGTTTTTACACGGCAGTAACATGAGTGAAAAGCGGCAGCATTTTTTAAAAGAATATGATTGGATACGCAAGGGCCTGATGTTTGAACCCCGTGGCCACGACATGATGAGCGGCAGTATTTTGTATCCGCCACACGACCCGGCCAATGACGTAGCCGTGTTATTTATTGAAACCAGTGGCTGCTTACCCATGTGTGGTCATGGTACCATCGGCACCATCACCATCGCCATTGAAGAAGGATTGATCACACCAAAAATACCCGGCATCATCCGCATGGAAGCCCCGGCAGGATTAGTATTGATCAGTTACACACAGGAAGGTAAAAAAGTAAAAACGGTAAAGTTGACCAACGTGGCTTCCTATCTGGCGGCCGCTGAATTAACTGCCGAATGCCCGGACCTGGGCGAGCTTGTAATAGATGTTTCGTATGGTGGTAATTTTTACGCCATTGTGGATGTACAGAAAAACTTTAAGGGCATTGAACATTACAGCGCTGATCAGTTAATTGCATGGGCAAGGGAATTGCGCAAACGCATCAATGAAAAATATGAGTTTGTACATCCCGAAAATCCAACCATCAATGGCTGTTCACACATACTGTGGACAGGCGGTGTGCTGGACAAAACTTCCACCGCAAGAAATGCAGTTTTTTACGGCGATAAAGCCATTGACCGCAGTCCATGTGGTACAGGCACTTCTGCACGCATGGCGCAGTGGTATGCCAAAGGCAAGCTTAAAAAAGGCGATGTGTTTATTCATGAAAGTATCATCGGTTCCAAATTTAATGGTACTATTGAAGAAGAAACAACGGTAGCAGGCCAACCTGCCATTAAGCCCGGTATAGAAGGCTGGGCAAGGATCTTCGGGTACAATACCATCAGTATTGATGAAGCCGATGATCCTTACGCATTTGGTTTCCAGGTAATTTAAATCAGTTGGTAACAAGTTTAATAATCTTATGAAGGCAGTTATTATTGGTGGAGGAGTGGTTGGCTTAAGTTCAGCATACTATTTAAAAGAGAGCGGTTGGGATGTAACAATCATTGACAAAACTGATTTGTCAGACAGTTGCTCTTATGGAAATCTGGGCATGATAGTGCCGAGCCATTTTGTTCCGCTGGCAATGCCGGGAATGATATCACAAGGTATCAAATGGATGTTTAACAGCCGAAGCCCTTTTTATGTAAAGCCTTCGTTGAATGTTGATCTGATTAACTGGGGTTTAAAATTTGTAAAAAGTGCGACCGAAAAAAATGTAGAACAATCTGCGGTTCCCCTTCGTGACATTAACCTGCTGAGTAAATCGTTGTATGAAACATTGGCAGCCAAACCCGGTTTTGATTTTGGCCTGGAAAAGAAAGGTATAATGATGTACTTTAAAACTCCAAAAGTTGAAGAAGAAGAAATACATCTTGCACACAGGGCACAATCACTCGGCCTGGATGTAGAACCGCTTAGTAAACAACAGGCGCAAGCCCTGGAACCGGCAATAGACCTCGATGTTTTGGGAGCAGTGCATTACCGTTGTGATGCGCATTTGTACCCCAATAAACTCATTGCGCAACTGATTGAATATTTAAAAAGTGCTGGTGTAAAATTTCAAACGAACAGCGTTGTTGAAAAAATAATAAGACAAGGAGACGTTATAAAAAAAGTAGTTACTGCAAACGGTGATTTTGAAGCGGATGTGGTGGTGATGGCTGCAGGTTCCTGGTTACCGCAGCTCACAAAAATGGTAGGCCTATCCATCCCGCTAATGCCAGGAAAAGGATATTCGTTCATGCAAAACAACCCACCGAAGCAACTCAATATTCCATCCATCTTTTGTGAGGCACGGGTAGCTGTTACTCCTATGAATGGCGGTATCCGCTTTGGCGGCACCATGGAAATAGCGCCGGTTAACAGCAGGGTGAATATGAAAAGGGTAGAAGGTATTGTGAATTCAATTCCTAAATATTTTTCCAACCTGCAATTGAATTTGCCCCGGGAAAAAGATGTATGGTATGGCTTCCGGCCCTGCACACCGGATGGGGTTCCTTATATTGGGTCGTCAAAAAAAATAAACAATTTATTTATCGCCGGTGGTCATGCCATGAGTGGCTTAAGCCTTGGGCCGGCCAGCGGAAAACTAATCGCAGAATTGGTAAATGGTCAGCACACATCCATGGATATTAAAGCTTTTGACCCGGAGCGCTTTTCATAGTCATTTGATTAATTTACAATACTAATTACCGCTTATGCGCAAATTCATTTTTATTGCTGTTGTGTTTGCCGGGTTATCTTTTTCTCTTCATGCACAAATGAGTGCAACGTATGTGCCCTGCAACGAGATGCCCAATATCATGCAAAGTTATAATGCAGATGTTACGGCATTAAACCGGGTGTATATTGTAGAAGGCGCACCGGAAAAAAGGGAACGCTTTAAAAAACTCGCAGAAGATTATATCAGCAAGCTGAACAAAATAACTTTTAGCACATTGCCGCAGGGTTGTAAAGCAGATTATATTTTATTTAAAAGAGACCTTGACGAAACTGTTTTCCAGCCCAACAAAGAAGCCGCAGAATATGCAGCGGTACAGCAATGGTTTCCGTTTGCAGATTCTGTTTACGCATTCGAAAAAATACGCCGCCGTGGTGGCGCAATAGATGGTAAAAAAGTAGCCGCTGATTTTTTCGCTATTAATAAACAATTGCAGCAATTGAAGACAAAACTGGCTGCTGAAAAAAATATAACAGTCAGCAATAGCCGCCGTGCAGCTATCATCATAAGAGGGTTACAAATTGCCGCCAAAAATGTGTTTACGTTTTACAACGGATACGATCCGTTATTCAGCTGGTGGGTACCGGATACTTATAAAAAATTAGATAGTTCGCTGATAGTATATGCCGCTGCCTTTAAAACAAATGCCGAAAAAAATGCACCCAATAAAGATTCAAGTGGTATAGTTGGCTATCCCATTGGCCGGGATGAAATTGTGCGCCAGTTAAATTATGAAATGATTCCTTATACACCGGAGGAACTGATACAGGTAGCCAATAAAGAATTTGCCTGGTGCGATAAAGAAATGCTGAAGGCTTCTGCTGAAATGGGCTTTGGTACAGGCTGGAAAGCAGCCATGGAAAAAGTAAAGCAAAGCTTTGTACCCGCAGGTGAGCAGGCGCAGGCAATGGTTAAATTGTACGATGAATCCATCGCCTTTCTAAAAGCGAAAGATTTAATCACCATCCCGCCACTGGCGGAAGAAACCTGGCGCATTGCGATGATGACACCGCAGCAGCAGCTGGTAAATCCCTTTTTTTATGGTGGCGAAGAGTTTGCCGTTTCCTATCCAACCAACACGATGGAATATGATGCCAGGATGATGAGCATGCGCGGCAATAACCCACATTTTTCAAGAGCCACCGTACACCATGAATTAATTGCCGGGCATTACCTGCAGCAGTTTATGAATGAACACGTAAACACCTACCGCAATTATTTCACCCCCTTCTGGACGGAAGGATGGGCGCTGTATTGGGAAATGGAATTGTGGAATGAAGGCTTTCCACAATCGCCTGAAGACCGCATTGGTATGCTCTTCTGGCGCATGCACCGTTGCGCCCGGATTATTTTTTCGCTCAACTACCACATGGGGAAATGGTCGCCGCAGCAATGCATTGATTTTTTGGTAGACCGGGTAGGGCATGAAAGAGCCAATGCAGAAGGAGAAGTACGTCGTTCTTTTGTTGGTGGTTATAGCCCGCTATACCAGGTAGGTTACATGATGGGCGGCCTTCAGTTTATGGCGCTTAAGAATGAAATGACCGGTGAAAATAAAATGAGCCTTAAACAATTTCATGATGCTGTGTTACAACAAAATTCAATGCCCGTAGAAATGCTCCGTAATATTTTAACCAACCAACCGCTGAAGGAAAGCTATAAAACCAACTGGCGTTTTTATAAGTTGCCATAAATTCAAAGCCGCGTTTATTTGTTTAACCAGCCTTGATAAATTTCTTTTTGTAAAGCGGTTTGATTTTGCAACGGTGTAATGGTAAAAGGATTTTCAAATTTTGTTGCCAGTGTTACAGATATTTGTTGGCGCGTACGCCAAACCTGCGTACGAAAAATATTCAGGGTAGTTGATTGGCGTTACGGTAGCAGCATAGTTAAATACTTCTGCCAGGGAAGTACCTGCAACTTTTTCACATTCCGTTTGAAACCCAGCTTCAGTAAACCCTCGTTTTTTTATTTGATAATATTTTTTATACAACAATCGCATTACATCGTCGGGTGATTGTGTATTTTTTGTTTCATTTCTTATTTTGAAATCCAGCATCAATCCCAATACTGGTCCTTTGTCATAGTAAGAAATGGTTTTATTTACCTCGTCTCCGGTTAAAGATTTTACCTTTTTGTTAAAAAGGATGTCTTTGGAAAAGATCTTTACCCAATCATGTTCTTACAAATTGGGTAAAATAGGTAAATAATAAGAGAGTTTATTTTTAAATAGCACCTGAAGGTGACTTAATTTTAGTGATTGTTAGTATTGGCAATTAAACGATCATTTTGATGAAAGTATCTTCCATAAAATTCAGCTTGAAATTATGTGGTACCAGTATGGTAAATGTTTTGCTATTTACTATTGCTTTAAAAATACAGGCGCAACCGGTAAAGCCTTACCAGCCTGCACGGCAGCAGGTATTGAGGGCTTACAAAGCTGCAGCGCTGTTAGATTCACTGGCGAAGAAAAGTGTTTTTAAATCTTATGTAAATGCAAACTGGCAGACAGATGAAAAAGGTTTTTGGTATAGAAATTTACTGGCCGGCGACAGTGCGGAATATTTATACGTAAATGCATTAACTGCCACCAGGCAAAACGCATTCGACCATGCAAAAATGGCCATGGCGCTAAACAAAGTACTGGATACGACGGTTACAGCGGGCAGTCTTCCTATAAGTAATATGCAGTTTGACGGGTTGCATCAACATGTTGCTGTAGAGGTACAGAAAAAATGGTACCGGTGCAATTTAAAAACTTATAGCTGCAGCAAGACAGATTCTGTTGCTATAAAAAAAGACAATGGTTTTATAACAGGCAATATAAAAAGCCGGTGGGAGCGGCAGCCGGCGTCAGACAGCCTTTCACCGGATAAGCAATGGGCTGCATATCAAAAAAATGGCAACCTGTTTATTCAGTCGGTAAAAGATGGACAGACCGAACAGGTTACGCAGAACGGAGATACAGCTAAACCATACGGGCAAATACAATGGTCGCCGGATAGTAAACACCTGGTAGTGTTTCACATTAACCCGGTAAAAGAAAAACCCGTTTATTACATTCTGTCTTCTATTGACACCCTTACCCGGGGCGTTTTAAAACGCAATGACTATGCCCAACCTGGTGATGCTTTTAGTAGTTATGAAATGTTCATTATTAATATGGATGATAAAAAATTACTCAAAGTAAATACGGAATTATATGATTTTTTGGATTATCCATGGATACACTGGCGCACCGGCGATAACCGCTATTTTGTATTGGAAAAAGCAGACCGTGGTCACCAACGTTTTAGAATGATAGAAGTGGATGCAGCCAATGGCAACACCAGGAATCTTATTGATGAAAAGACGAATACATTTATTTATGAAAGCCGGATATTTACCTGGTACACCGCTGCCACCAATGAAATTATCTGGAGCAGCGAAAAAGATGGCTGGAACCAATTGTATTTGGTAGATGCGATAAAGGGCGGCGTAAAAAACAGGATCACCAACGGCAACTGGGTGGTAAGAAATATTGACAGTGTAGATGAAAAGAAACGGGAGATCTGGTTCCAGGCAAGTGGTGTAAACCAAGGTGAAGATCCTTACAACATTCATTATTACCGCATAGGTTTTGATGGAAAAAACCTGGTGTCATTAACCCTGGCCAACGCCAGTCATTTGCTCAGTTTTTCTCCCAACCGAAAATATTTTATTGATAATTATTCCCGGCCGGATATGCCTGCCGTTACTGAATTACACCGTACCGCCGACGGAAAATTAATTTGCGTATTGGAAAAAGCTGACATTGGTAAATACCAGCAACTCGGGCTAAAAATGCCGGAAGTATTTGTTGCCAAAGGCAGAGACCATGCTACAGATATCTGGGGCGTTGTTTGCCGTCCTTCCCATTTTGACAGTACCCTGAAATACCCGGTGATTGAAAATATTTATGCAGGCCCGCAAGATGCATTTGTGCCGAAACGCTTTATGAATTACAGCGAAATGCAAAGCATGGCCGAACTTGGTTTTATTGTTGTGCAGTGTGATGGCATGGGCACAGCCAATCGCTCCAAAGCTTTTCACGACGTGTGCTGGAAAAATCTTGCCGATGCAGGATTTGCCGACCGCATTTTATGGATAAAAGGGTTGGCTGCAAAATATACTTATGTAGATGTTGCAAGAGTAGGTTTGTATGGCACATCTGCCGGCGGACAAAATGCTGCAGGCGCAGTACTGTTTCATCCTGAATTTTATAAAGCCGCAGTTTCGGCAGCAGGCTGTCATGATAACCGCATAGACAAGCAATGGTGGAACGAACAATGGATGGGATATCCTGTAGGCCCCCATTATGCTGCACAAAGCAATGTGACCAATGCCGGTAAATTAAAGGGCGCTTTGCTGCTGATAGTGGGAGAGGCAGACACTAATGTGCCTCCGGAATCTACTTATCGCATGGCAAACGCATTGATAAAAGCCGGGAAGAATTTTGACCTGTTGGTGGTGCCAGGCATGGGACACAGCGATGGTGGCCCTTATGGCAGACAAAAGAAACGTGATTTTTTTGTAAAACATTTATTGGGTGTTGATCCGCCGGATAGAAATATGGAAGAATTGAATGCCGGCAATCCCTAAATGTTATTGATTTGTGGCGTAAAAAATGCATTGTTTATTATGCTGCATCTTACCTGGTATAGAAATGAAATTGGTAAAAATGTATTGACAACAAAACCTGAATGAGTAAATAAAAATTGTATGAAAAAAACTTATTTAACTGCCTGTGCTTTATTGATTTTTTGCATAACCACTCTGTGCCAAAGTTATGTACCTGAATGGAAAGACAGTAAGATGAAAGTAAAACCTGTAGTGGATATTAAAGCCTATGCTTTTAATGTAAGTGATGTAAAATTACTGGATGGGCCGTTTACAGCAGCAATGCAGGCAGATGTAAATTACCTGTTGAAAATAGAGCCAGACCGACTGCTGTCAGATTTTAGGGTGCACTCCGGTTTAAAAGCCAGGGGCGAAAAATATGGCGGATGGGAAACGTCCGGGCTTGCCGGACATACGTTGGGACATTATTTATCTGCACTCGCTTTGCATTACGCATCTACAGGCGATAAGGAATTTCTTAAAAGAATTAACTACATTGTTGATGAACTGGATGAATGCCAGCGGGCCAGGAAGACGGGGTATATTGGCGCTATTCCCAATGAAGATAGTTTATGGCTTAGTGTTTCACAAGGCCATATCCGATCCCGCGGTTTTGATTTAAACGGAGCCTGGTCGCCGTGGTACACGGTACATAAAATTATGGGCGGCTTGCTGGATGTTTACCTGTACACCAATAATGCAAAAGCGTTAAAGATAAACGAAGGCATCGCCGATTGGGCTGCTAACATCACCGCTAATTTAAGCGATACGCTTTTTCAAAAAATGCTGGTAACAGAATATGGTGGCATGAACGATGCATTGGTAAATACCTACGCCATCACCGGCAACAAAAAATACCTCGATTTATCTTACCGCTTTTATGATAAAAGAATTTTAGATTCGTTGGCTGCACACATGGATGTGCTGCCGGGTAAACATTCCAACACACAAATACCCAAAGTAATCGGCAGTGCAAGAAGGTACCAGTTAACAGGAGATCAAAGAGACAAGTCGATTGCGGATTTCTTTTGGGAAACGGTTACAAAACATCATTCCTATGCAACCGGGGGCAACAGTAATTATGAATATTTAAGTGAGCCGGATAAATTAAACGATAAGCTAACGGACAATACAACGGAAACTTGCAACACTTACAACATGTTGAAATTAACTCGTGAACTTTTTGTGACCAACCCATCGTCGGCATTGATGGATTATTATGAGAAGGCTTTGTACAACCATATCCTGGCATCACAAAATCATGCAACCGGCATGGTTACTTATTTTGTATCGTTGCGAATGGGCGGTAAAAAAGAGTACAGCGATGAATACAATTCTTTTACCTGTTGCGTAGGCACCGGCATGGAAAACCATGTTAAGTACGGCGAAAATATTTACTATCGTGGCAAAGATGGTAGCTTGTACGTCAATCTTTTTATTCCATCTGTTTTAGACTGGAAAGAAAAAAATATTTCCATCAGGCAGGAGACTGGTGTGCCTTCAACCGATAAAACGGTTTTTACTATTTCAGCAAAGCAGCCCACCAGTTTTGCTATCCGCCTCCGCAAGCCATATTGGTCAAATGGTGTTACTGTAAGTATCAATGGTAAGCCTCAAAGGTCAGTGGTTGATAATGAAGGGTACATCGTGCTAAAAAGGAAATGGAGCAATAATGATAAGGTTGAGTTCATAACGCCATTGCATTTTTATACCCAGTCAATGCCCGACAATGTTAACCGTAAAGCGGTATTTTATGGACCGGTTTTGTTGGCAGGCGTGTTGGGTAATAAAGAACCTGAGCCATCTGAGATACCGGTTTTTGTAACCAGTGAAACCGATCCGGGTAAATGGGTAAGCCCTGTTAGCAATCAGCCACTTGTTTTCAAAACAGCAGCTACCGGCAATTCAAAGGAAGTAAATCTCATTCCGTTTAATACCACCGCAGATGAACATTATACTGTTTATTGGGATGTATTTACGCCACAGCAATGGGCAGTACAGCAGAAAATATACGAAGCTAAAAAGCAGCAACAACAGGAGCTGGAAGCAAGAACGGTAGATAATTTACGCATCGGCGAAATGCAGCCGGAGAGAGATCACGAGCTAACAGGCGAAAAAACTATTACCGGCGATGAACACAACCGCAAATGGAGAATGGCAGAAGATAGTGGTTACTTTTCTTTTACAATGAAAGTAGATCCATCGGCCAGCAATACCCTCGTTTGCAATTACTGGGGTACGGATAACAGGGGGCGGGTATTTGACATTTATGTGAATGATATTAAAATAGCAACGGAAGATTTGAATAAATACAAGGGCAGTAAAATGTATGAAATTGCCTATCCCATTTCGCTTGATTTAACAAAGTATAAATTAACAGCAAAAATAAAATTTGTACCCAAAGCGCAAAATGCTGCCGGCCCTGTGTATGGGGTTAAAATAGTAAAAGGGGATGTAAGTAAACTGATCAATTCCAATCAATAAAAATACCAATCAGTCATGAAACATATAAGGTTGATGGCAGCGATGCTGTTATACATGTCAGCATATGCACAGCAAAAAGATTATCCCATACAGCCGGTACCATTTACTCATGTAAATGTGAATGATAATTTCTGGAAACCTAAGATGCAGGTAAATGCAGACATCACCATTCCATACATTTTGAAAATGTGTAAGGAGCATGGAAGAATTGATAACTTTTTAGCAGCGGCGGGAAAAAGGGAAAATAAGGTATGTTCAGAATTTCCTTTTGATGATACCGACGTTTACAAATGGATAGAAGGGGCTTCTTATGCCTTGCAGGTATCGCCCAATAAAAAACTGTCCTTGTACCTCGATACGCTGATTGCCATTATTGGTGCGGCCCAGGAAAAGGATGGCTACCTCTATACTTTCAGAACCATTAAGCCTGCCGTGCTCCATGAATGGCTCGGGGAAAAACGTTGGCAGAACGATTCAATTCTAAGTCATGAGTTATACAACGCCGGCCATTTATACGAGGCTGCTTATGCGCATTACAATGCAACCGGTAAAAAAACTTTATTGAACATCGCAACAAAAAATGCTGACTTGTTGACCAGGGCTTTTGGTTATGGCAAAATAGAAGAATATCCCGGACACCAGATTGTTGAAATTGGGCTGGCAAAATTGTACCGGATTACAGGCAATAAAAAATACCTTGATCTGGCCAAATTCTTTTTGGATGTACGTGGCCCCAATGGAGAGTCTTATAACCAGGCCAATAAAAAAGTAATTGATCAGACAGAAGCGGTAGGCCATGCCGTACGTGCAGCTTACATGTATAGCGGAATGGCAGATATAGCCGCATTGACCGGCGATAAAAATTATTTAAAAGCCATTGATGCTATTTGGAATGATGTGGCAAATAAGAAATTGTACATCACCGGCGGCATCGGTGCTACCGGAAATGGCGAAGCATTTGGCGACGCCTACGATTTGCCCAATATGAGTGCGTATGCAGAAACCTGTGCGGCCATTGCCAACGTGTATTGGAACAGTCGCATGTTCCTGCTGCATGGCGATGCCAAATACATTGATGTGCTGGAACGTACGCTCTACAATGGTTTGCTATCGGGTATGTCACTAAGTGGCAACCGTTTTTTTTATCCTAACCCGTTGGCGTCGGTTGGTCAGCATGACAGAAGCAGCTGGTTTTCCTGCGCCTGCTGTATCTCCAATATGACCCGTTTTCTTCCCTCTGTTCCCGGCTATGTATATGCGCAAAACAACAACGATTTGTACGTAAATCTTTTCATGAGCAACAGCAGTAATATCAAATTAGCATCTGGTAAAATAAACATTGCACAAATCACCAACTATCCATGGAGTGGTAAAATTGAGTTGGCAGTAAATCCTGAAAAAGCAGGGAGTTTTACATTGCATGTGCGTATACCCGGCTGGGCACAACAACAACCGGTACCTGGCGATTTATACAATTCAAGCAACGTTCAAACACCGGTTTCAATGCTCATCAATGGCAAACCGTTTAGCTACAAAGTTGAAAAGGGATATGCGGTCATCTATCGTACCTGGAAAAAAGGCGATAAAGTGTCGCTCGATTTACCGATGCAGCCTCAAAAAATATTTGCCAATGAAAAAGTGAAAGCTGATGCTGGTCGTTTTGCAATTCAGTATGGCCCCGTGGTGTATTGCCTGGAAGGCCCCGATAATAAAGACAGCCTGGTGCAAAATATAATCGTAGATAAAATGGCACCCCTGCAGGCAAGTTACCACGAAGAGTTATTAAATGGAATCAATACAATTACAGCCGATGGGGAAGCAAGCAAACGCCAGTTAAACAGTTCCGACTTAATAACTACCAAACAAAAAGTAACAGCCATACCTTACTATGCATGGGACAATCGTGGTTCCGGAGAAATGGAAGTTTGGATTCCTTACACGGCGATAGCAGCAAGGCCGCAGCCTGCTGCTACCATCGCCAACAAAAGCATTGTCACAGCTTCAATAAAATCAAAATCATTAAAAGCAATTAACGACCAGTTTGAACCAGCCGATTCAAAAGATAACACCGTACCATATTTTCATTGGTGGCCAAAGAAAAATTCAACCGAATGGGTAGTGTATGATTTTGATACGGAGCACACCGTTTCATCCAGCAAAGTGTATTGGTATGATGATGGCCCATGGGGAGGTTGCCGCATACCGGCCGCCTGGAAAATCTATTACAAAAAAGACGGCGAATGGATTCCTGTAAAAGCCATTGGTGATTATGAAATTGCAAAAGAGAAATACAACAGAGTAACCTTCGAAACAGTAAAAACCACTGCGTTGAAATTGGAGGTGCAGCTACCGGTAGACAATGCAACGGGCATACATGAATGGATAGTGGAGTAGCAGCTTAATTATCGTTCGGGCCAGCCGGGTAATGCGGAAACTGTGCGACTGGCTGTGGCGACGAAGCATCTGCTTGTACAATAAAGCACAGAAGAAAACTTTTATTAAATCGAAGCATCTATAAATAATTTCCATTGACAGGTCCATTCAAACAAATGAAAAAATATTTCTTCCTGCTTGTTATAGTTGCATGTAATCATGCAGTATTCAGCCAAAATAAAGCAACCATTACCATAGATGCTTCCAAATTAGAAAGCAACGTATCGCCTGATTTGCATGGTGTTTTTTTTGAAGAAATCAGTCACGGTGGCGAAGGAGGTTTGTATGGCGAACTCATCCAGAACCGTGGCTTTGAAGAAAGCAGGTTACCCCTGGCCACCACGCTTGCGGATGGTTTTATTGTTCCCAAAAAATCGCCTCATTTTATGATGCCGGATAATGCTGCCAGCGATTGGAAAATGGAATGGAATTTAAAAAGTCAATGGCCGGCGTGGAGTCTGCAGGCAAGTGGCGGTAGCTCTATGGCGTTGGCATTATCCAGGCAAAATCCTTTGAACAACGCCACGCCCAATTCGTTGCAGGTAACCATTAATCAATGGGATCCGACAGCAAACAACAACGTAGTTAATGACGGCTTTTGGGGTATCAATACGGTTAAAGGAGCTGTTTATAACCTGAGTTTTTATGCCCGTACCAACAAGCAGTACAAAGGCCCCATAACTGCATCGCTGCAATCAGAAACCGGTGTAATACTTGCTGCATATACATTTGCTGCTGTAAGTGGTTCATCCTGGAAAAAATACACCTGCCAGTTGCTGGCAAAGCAATCAAACAGTAAAGCAAAATTTGTACTGACATTTGGCAGCACAGGTGTTGTTTGGCTGGATATGGTTTCACTGTTTCCTGCAAAAACATTTATGAACCGGCCAAATGGTTTACGGTTGGATCTTGCCCAATATATTGCAGATTTAAAACCGGCATTTGTACGTTGGCCTGGTGGTTGTTTTGTAGAAGGCATTAATACCGCAAATACACCCAACTGGAAAAAAAGCATTGGGCCTGTTGAAAAGCGGCCAGGTACTTACAGTGTTTGGGGATACTGGAGTACAGATGGATTTGGCTACCACGAATACCTGCAGTTTTGCGAAGACATTCATGCAGCGGCATTGTATGTTTTCAACATCGGCATATCCTGTGAATTCAGGAGTGGTAGTTTTGTACCAGATAACAAAGTAGATTCCATCATAAATGATATACTTGATGGAATTGAGTATGCAGTGGGACCGGTTACCAGTAAGTACGGAAAATTAAGAGCAGCCAACGGGCATCCGTCTCCTTTTCCATTAAAATTTATTGAGGTGGGCAACGAGCAATCAGGTCCACGCTACGCCGCCAGGTACAACCGTTTTTATAAAGCCATTAAAGCAAAGTATCCGCAAATAAAAATAATGGCGAGCATGGGTATTGGTGATGTAAATAAGCGTACAACCGACAGCATGAAGGGTATTGATATAGTAGACGAACATGCATACAAACCGGCGGGCTGGGCCATGCGCAACTACAATCATTTTGATAAATATAAACGGGGCGATTGGGATATGTATGTGGGCGAATATGCTACAAACAGTGGAGTAGGAGCCGGCAATATGAATGCTGCCTTAAGCGATGCCGTGTACATCATGAGCATGGAAAAAAACGGCGACCTGGTAAAAATGAGCAGTTATGCACCCTTGCTGGTAAATGTAAATGATATCGACTGGCCGGTTAACTTAATCAATTTTGACGCTGCCGGCAGCTTTGCCCGCATCTCTTATTACGCTATCAAAATATTCAACGAAAACAAGCCAACCCAAAATATAAATACGCAAACATTGATACCGGAACAAAAAACTAAAACGCCTTTGTTTACAGGAAGTATTGGTTTGGCTACCTGGGATACACAATCTGATTACAAAGACATTGAAGTGATACAGGGAGGCAAGGTTGTTTACAAAAGTGATTTTGTAAACAAGCCCGACGAATGGAAACTGGTTCGTGGCAACTGGAGAATACAGGACAGTGCCCTGGCTCAAACAGTAGAAGGAGAGCAACGGTTGGCCTGGTTAAAAGACAAAACATTTGATACGTATACCTTGAAATTAAAAGCCAGGAAAAAATCTGGCTACAATGCATTCATCATTCCCTTTGCAGTAAAAAATGACAGTACACAATTGCGTGCGCATATTGGCAGCTGGCTAAACAGCCATGCAGTTTTTGAAAGTGTTACCAACTCTTTTGATGTCGCTGCTATTTCAGAATCAAAGCGATTGGATAAGCCAATTGAAAGCGGCCGTTGGTATGATGTTACCATTGAGGTAGGTATGGACAAGGTTGATTGTTATCTCGATGGCGAATTATTAATGACATATAAAGAACCACAACAATTTTTTAGTATTGCAGGCAAAGACAGTATCACCGGTGATATCATAATCAAAGCGGTGAATGCGTCAGCCAATCCGTACCAAACCAGCATTTCATTAACCGGTGTTACCGCTTTACAATCTATAGGAGAACTTATTTCATTGCGGGCGGATTCACCGGAAGCTGAAAATTCTTTTGCCGAACCAACAAAGTACATTCCACAAACACAAACGGTTGGTGGTATAACATCTTTTTTTGAAATCAGTTTTAAGCCTTATTCCATCAACGTACTGAGGCTGCATACAAAATAAATACTAAGCCAATGCCTTCTGCCGGATGGCTTCAATTTCAGGTACTGTTCTCGGTAAAGATGTGCTTAGTAACTCGCTGCCGGTTGGTGTTACCAGGTAATCGTCTTCAATGCGAATGCCACCAAAATCTCTGAAAGCCGGTAATTGATCGTAGTTAATAAACTGGCTCAGTTTTTTTTCTGCAGCCCAAATATCCATCAGTTCCGGAATAAAATACAAGCCAGGTTCAACTGTTACCACGTAGCCCGCTTCCAGCGCTTTAGCCAACCGCAAACTCTTTAAACCAAACTCAGTACTCTTTTTCATTTCCGGTGTGTAACCAACATATTGTTCGCCCAGGTTTTCCATGTCGTGTACATCCAGTCCCATCATATGGCCAAGTCCGCATTGAAAAAATAATGTATGCGCACCGGCTGCAACCGCTTCTTTTGCATCACCTTTCATCAGGCCCAGGGCCGTTAATCCTTCGGTTAGTTTTGTCGCCGCAAGCAGGTGAATGTCTTTAAATAATTTGCCTGGTTGTACAGCAGCTGCGGCGGTTTGTAATGCATTCAATACAATATTGTACACATCTTTTTGTAAAGAGGTAAAAGCAGCATCAACAGGAAATGTACGGGTTAGATCACCGGCATAATGCATGGCCGTTTCCGCACCGGCATCCAGTAAAACCATTTTGCCTGGTGGTAAAATATGGTTGCCATAATGGTTGTGTAATATTTCGCCATGCGTGGTTAATATGGTTGGGAAAGAAAGATTGCCGCCACCACTGATTGCTACAGACTGCACCAGTCCCGCCACATGTGCTTCCGTTAAACCGGCACGGCTTTCACGCATGCCGGTAAGATGAAGGGCTTCGGAAATAGCGACCGCTTTTTTTATTTCTTCCACTTCTTCTTTACCTTTTATGGAGCGAAGTGAAACAATCGCTTGTATTAAAATGGTTGATACACCTGCATCAACACCAGTTAACGGGGTAGATAATAAATGACTTAACAGCAATGCCTGTTCCGGCCGGTAAGGAGGCAAATAATGAATGGACTGATGGCGATCCGCAGCATTTTTGATAAAAGATTTTAATTCGTTAAAAGGCTTAGTAGTGCTACATCCTGAACGTTCAGCCATCTCTTTCAATGATGGTGTATGACCGTTCCAGATAATATCATCCACACCCGATTCTTCTCCAAAAATTATTTCGGTATTATTATCAACGTCAATAATTGCCGCAAGTGCCGGTGTATCCAGGCCGGTAAAATAAAGAAAAGAACTATCCTGCCTGAACGGATACCAGTTGTCTTTAAACGACATACTGCTTTGCTCATTTCCAATCAATAAAATAATGCCGCTGCCAACAAGGCTTTTTAATTGATTGCGCCGGTTGATGTAAATTTCTTTGCTAAACATGGTTGATGTATTAAAGGTTGAAAGTATTGTAACAGACTATTTGTTTACTGCTAAATTTTTTGAATCGCAAAGTTACAATTGATAAACCAGTTGAAACCGGTTGGATAATTTTTCATAATAACCAGGCAATGTTATTACCGTACAAAACAACCCGGATGAGCGTTTGTGCCCGTAAATAGTCTTGCGGAAAGGGACAATAAATAACAGGTAATATTTGTAAATAACCGGGTAATCCAAGGATAGCAGTGCTAAAAAGGATAAAATAACTTCATGTTAAATTAATAATTGTATAAATAACAATTATTAAGTACCCAATTATTTTATCACACTAATTAAATTGTTATGAGAAAATCTTCAAAACTAATTGGTTTGGTTTTTTTTGTACTTATTTGTCAATTGGCAAAAGCACAAAATAAAACTGTAACCGGTAAACTAACTGACTCATCAGGCAGGGGCCTGCCCGGTGCCACCATCCAGGAAAAAAAGACCAAACACTTTGCGTCCACAGATAAAGAAGGACGTTTTGAAATTGCAATTAACAGCAGTGGTGTACTACTGGTATCTGCAGTTGGCTATGAGCCGGCGGAGTTTTCTACAGCCGGAAAAAGCGAAGTAAATATTATATTGAAACAAAACACGGTTGGGTTAAACGAAGTGGTAGTTACTGCACTCGGTGTAAAGCGGGATAAGAGAAACCTTACTTACAGCACGCAGGAATTAAAAGGTGACGTACTTACCAATTCAAAAGAGCCTAACCTTGTTAATGCCATGGCCGGTAAAGTTTCAGGTGTTCAGATCACCAGCTCTGCCGGAACAGCCGGTGCATCTTCACGCATAGTCATCAGAGGTGCAACATCTGCCACCGGCGATAACCAGGCGTTGTTTGTAATAGATGGTGTGCCCATCAACAATGATGAAACAGCCACCGGCGGCGCAGCAGGTGCTGGTACCAACAGGGTTTCGGACATTGATCCTGCCAGCATCGAAAACATTACGGTGCTGAAAGGTGCTGCTGCTACTGCATTGTATGGTTCTTCAGGTGCAAAAGGAGTAGTAATGATCACTACAAAAAGTGGCGGGATAGATAAGAAGCCTGCAATCAATATTTCATCTGAACTTTCTTTTGAAAAAGCTTTATTGCCTGAAAGACAAACCAAATACGGGCAGGGAATCAACGGTGTCTTTTCCAATGGGGAAGACCAAAAGACGAGTGCATCATGGGGGCCATTGATGGATACCCTTAAAATAAATGGATCGGCTGCGCCAAAGTACGATCCATGGAAATCATTTCTTAGAAAAGGAATTACTTCCAATAATTCTGTAAGTATAAGCGGGGGTGGAATAGCCTCCAGCTATTTTCTTTCGTATTCTTACTTTGATCAGCAAGGGGTTGTTCCTGTTAATAATTATAAACGCAATTCACTTTTTGCAAAATACAATACAAAAATTTATAAAAATCTTAGCAGCACCTTCCAGTTGGGGTACACCAATTCTAACCAGACAAGACTTCCGGAAGGCTGGGTTAACGGTCCTCTCTTTGTGTTGATGGGGCAGCCAATATCCTGGAACCCTTATCCTGTACTTAATGCCGATGGCTCACAAAGGTTATACAGGTTCTCCAGGAATCCACCGTTATGGACGATTGACAATATGAAGAATAATGCCACTGTAAACAGGTTCATCCCCGTACTTACATTTAATTATACTCCGTTAAGTTGGCTGACAGTTACAGAAAGATTGGGCGCAGATATTTATACAGAACAAAATAATTATTACAATGCGCCAAGTCCGGCTCTTGGTCCTGCAGATTCAGAAGATCCCAATGCATCAGGTTCTGTAAGAAATGCCAATACCAACTTCAGGCAGTTCAATAACGACCTGATCATTAATGCACACAAGGCTTTCAATAAGTTTGATGTAAACCTACTGGTGGGCAACAATGTTTATTCTAATTACAGCCAGTATGTTACCGTATCCGGCACCAAATTAACCATCGCAGATTTCTATAACGTATCTTCTGCCAAGGATATTAAGGGCAGTGAGCTATATTACGAGCAAAGAAAGCTTGGGTTTTATACACAGGCAAATATTGAATATAATAAACTGCTGGCTTTGTCATTAACCGGCCGGTATGATGGCAGTTCTGTGCTGGCAAAAGATAAGCAGTTTTATCCTTATGGCTCTGCAGCACTTAGCTTTATATTTTCAGAGTTGTTTCCAAAGTCAGGCAATAGTTTTATGAACTTTGGTAAACTGCGGTTTTCTTATGCCACCGTAGGTAATGATGGCGTAGGAGCTTATCAATTAGGAACTCCTTATATTCTTGCGTCAAGGGCTTCGGGTAATTTTCCATTCCAGGGTCAGCCGGGCTTTTTGTTGAGCCCTACTTTAGGTAATTCTACTTTAAAAAATGAAAGACTGAATGAATACGAAGTAGGAGTGGAAACTAAATTTTTAAATAACCGCATTGGCCTTGAAGCTTCCTATTTTTATAGAAAATCCACCAACGGAATTATTCCGGGAGTAGCAATTTCCGCTGCTACAGGCTATACCGGTACAACAGTTAACAGTGCCAGCATCGAAAATAAAGGCGTGGAAGTTTTACTAAATGTTTCTCCGGTAAAAACCAACAATTTTAACTGGGATATGACAGTTAACTTTTCAACCATTCGCAATAAAGTACTGCAATTATACCCGGGCCTTAACCAGTTGGGTAGATTGATAGTGGGCGAGCCATACAATATTTTCTATGGCGATAAATACGCAAGAAATGCAAGCGGAAAAATGCTGGTAGACGCAGATGGGCATCCGTTTGCCGATGGGCAGGGAATTGTAGGCAATGCAAATCCTGATTGGCTTGGTGGTATGAGTAACAGTTTCCGTTATAAACAATTTAGTCTTGATGTATTTTTTGATGTTAAAAAAGGTGGTGATGTATGGAATGGGGTAGATTCTTACGGCACTTTTTACGGTACGGCAAAAGCCACAGAAAACCGCAAGGACTTTGTGCTTGATGCAGTAAGCGCTGTTGATGGTAAAGCCAATACCATTGTTATAAAGGCACAGGATTTTTACAGGAATAACCAGCTTTACGAAGCATTTATCCAGGATGGCTCCTACATCAAACTGAGAACGGTAAGCCTTACTTACCGGCTGGATCCTGCTTTGTTGAAAAGAACCATTATTAAGACACTTTCATTGTCTGTTACCGGCCGTAATTTATGGATTTACAGTCCGCATTTTACAGGTGCTGATCCGGAAGTTAGTTCCTGGGGTACTGGTAATGGTGATGTGGGTGTATATGCATTTTCGTCGCCAACATCCCGCTCTGTAAACTTTGCACTTAAGCTCGGCTTTTAATCATTCTAACCAACAGCTAAAAATTATTAAGATGAAACGATCATTTATTATACTCATACTTTCAACCGCATTGCTGGGTGGATGTAAAAAATACCTTGATGTAAACAAGGATCCCAATAACCCGGTAGATGTGCAGGAAGCATTGATACTGGCACCGGTAGAAGCAAATATTTCTGATAATATTTTTGCAGGCAATGCCGCCATCAACATTCAATATTTTGTACAAACAATTGCCCCTAACCAGGAAAACCCTGGTAACTGGAGCTACCAATTGTTTAATAATTATTTCGATGGAGACTGGACTGCATTTTATGTAGCCGGGCTTAACAACCTCAGGATTTTGAATGACAAAGCTGAGGCCAGTGGTAAGAGTAACTATGCCGCCATTGCAAAAATTTTGTCTGCGTATGTTTTGGGTACAGCTACCGATCTTTGGGGAGATATTCCTTACAGCCAGGCATTCCAGGGAAACAAAAACTTTACGCCGGTATACGATAAACAGGAAACTATTTATACGGCAGTACAGGATTTACTGGCCAAAGGTATTTCTGATATTGAAAAAGGCAGCGCAATAGTACCCGGCGGTGACGATTATTTTTATGCCGGTGATATGGATAAGTGGAAGAAGCTTGCTTATACCTTGCAGGCACGCTATTATATGCACCTTACCAATGCACCCGGAAATACAGCCGCAGCACAGGCAGATAAGGCATTGCAGGCTTTAAACAATGCAATGCAATCAAATGACGATGACCTTAAGTTTCAGTACGAAGGTATTAACACCTGGGGCCAGTCTTTTGATCCCATTTCAACAGCAGTACTCAGTTCTACCTTTGTAAATAAACTTGTAGCAACCAACGATCCCCGGTTGCCTAAACTGGTAAAAAAAGCTGATGGTACCGGCCTGTACAATGGACGCACTGTTGGAGATCCTGTCGGCAGCCTTGACGATTATTCTTATCCCACAGCCTGGGTTGCCGGAACCGGTGCTGCAAATTATATTGTTACCTACAGCGAAGCATTGTTTTTAAAGGCTGAAGCTACATTTATAAAATCAGGAGCTGCTGCGGCAGCGCCCATCTACATCCAGGGAATACAATCTCATTTTTTAAAACTTGGATTTGACGTTACTGCAGCAGAAGTAACCAACTATATTAATTCAAGAAGCCTCACTACGGATAATGCTATCCAGCGCATCATGGAAGAAAAGAGCATTGCCAACTTTTTAAACATTGAAAATTTTACAGACTGGAGAAGAACTGGTTACCCAGCCATCACCAAGGTTAATGGAGCATTGTCTGACATACCAAGAAGGTTGCTTTATCCTGAAAGCGAGCGGCTTAGTAATTCCCAGCCACAGCAGGCGGCAAAGGTTACAGACAGGCTTTGGTGGAATCCGTAAAAAATGTTTTTTTTCTGTAGTAGTTTTAGTAGCAAGAGCCCCTGTTTTGGGGCTCTTTTTATTGTACTGCATCATACAAATCACTATTAAACGTACTTATTTGCTGGTGTAACGCCCGCTATTCCTTTTTATGATATTCTTTGATGTACTCTCTTGGCGCCTTGCCCGTAATACTTTTAAATACCCGGTTAAAAGTAACCACGTTGTTGAAACCTGATTGGTAAGCAATGGTAGAGATACTGTCGAAATCCATCTCCATCATTTTTTTGCAGGCTTCATTTATGCGAACCTCATTTAAAAAAATGATGTAGGTTTTGGAAGTGTGTTTTTTAAAATAACGACAAAAAGATTGAGGCGTTAGATATACAACGGCTGCAATTTGATCCAGCGTAATGTTTTCTGTAAAATGCTCCATGGTGTACCTGTAAATATCATTCATACGCAACCCTTCAGAGTCTGTAATTGTAAATTCAAAAGATTCTGTAGAGAGGTATTTCCATTTTTTTAAATTGGCCATCACCTGCAGCAATTCAATAAAATAGGCCAGGCGAAATCCTGCAGTACTGTTTCTGATTTTTAAAAAATGTTCCGATAATTTAGCCGCATCTTTTTCAGATGCCTGCATACCAAAACTACTGGCGGTTACAAATTTTTTTATACCACGCATTTCCGGAAAAGCAAGCAATTGAGCGATAAAGCCGGTGGGGTTAAAAAATATATTCAGCGAGTGAATGCTTTTACGGTTGGCATCATCAAAATAAGAAGGATCACTTTTAAATAAATGTGGCTGGTTGGCGCCAATAACAAAAAGATCTCCTGATTGAAACCGTTGCATCGTATTGCCCGCAATCAACGTACCCTCCCCGCTGATTACCCAGGTAATTTGGGTTTCGGTATGCCGGTGCAGGTGTTCATAAAAATGCGGCAACTTGTCTTCCTGCAAGTGGATAGAATTATCAATTTCAACCGGTATGGTAAACTGCACAACTTTCATCATAACAATATTACGTTATTTTTTTACCTGCATTTAAAAGGGTTAAAATTGGTAAATTAAAAGACAAGAAAAGTATAGTACTTGTTAATAAAACAAATAGTTTTGAATGTACCGGGAGATTTTCCTGCGACTACAATTTAATTTATGAGTACAACTTCTTTTAAACCCACGCTGGGATTGCTTGATGCAACGATGGTAGTAGCCGGTAGTATGATTGGTTCCGGAATATTTATTGTTAGTGCAGATATTACCCGAAATACCGGCAGCGCAGGCTGGCTGATGCTGGTATGGATTATAACCGGTTTTATGACGTTGATTGCCGCCTTAAGTTACGCAGAGTTGAGTGCCATGTTTCCAAAAGCAGGGGGACAATATGTTTATTTAAAAGAAGCCTACAATCCACTCATCGGATTTTTATATGGCTGGAGTTTTTTTTCCGTTATTCAAACGGCTACCATTGCTGCGGTAGGCGTGGCATTCGCCAAATTCAGCGCTTATATATTCCCGGTATTTAGTGAAGATGCAGTGGCAGTCAATCTTGGTTTTATCACCATTTCTCCGGCACAACTGCTATCTATTTTTGTGATTGTTTTATTAACCTTCATCAACTCCAGGGGAGTAAAAAATGGCAAAGTCATTCAAACCACATTTACATTGGCTAAATTGATCAGTTTGTTCTGCCTGATTGTATTTGGGTTAAAGGCAGCCAACAGCGTTGTATGGCATGGCAACTGGCAAAATGCGTGGCACCTGCACGGTTTGGCGGTTGATGGATCGGTAAAAGAATACACCTGGATAATTGGCGCCGGTGCAGTGGCCTCTGCCATGGTAGGCTCTGTTTTTAGCAGCGATTCCTGGAACAATATTACATTCATTGCCGGTGAAGTAAAAAATCCGCAACGCAATATTGGCCTTAGCCTTTTTTTAGGAACATTGATTGTAACGCTGATTTATGTAAGTACCAACCTGGTGTATACCGCCGTGCTGCCATTGCAGCAAATTGCGGCAGCTCCAAAAGACAGGGTAGGAGTGGCTGCATCAGAAATGATATTTGGCACTTCCGGCACTATTATGATTGCCTTACTGATTATGGTCTCCACATTTGGCTGTAACAACGGATTGATACTGGCTGGAGCAAGAGTGTATTATACAATGGCAAAGGATGGGTTGTTTTTTAAAGGAGCCGGCACGCTTAATAAATTTGCCGTGCCCGGTTATGCATTGTGGTTACAGTGCATCTTTGCCTCCGCCTGGAGCCTGAGCGGCAAGTACGGCGATCTACTGGATATGATATCTTTTGTGGTGGTTTGTTTTTATATGCTCACCATCGGCGGTATATTTATTTTAAGAAAAAAACAACCCAATAGGGAGCGACCATATAAAGCATTTGGTTACCCGTTATTGCCCATCGTTTACATCATTATGGGCATCACCTTTTGTTTGCTGCTGGTGGTGTTTAAACCAAAATTTACCTGGCCTGGCTTTTTGATCACATTACTTGGCATACCCGTGTATTACCTGGCGGTTGCAACAAAGAAAAGTAGTGTATCAGAGAATAATGTTGAAGACTAATCTGGCATCCCATCACCCCGAAATAGTATCCGTTTTTCATCATTTGCATTTTCACGCTATTAAAAAATTGTACAATAATTATTAAAGCCGGCTTATTGCCGGTTTTTCTTTCTTATGTGTTATTTTACAAGCAGGTTTAAACGGCCTCACTTACTTCAGCACCTTCGCCTGGCAACAATTTGTTAACAAATTTTATCTGTCAAAAGATTTGATTTGGAAAAATATTGTTCTACCTTAAAACTCTTGCTTTGCAAGGTGTTATAATTACTTGCCTCCCCCTTCCACAGGAAAGAAGTTGACAACTTCATTATCCTCTGACAGAACTCTATTCAGCCATCCTGTTATTAATGCGCAGTTACTCGAATTAAACAACCATTTTTTGCAATGGATAATCGTCGTTCTTCCAAACCAACCGAAACAAATACAAAACCAGCTACCGGGTTTCAGCAAAATAATACTGCTGACAATTTCGTACAGCAAACGCCGTCAGTGACGTTGCCAAAAGGTGGCGGTGCCTTAAAAAATATTGACGACAAATTCAATGTGAATGCAGCCAATGGCACAGCCGCAGTTTCTTTCGCCATTCCCTTTTCTACAACGAGAAGCAATTTCGTTCCGGCCATGTCGCTCAATTACAATTCAGGTTCCGGCAATGGTGAATTCGGGTTGGGTTGGTCGTTGGATCTTCCGGCAATACAGCGAAAGACAGACAAGCGATTGCCTGAATATAAAGATGCGGAAGAGAGTGATATATTTATGTTTACCGGTGTTGAAGACCTGGTACCGCAGCTTAAAAAAGATGGCACAGGCAACTGGCAGCCAGATGAAGTTACCGAACCACTCACGGGGTATACCATTAAAAGATACCGGCCCAGGATTGAAGGAAGTTTCCATCGGATAGAACGTATCACGCCAAAGGATGCCGCAACATTTTACTGGAAGGTGACCGACCGCAATAACATCGTTACGATCTATGGAAGATCACCTGCCGCACAAATATTTAACCCGGCCAATCAGCAACAAATATTTAAATGGCTACCGCAGCTGAGCTATGATGATAAAGGCAATTGTTTTGAACTAACTTATCTGAAAGATGATTTTAAAAATGTGCCGACCGTTTTATCTGAACGCAACCGGTTAAACGGAAATGCACCCTGCACCAACAGCTATCTTAAACAGGTACAATACGGAAATGAAAACCCTTATTTCCCGGATTTTAAAAATCCTTACGACCCGCCATTCCCTGCTAACCCGGCTTATTTTTATGCAGCTGTACTTGATTTTGGTGATCATGATGAATTGATTCCAACACCAGTGGTACAACGGGATTGGCCTTGCCGCACAGAGCCATTTTCACATTACAAAACAGGCTTTGAAATCCGGAACTACCGGTTGTGCCGGCGCATGCTGTTCTTTCATTTTTTTAAAGAATTAAATGATGGTATTAATGCTGCGCCAACCCTGGTACGCTCGCTTGATATCAGCTACCAGCTTTTTCTAAATCCTTCAGCAACTACTGCACAAAAAAGAAATGCTGAAGCAGATTATATTATCTCCCTGCAGGAAAGTGGTTATATCAAAAAACAAGATAGTAGTTACTCAAAAAAAAGTATGCCGCCACTGGAATTTACTTACCAGGAACTGAACTGGAATAAAACCGTCCAAACTATCTCACCTGAAAATCTCGCCAACGATCCGGTTGGTTTAAGTACCGGTTATCAATGGACAGATTTATACAGCGAAGGCATTGCGGGCATACTGACGGAACAAGCCAATGCCTGGTATTATAAAAGCAATTTGGGCGATGGCAATTTTACAAACGCACAACCGGTTATTCCTAAACCCTCTTATACCGGAATTGCCAATGGTGCCCTGCAGTTACAGGACCTTGAAGCAGATGGCAGAAAATTCATTGTTAGTTTACAGCAGGGTACAATGGGTTATTTTGAATTGAATGAGGACGCCGCCTGGCAGCCATTTCGTTCCTTTCAGCAAATGCCCAATATCAAGTTTACTGATGCCAATACGAAGTTGATAGACCTGGATGGCGATGGCCGGGCAGATTTAATAGTGTCAGAAGAAAATGTATTTACCTGGTATGCCAGCAAAGGAATCGCAGGCTATGACTCTGCCGAGCTGGCCACAAAAATGTACGACGAAGAACACGGTCCCTCATTAATTTTTGCGGATAATACGCAAAGTGTTTTTTTGTTAGACATGACCGGTGACGGGCTTACAGATATTGTTCGTATCCGCAATGGCGAAATTTGTTACTGGCCTAACATGGGCTTTGGAAAATTCGGGGCTAAAGTAAATATGGATTTTGCTCCCTGGTTTGATGGGGCAGACCAGTTCAATGCGGCTTACCTGCACCTGGCCGATATCAGCGGCACCGGTGCAACCGACCTTATTTACCTCGGTAAAAATCAATGCGGGGCTTGGATTAACCTGGGCGGAAATGCCTGGGGCGAAGTACAGCCCTTTGATGGCTTTCCCACAACAGAGCAACCGAATCAAATGGGGGTGATGGATTTGCTGGGTAATGGCACCGCTTGTATTGTATGGTCGTCTCCCTTACAAAAATATGCGGCCTCGCCCATGCGCTATATCGATTTGATGGGAGGCAATAAGCCCTACATCATGAAGGGTTTCAAAAATAATTTTGGTGAGGAAACCAGCTGGGAATATAAAAGCTCAACCCAATATTACCTGGCAGATAAACAAGCCGGTAAACCCTGGATTACCAAACTGCCATTTCCTGTGCAATGCGTGGCGAAAACGATTGTAAAGGATGCAGTGGCCGGAACGCAATTTACAAATGCGTATGTGTATCATCACGGCTATTACGATCATGCAGAAAGAGAGTTTCGTGGTTTTGGAAAAGTGGAACAACTCGATACGGAAGATTTTACCAGCTTCAAGTTATCCAATGCCAATAATGTTGTAGAAGAAGATCTGCATCAACCGCCCGCTAAAACAGTTACCTGGTTTCACACTGGTGGCTGGGTGAATGAACAAAAGATACTGGATCAGTTTAACGGAGAATACAACAAAGGGCCTTTTGAATTTGATTTACCAAAACCGCTTTTGCCCGCTGGCTTAACTGCTGATGAAAACAGGGAAGCTTTCCGTGCCTGTAAAGGGATGGCGCTGCGGCAGGAAGTATATGCAATGGATGGAACTGCAGATGAAGACAAACCCTACAAAGTAAGTACCCACAATGTAGTCATCAAATTGTTGCAACCGGCATCAGTCAATAAGTTCGCGGTTTTTTTAAGCCATGAAAGTGAAGCAATATCGGTTAGTTATGAAAGAAACCTGGATGATCCCCGCATAGCCCATTCCCTTAATTTGGAAACGGATGATTTTGGTAATGTGCTGCAGTCAGCATCCGTTGTGTATGGAAGAAAGCAAACCGATGCACAATTACCGGCCGGTATACAGGCAGAGCAAAACAAGGTGCATGTTATTTACACTACCAACGACTACACCAATTTATTTGATGTTCCGGAAACGTACCGGCTGAAGGCATTGGCTGAAACCAAAACCTACGAACTCACACAAAATACTTATAATGCTGTTACCGCTTTTAGCATCAATCAATTACTTGCTGACTTTGCAGTCGCTACTATGATTGCTTATGAAACGGCTGCCAACGGAACTTTGCAAAAAAGATTGATTGAAGATGTTCGTGTCATCTACCTTGATAACGACCTTGTAACGCCCTTGCCGTTGTTACAAATAGATACATTGGGCTTTACAAGTCAGACGTATAAACTGGCTTTTACACCTTCGCTGGTCACCAGTTTGTATGGAACAAAAGTGGTCAATCAAATGCTGACGGATTCTAAATATGTGCAGGCAGATGGCACCAACTGGTGGCTGACTTCCGGCAGAAATATTTATTTAACAGGTGTAGAAACGGCAGCAAATGCAAAGCAACGCTTCTATTTACCGGTAGCGTCAAAAGATCCCTTTGATATTGAAACAAAATTATTTTACGATGACTATCACCTGATCTTAACCAAAACAATCGATGCATTGCAGAACACCGCATCTGCTGAAACCATTGACTACCGTACGATTCAGCCGGTTATATTAAAGGATCTGAATAATAACATCAGTGAAGTAATCACTGATGAACTGGGAATGGTGATAGCGACTTCTTTGCACGGCTCGGAAGGCGATGGCAATCATGGTGACCTTCCATTAACCAGTTATAACGTTGTTGTTCCGGCCGATTTAAACGAAGTAGTCAACGATCCGCATAAATTTTTAGAACAGGCCACTGCGTTTTTTTACTATGATTTGCTGGCCTGGATGAACCGGAGTCAGCCGGTATGTTTTGCCAATGTAGTAAGAGAAACGCATGAAAGCGAATTAAGCGGCGGCAACCCGTCAAAGGTTAGTTTAAGTGTGGGCTATTCAAACGGCATGGGCAACAACCTGCAAACAAAAATTCAGGCAGAGCCGGGAAAGGCCTTGCAATGGCAGGGTAATAATTTAGTAACAGTGGATACTTCGCCCAGGCTTCGCTGGGTAGGTAGTGGCCGAACTATTCTCAACAATAAAGGCAACCCGGTAAAACAATACGAGCCTTTTTTCAGCACCACATTTGAATACGAAAGCGAAGCCGCGTTGGTGGAAATAGGTTTTTCATCCGTGTTATATTATGACCCCTTAAACAGAAATATATTGGCCAAACATGCCAACGGAACATTTTCCAAAACTGAATTTGACAGCTGGAAACAATTGACCTGGGATGAAAATGATACGGTGCTGGAAAGCCAGTGGTATGCAGACCGTGGCAGCCCAAACCCGGCAGGCCCGGAACCAAACAATGCAGAACAACGGGCAGCATGGCTGGCCGCAAAACACGCCAATACGCCGGCACAGCAACATGTAGATAGTTTGGGTCTTACCATTTATACAATTGCTGATAATGGCCCTGCAGGAAAATATGCCACCGAATATTTACTGGATATTGAAAACAATCTGCGGACCGTGATAGATGCCCGTAATAACAGCGTGATGCAATACAGCTATAACATGGCGTCGCAGCAATTGTATCAAAACAGTATGGATGGTGGAGAACGATTGGTTTTTAATGATGTATTGGGCAAAGCAGTTTTTACCTGGGATAATCGTGACCACCGGATAAAAACGGAATATGATCTATTGCACCGGCCTTTAAAACAATGGTTGAAAGAAAAGGTGCAGGATAACAATCCTGAAAAATTGATTCACTTCAGTGTCTACGGCGAAAATCAACCAAACGATCAGCAGTTAAATCTTCGCGGAAAATTATTCCAATCCTTTGATCAGAGCGGCCTTACCGAAACTGCTCAATACGATTTTAAAGGCAATGTAAAAATCAGTAACAGAAAAATTGCGTCAGAATACAAGCAGGTGGTGGACTGGAATGTAGCCGATCCTATGCTGTTGCTGGAACAAGATAATTTTGGCGGCGGTGCTTTATTTGATGCATTGAACCGGGCTACTGAGGTTCAATTACCCGATGGCAGTAAAATACATCCAGCCTACAACGAAGCGGGGTTGCTGGAGCAACTGGATGTTTTTGTAAAGAGTCAGAACCAAAATATCCTGTTTGTTCAAAACATAGACTATAACGCAAAGGCACAACGGGAGCGGATATTATATGGTAACAACACCGCCACCCGATATGAGTACGATGAAAAAACATATCATCTTACCAGGTTATTAACTACCCGCAACAATGGGGCAGACATCATGCAGGATCTGAATTACACATTTGACCCCGTAGCTAATATTACGACCATTGGCGACAATGCCCAGCAAACAATTTATTTCAACAATGCACTTGTAGAAGCCAGTAATAAATTTGAGTACGACGCTGTCTACCGGCTGATTTATGCACAGGGACGTGAACATGCAGGTCAGAACGCAGCCAGCGATCAGTTTGATGCAGATAAGACGCAATTCAATAACCAACGCCTCACTTTGCCCGGCGACATGAATGCCATGCAGCGGTATGAAGAGCAATACAGCTATGATGAAGTAGGTAACATGATCAGTATTGTACACAATGCAGGCAATGGTGTATTCAAGAATAAATGGACCAGCATATTTACCTGCAACGGTACGGATAACCGGCTTATGCAAACAAAGGTTGGAGCCAATAGTACCGGCTACAGTTATGATGCACACGGTAATCTTCAAAATTTACAGAACGGCCATTTTGGGCTTGCCTGGAATTATGCCGACCAGTTACAGCAGGTAGATTTGGGCGGAGGCGGTACGGCTTATTATGTGTACGACAGCAACGGGCAGCGGGTAAGAAAAGTGATTGAGAATGGTAACCTGGTAAAAGAACGCATCTATTTAAACACCTATGAACTATACCGGGAAAAGCAAAACAATGTGGTGAGTACTGCAAGAGAAACATTGCACATCATGGATGACAAACAGCGCATTGCTTTGATAGAAACCCGCACATCCGGGGAAGACAACGGGCTGCCTTTTTTAATACGCTACCAATATACCAATCACCTTGGTACGGCTTGCCTGGAGCTGGATAACAATGCCGCCATTATTTCTTATGAAGAGTATTATCCCTTTGGCAGCACTGCGTTTCAGGCTATGCGCAATCAAACAGAAACAGCCAAACGCTACCGCTACACGGGTAAAGAAAGGGATGAAGAAAGTGGACTGTATTACCACGGCGCCAGGTATTATGCACCCTGGCTGGCAAGATGGACAGCAGTGGATCCGACAGGTATAAAAGATGGCATCAATGATTATGTGTATTGCAGTAATAACCCGGTATTGAAGAAGGATCTCAATGGCATGGATGGTGGCACCTGGACAACTACTTATGATGCCAATGGTCAGCCGGTATATTCGTCTACCGGTGATCAGGCAAAAAAGGATTTGGGCAAAGTTGGAGGTACTGTTGGTAAGCTAACGCTGGATACTGACCTGGTGAAAGGTTTGAAAAAATCGCTGGTTGATCCAAGGCTGAACGAACTGACGACTTCCTTAAAAGCCGATTGGGATAAAGATAAAGCGCCGCTGATTGTTGGTGGTGTGCTGATATTGGTTCCGATCGCCGTAGCGCTTGGTGCCATTGCTGTGCAGAACCCAAAACTGGATGTGCCCATCATAGGAAATTTTTATCCCCGGCAGGGTGTAACCGCTCTTGCCTCATTGGGCGTAGAGACATTAACAAGCAAGTTAACAGATGACCGCTTTAAGCTTGGATTTAGTTACGAGAAAAAAGATGACAAGACGGATGTATATGGTTTTGAGTTAACCCTGAGTGGGAAAAAGCCGCCGGAAGATGACAAAAAAGATAATCCGGATGAAAAAAAATCGCCTGAAAAACAAGATCCGGCTTCTGCAGGTACAACAACAAAAACCAACGAACAAAAACAACAGGAAGCATTGCGCAAGGAAATTGAAGCACCGGCAAGTTTAACAGTTGGGGCCAAGTTTGGTGGTGGTGGTGGCGAAGGTTCCATCAAATTGGAAAAGCCGACTGCCATCGGTCGCTTTACTGTAGCACCGGCTTTGAAAGTTGCACCGCAGGCAGCGCCCAATTTCACTACCAACCTTACACTTACCACCAGTTTGTTGGGTAACCGGGTTGAATTTGGTGCGTCTCTTTTTGTAAATAATCCTGCCTCAAAAGATTCGCCGTTTGATGTGAAGTATGATGACAAGACCAATTTAACAACCGTCACCACCGCACCGCCGTTGCGGGGAACAGGTGGATTTTTGGGCGTGCAGGGCAGTTTTTAATTCTTATAAATACAGCATATAAAAAAGTATAAATAGTAACCTCCAAATTTTGAACGATGAACACAACACCTGCATCTGCCCGTGGCGACAATGGCCGCTATTCAATTTCCGGAACTGTCAGAAATCAGTACCAGCAACCAATGCCGGGCGTAATAGTTACTGCATTTGATAAGGATATAAGATCTGAACAAGCGTTAGGGAAGGCACAAACAAACGACCAGGGTTTTTATACCATTGCATACTCACAGCAACAATTTGCAGATACAGATAAAGATGCGGCGGATGTGTTTCTGCGGTTATATAATCCTGCTGGTGCAGTACTTAAACAAACGGATATTTTTTACAATGCACCTGCGCGACTGACCATCGATATCTCGCTGGGTGCTACACCCTATAAGGGCATCTCAGAACTGGAACAGGTGCTGGCGGCTGTAACGCCCTACACTGGCAAACTCACACTGGATGTGTTGACTGAAAATGCAGATGTGCAGGACATCACCTTCCTGATCAATAAAACCGGCGTTTCACGCGACAGGATAGAAGCGCTTGCGATGGCATACCGCTTTCAATCTCAAACAAAAATTTATGCCGCGGTATTTTATGGGTTGCTTCGCGAAGGGGTTCCGGGTGATACAACACAACGGTTGTTGCAAAATATTTCGGCGCCTACTTATGAGCAATTGCTGAATCAGAAACTGGAAGGCATGATGTATGAAAATATAGATGTGGTGATGAAAAGTTTTCAGCAGGCCATAACAGATAATATCATTCCCTTTAGTTTAAGTGCAGAAGCTGAAAAGATAAAAGAGCAGCTGCTGCGTATAATGATTGCCTATAAACAACAGCATCCCGAAACAGGCATTACATCTGTTCTTTTTCAGAAAGTACAAGGCAGTGGCTTGTCAGAGGAAGATACCAAAAGGGTGATGGAAGATTTGTCAAAACACCAGGGCGACTACCAGTCTTTTTTTGCTGCCTTAAATGAGGATCCCACTTTTTCAGGTAACACCGACCGGTTGGATACGATGTTTCAATTAAGCCAGCTAACCGGCGATCATCTGCCATTGGTGAATCATTTGGTGAATACGCAGGATATAAAAAAAGTGGCCGATATAAAAAAGCTTGCGGCCAATACAGCAAGCGATTGGGAGAAGATCATCGCAGAACAAAAGTTTGAAACGCCGCCTTCCACCAAAGATAGCTCTTTCACCGACCGCGTTAAAACTTTCGCTAAAAAATTGGAAACTACTTTTGCTAAAAAATTTCCTACTACCGCTTTTACTGCAAGATTAAAACAGGATGAGAAAGCCACACCAGAACAAAAAAATAAGCTGGTAGATTTCTTTGACGCCAATCCCGATTTTGATCTGGAACATCACCGGATAGAAAATTTTTTGGCGGCAAATCCTGCCGCCATTGCACCTGAAACAAAGCCGCTCGTGGCTGGCCAGCTGCGCCGTTTACAAAGAGTGTTTAAACTGGCTCCAACGTATGAAGCATCCAGTGCTTTGCTGGGTAAAGGCATTCATTCGTCCCAGCAGATTTATTCAATGGGGAAGGACCGGTTTATGAAAACCTTTGCCGCTGATCTTGGTAAAAAAGAAACAAGCCAGATATTTAACAACGCCGCAAAAATGTATGCCTCCACCATTGCCATAGCAGGCAACATGCATGGATTGGCTACGGCGTCAAAATTGAGTGTGCTGCCAAATTACCAGGGCATCATGAAGGCTTCGTCAGCAGCCAAAGAAATTCCCAACCTGGATGTATTGTTTCAGCATGCTGATTTTTGTGAATGCGATGAATGCCGTTCGGTGTATGGTGCTGCATCTTACCTTACTGATGTAATGCATTTCCTGAGCCAGCGTATGACGGACAGCACCGGCACCGTGCGTGACCGGCTGCTGGAACGCAGACCGGACATCGGGGACATTGATTTGAATTGTGATAACACCAACACCCAGCTGCCATACATTGACATCGTCAATGAAATATTGGAAGAAGCAATTGTACCATCTGTATTTTCTATTGCGGCAAGTTTTAGTGCGAACCTGCCGGTTTTTGTGCCGCTGGTAAATACAGATCCGCAGCCTGATAAACAGCATGCCATCAATACTGTTTTACTAAATGAATTAACTACGCACACTGCAGATGTGCCGCACATTGATGTATTGCTTACAAAGGATGCGATGGTTTCGGATGCGTACCAGGCAATGGGTTCTTCATCAACCCAATGGATTATCAGGGATAAATTTATTGTACTGAAACTCACTGCCGTTGCCGCAAAAATAAATGTGCAGCTGTTGCATCAAACATTGTTATCTACAGATGAACTGAGCGCTAATCCTGAATACACCAATGTAAAAGTGTATGATAATTTTTTGAAGACGGCGAAACGTCCGTTTGGATTGCCCTTTGATTTATTCAGTACCGAAGGAAATATTTATCTTACCAAGCTTGGTATTGGCAAAGCAGACCTGGTAAGGATTTTTGCAAAAGAACATTTGCCCATCGCCAATCCGCCTGCGGTTGAACTGGAGGAAGCCTTTGCGTTTTTGGAAGTAAGTTTTGAAGAACGGGATTTGATTTTTAAAGAGGACTTAATCAATCCTGCCAATTACTGGGGCACGCTAGCCGCCTCTGCTTCTGTTGAGGTAGACCTGTTTTTACAATACACCGGCCTTGAGTATGCTGACCTGCAAACCTTGATGAACCTGCAATTCATCAACCCTTTAAAAGACAGTAAGATTGATCATGATGATCTGTCATGTGATTTAGATAAACAGCATATCACCAATATAACTCCAACAAAGTTTGATCATATACACCGGTTCCTGCGACTGTTTAAAAAACTTTCCTTCAGCATGGAGGAACTGGATGCCTGCATTCTGTGCCCGGCCATCGGTAGCGGAAAAATGGATGCTAATTTTGCATGGCAATTGCATCATTTGCTTCAGTTAAAAAACAGGTTAGACCTGGACCTATTTCCGTTGCTTACTTTTTATGAAGACATACAAAGCACGGGCGAAAACAATTTGTATAATAACCTGTTTCAAAACAAGCAAATCACTTATCCGCTAAACCCGGATTTTGCGCTCGCAAATGTAAACAGCGGTATCTCCATTACAGACATTCATAAATCTGTTATTCAATCGGCCACCTTTATTTCCGGTGATGAACTGAATGTGCTGCTTGCCGACAGTGCCATCACTACTTTAACGCTTGCCAATCTTTCATTGATTTACCGCAATGTTTTGCTGATGCAATCCCAATCATTTACCGCCGATGATGTGCGCATTGCCAAACAGGTGATACCGGCTGCTATTTTTGCAACGCCTGTTGACACCATGGATTTTCTTGCCAAAAATGATTTATTAAATACAGCTGGTATTACGGTATGGGAGTTGAATTATATTTTACGTCAACAAAATGATGCAACTAACAGCCTTGTACCTGCGGAGGAAATAATGACAGTCAACCTGGGCGAACTGCAAAAAGCATTGCTGCAAATACAGGCTGCTACCGCCGTTCAACCGGATGCCAATGGCGATCTACTCACCAAATGGTTGAATGACCCTTTGTTAAAATGGGATACTACCATAACAGCAAAACTGATCACTATTCTAAAAACAATTGACGACGATGCATATGTAAACAACATCATCCCTTCCAACTATACCTTCCTGAAAAATTTACGAGTACAATATGACCAGCCTTTTCATGAGGTAACTCTTGCTAATTTAACACCAATAGAAACGCTGTCGCAACTGAGTGCCAATATTAATTACAATGCAGGTACAAAGCAGCTGGAGTTTACCGGGGCCATGACGGCGAATGAACAAATGGCCTTGCTAGCTGCATTTGCCGACCAGGATTATGCGGATGCCGTAAACCAGTTATTCACCGATTCCCAGGGAAGTGCTAATACAACGGCTGCCCTTGCTGCACTTCCGGTGCTAACTGCTTATGCACCTGCAGCAGGACAACTTGTTTATGATTCCAATAAAAAAACACTGCGCTTTATTGGTTACATGGATGCTGCATTGCGGGATGCATTGAAGAATTTTTATAACAATCCAAATCTTGTAAGAGATGCGCTGGGTAATTTATTTGGCACTCAGCAAACAGACAACAGCAGTGCCAATATTTTCTTTGCCAGTAATGGCGATATAGACACCAGTTTAAAAACGCTGGACTTTGCACACATTGCGCAGCGGTTTGATTTGTTGCTTCAAAAAATAGCTCCTTTTTACAAAAATATTCAGCAACGATCAGCCATTCAAAACCGCATCAGTGGCTGGTTCTCGGTAGATAAAACAATCGCAGCACAATTATTGATTTCCCTTCCTGCCATTTATACAGACTGGACGAATACTGCATTTGTTCAAAAAATTAATACACTTAACAGCACCAACTATCCTGCAAAGTTTAACCAGTATTTGAAAGTTGCAAAAATCAGTTTTGTTGTAAGCAAATTAAAAATAGATGCCGCTTCGCTGGACTGGATATTGACCAACGCCACAGCGGTTACCATTACGGATTTAAATACACTGCCGCTGGCACCAGTTGCAACTCCGATTTCTGCGAGTGACTTTACAGCTTTTGAAAATCTCATTAACCTTTTCAACCTGCACCATAGTTACGCCTTATCAAATTCCGGCGCAACCATCGTCAATATTTTACAGGATGTGATGGACGGTTCAAAAACGCTGGATGCGATTGAAACTGAACTATCCGGTTTGTACGGCTGGGATAAAACACAAATAAAGAGCCTCGTGGAAGCGCCCAATTATTTAAATCTTGTAACAGCGCCTCCAGCCACATCTGATTTAAAAAGCATTCGCATATTGGTTAGGCTGTATAAATGTTTTTCTGCCATGGCATTGCTTGGTGTAAAGGCAGAAGATTGTATCAACTGGAGCAAGCCTTCTTTAGGTTTTGATGATGCCACCAAGATTAAGCAAACTTTAAAATTAAATTATGCAGACACGGATTGGCTGGACGTTACACAACCGCTGCAAAATAAACTAAGAGAAGCAAAACGGGATGCATTGGTTACCTGGTTACTGGCCAACCCCGGAACAAATACCTGGAAAGATGCCAATGATTTGTACAGCTATTTTTTAATTGATGTAGAGATGAGTGCCTGTCAACCCACCTCCAGGATTGTGCAGGCTACCAATGCGGTACAGCAGTTTGTACAGCGTTGTTTTATGAGCATGGAAACCGATATCACCGTAAATGCAGATGACCCCGACCAGGGCAGTTTTGATCGCAAATGGAAACAATGGGAGTGGATGAAATATTACCGTTTATGGGAAGCCAACCGCAAGGTTTTTTTGTATCCCGAAAACTGGATTGAGCCGGAATTGTTACCCAATCAATCTTCATTTTTTAAAGACCTGCAAAATCAATTGTTGCAAAACGAAGTCACACAACCCAATGCCGAAGACGCTTTTATGGCATACCTGGAAAAACTGGATGGCGTAGCAAGACTGGAAGTAAAAGGCATGTGGTACCAGGATGATAACCAAACACTGCATGTAATTGCCCGCACGTATGGCGGCGACCCTAAAATTTATTATTACCGCCAGTATGTTGAAAACAGGCGGTGGACGGCCTGGGAAAAAATTGATCTCGATATCAACAGCGATCATATTGTGCCGGTTGTGTTCAATCAGCGCCTGTATATTTTTTGGGCAATGTTTACAGAAAAGGCAAGAGAAACACCCGATACATTGCCGGTGCCGGATTTAAAAGAATCCGCCTTTCCCATTCAAAAACCGGATAAATACTGGCAAATACAAATGGCCTTCAGTGAATACAAAAAAGGCAAATGGTCGCCGAAGAAAATTTCCAACAACGATGCTTCCGGTATTATTGAAGTGAGCCAGTTTTATGATAAAACACAACAGGTTTACACGCCCGCCAAATCTAAGTTTTTGTTTTCACCGGTGGATTTACCACAGCCCGATTTTAGCAATCTTGCGACCTATATTGAAAAGAAAGACATCAAAGGGTGGTGGGGTGCTTTTTTAAATGACATTGAAAATTCATTGAAACAAAATGGTACGCTCAACATCAATTGTTATGTAGTTAATGACAATAATTTCTACAGCTACAAGGGCACATTCGACCTGGATCCCTGCCGCGGATACCCGGTGGTTACTGACAATTATGTGCAGATCAATCCCCACCTTTTTACACGCAGCGGTTTAGACAATATGCTGGATGACGAGAGCGGAAGTGACACCACCAACAACTTCCTTGCCTTCCCGGCGCAGTCTTCCATTTTAAATAATACCCCCGGCTTGTTCCGCAATTGTATGCCCTTGCAGGCTGGGTTTTTCGACCGGATGCTTTACCTGATGCAGGTAATTTTTAAAGCCAATCAGTATGCTTTCAGTGACCGGAGATCCACCATCACCCTGGGTACTTTTCTGCCTTTCTTTTACCAGGATGCAACTTATCAACAGGAAAAAACAGGACGTACTTATTATGTAACACCCGAGTTCAGCGACAATGATACGTTTGAACTATTCTATTCCGATATGGAGGCCTGGTTTCTTCAATTGCTGGAATTGCTGGAAGCCATCATTGCCGGAGATACGGCCAAAGAAGCGGAGATCAAAGACGCCATGCCACAGATTCCGCAGGGAAAAAGGATACTGGTGCTGTATCATTTTTATAACTTCTATCATCCCACGTCCTGCTATTTTATGCGGCAGTTATTTAACAAGGGAATTGATGGATTGATGAGCCGTCAGACACAATTAAAAGGCGATATTGCTTATGATTCCAACCCGGCCAAATTCAGTTTCAACACAACCTACGCACCACAATTCAATGTGTACAGGGGGCAGCCTGTAACTTATCCCAATGCGGTGACAGATACTACTCCGGGTTATCCGCGGGAAGATGTTGATTTCAATATTCAATCGGGTTATGCCTTGTATAACTGGGAACTGTTTTATCATGCACCGCTGATGATTGGCATGCGCCTGAGTGAGAACCAGCAGTTTGAAGATGCCGATAAATGGTTCAAATACATTTTTAATCCGGCAGATGCATCCCCTTATCCGGCGCCGGATAAATTTTGGGTAACCAAGCCATTCTTTATGAATGTGGTAAATGTTGCAGGTAAAACAAAATACGATTTGCAACGCATAGAAAATATCATGTTTGGTATTGCCGATCCTGCTTCGGCGCATCCGAACGACCTTGATAAAAGTGTGGAAGACTGGCGGGTGAATCCGTTCCAGCCGCATTTTATTGCGCAGTACCGCACCGTTGCGTATCAAAAAACTACGGTAATGAAATACCTGGATCACCTCATTCGATGGGGCGATTATTTGTTTACGCAGCACACTATGGAATCTGTGACGGAAGCAACCCAATTGTATGTATTGGCAGGCCAGATTTTAGGCAACGAACCAAAAATTATTCCTCCTGCATACGAGGTGCCGGTAAATAATTATTACCAGCTGGAAAAAAAGCTGGATACTTTTTCCAATGTACTGGTGGAAATAGAAAATTTGTTACCAATGCACACTTACCAGGGATTGGATTTCTCCAATCCCGATAATCCTGATCTTCCTTCGCTGCAGGCATTGTATTTCTGTATTCCTTTTAATGACAACATTTTGCAGTACTGGAAAACAATAGCAGACCGCTTGTTTAAGATCCGGCACTGCCTGGATATACAAGGTGTATTTTCACCCCTTTCTTTGTTTGCTCCACCCATTGATCCGGGGATGCTCGTGCGTGCAACCGCAGCAGGACTCGATTTGAGCAGTGTGCTGAATGATATGAATGCGCCGTTGCCGTTTTACCGTTTTGTGATTATGATACAAAAAGCAACCGAGCTTTGCAACGAAGTAAAGTCATTGGGAGCATCGTTACTGGCGGCATTGGAGAAAAAAGATGCAGAACATATTGCCCTGCTGCGTTCGGGCCAGGAAATAAAATTATTAAGTGCTGTAATGAAGATGAAAACGCTGCAGATTGCGGAATCAGATAACCAGCTTAACAATCTGCTGAAGCAAAAAGAACTGCTTACCATACGCAGGGATTACTACCAACAATTACTTTCATCCGGACTAAACGACGGGGAAACAGTAGCCCTTGTTTTAAACAACGCTTCTACAATAATCGATACGGGCATCGCTGTTGGTTATGCGCTGGCCGGCGGATTGAAACTGATTCCCGATTTTATTCTCGGCGCTTCGGGCTTTGGTGGGTCGCCGCATGCAACAGTAACTACCGGCGGACAAAGCTTTGGTAATTCTGCTGAAGACCTGGTGAGGAACCTGCAGGCGATTGCAACCGCCCTTGATAAAAATGCTTCGCTTATGAGCACCAATGCATCCTACCAGCGCAGGGCCGATGAATGGAGAAACCAATTGAACAATGCCAATAAGGAACTGGAGCAGGTTGATGTACAGATTTTAGGTGCCCAGATACGACAGGAAATTGCCAATACAGATAAAGAAAATCAGCAGTTGCAGATTGATAACGCTAAAGAATCAGATGATTTTATGCACAGCAAATACACCAATGAAGATTTGTATGCCTGGATGATTGGCAAAATTTCAACTACCTATTTTCAGAGTTATCAATTGGCTTATGATGCGGCAAAAAAAGCAGAGCGTTGTTTCCGTTACGAGCTGGGCTTAAGTGATTCTGACTATGTTCAGTTTGGCTATTGGGACAGCATGAAAAAAGGTTTGCAGAGTGGTGAATCGCTGATGTACAACCTGAAGCAAATGGAAATGGCTTATTATGAAAAGAACAGGCGGGAGTACGAACTGACCAAATACATTTCGCTGGCACAACTGGATGCGGTGGCCCTGTTGAAATTAAAAGAAACCGGGCAATGTTTCATCAGCCTGCCGGAAGAGTTGTTTGACCTGGACTATCCTGGTCATTATTTCCGCAGGATAAAATCAGTGAGCCTTTCCATACCATGTGTTGCCGGGCCTTTTACTACCATCGGATGCACCCTGACATTGATGAACAATTCACTCAGAATAGATTCTACCAGCGTGGCAGATGCAAAAAAATATCCGCGTAAATCGACCAACGGAATTCCTGCAGATGATCCCCGCTTCAGGGATAGTGCAGGCACTTCTCAATCCATTGTATTAAGCCATGGCCAAACCGACAGTGGGCTGTTTGAACTCAACTTCCGCGATGAACGGTACCTGCCATTTGAAGGTGCAGGTGCCATCAGCAGCTGGCATCTGCAGTTTCCTTTTGCCAATACAAAAGATAAGAGTGGTACCAAAGTGAATACGCTGTTGCAGCAGTTTGATTATAACACCATCACCGATGTTGTTATGCAGGTAAAGTATACAGCCCGTGAAGGAGGAGATGCGTTGAAGCTAAATGCATCCGATAGCCTGAATAATAAGATTAACCAAATGCTGGTGTCATTGAAAGATAAGGGGTTGACAAGGATCATCAGCGCAAGGCATGAATTTCCCAATGAATGGTACCAGTTTTTAAATCCGGTATTGATTACAGATGACCAGGTGTTATCCATTAATTTAACCAAAGACAGGTTCCCGTTTTTTGTTCAGGAAAACCAGGTTAAGATTAACGTAATTGAACTTGCTGCAGATAGGACTGCAGGTAGCATATTAACTCATATTCCGGGAATAGTATTGACGCCTGCACCCAATCCAAATGCAGCACAGGATCTTACAGCTGATGGCATTTATGGAAATTTATTACACAAGTCAATGAATTACGTAGCCAATAACCAGGTACCGGGCGTGTGGAAAATAACCAACCCGGTTGCCAATCCAAGAATAACAGCAGACCAGGTAAATGATTTGATGATTATCCTGCACTATTCGGTAAGTTAGACTGAAGTGGAGTTTATTAAAGGAGATATATAAGCAGGCTGTATTGGTATTTTTTGATACCTGTACAGCCCGGCAATTAATGAAAGAGGATAAAGACTCGTGACTTTTGAACAGTTGGCTACAATGTAAACAACAGTTATAAAGCAGCTTTTGCAAGCTTGCCCAATGCTTTCAATCCATGTGCTGTTTGCTCATTCCATTCCAGTCCATAGCTAAGGCGCATACAATTGTTGAACTGGTTTTGCAGCGTAAACATACGTCCGGGTGAAAAGGTAATTTTTTTGCTTACTGCCGCGTTGTATAATTCAATGCTGTCAATTTGTTTAGGTAGTTCAACCCACAGGGATAATCCCCCCTGTGGCCTGCTGATTTTGGTGCCATCCGGAAAAGATTCGCCGATCAATCTTACATATTGCAGGTAGTTGGCGTGCAATGTTCTTCTTAATTGCCTGAGGTGTGCTTCGTACCTGCCTGTTTCCAAAAAATTACCGATCACCTCATGTGTGATGGGCGTACTGCAAAGGCTGTGAAATAATTTTATTTTCATCACTTCATTCATGAATTTCCCCGGGGCCACCCAGCCAACCCGGTACGCCGGAGCAAGCGTTTTGGAAACAGAACTGCACAACAGAACCATTCCGCTTTCGTCATACGATTTGCAACAGGTCGGTCTTTTATCTCCAAAATAAAGATCACCATACAGATCGTCTTCAATCAGTGGTACGTTGTACTGTTCCAGTAATTGTACTGCTGCTTTTTTATTTTCTTCAGGCATCAGGCTGCCGAACGGGTTGTTGAAATTACTCACAAAGAGGCATGCAGCGAGTTTAGTTTTTGCAACAATCTTTTTGAGCGAATCCATGTCCACACCCGTTTGCGGGCTCGTTGGTAATTCCAGCACTTTTAAACCAAGGCTTTGTGCCAGTTGTAAAATACCATAAAAGCAAGGGCTTTCAACCGCAATGGTATCTCCCCGTTTGGTCAACGCCATCAGGCAATAAGAAATAGCCGATATGCAGCCTGCCGTGGTTAAAATATCTTTTTCAGAAAGAGTACCTTTCCAGTTAAAAGACCACCTGGCAACCTGTGTCCTTAATTTTTCATTTCCCTGCAGGGGCTCGTACATGGTTCCTCCACCGGGCAATGATCTTACCGCCTGCAGCATGCCCTTATTTAATTTGGCAATGGGCAGCAATGCAACAGCAGGTACTCCTCTTGAAAAAACAGTAAAGCTTTTTTCACTGGCATTGTTGAAAGCATTTTCAAAAATATCTGTTACCGTTTTTACGACAGGCGTACTTACGGGCCTGCTTGCTTCCGGCATTGCCATTTTTTTACGGAAAGAATTACTTACATAGTAGCCAGATTGTGGCCTCGATTCTATCAGTGATTTTCCTTCCAGCTCGTAGTAGGCAAACTGTGCCGTGCTCATGCTTACACCATGCTGCCGGCAGATCATCCTGATAGAAGGAAGTTTGTCACCCACCTTTAAAATATCCTTGCTGATTTGCTGCTCCAGGCTGTTGGCAATTTTTATATAGAGTAATTCTTTGCCAGGTGATTTTTGCTTCATAAATGAACTGTATTGGTCAAAAATACTAAAATTGTATCTGTGCTGGTAAAAATAATTTGTTCACTTTTGCAATGAATACGCACAGTTTTTTTTATAAATAAAATGAATGAAATGGAAACCTTGGCCAACATTGCTTTTCAAACGATTGACTGGAGCTCAATTGAAAAAACGATTCACCCGGGAGAAACGGGAGAGGCCTGTTGGCAAACATTTCAGTTGCCAGGATTGCGTTTAAGAATAGTGGAGTATTCTGCCGGATACATTGCAGACCATTGGTGCAGGAAGGGGCATATTGTTCATTGTCTTAGTGGAGAGCTAACGAGTGAAATGGAAACGGGGAAATGGTTTACTTTAACAAGCGGAATGACTTATGTTGTTTCGGATAACCTGAGTTCCCATCGTTCCATTACAAAAAATGCGGTAAAATTATTGATCATTGATGGCGATTTTTTAAAATAACCAATATTAAATGAATAACTATTTACAGAATGATTCAGCGCAAGCTGCTGTGTTGCTGGAACAAATAAAAGTGCAAAGTTTAGCTTATTTGGAGAATCTTTCCAACAGACCAACGACTGCTGATGTGCAAGTTGAAACAACAGATCAATTAAACAGCGAAGGTGTTGGAACGGCCAATGCCTTGCAGCAATTTAATGACCGGTTTGAGAAAGTAATGGTGGCCTCTTCCGGGCCGAGATACTGGGGGTTTGTAACGGGAGGTACTACGCCGGCGGCCATTGCAGGTGATTGGCTTGCGACTGTATATGATCAAAATACACAGACAGCAAACGGGCAAGGCGATATTTCTGCAATTATTGAAAAAGAAACTATTCAGTTATTATTGAACCTGCTGAATCTTCCGGCGGATTTTTTAGGCGGATTTGTTACCGGAGCTACCATGTCAAATTTTACCTGTCTTGGTGTTGCCAGGCAATGGGTAGGTAAAGTGTTGAATAAAGATTTTGCAAAAGAAGGAGTTTCACCTGCAGATATAAAAATATTTTCAGCCACCCCGCATTCTTCTTCCATTAAAGCCCTATCCATGCTGGGTATAGGCAGCTCAAATTATATCCGGGTGAAAACTGTTGAAGGTAACAGGGAAGCTCTTGATATAGATGATTTACAAAATAAAATACACGAACTGAATGGAAAGCCATTTATATTAATATCCAGTGCTGGTACCGTAAACACTGTTGATTTTGATGATTTTAATGCGATTGCGCAGCTTAAAAATAAGTACAATTTCTTTTGGCATATTGATGCCGCTTTTGGAGCTTTTGCAGCCTGTTCACCTAAGTATAAACACCTGGTAGATGGGTGGCAACATGCAGACAGCATAACGATCGATTGCCACAAATGGCTGAACGTTCCGTATGAAAATGGATGCTGGCTGATCAAAGAAAAACACAAGCTGCTGCAGGTAGAAACCTTTCAAAATTCCAATGCGCCTTATTTGGGAGACCCGTTGGAGCATTTTAGTTACCTCAATTTTTTGCCGGAAAACTCAAGGCGTCTGAAGGCATTGCCGGTATGGTTTTCGTTAATTGCCTATGGCAAAAATGGCTACAAGGATATTGTGGAAAACTGCATTGGGATGGCCAAGCAGTTCGGAAATTTTATACAGCAACAAAAGGCGTTGGAGCTTTTGGCGCCGGTAAGATTAAACACCGTTTGTTTTACCCTTAATGAACAAGAAGAACAATCAAGAGTGCAAACCCTCCTTGAAAATATTAACGCTTCCGGAAGGATTTTTATGACTGCCACTGTATACAAAGGGCGCATTGCAATAAGAGCCGCATTTGTAAACTGGCGTACCAGTATAAGTGATATTGATATAGCCATTGAAGTTGTGGAAGAAGAATTACAAAAAATGTATAGTCAACTAAATTTATATTAATATGAAAAAAGCAGTGATTATTGCCTTCGATCATTTTACAGACATAGACGTATTTCTTCCATGGGATTTATTGAACAGGGTGCGTCAGATTCAAAAAGATTTCGAAGTTAGAATTATTGGCACAGCCCCGGAGCATCGGTCTGCATGTGGCATTAGCCTGGCCATGCAAGGGCAAATAGAAGAAAGCAAGGAAGCTGACCTTGTATTTTTTACAAGTGGCTCAGGTACCAGGGCCTTGTATAAAAACAAAACCTGGCTCGAGCGTTTTCAGTTGAATCCGGGCAGGCAAATTATTTGCTCTATGTGTTCAGGAGCTTTACTGCTTGCAGGGCTCGGTTTACTGGATGGTTTTACAGCTACCACTTATCCATCTGTGTTTAAAGAGTTGAAAGAAATGGGTGTTGACGTAATAGAAGATCAGCACCTGGTCACACATGACAATATTGCCACGGCGGCAGGTTGTCTTGCCGTTGTTGATTTGCTTGGCTGGGCGATTGCAAAATTGTACGATGAAAAAACGGCGCAGGCTATGATTGCATCGGTACTGCCGGTAGGGCAGGGGCAGGTTTGTATTTACTAATCCTGCCAATAAAATGGCCACCATGCTATATACATATTCACCCGGGTAAAGAAAAAATAATTTTACCCGGGTTGAATTTTATCATTTCTTTCACTAAACGAAATAACAGCTTTGGCAATTCATTAAGATTTGATCTGTTAATTTCATCCCATCAATACAAAATGGCTTTTTTGCACCGACTTTTTTCATCAGTGTTTAAGAACCATACTTACCAAATCACTGCCTGCATTATAAGAGAACAGTTTTTAATTAAACCACAACGCCAGGGCACAATTTTACTGCACAAAATTTACCGCAACACCAACGCTTGCAATAACAGCTGCTATGCACTTTGTTATTGCGGGCGATGAATTTACCAACAGTAAAATTTAAATATAGCCCATGCATACAACTACAAAACCTACTTTCTGGCAGCGATCCGGGGTACACAACTGGTTCCTTAAAAAAGAAGCCGGTGTTACAGAAACATCTTCCATGACCCCTGACCTGGTATACAAATACATCATCGAAAAATTTAAGGAATCTGTTACAGAGCTTTCTTTTGCAGACAGGGTCATCTTTTATCACGAGTACATTATCTGTTTTAGTCCGCCCGACTATAACAAGTTTATGGACAATAACCGCGGCATCTTTTCGCTCATCATCAAAGAATCAGTAAAAGCTTTCTATACTATTTTACAGGAGCACCGGCAGAAAGGAAAGAAGGTAACGGCCTCTGCAAATAAATGGGTTTTCCGTTTTGTTTCTCACCCCGATTATGAAAAAGGCGACAAGAGTTTTATTGGAAAATTGTTGCCGGGAAACAACGTGCAGCAGAAAGAAGAAAATCTTCGTGTAACTTTTATTCCGCGCCAGACCGGTATTGCCCAAACCTTCGATATTGCGGATGAAATTTTAAAAGACTTTACTTTTTACAGCGATGGTTATTACGAAATTCCCTGGAACGAAGGGCTGGTACTGGGTGACGTGAATGATCCAAAAGTCCCCAGGTACCTTGCCCGCTTAGAGGCCACGCTCCCGGATAAAAAATTCGCCGGCAAAAAACTGGAATATTTGATTAAAGACGACATCATTACCGTGGCCGGTATTGATGAAAAGAAGGAACAGCAGGGGGTTTTCCGCATTCCCTCCGAATGGGTTTCTTCACCGCATCTTTCCATCCGCTTTGATAAAGCCGCGGATAAATTCTTTGTTGCCTCATTTGGAGAAAAGACCATTGTAAATGAAAATGAAGTAGGCAACAGTACCAGTGATGTACCCATCTGGACGGAGCTTCCGATGAACTCCAGGATTGTTTTGAATGGCATTGTTTCTATCAACATTTTTAAAGTATAACATGGACAAATTCTTAGCGATCGGATTGTTGGTGATCAGCCTGGTGTTGCTGGTAGCACATTTTTCTGACATTAAACAAACGCACAAAAATGGCTGAATACTTTTTTGGTATAACAGATAAAGGCCGGCGCAGGGAGAAGAATGAAGACACTTTCTTCGTCCGTGAAATTATCAACAAGCGGTTTTTGGTAGCCTGCGTAATTGATGGTGTGGGCGGCTATAAAGGCGGTGATATTGCTGCTGCTATTGCCCGCTCGGTGATCATGAAAAAGCTGGAAACCATTTCAGAAGATGTGATTGAAACCCTGCAGCAGGCCATTGTTGCGGCCAATACAAAAATTAATCAGCAAAAAAAACCGGGTGCAAAAAATGAGCGCATGGCCTGTGTATTAACCTGCGCTGTGGTGGATATAAAAAATAGTAAATGCTGGTATGCACACGTGGGCGATACAAGAATTTATTTACTGCGTGACCGCTCGCTGATCAAAATATCCAGGGATCATTCTGCCGTGGGATTTTTGGAAGAGTCCGGCCGGTTATCAGAAGAAGAAGCCATGCGCCATCCGAGAAGAAACGAGATCAACAAGGCATTGGGTTTTGAAGAAGACATCACTACAGCGGAAGATTTCATCGAGACCGGTGAATCACCTTTTCTCTCCGGAGATCTGCTGTTGTTGTGCAGTGATGGCCTCACAGATATGATCAGTTCGGCAACCATTATTTCGGTGTTGACCACAGAAAAAAGTTTGGCAGCAAAAGCGAAGGCATTAATTGACGCAGCCAATGATGCTGGTGGAAATGATAACATTACTGCCGTGCTGGTAGAGAATAATAAAGAGCCAAAGCTAAAGCCGGAACCTGTAAAAGTAGAGAGAAAGAAGGAGCTGAATACATCGCCGCTTGCCAACGATGAAGTATTTACAGAAAAGGATAAGACACCTGCTAAGAAAAGCCGCGTAAGCCGCATAGTATTACTGACACTGCTTTTTATTGCCATAGTTGGTGTTGCATTGATGGCTGCTTATAAAAAAAGTATGGTACCAAAAGCTGTGATGCCTGCACCCGTTGCAATAAAAAAGAATGAAGCGCTCAATCGGTTTATTGCGCAAGTCAACGATTCGACCAAAACAATTGTGCTGCCCGCAGAAGGTACTGTGCTGGAAATAGCTGCCCCGGTTACAATCAGCAAAGACAGTTTCTATCTGAAAGGCAATGGTTCCATCTTCATGGCTGACAGTGCATACAAAGGGCCGGCATTTATCATTAATTCATCCGCCAAACACATTGTACTCGACAGCCTGGTGTTTAAAAATTTTGATGTGGGGTTGATGTTGCAGAAGAATAACATTGTCTTAAAAAATGTACGCTTTGTCAATTGTCGTATACCGGTACAGTACGCCGTGTTTTTTGCAGATTCACTTGTATCCGGAAAGTTTAAAGATTCCATATTTATCACCCATTCAAATCCTAAATAATCCATGGCGGCTATCACCCAACCGTTTGCTAACAGAAAGCTGGAACGCCTTAGCCTGCTGCTTATTGGCGGCATCATGGCCATGCTGTTCTGGAAATTATATACTGTATTACAACGTGACTTTGCAGATGTGGATACGAGGCTGCAAAACGGCACGATGATCAATTTAAATGCAGGTAAGCCGGGTGAAAGCATGGAAGGTTTATTAAAGAATGGTTTGTATTTCGAAGACCCGAAAGACATCGCATTTGCTGCTGCAACCGTGTCCGCAAAAGATGCCGGTTCCATCATGGATAATATCGGCGAACTCAATAAGAAAAAATATTTTGTAAATGCCGAAGATGCTTTCGTAAAGGGTGGCAAATCTTTTAAGAAGAGGGTGTTGCTGTCAAGAAATTTACTGGGCTTTGCAGAGGCAGATTCTATCACCTATGAAAAGGAAAAATTACATCCGTTAGCTGTTACTGCACAGACAAGTGTCAATCTTGGCAGGTATAATATTTCAGGTAACATTAAAGGCCCCGATGATCGTCCGGCTGCTGGTGTGCTGGTAAGATTGAAATTACTGGTTCCGCAGGATAGCAGCACTGCTGCTGATCAGCTGGAAGATGAAAACAACATCATTCAGTTTAAGGACGGTGTCAGAAGAATTTATGTTCCTGATTCAGCAAAGAACCTGCAGTTACTTTCTTTCAATGCCTATGCACGGACGGACGCTTCCGGCAAATACAGCTTCTCCGGATTGCCTGAAAATAAATCCTATGAAATTATTCCGCTGCAACCTGGCTATGAATTTGGACGTTCACAGGGTATAGAAAAATTACAGAGCGATGCCAGTTTTAATTTTGTACAATCGCCCCATACCATGCGGCTTTTTGCTGCCAAAGATTTCAGCACTTTCAAAAAAGAAAAAGCCTTTTTGGTAAGAACACCGGCGGAAGTAACCAACTGGTTCTGGACAATCTCCATCACATTTTTTGCAGCCTTCTTTTTACTGCACCTGATCTTCACCATTCGTTTTCCGGCGACCGACCAGTTGCTGTTGCCAGTAATTATGATACTGACAGGCATTTCATTCATCACCCTGTTCAGCCTGCAGGATCCGTTGCGAGATCGCTTCCTAGCAAAAAGTACTTTTATTTATTTCTGTATCGGGCTTGCGGGCATACTGGCATTGCAATTCATCAACCTTAAAAAGTTTACGCCCGACACCGCCTTCTACCGTTTTTTTGTTTTAATCAACGACCGCAAAGCAGCGAACGGATGGCCATGGGCATTGGGTGCAGCGGGCTTACTATGTTTGACTATTTTATTTGGCACCGGCCCTGAAGGCAGCGGCGTTAAAGTAAATTTGTTTGGCTTTCAGCCGAGTGAGATTGTTAAATACATGGTGATCATTTTTCTTGCCGGCTTCTTTGCAAAAAATGAAAAATTCATTTCCGAATATCCTTCCTTTAATAAAAGAGTCTCGTTTTTTGTCTTTGCAGTGTTTGCCATCGTTGCCACTATTTTGTTGTTCCTGGCATTGGGAGATCTTGGCCCGGCCATAGTCTGCTGCTTCACCTTCATTATACTTTTTTCTTTTTCAAGAGGCGATTTTATGCAGGTCGTGGCAGCCATGGTGTTGTATGCTGTTGCCACCTGGATCTTTAAAAATCCCTGGTATGCAACCGGTATCACAGCAGCCGCACTTGCACTGTACATGCTGGTTGCTAAAAAGAATTTGAGTGAATCGGCAGTGATGGCATTGGTAGTGGTAAGCGGGTTTTTGTTGCTGGATAAAATACCCATCCTCGCAAAAATAATTCCCGGACCAATACAAAGACTGGTTGACCGTAAAGCCATTTGGTCGGATGCCTGGAACAACCAGGTATATGGCGGGGACCAGGTGGCCAATGGTATATGGGCAATTTCAACAGGTGGCATTACCGGCCAGGGTGCCGGAGAAGGTTTTGCTAAAACAATTCCGGAAGCACATACAGATATGATATTGCCGGCCATCGGTGAGGAATTTGGATGGGCGGGCATCACCTGTATTTTTATTTTATTCCTGATCTATTTACATCGATCGATCATCATTGGCCGGCAAGCGGGAGCACCATTTTTATTTTATTTGTGTGCCGGTGCAGGCATCGGAACCTTTGTACAATTTTTGCTGATTGCAGGCGGTTCAACCGGTGCATTGCCTTTATCAGGAGTTGCATTACCTTTTATCAGTTATGGTGGAACTTCTCTTTTGTGCAGTATGATAGCCGCCGGTTTTTTATTGAGTGTATCCAGGCAAAGTGGTACACAAGTGCAAATGAAATACATCACGCAACGACAGGATAAAAATTTAATGCCGGCATTACTGGCGGCTTGCATGGCGATATTATTGTTAGCCATCAATGTATCCGGTTATACTTTTCATGAAAAGAAATGGATCGTGGAACCTGCACTGGTGGCCGATCGCAGCGGTGCAAGGATGTACAGTTACAATCCGAGGATCAATATTTTAATGAGCCGCTTGCAGGCAGGCAATGTGTTTGACCGCAATGGAAGATTGCTTGCATCAAGCGATCCGCAACTGGTACAGGGGCAAAAGGATTCGATGATTGCGCTTGGCATTCCAACAGAAAATATACAATCACTTGCCTATAAAAGATTGGAGCGTTATTATCCTTTTGGTGAGCACATGTTCTTTTGGACAGGCGATGCCAACACCGGAATTTTTGCAGGTGGCAGCAATGGCTATTTTGCGGAGTATGCGCATGCCGCTGAGCTGCGTGGATTTCCGGCACCGGTTGTTAAATACCAGGTGAGCGCTAATCGCTTTCGAGCAGAAAGATTTTTGCCCATGACCGAAACAGAAATGACCGTAACAAAAAGAGATTATACAGCGCTTACCAATTTGCTGGTAGCCGGCATCAACAGTGAAGAAGTAGCGCAGTTTAAAAAACGCAACCGTGATCTTACACTCAGCATGGATGCCGCCCTGCAAACAAAAATTGAACTCGCTATCCAGGGTGATGACAGTGTAAATAGAAAGCGTGTTTCAGTAGTGGTGATGGAAGATAACACGGGTGATGTACTGGCATCTGCCTGCTGGCCTTTGCCGCCGGTGAACGATTGGGAACGCTTAAGTTTATCTGAAAACGAAATCAATAAGCTTCCAGGATGGAACGTGAATACTGATATTGGCTTCACGCATGCCACGCAACCCGGTTCAACAGCGAAACTCGTTACCGCCATGGCTGCGTTTAATAAGCTGGGTGTTGCTGCCGCTAAAAAAACTATCCGGGTTTATCCAAAAGATTTGATCCGTGTTACCGGTCCGGAGCCGGATGAAGCGGGTATCATAAATATTGAAAAGGCAATCGTAAAATCCAACAATTCATTTTTTATAAGGCTGGCCAATGAGGAAAGGTTGCAGGAAGAAATGGCAACCCTGTACATGCAGTCTGGTATGTTTCTTCATGGCGTAGGTGGCTATTATTTCGAAAATGAAAGTGGCAACAATGCACAACAAGAAAAGTGGCGGGAGCTTTGGAGAGCGACAGAATTTAAAAGTCTGCACCGCTATAATCCTGAAAACATCCGCCGCACAAGAGCCATTGGTGTTTCCGGTATGTCGTGGGGACAAGGTGAATTGGTAGCAACACCGGCAGCTGTTGCAAGAGTTGCAGCGGGTATTTCCAACAATGGTTTGATGATGCCCAACAGGTACGTGCTGAATGTAAATGGCGAAGCGGTTGGCACCAGGCCGGGCGTAGCAATAGCCAAGGATTCATTGTATGCACAATACATGCAAACCTACATGCGGGAGCAAAGCGCTCCCAAAAAATCAAAGCTGGGATTGTTGGTGGCAGGAAAAACAGGTACCCCCGAAAGGATTGTTAAAGGTGAAAGCATCAACGATGGCTGGTACGTTTTTTTTGCACCTGAAGTGAAGGGCACCGGCCACCTGGTGGTTTGTATAAGAATAGAAGGGGCCAAAGGTTCAAGCGATGCAGTGAGGTTAGCTGGCAGGCACATCGTACCCTTGTTGCTTGAACGCAATTATATCAAAAGTTTTGATCCGCTGAAAAAAACAGAAGGGGCAATGGCGAGTGATAATGGAATGAATTAATGCAGGATTTGACGAGCAGAAAAATAATAAATCATTTATAAAAAAAGTAACCCAAATATGTTTAAGTTATTCAAAGAACGTCCGCACGACGTAAAGTCTATCCGCAATATTTTATCTCAATTCATCAAAGAAAAATTGCAGCGGGCGCAGGGCGGAGAAGGCGCCAACATCATGGGCGTTTATATTTTTATTAATTGCAGTGATGCGGAAAAACATTTATATGAAGCGGCAGTGTTTGCCAATGTGCCCGGCAAATTTAAACTGGAAGAAGTACAGCGCATAGCGGATGATTATGCCATCACGTTGTCTCCATCTTTTAAATGTGATATTGTTTTTACCGACAAATTTCCGCCGCAGGCTGACCTGATTAAGGACATCAATGCCGCCGTGTTTATCTCCACCAAAAAATCCGGTCTTATCAATAAAAAGAGCCAGGCTTTTATTAAAGTTTTGAATGGGGAAGCTGAGCATGAAAGCTACTCGCTTGATGCAGCAAACGGAAGAATCAATATCGGCCGTGAAGCTAAAGTGCAGGCCGCAGGCAACTACATGCGCAAAAACACCATCGCTTTTAAACCCAATGAAATTAACCGTTCTGTGAGTCGCCAGCATGCCCACATTGAGTGGGAGGCAGACAGTAATTCTTTCCTGGTATTCGCAGATGAGGGTGGCATTCCGCCTAACAATAAAATGAAAGTGCGAACGCCCGAAGGCGTGCTGATTAAAATGCAGGCGATAGAAGTCGGGCATCGGTTACAGGAAGGTGACCAGGTTATTTTAGGCGATTCGGCGGTGCTTGAATTTACTTATTCGGGGGGCAATTATTAATATGGCAAAAGTATTTACGATAACAGAAGGATTGGAAAATCTCGGTGCGTTAAAATCGGGCGGACAGGGCTCGGTGTACAAGGCAAGAAAGACCGGTGAAATTATCACCGCAATAAAAATCATCCCAACACCCATTGCCAGTGAAACAGAGGATGATAAACACTTTGCTTCCTTTCAAAATGAAGTACAGAAATTAAAAAAGGTAAATGAAATTCCTAATCCCAATGTAGTCAGCATCATTGCCTCCGGCATTACCAGTTCCGGTAACCTGCCTTACATTGAAATGGAATACATAGAAGGACCCGACCTGGGTGAATTGCTAAAACCGCCTTATGAACCTGTGTTTACGGTTAAAGAAACCATCAAGGTTGCAGACCAGTTAGCCAATGCGTTGGCGCACTGTCACCGGGCAAATATTAAGCATGGTGATATCAAAAGCAACAACGTAAAATTCAACCAGCGTACCGGTAATTATATGTTGCTGGATTTTGGTTTGTCTGTTATGTCAGATGAACAAAGGCGTACCAGCATTCGCTATGCCGGCGCTATAGAATTTATGGCGCCCGAGCAAAGCAGCGGCGAGACATTGTTTGAAACAGACGTATACAGTTTTGGCATCATCCTCTTTGAATTATTGGCGGGCATTGTTCCCTTTCCTTTAACCAACAAAGGCGAGATGGCGCGCAACGCTGTGATGCTGGCTCACATGGAAACGTTGCCGCCGGATATCATCACGCTGCGCCGCGAAGCCATCAGCGATTTATGGAACAGTGAAAAGCAGGAAAGAGAAATGCAGATTCCGCTCTGGCTGATCACGATGATCTACAAATGCCTTGAAAAAAGTCCGTCCAAACGGTTTAAGAATGGCAGTGAGTTGCAGGAGTTTATTCATGAAGGCGCGTTGGCAGAGGAGCGAAAAAAAAATATTCCTGTGCCGGTTATACAGGCACCCATCATGTCAACTGATGAATTAACCTGGCGGAACCAAATCAATAAATTACAAAACCAGCTGGCGGATAAAGAAACATTGTTGAGCGAATTGCAATACCAGGTAGAGTCAAAGGACAAGGAGTTGTACCAGGCCAGGATAAAAAAGCGAAATGGTATATCAAAACCTTTGTTTTTTGTTGTGTTGCTGGTTGCACTTGGCTTAACCGGTTTTACCGCGTACAACAAATTCTACAATCCGGGTAAGGAAAATCAAACGGAAATTATAGCCCAGGTGAATGATAAGCCATCAATAAGTCCTGTTGACTCATCGCTTGTAGCTGCAAATAAGCCAGACAAAAAGATCAGGAATAAGTGGACGAAAAATGCAGCTACTCCAAACGAACATCTTAAGCCGGTTAAAAAAACAGGTATAGCCAATGATTCAACATCACACAAAAAGAAACGCCGTACGATAAAAGAATATGAGGTTATCAGCACCGCTTATTTTTACGATATGCCAGACAAAAGCACCCGCCGCAATGTGTATCTAACCTCAGGAGCTGTAAACTTTACTACGCTTGATGAAAAGAATGAGTTTGTGTATGTGGAAATTATAGGAGATGACGGGACAAAAACAAGAGGCTGGTTACTTAAAAAAGATTTCATTCCTGCCAATGATTACTAAATTTTTATTGGTGAAGGAGTGTTGTATACTCCTTACAGAGCCGGCGTTTTGCAATTGCAAAACGCCTTTTTATTAGCAGGCCGGAATCAATAAGGACCGATAAATGGCAGAATTATTGCCACTCATCAATTTTTAGGAAAACATTAGAGCTTAATCAATTGTTAATCCAATAAACACAATCATTTTTCCGTTAATTTTATATCATGCTTAAAATCCAGCAGTTTATTATGAGTAAAAAATTTTTACCGGTTTTACTGGTGTTAACGGTTGCAAGCCTTTTTGTCGCTTTTCAAACACAGGGACGCGGGGGAGGAGACAATCCAAAGACAAAAAATGAAAAGATATTGCGCAATGTGGGAATGTTGCTGGAACAGGGCCATTACAGTCCCAAAAATATCAACGACAGTTTTTCTAAACAGGTGCTGAACCGGTTTGTAAAAGACCTGGATGAAGATAAAAGTATCTTTCTGCAAAGTGACATTGATAGCTTTTCGAAGTTTGACAACAGGATAGATGATGAAATTCATGGTGCCAAACTGGAATCTTTCTATGCAATCAACGACAGTTATACCCGCCGCCTGAACCAAGCCTCTCAATATTTTACCGATATTTTGAGTAAGCCATTTGATTTTACTAAAGATGAGAATGTTTTGCTGGATGGCGATAAATTAAGTTATCCCAAAACAGAAGCTGATAAAAAAGAAGTATGGCGTAAGCGTTTAAAGTATATGGTGCTTAGCAAATACTCTGATATGCTCGATGACCGTGAAGCCAATAAAAATAAAAAGCCTTTGTCTGCTACGGATAGCGCCGGAGCCCTTGGAAAGGCGGCTCCTAAAAAGTTTGTATATAAAGCAGATTCCACCCTGGAAAGAGAAGCAAGAGATATGATCCGCAAACAAATCGACCGTTATTTCACTACGCTTAAAACGCACAATACTAATGACGAGTTGTTTAGTTCTTTTGTAAATGCCATCACAGGTGAAATGGATCCGCACAGCAATTATTTTGCACCTGTTGACAGCCGCGGTTTTAATGAAATGATGAGTGGCAAATTTTATGGTATCGGTGCTCAATTAAAGGAAGAAGAAAGTAAAATAAAAATTGCCAGTCTTATAACTGGAATGCCCGCCTGGAAATCTGGAGAGATAGGTGTAAACGACGAAGTGATAAAAATCGGCCAGGGTAATGCTGAACCGGTTGATGTAACCGGGTATGCCGTAACAGACGCTGTGAAGCTGATCCGTGGCTCTGAAGCCGGAACAGAAGTTAGACTAACCGTTCGTAAACCTGACGGCAGTATTAAGGTGGTAAGCTTAAAAAGAGGCGAGATAAAACTGGAAGATACCTTTGCTAAAAGTGCTATTATTAAAGGTGAACATAAGATTGGCTATATCTACCTTCCGGAATTTTATATGGATTTTGAAAAGCCCAACGGTGCAAAATGCTCTGAAGATGTAGCTAAGGAAATCGTAAAATTAAAGGCCGAAAATGTGGAAGGTATTGTGATGGACCTGCGTGGCAATGGCGGCGGGTCTTTACCTGAAGTGGTAAAAATGGCAGGATTGTTTATTGAAGATGGTCCTATTTGCCAGGTAAGGGGAAGAGACGAAAAGCAGCCGTATTTATGGAAAGACAGGGATAAAAGTATTTTATACAGTGGCCCTTTAACAGTTATGGTGGATGAAGGCAGTGCCTCTGCTTCTGAAATTTTCGCGGCGGCTATCCAGGATTATAAACGCGGTATTATCATTGGCAGTACATCAACTTATGGAAAGGGTACAGTACAACGCACTATCCCGTTAAATCCGGAAGCAGAAAATCCTGCTTTTGCAAAAAACACAGAAGATCTGGGAACTGTTAAGTTAACCCTGCAGAAATTTTACCGTATTAACGGAGGCGCCACTCAATTAAAGGGTGTTACACCGGATGTAGTAATTCCCGACAGGTATGAATTTTTTAAATCCAGGGAAAAAGACAATGATGCTGCTTTAAACTGGGATGAGATTAACAAGGCAGACTACCATCCATGGGTTAGTACCTACAGTTCGGATGCTGTTATTAACGCAGCAAAAGATCAGGTGAATACCAGCAGTACATTCCAGTCAATGAAACAACAAATTGAATGGATAGATAAAAAGAATGATAAAGAAGTGTCTCTGAATCTTGCAAAATACAAGGCTGATCTTCAGCAAATGAAAACAGCTTACAAACAATTGGACAGTTTATATAAATTGCCTAAAGAATTAACGGTATTGAACAATCCGGCAGATACAACCGGTTTGGGAACTGATAAGGAAAGGATGGACAGAAATAAGCAGTTTTTGAACAGGTTAAAAGGAGACATTTATGTAGATGAAACCGTAAAGGTGATGAACAATATGATCAATCAAACGAATATCGCTGTAAATGCTGCTTCTGCAGAATCAAAAAAACAGAATTAGTTTAAATAGCTATTTTGCATCAAGGCCGCTTCGATTGAAGCGGTTTTTTTTATTGTGACAAGCCCAATCATAATATAAATCCGCCAGTAACTTTTAATTGAGGGGAATAAATGTGCACCTAAAAAAACGGAAATAAAACCGAATGGTATAAATAAAAAAACTTCCACAGCTATTAGTCTTCATAGTCTGTGGAAGAAACATTTTGCTCGCCGGCTGGCCGGCATTTCAGGGATTTACTTTTAGCGTGGTAAGCGCTCCAGAAAAATCAGTTTAAATGAATTGTCTGGTTTCAGTATTCGGTCTTTTTTGCCATCATCGCTTTTACGCATAGGCCAGGATATTGGGTCATTGGTTTTGGATCATCATCGCTTTTTACAGCATAGTTCCGGGATATTGGGTCATTGGTTTTGGATCATCATCGCTTTTTACAGCATAGTTCCGGGATATTGGCTTTTGGTTCTTCATGTCATGATCGCCTTTTGGGGAAATGACAAGGATATTGATTTAAAGTTTGGATCATTATCGCTTTTTACAGCATAGTTCCGGGATATTGGTTTTTGAGCATTTTCGCTTGTGACAGCATAGACTCGGATCTTTCAGGAAACGGATTGTTCTTTTGTTTTGGATTGTTCTGGAAAGAAAGACCTGGTTTTTTTACCCTGACTTTCTGATACAAATATCGGAACCTTTTATGTGCTAAACTAGCGCACCTGTACTCATTTTTATGATTGCATGAATTACCTCCCGGATCGTATTTTTCCGTAAAACCGGCACGGACTTTTACTAATAATAGCGGAGGTATTAATAAATGGTGGGCGCTAACATAAAAACTTCCACAGCTATCTAGTTTTTCATAGCCTGTGGAAGTAAGATTTTGTGCGTCAGCCGCAACTGACTGTTCAGGATTACATTTGCGGGCAACCTACCAGAAAAATCGCGTTGAATCAATTTACTGGTTTCAGTGTTCTGGTCTTTTGCCATCGTCGCTTTTAACAGCATAGGCTAGGATATTGGTTTGTTGGTTTTTGGATCATCCTCGCTTTTAACAGCATAGATCCGGATAATGGTTTTTTGTTGGTCTTTCAAGTCATCATCGCTTTTAACAGCATAGACAAGGATATTGGTTTACTGGTTTTGATCATCGTCGCTTTTAACAGCATAGATCCGAGATATTGGTTTTGGTTTTTTGAAACATCATCGCTTTTAACAGCATAGTTTCAGGATATTGAATGTTGCAGTTTTCAAAGGAAATCGATTACTGTTTTTTTGTTTTGCTGGATTAGATTGTTTTGATTTTTCAACCATAACTTTCTGATACAAAGATGCGACACCTACACTACCCTTACAAGAGCAGCATTACGCTATTTTTATCGTTCATTAATTACGCAGGGTAGCGTATTTATTCATTTGTGTAGTAGGATATCTACGTAGAAATCAGCAAACTTGCTACAAAACCTGGTTTTACACTAAAGTGAACCGTAAAAAAAACTTCCACAGCTGTTTGATGGGCGTGTGGAAGTAAGATGTTTCCGGCAAGGCCGGCAATTTCGGGGGTTACACTTTTTGCGTTGTTAGCGCTTCCAGATCAAACCTGTGAATGATTTGGCTGGTCTCAGGGTTAGTTAGTTTTTTGAACCATCATCGCTTTTATTGCGTAAGTTCAGCATGTTGGATCTTGTGTCTTCAAAGGAATTCGTTGTTGATTTTTGCACTGGATGTTGCAATATCTATTAGTTTGAAAAACGTAAAATAAAAAGAAGTTGACTGATATTGGATTAGGTAGTTTTTCAGCGATTAGTTGGATTCTAGCTATTTTTTCGGTTTATCAGGATATTGGATGAGATTGATATTTAATTCCTATCAATCAACTTCTGATACAAAAATGCAAAAGATCCAGCTATCAGACAAGCGCATTCTTGCGCTATTTTTTGGGTACAGTAAATACTGTGCAGCGGACATGGATGCCGAAAAAACCGAAGGAATTATCCCATTGTTAAACCGTAAAATTACTTTTATGTAAATTATTTATTATTTGTTTAGTTGTTATTTATAATGCAATAAAATTTACAACTTAATTGTAAATCAATAAACAACCACTAGTTAACGGAACTCTTTACTTTATTTAGTGAGGCTTTGAATTATATCATACTTGGTTACAATATGTAGTGAGCCAGCTTCGTCACGGCTTAACACTGCCCCATTTTCTTTGTTTATAAAGGCACTTAAACGTTCTACGGGCGTGTCGAAAGCTACTTCCGGATAGGCTTTTTCCAGTACTGATTCCACTTTTTTCCATTTCACATTGGCATCATCCAGGATTTTATTAAACAATCCGCTTGCCGATATAGCACCAATTGTGGCGCCATCATGTAACACCGGAATATTTTCTATATCATATTCCTTCATCAGGTCGATGGCTTCGGCCACTGTTTGCCCGGAGCTTAAAGTAATCAGTCTTTGCGTACCGCGGCCACTGATAAGGTCTTTAAAAGTTTTCATTTCTAAAAATCCTCTTTCAAGCATCCACTCATCATTGTAAACTTTTCCAACGTAGCGGCTACCATGGTCGTGGAATATCAGTACCACAACATCGTCTTTTTTTAGCTCGCTCTTTAATTGTAACATCCCCTGGAGACAACTGCCTGCGCTATAGCCACAGAAGATACCTTCCTCTTTTGCTATTCGTCGTGCCATCAAAGCACCATCTTTATCTGTCACTTTTGTAAAGGCGTCAATAACACTCATATCATAATTGGCAGGCACAAAGTCTTCGCCAAATCCTTCGCTTATATAGGGATAAACTTCTTTCTGATCCAGTTCGCCAGTTTCAAAATATTTTTTTAACAAAGATCCATAACTATCAATTGCCCAAACTTTAATATCGGGATTTTTCTCTTTTAAATACTTACCCGTGCCAACAATAGTTCCGCCGGTACCAGTTGCGACAACCAGGTGCGTAACCCTCCCTTCAGTCTGCTCCCAGATCTCCGGACCTGTCTGTTCATAATGTGCTTGTCTGTTGGCTAAATTGTCATACTGATTTACATACCAACTATTGGGAACTTCGGTTGCCAGCCTTTTGCTAACCGAATAATACGACCTCGGATCCGAAGGGTCTACATTCGTGGGACAAACAATTACTTCTGCACCTACGGCTTTTAGAATATCCGCCTTTTCTTTGGATTGTTTATCTGTTGTGGTGAAAATACATTTGTAGCCTTTTACGCAGGCTGCCAATGCAAGGCCCATACCGGTGTTACCACTGGTACCTTCAATAATGGTTCCGCCGGGCTTTATCTTTCCCTCTTGTTCGGCCACTTCCAGCATTTTCAACGCCATCCTGTCTTTTATGCTGTTTCCGGGATTAAAATATTCAACCTTTGCCAGTACCGTACAGGGCAAATCTTTGGTGATCTTATTTAATTTAATAAGCGGCGTATTGCCGATAGTCTCTAAAATATTATTAAGCCACATAATTTTTATTTTGATGCTAAGGTAATTTTATTCTGCAGGTACAGCAATAACCGCTGATTAAAGATGAGACTGATAGCTGCAAGTACTGCATCATCAAACAGCATACTGAAAAAGTATTAATAAATATAAGACACGTTATCTGGACAAAAGCTCAACTGATTTCAAGACGGCTTTGTCCTTTGTATTGAGTGTTTCGTAAAGTCCCTCATTGCGCCATAGTTGTCTTGCAATAGAAGACTGAATGCGTGCAATAAGACTTGCTTTTTCTTTCTCAGAAATGGTGTCCAGCCGGATGGAATCTTTTGCAGCGGCCGATACAAATTGTTTCCAGTTATCTTCGGTAAAACTGAAATTCTTTATAAAATCGGATGTTGTTTTAAAGCTGTTTAGCTGAGTTGCATTTTGCAGGTAATAATGATAGCCGAAGTCGCTTACCAGGCCCCTGTAAAACACTTTTGCAAAGGCTGCGCTAAAATCTGCCGTGTCAACCGGAATAAAAACATCTGGTGTAATGCCGCCTCCGCCATATACAATTTTACCATTTTGGGTCTTAAACATTTTAGTACTGTCATGTTTAACAGAATCGGCAGAATTAACTTCTCCATCGTGAAACCGGTTAGCAACTTCTTCATAGTAGGCTTTGCCGCCATTGGTATAGGAGCGTTGGATGCTTCTTCCAATCGGAGTATAATATCTTGCAATGGTCAGCCTTAAAGCGCTGCCGTCACTCAAATCAAATTGCTCCTGTACCAATCCCTTACCAAAACTGCGCCTTCCCACAATGGTAGCACGGTTCCAGTCCTGCAAGGCACCAATCAATATTTCACTGGCACTTGCGGTACCTTCATCTGCCAGTACCACTAATTCCCCTTTTTCAAAAAGTCCCGGTCTTTTGCTACGGTATTCTTTTTTGGCAAAGTGAGTACCTTCGGTATAAACAATCAGTTTGTCGCCATCTAAAAATTCATCGGCAATCGAGGTGGCTTCATCCAAAATACCGCCACCGTTACCTCTCAAATCAAGTATTAATTTTTTTAATCCCTGCTTTTGCAATGCTTCCATCGCCTGCATAAATTCCCTGTAAGTTGATTGGGAGAATTTATTAAGCCGGATATAGCCGATGCCATTTTCAATAATATAACTGGCATCCACGCTGCTTACAGGTATCATGCCACGGGTAATGGTAAAGGGTATTGTCTGGCTTTCGCGCAAAACAGTAATTACTACTTTGGTATCAAGGTCGCCCCGCAATAGTTTCCTGATCTGATCACCTGTAATCTTTTTACCTGCTACCGGCGTTTCATTTACTTTAATGAATTTATCACCAGTCTTTATACCCGCTTTAAAGCTTGGCCCGTCCGGTACTACATTAATTACATTGATGGTGTCATTGAAAATATTAAACTCCACTCCAATGCCAAAAAAATTGCCAGCGATATCATCATTTACACCTTGCAGTTCATCTGCTGGTATAAAAACAGAGTGTGGGTCAAGCTTGCCCAGGATAGCAGCAATGGCGGTATCTGTTAATTCGGCGGTCTTTACACTGTCTACATATTTGGTTTCTATCAAATCCATCACTTCCTGTAACGGCCTTCTTTTATCGGTTGAAAAGAAATTTTTGCCCGGCATATTGTCTCTCATTTTATACCCAATCATCATACCCGCAATCATCGTAATACTAAAAAGCAGTGGTAACCAAACCTGAATTTTCTTGTTCATATATACACTTATAAACACGAAAATAATTGAATTATAATGAATGCCGTCGTTGTGTTTTTTAATTAACTTGAGCTTTAATAAATTAAACCTCCAAATAATAAATAATAATAATGGCAAATATTTTAATAGCAGACAGTGGATCAACCAAGGCAGAGTGGTGTTTGATAAATGGGGATAAAAAGAAGAAAATTCTAACACAAGGCATCAGCCCTTACTTTTTGAATACCATAGAAATTGAGCAGCTGCTGGCTAAAGAGTTAAAAAATAAATTAAAAGAGCATGAGCCCGACGAAATATATTATTATGGTACGGGGTGTATCAATCCGGAAAATGCAAAATTGGTAACAAAGGCTTTAAAGACAACTTTTCCAAAAGCAAAAATTACAGTAACGCACGATTTAATGGGAGCCGCCAAGGCCCTGTGTGGCGATGAGAAAGGGGTTGCCTGCATACTGGGTACAGGATCCAATTCATGCTATTACAATGGAAAAAAAATTATTAAGAACAGCCCCGGACTTGGATATATCTTAGGCGACGAAGGCAGCGGCGCTTACCTGGGGAAAAAAGTGGTGCAGTATTATTTGTACAATACATTCGATCCCGACCTGATGGACAGGTTTAATGCAAAGTACAATACCACGTCAGCAGAAATTTTGGATGCCGTTTACAAACAACCGCTTCCCAACCGGTACCTGGCGGGCTTTGTACCGTTCCTGGTAGAAAACCGCGGTCACTTTATGATAGAAAATATCATTGAAGATGGTTTTAATGATTTCTTTTTTAATCACCTGTACAAATACAGGGAAAGCTGGATAATGCCCATTCATTTTATTGGAAGCGTAGCCTATGGCTTCAGGGATATTTTAAAAGATATGTGCGACACCTATGAATTGCAGTTAGGCAGGGTATTAAAAAATCCTATGGATGGGTTGGTAAAGTACCATAAGCAAAAAATGATCACCGGTTAACATATTACCTCATCAAACCCTCAGGAACAAACGCCGGCACTTTATAAATGCCGGGGACGTTGATAAAAAGCGATACAATGGCTGTCCAGAAAATAACCGAACAAAGCTCCCATTACCAGCATCTCGAAAAAATGCCGGTGGCAGAATTACTCAGCAACATCAATAAAGAAGATAAAAAAGTAGCAACCGCGGTAGAAGCAGTATTGCCGCAAATAGAAGTGCTTGTAAAAGCGATCGCAGATAAAATGCTGGCTGGAGGGCGTCTTTTTTACATTGGGGCAGGTACCAGCGGACGGCTGGGTATTTTGGATGCGAGCGAATGCCCGCCTACATTTGGTGTATCACCCGACCTGGTCATTGGAATAATAGCCGGAGGTTACAAAGCCATTACGCAGGCTGTAGAATTTGCGGAAGATGATGATGAACAGGGCTGGAAAGATTTAATGGAGTACCACGTATGCGACCGGGATGTTGTAATTGGTGTTGCCGCCAGCGGAACAACGCCTTATGTTATCGGCGCTTTGCAGCAATGTAAAAACAGGAATATTATTACCGGAAGCATCAGCTGTAATTTGAATGCACCGGTAAGTGAAGTAGCCTATTATCCTATTGAGGTTATTGTAGGACCTGAATTTATTACAGGAAGCACCCGGATGAAAAGCGGTACAGCGCAAAAGCTGATATTAAATATGATTTCCACCACACTGATGATTCAGCTGGGCAGGGTGGAGAATAACACGATGGTAAATATGCAGCTCACCAATGAAAAATTAATTGACAGGGGAGTGCGGATGGTGATGGATAAATTAAATATTAGCTATGCGGATGCAAAAGCATTACTAATAAAATATGGCAGCGTAAAAAAATCACTGGAAAATAATGCTTCCTGATAAGACTTTGCTGTTTGTTTTTGATGGGAATTTTGTCTAATTTACGAAGACATTGTTCATGAACAAAACTCACCATTATGAAACGTACACTTCTACTTTTTTCTGTTTTTTTTACGACTGCTTTTTTCAGCAAAGCTCAAAGTTCAAAGCTTTCGTATGCCATTACAGGCAAGCCAAACAATAATTTCTTTTGGGCAGATATAAAACAGGTTGACCTTGCTACCGGCAAAGTAATAAGGACGTTGTTTGAAGCAGATAAAACGCCTTTTAAAATCACAGGCTCAGATAACAGCAATGAGGCAAGAAAAGCTACTGCAAACCCGACTGGTTTTGGCGTGGCGGCTTGTGCTTTGGATGTTGCACACAACAGGTTATATTTTGCTCCCATCCATTTTTCGGATATAAATTATTTAGACCTGAACCAGTCCGGTGCAAGATTTACCACAGTTAAAACCAACCTCCTCGCCAAACCTGCGGGCGGTGCTTTTCAAACAGAAGAAAACCAAATCACCCGCATGGTAATTGCTGCCGATGGTTATGGTTATGCATTAACAAATGATGCCAACCACCTGCTGCGTTTTAATACGGGCGGCAGCGTAAATGTGCAGGACCTTGGGCCGGTAATTGATGCTGCAGAAAACAAAGGCATTTCTATCCATAACAAATGCTCCAGCTGGGGCGGAGACATGGTGGCAGATGCTTTTGGCAAACTTGTAATTGTAACAGCAAGCCATAATATTTTCAGTATTGATGTAGCAGCCAGGACGGCAAAATTTACAGGGGGCATTACCGGCTTGCCTGCCACTTTTACAACCAACGGTGCAGCCGTGGATGATGCTGGTAATATGGTGGTAAGCAGTGCCAATGTTTTCGAGGGCCTCTACAAAGTGAATATGAAAGATCTTTCAGCCGTAAAAGTTGTGAGTACAGAAAGTCCATTCAATGCATCTGACCTGGCCAATGGTAATTTTTTATTACAGAAGGAAGCCGATGCAGAAAGAAATTCGCTTGCAAAATCGCTGCTGCCGCTTTCAACTGTTAGTGATGCAAAAATTTTTCCTAACCCTGTCACCGGTTCTCAGTTCAGGGTTTTAACAGCCGGGCAAAATGTTGGACGATACACCGTAATAGTTACGGATCTCGCCGGCAGAACCCTGCAGTCAAAAGTTGTCAGCCTTACCAAAGCGCCACAAACAACCACCATTAATTTTGCCCGTCAGCAACCAAAGGGCACTTACATGGTGAACATTTTAAACCAAAATAAACAGGTTACATTCACCGAAAAACTGGTTGTAGAATAGCCGGTTTTACTTCATCGTTGTTGTAAATAATAAGCTGCATTGATTGCAGCTTTTTTTATAAACAAATCATTTTATCAGCACGATGATTTAATTTTGCTACAACAATATTTTTTATTTTGGTTATGGCAGTGCAGCGCTTTTTTATTGTATGCAAAATATAGAACCTTATTATAACTGGCGTCATTTGTACATCGCCGAAGACGACGACAGGTCTCCATTTTATGGCCGTGAGTACAGCGAATTTGAATTTTCCCAAACAGTTTACAATTATTATATCCATCCGCAGTGGGATGAATTTGGTAGCAGAACATTATACATGAAAATTATTTTTGTGGATTATGATCAGCACTTTGCCATTATAGAATTACTGGGTGAATGGAACGATGCAATTGAAAATGATATCATGACACTGCGCCGGGACATCACAGATATTTTGTATGTGCAGGGTATTTTCAAATTTATATTCATCGCTGAAAATGTGCTGAATTTTCACAGCAGCGATGATAGTTATTATGAAGAATGGAGAGAGCAACTGGAAGATGACGGAGGCTGGGTAGTGGTCATTAATATGCCTTCTCAAAGCCAGTATGATTTTAAAAAAGCACGACTGACCAACTATGTAGCGTTGCTGGATTTCCCGCAATGGAGAACATTAAAACCGGAAGTGGTTTTTCAGCAAGTAGACAACTGGATGATTAAACAATTAAATTAAATATCACATCGCATGACTGATATAGGCAAAAAGTATTGCTTAAATAATTTCAATAAAATAATTTTTTGAGACTTACTGACGTACTTTTGCATCAATTTACTAAAATAACCCAAGCTATATGACCTGGAAATTATTCTTTACCTCCTCAATCGGCAAGAAATTCATAATGGCGCTTACCGGTATTTTCCTTATCACTTTCTTAATAGTTCACTGCGCCATAAACGCCATGATTTTTTTTAATGATGGTGGCGAAACGTTTAACCATTGGGGCCATTTCATGGGTTCTAATTTAATCGTTCGCACTATGGAACTGGGTTTGTTTTTATTTTTAATCATGCATATTGTACAAGGACTTACCTTATGGAGTCAAAACAATAAATCCAGGCCGGTAAAATACGTTGTAAAAAACTCTGCCGCCAATAGTACCTGGTACAGTAGAAGCATGGGCTTGCTTGGAACGCTGATTCTTATTTTCCTTGTATTGCATTTATATCATTTCTGGACTCCATCCAGGTTTGGTGGAATGGCTGGTATCAAAGCACTGGACGAGACAAGTCTTGCAACATACAACAATGAAGAAGTACACAATTTATATGCAGAAATGAAATTGGTGTTTGAAAACAATTTATTAATTGTTGTTGTTTACATACTTGGCGTGATATCGCTTTGCTGGCATTTGCTGCATGGTTTTCAAAGTGCGTTTCAAACGTTTGGTGTAAACCACAAAAGATATACACCCATTATAAAAGGCGCAGGCGTTGTTTACTCAGTTGTTATTTGCTTATTGTTTGCATTGATGCCACTGGCTTTTTATTTGCACTGGGTTAATTAAATATTTCAGCAACTATAACCAGTTAATTAACAACAAATAAAATTGTACCAATACGTCTCTGATATATTAGCAACTAACACAATCGTATTACAACACCTTGTAAAATAGTTTTAACCAATCACCTAATCAACAATACTATGTCTTTCGATTCAAAAATTCCTGCCGGCGAAATGAATGAAAAGTGGAACGATTATAAAGGGCACGTTAAGCTGGTAAATCCTGCCAACAAACGTAAGCTTGAAGTAATTGTAGTAGGCACCGGGCTGGCCGGAGCTTCTGCCGCAGCTTCACTGGGAGAGATGGGATATAAAGTAAAAGCATTTTGTTTCCAGGATAGTCCGAGAAGAGCGCATAGTATCGCAGCCCAGGGCGGCATCAATGCGGCTAAAAATTATCAGAATGATGGCGACTCTGTTTTTCGCTTGTTTTATGATACGGTAAAAGGTGGTGATTACAGGGCGAGAGAAGCAAATGTGCATCGCCTTGCAGAAGTGAGCAACGCTATTATTGATCAGTGTGTGGCACAGGGGGTTCCTTTTGCAAGGGAGTACGGCGGCTTGTTAAGCAACCGTAGTTTTGGTGGAACCCAGGTACAGCGTACGTTTTATGCTGCGGGCCAAACAGGTCAGCAATTATTGCTGGGCGCTTACAGTGCATTGGAAAGGCAAATTGCGTTGGGTACGGTTGAAATGTACAGTCGCCACGAAATGCTGGATGTGGTAATGATTGATGAAAAGGCAAGAGGAATTATAGCAAGAAACCTGGTGACAGGAGAACTGGAAAAACATTTTGGTCACGCCGTGTTATTATGTACCGGTGGTTATGGCAATGTATTTTATTTAAGCACCAACGCCATGGGCAGCAATGTTACAGCTGCATGGAAAGCACATAAAAAAGGTGCCTTCTTTGGTAACCCCTGCTTTACACAAATTCACCCAACCTGTATCCCGGTGAGTGGTGAATACCAGAGCAAGCTTACCTTGATGAGTGAAAGTTTGCGCAACGATGGCCGCATCTGGGTGCCCAAACAAAAGGATGAAAAACGTAAAGCAGTAGATATTCCTGAAGAAGAAAGAGACTATTACCTGGAAAGAAGATATCCTGCATTTGGTAACCTTGTACCACGCGATGTGGCTTCAAGAGCTGCAAAAGAAAGATGCGATGAAGGCTATGGCGTAGGTACAACCAAGCTCGCCGTTTATCTTGATTTTAAAGATGCGATTTTACGTTATGGTAAAATTGAATTGGGCAAACAGGGCAATACCACTGCTTCGCAGGAAGAAATTATTAAAGCAGGTAAAGCTGTTGTAGAAGAAAAATACGGTAATCTGTTTGAAATGTATGAAAAAATTACGGGTGAAAATCCATACGAAATGCCGATGCGTATTTTCCCTGCGGTGCATTATACCATGGGTGGCTTGTGGGTTGATTACGAATTACAGACAACAGTAAAAGGCCTGTATGCATTGGGCGAAGCTAACTTCAGCGATCACGGTGCCAACCGGTTGGGTGCATCTGCATTGATGCAGGGGCTGGCCGATGGATACTTCGTAATCCCGTATACGCTGGGTAATTACCTGGCCGATGAAATACGCACACCCGCCATTCCAACTTCACATCCCGCTTTTGCAGAAACAGAAAAAGCAGTAAGCGACCGGATCAATACCCTGATGAACATCAGGGGCAAACAAACAGTGGAAAGTTTTCACAAACGCCTGGGTAAAATTATGTGGGATAAATGTGGTATGGCCCGTAACGAAAAAGGTTTAAGGGAAGCGATTACAGAAATCCAGGCTTTGAAAAAAGAATTCTGGAGCGATGTAAGAATACCGGGAGAAATCAACAACATGAACCCTGAACTGGATAAAGCAGGCCGCGTGGCGGATTTTATCGAACTGGGAGAACTGATGTGTAAAGATGCATTGGAAAGAAGAGAGAGTTGTGGTGGCCATTTCAGGGAAGAATCACAAACAGAAGATGGTGAAGCAAAACGCGATGATGAAAATTTCAGTTTTGTTTCTGCCTGGGAATACAAAGGAGAAAGTAACTGGCAGCTAAACAAAGAACCACTAGAGTTTGAAATTGTGAAACCAACACAGCGTTCTTATAAATAATTGATGAATTGCAATACAACCATTCATCAATACAGCAATTCAACAATAACCAATACAACAATTTAACCATTCAAAAATGGAACATTACAATATGAATCTGACGTTAAAAATCTGGCGTCAAAAAAACAAGCAGTCTGCCGGTTCTTTGGAAACCTACCAGGTAAAAGATATTTCATCAGAGATGTCGTTTTTGGAAATGTTTGATGTTTTAAACGAGCAGTTAATTGTAGCCGGAGATGATCCGATTGCATTTGATCATGACTGCCGCGAAGGAATTTGTGGTCAGTGCAGCATGCACATAGATGGAAGAGCACACGGGCCGTGGACAAACAATACTACTTGCCAGCTGCACATGCGTGCTTTTAAAGATGGCGATACCATTGTGGTAGAACCATGGCGCAGCAAGGCTTTTCCGGTAATAAAAGATTTAATGGTAGACCGCAGTTCGTTTGACCGCATCATCCAGGCAGGTGGTTATATCTCTGTAAATACAGGTAATGCAGTTGATGCCAATTCATTGCCGATTGATAAAAAAGATGCAGACAACGCCTTTATGGCAGCAGCCTGTATTGGTTGCGGCGCCTGTGTTGCAACCTGTGTAAACAGCAGCGCCATGTTGTTTGTGAGTGCAAAAGTGGCTCAGCTGGCCCAGTTGCCGCAGGGACAACCGGAAAGGGAATCAAGGGTGTTGAATATGGTAGCCCAGATGGACAAGGAAAATTTTGGTAACTGTACCAATACCTATGCATGTGAAGCAGAATGCCCCAAGGGAATTTCAGTTTCAAATATTGCCCGTTTAAACCGTGAATATCTTTCTGCCGGGTTAAGTACTGAACAATAAATTTATACGTTATATATTGGCTAAACCTTCTTTAACCGGAAGGTTTTTTTATTTGTACCGGCGTTGGTACACTCAAAAGCTGTTGCTCAATAAATACTAACTTTAAATACCGAAATCTAAAAGCTTGATTTGAAATCTCCAAGGATATATCTGCTGCTGATCTTTATGCTGACTGTACAATTATCCCAGGGGCAAAAAATACTATCACCGGTCTCCAACCTCCGAAATAAAAAAATTATTGTCAGCAATACCCGTAACAGTTTCGATAGCCTAAGTGTTGTCCCCGGTACATTCCATATCAAAAATGTATATCCTTCCCAGTATATATTGGATGAAATCAATGCCCGTTTAACCTGGATACAAAAACCAGACACAGACAGCATAGAAATCAGTTACCGCGTGTTTCCAACCAGGTTAAATGCAGCTTCCCGGCATTTTAATTATGACAGCATCCGCAATAATTTCATCGCCGAACGGCCTTATATTTTTAAAAGTGGTGGCAAGCAGGCCAACGCCCTCTTTGATTTTGGCGACATCAATTACAATGGTAGTTTCGGCCGGGGTATTTCGTTTGGCAACAGCCAGGATGCGGTGCTTAACTCAAGTTTAAATTTACAGCTCAACGGTTTTATTGGTGATAGTCTGGAATTAACAGCAGCTGTTACTGACAATAATATTCCTATACAGCCAGATGGCAATACTCAGGATCTGCGTGATTTTGATAAAGTATTTTTGCAGGTAAAAAAGAGAAACTGGCAGGTGAATTTTGGGGATATTGATATCCGCCAGAGTAAAAACTATTTTCTCAATTTTTACAAACGATTGCAGGGGATGTCTTTTTTGACAGACAATAAAATCAATAAACATGTGAGCAATTCGCTGTTGCTGAGTGGCTCTGTTGCCAAGGGGAAATTTAACCGCAATGTATTGGTTCCGCTCGAGGGAAACCAGGGCCCGTACCGACTACAGGGCGCCAGCAATGAATTGTATTTTACTGTACTGGCTGGTACAGAAAGAGTTTTTATGGATGGCGAACTGCTGGTGAGGGGCGAAGACCAGGATTACGTAATCAACTACAATACGGCGGAACTGACTTTTACACCCAAACGGATGGTTACAAAAGACAAGCGCATACAGGTGGAGTTTGAGTACGCAGACCGTAACTTTTTAAACTCTAATTTGTATGTAAACGATGAGGTAACCATCAATAAAAAACTGGTGCTGAGTATCGGCGCTTTCTCCAACCAGGACGCAAAAAATTCTGCCATTAACCAAACACTGGATAGCAAGCAAAAACAATTTTTAGCAGATGTAGGCGATGGCATTGATACCGCCTTTTATAGAGGAGCAGTACTGGATACATTTGCAACGGGTAAAATATTATACCGTAAAATAGATTCGGTTTTTAATACCACGCAACACGATTCTATTTATGTGTATGACACTACGAACAACAACACTTTATACAATCTGGCTTTTACCTACCTCGGTGCCGGGAAGGGAAATTATGTACAATTGTACACCGCAACCAATGGTAAAGTATTTAAATGGGTTACTCCCAACGCAGCCAATGTAAAACAGGGGGACTGGGAACCGGTTATTTTATTGGTAACTCCCAAGAAAAAGCAACTGATTACAGTAGGGGCCGAATACAGCATCAATGCAACTACGCGTATCAAAACAGAATTTGCTGTGAGTAATTATGACATCAATCTTTTCAGCAGCAAGGATAAAAGCAATGACAATGGCGTAGCCGCAAAAGTACAATTGATACAGGATGGGAAAAAAGTGCATCTTTTTAAAAAGGCATTGGAATTGCAAACCAACCTGGGATACGAATATGTGCAGGGACGTTTCACTCCGTTGGAGCGTTTACGCAATGTAGAATTTAACCGCGACTGGAGTTTGCCTTATACCGTAGCTCCCGCTGATGAAAGTCTTGCCAATGCAGCGTTCCAGCTAAGAGACAGTGCCGGCAACCAGGTGAAATATGAAGTTACCCAATACAGCCGAAGTGATAAATTCAGTGGCGTACGGCAGGCATTCAATCATTTCTCCAGTATTCATGGCTGGAGGCTGACTGACCAAATTAGCATCACGAGCAGCAATTCTCCTTTACAAAAATTTAGTTACCTGCGTCCTTCGGTTGATGTAAACAAGCAGTTTAAAAAATTCAACAACCTGGTTATAGGTGGTAATTATTCAGCAGAGCACAACACAGTTACCAACAAGCAATATGATACGTTGTCTCCTTTCAGTTTTGCGTTTCATACCTGGCAGGTGTATGTAAAATCAGATGAGGCAAAGCCCAATAAATGGGGCATCAGTTATTTTACCCGTAGCGATTTATACCCCGTAGTAAAAAAATTATCAGTGGCTGATAAGAGCGATAATTTTAGCGTTACCACCGCCTTATTAAAAAACGAACATCACCAGTTTAAATTCAATCTGACTTACAGAAAACTGCAGATTGTGAACCCTTTGCTTACTACGCAAAAGGCAGATGAAAGTTTGCTCGGCCGCTCAGAATATTTTATCAATGAATGGAAGGGCCTGGTTACAGGAAACGTTTTATATGAAGTGGGAGCAGGGCAGGAGCAAAAAAGAGAATTCACTTTTGTTGAAGTGCCGGCCGGCCAGGGCGAATATACCTGGAATGATTATAATAACAACGGGATTGCAGAACTGAATGAATTTGAAATTGCCTTGTTCCCTGATCAGCGAAAATACATCCGTGTAAATACGCCTACCAATCAATATGTAAAGGCTAATTATGTAACGTTTAATTACAGCGTTGATATCAGTCCACGAGCAATAATAGATGCGGCTAAAGCCAAAGGGTTTAGAAAACTGTTGAGCAGGCTAAGCACATCCTCTTCTATGCAGATCAACAAGAAAGATATCTCTACCGGGAGTTTTCAGTTCAATCCTTTTACAAAAAAACTGGTTGATACTACCTTGCTTACCCTGAGTTCTTTTTTATCGAATTCGTTATTCTTTAACCGCGTTAGCAGCAAATGGGGTATGGATATAACGCATAGCCAGAACAGCGGTAAATCGTTGCTGACGTATGGATTCGAAAGCAGGAAATTGACGAACATCACTTATAAGGCAAGATTCAATTTTAACCGGAAAATCACTACCAGCATAACTTTAAAATCTATTAACAATGAATTGAATTCGCCCAAGTTTGATAACAGGAATTACAGCGTGCAACAAAAAGTGGCCGAGCCAGCAGTAAGTTACACGCATGGCAGCGACCTGCGGGTAACAGCATCTTACAGCATCAGCGATAAAAAAAATACAGTCGGCTTTTTTGAAAAACTGACCAATAATGCCATCAATACAGAAGTTAAATACAACGTGCTTTCCAACAGCACCATCAACGGAAAGTTCTCGGTTAATACCATCAGCTTCTCAGCGAGAGATCCCAGTGCATCACCTAATTCAACCGTTGGATATATTATGCTGGAAGGATTGTTGCCCGGTAAAAATTACCTATGGAACCTGGAATACACCAAACGCCTCGCAGGTAATATTGAAATGAGTGTGCAATACGACGGCCGTAAGCCAGGCGCAGCAAGGGTAGTACACATCGGGCGTGCAACCATCAGGGCTATCTTTTAGGAGATAGCCTTACATCAGGAAAGCATAAAGACTCTTTCAACAACCCAATAGCCAGCTACCAACGCAATCATGGATGACAGGCCATACACTACTCTTCCCCTGTACCATACATTATCTTTCAAAGGAAGTATCACCAGCGAAAACATCGCCACTATAACCGTCATCTGCCCCAGTTCTACGCCCAGGTTAAAGGATAAAATGGAGGTAACGAATTTGTCAGCCGGCAAGCCAATTTCATTTAAAGCGCTGGCAAAACCCATTCCGTGAATCAGCCCAAATAAGAAAACAACAGCAATCCGCCAGGGCTTCAGCTTGGTGATCAGTATATTTTCTACAGCTACAAATGCGATGGATAAAGCGATGATGGGTTCTACAACAGGTGCCGGTGCTACAAAAATATTTTTCATACTCAATGCAAGCGTAATAGAATGTGCCACGGTAAATGCGGTGGCCTGCCACAACATCGTCTTGATATTTGTACTCAGCAAACACAGTCCCACTACAAATAAAATATGATCCGCACCTTTTGGAATGATGTGAGTGAAACCAAGCTTTGTATAAAACCAAACCACATCTTTTGCCGGTGCATTCTGCAGGGCATAATTAATGCTGTGTGCAAAAAGCAGCGGTGAAAAAAAGAGGACTGCTAACAGTATCACCCACTTTCTGTAAGCCGGTACAATAAAATCTTTCACGGTAAATATTTTATCATTTACTAAAACTTACGAAACTCTTTATCTGTTGTAATGCAGCCGTCTTAAGCGTTTCATCTATGTTAGGATTATTTTGTACGGCATCCTGCAGGTATTTATTTGCTTTAACAGTGTCGCCATTTTTTGCGAAAATTAATCCCGCCCTGCACAACAGTGTTGGATTTTTACTGTTGGTCTTCATCGCTTCCTGGAGGTATGGCAAGGCTTTACCTGGTTCATTGTTTTCGAAATACATCCAGGCCAGTGTTTCATTTACATCAATGTTTTTTGGCCGCCGGTTATATTCCATCAGTGCATGTTCAAGTGCCTTTTCTTTGTTGCCCGCAGAGAGATAGGCATAGGCCAGTTCTTTATCAGCATAGTGTCCGATGCTTTCATCGCTGTTGGCTGCTGTTGCATTTTTATTCAATTCATCAATCAGGTTTTTTGTAAGTTTCGCAGCTTTTTCTTTTTGCCCGGACAAATAGTATACGTTTGCAATCTCCTGCATAAAAGCATTGCTGGAAGCATCTTTAGTTGCTTGCTGGTAGAAGTCTATGGCTTTGTTGTAGTCCTTTGCAGCCAAAGCTAAACGTGCCATTCCTGCAAGTGCATACATGTAACCTGGCCGTTCATTCAGCGCCAACTGGTAGTTCATTTCAGCGCTTTTAAGGTCGCCGGTATTTTCATACAAATGGCCCAGTTGCACCCTTGACCATTCTGTTGCTTCATCTCCGGGGGCGCCTGCATCAATGGCTAATTTCATAGCGTCAACAGCGCCTGTATAATCACCAAATATTTCCCGGAGGTAGGATGCCCTTGCGTAAGAACGCATGTCTGGCCGGATGTCCATCATTTTTTGAGCACAATTCAATGCAGAATCATAGTTGCCCATTTCTACATTCCCATCTACTAATATGCCCTGTACAAATGCGTTGTATGGAATGATGTTTCGTGCCTGTAAGGCAGTCGCCAAGCCATCCGAAAAATGATGCTGGCTAAGATATATCAATGATTTAAGCGTAAGGGCCTCAAAATTATTGGCATCAATTTTCAGCGCAGCAGTCACCAGTTTCATTGCTGCCATGTCATAGTATTGATAATTACCGGTTGCCCTTCCCTCCAGTATAAAATAATTTGCCAATGCTACAATCGATTTCGTATCATTCGGATTGGCTTTTATTTTACGCTGCAGTAACGCAACATTTTTTTGTGTAAGTATCCATTCATCTGTTTTTGCCAGTAAGCCTTTACGCGGAAGCATTGTGTAGACTATTGCTTCCATTTTTTTTTCTTTATTTTGATATTGTAAGATTATAAGGCCTGCAGAGCCCGTAAACACAATCAGTAACAGGATGTATAAAATATTTTTTTTCATGTTCTTCAGTTTGTTGATAAGAGATGATCAATCAGGTTAAGATTATTCTTTTAATCGAATCATTCAGCGAATTAAAAAAGGTTGTTTTAAAAACACGGATATTTTAAAAGAGCTCAGCCATTCTTCGAACTTCAATCCTGATAGCTGTTTCAGCCTTCGGCAGCTGATGCTTTTAAAACAACCTTTTTTATAAAGAATTATCCTTTTACAACTTTAATTGTTTGTTTAACTTCACCATCCTTTGTCACTTTTATAAAATAAATACCTTTAGTTAAACCATGTCCATCCCATTTTTCAGTATAAGTTCCTGGCTTCACATTTTTATCTACCAGCATTTTTACTTGCTGTCCTTCTGCATTTACCAATGAAATACTTACCCTCGAGGTATTGTCAACACGATAGGTAATCGTTCCGTTACCGATAAAAGGATTAGGAGAAACTTTTGCGAAAACTTCAGGTGCAGACATTGTCAGGCCCCCCATGTTCACTGTACTTCTGATGGTATTGTTACTCCTGGCATTGTTGGGCGTATTGCAAGGGCAGATATATGTACCTGCAAAAGGCTCCTGTACATATGGAAAAAATTGCTTTAGTGCAACATCATTCGCTTCCACTCCGGTAGTATAAGTCAATACTTTTACCAGGTTAGGTGTAACCGGGCTGGGGCTTGAGCCAGGAATGTAATCATCATACCATAAGCCAATGGCTGCCAACACTACGCCGCCCACTGCCTGTAGTTCAATTCTTGTCACATCATCTTCCAGCCTTCTGCCGTTAGGAAAACCATCCATGTTGGGGATATACTGGATAGAAGTATTTGAGTTGTAAGCAGGGTCTGTTAAACCCAGTACTGCTGCCTGTATTAAGCCGAGAGAACTAAACTCGGAGCTCGTTCTGGGGGTAGGTGGTACAGCCATGTTCAGACGAAGCATGTCTCCACCATTCGGTAAAAAATTTGATATAAATGGCTTCCCTTTTGCTAAAGGATTACCCGCTTTGCCCGTTGCCAACTGGTAAGGGGCCAGGTTGGGTACCCCGGTGTGGAAGATAGGCCATAAATCAACCGACCTGGGTGAATTTGCTGCCGGTAACAACAAGCCGCCAAATGCAGATTCAGCGAGAGCTGTACCATTGAGGGCAGCATTCCCTTTAAGGCCAAACAAACCATTTTGGTTGTTGCCAAATCCAAATCCACCCAATGAATTTCTTTGTATGCGCAATGGTTTTAATGCCGGAACAGCGCCTCCAAAATAGGTATCATCCATGTACAGGGCCAGTTCAGGATTGTAAAAGAATTTTCCGAAAGTACTCAGTTTGGAGAGGTCTTCATAGGGTGATAAAGAATTCCAGTAGTCTTTGTATCCTATCGGAATTACCGCTTCATTGGTTAATGGCATGCCAAGACGCGATACCTGTACCCATGGGCCGGAATTGGTCGTTCCTTTACCATCTTCTCTTAAAATGCTTATTTTTTGCCGGCTGGCATTTGCCCAAACACCAATAACAAAATTTGGATCAAGGATGCTGGTAGCCTGACTTACGGGTTTTTTATCTTTTTGCAAAGTGCTTATATCTATCTTTAAAGCGATAGTAGAAACGTTTAAACATCTTAACCCGTCTGTCGGAGGCATTCCGTTTGTACGGGGTGCATCACCCAGATCGAAAATTCCTCCAAGATCTACAAAGAAGGGGTCGTCTGCCGGGCCGCAAAAAACCTTCTCGCCGGTGGTGGCTGTTGCAAGGGCATTCACAACTTCCTGCGTGTAGTCTGAAGCACCTAAACCAACTGAAGAAAGGTTAGAACGTGCGCCAATATTCGGTGGGGGTACTTTACCTTTTTCTACAACGGTTTGAAAACTCATCCCTCCGTCCATACTTCTTTCTAGTTTGTAGGTTGTTTTAAGGTTTTGTTTGCCCAACCTGATGTTGAAGAAAGTAGAAGGATCTTCATTGGTTTTGTTGAAAGTGAAACGATAAATAATATCGTCTCCTTTGGTTGCAATGTTGTTATCAATATGAATTTCGTAACGTATATTTTCACCAAACTGGTAATAATTAGGGCCGCCCTGTGGCAATTGGCCGGGGACATAATTGGCGATAATGGTTACATAGTTCGGATCATCGGGGCTTCGAAAAGCATAGACATCTGTATTGTCTGCCAACGGGTCATTGGCAATGAGCGGCGCCTCCCGGTGCGATGACGCAAACGCAGGTGCCGTGGTATTTACAAGCATAACCATAAGCAGAATAGCTGTCGAAATTTTTCTTTTCATAATGAATAGTTTTTTGTTGAAAAATAATTTCCTGCATGCAGGGAAGCAAGGCAATAAAAGTTTGGCAAGTGTGCGGATTAGGTGACAAAGTGATGCATGTACATTGGGTACAAACGTGGCATGCAGTTCTTCTTAATAATTGATTGTTGTTTTCGTAGAGGCTTTAAAATGGTGAGCTCATTGTATGTACGTGTTTAATAAAATATTGGATTTAACATTTTATTTATTTTTTGAACTTTTTTTTGGCGCTGTTGATTTTTATGAAAGGGGTATCGTTGGCAAATGGAAAACATAGTTCTCTATTAATAAATCCCTGTACAAAATGTATACGTAAGTATGAAAAGACTGGCTTAAAATTGTGCTTATGAAGAAGAACAGCTGTTTCATTCCTTTCCTGTTTTTTGTTTGTTGTATCACCAGCGAAGCAGCCTTTTGCCAAATAAAAGTGAGTGGAAGAATAATGGATGCGGGCACCATGCAGCCACTCGGATACGCCGCCATAGCAGATTTGGGGAGTAATGGTGCAAGTACAAGTTCTGACCAGTCAGGTAATTTCATACTATTCCTTAAAAATATAAATGATAGCCTGGCAGTTTCTCTGGTTGGTTATAAATCCCAGCATGTTCATACAGGCAGCCAGGCAAATATCACCATTGAACTGGAGCATGCAGTACTTAATTTAAAAGATATAGTGGTACTTCAAAATAACAGCGTCACTAAATTCAGCACTTTGAGTAAGATAGATCTTGATCTTAAACCGGTACGCAATACGCAGGAATTGTTGCGCCTTGTGCCCGGCCTGTTCGTAGCGCAGCATGCCGGTGGAGGAAAGGCCGAGCAAATATTTCTTCGGGGATTTGATTGCGACCATGGCACCGACGTGCAGGTATCAGTCGATGGCCTGCCGGCAAACATGGTAAGCCATGCACACGGGCAGGGGTACGCCGATGCACATTTTATCATCCCTGAAACCATCAATAATATTGATTTTGGGACCGGCCCTTACTATGCTGATCATGGTAATTTAAACACGGCCGGCTATGTTGCATTCAGTACGTTTAATAATATAGCCAACAGCAGGATACAGGTTGAAGCTGGCAGATTTAATACTTACCGTGCATTAGCCATGCTCGATCTGATCAAAAAAGATAAAATCAGGCAGAGCGGTTATATTGTCTGCGAAGTCAATTATACGAATGGCCCCACCATTAATCCGCAACATTTTAAGCGTTACAACATTTTTGGAAAGTACAATCTGGCCCTTAGCGACCGTACACAGTTGACTGCAAACGTGTCTTCTTTTGCAAGTGGCTGGAACGCATCTGGCCAGGTACCTGAAAGAGCCGTGGCGAACGGTTTGATTGATCGTTTTGGAAGTATTGATGCAAGCGAAGGTGGCCAAACGCAACGGTACAATGCAAGCCTGCTGCTCATACATCATTTTACGAACGGGGCTTACTGGCAAAACCAGTTGTTTTACAGCCGCTATCTGTTTGACCTCTATTCTGACTTTACGTTTTATTTAAATGATCCTGTCAAGGGAGACGAAATAAACCAGGGCGAAAGAAGAAACCTTGCCGGGTACCAGACCAAGCTAAATCACCAATACCAGCTGGGTAAGTTTAGCCTGAAATCCACATACGGCGCAGGTGTAAGGTATGATGTCACACAGGATAGTAAACTAACACATGTTGTAAAACGTGTATTTTTAAGTAACATTCAATTGGGAAATATAAAGGAAACCAACGGATTCGCCTTTACGCAGCAGCAGTTTAGTGAAGGAAAATGGCTTTTAGATGCCGGGCTTCGTGCAGACTATTTTCACTTTTATTATTTTAACAAGTTAAGCAATCTGCAACAGCCAGGGCAATCAAAAATGACCCTCAGTCCTAAAATAAATATCCAGTACACAGCCACTGCCGCCTTGCAGCTGTACGTAAAAACTGGCAAGGGATTTCATAGCAATGATACAAGGGTAGTGGTGGCCAATAACGGAAAGGAAATTTTACCTGCCGCTTACGGAACAGATCTGGGTATAATTATAAAGCCCAACAAAAAGTTGCTATTCAACATCGCCGCCTGGTATTTAAAACTAAACCAGGAGTTTGTATATGTAGGTGATGATGGCAATATTGAACCTGCCGGTAAAACCCTGCGCAAAGGCGTAGACGTGATTGCCCGCTATCAGCTGGCAAACAATATTTTCGCCAATGTCAATGTCAACTTTACAAAACCAAGGGCACTAGGTTTAGATAAGGGAGCAAACTATATTCCGCTTGCGCCCACAGCCACCAGTACAGGCGGCCTGTATTACAAGGCCAGCAAGGGATTCAATGGCAGCATATCCTATCGCTATATTAAAAACCGACCCGCCAATGAAGACAACAGCATCATAGCCAAAGGCTATTTTTTAGCCGATGCCTCCATCAATTATACCAAACCCACTTATGAAATAGGACTGGCAATAGAAAACATGCTGAACGCACAATGGAACGAAGCACAGTTTGCCACCACTTCCCGTTTACAAAATGAAACCGCAGCCACTACCGAACTTAATTTTACGCCGGGCACACCTTTTTTCGCCAGGTTAAAACTCGCTGTGTTTTTTTGATGGAACGCTGGTGTTATATACAATTGCGTTATTTTAGCGCATACTTTGCAAATTCTTCCTAACAGTATTTGCATGTGCAAAGACTTCGTAAATCCGGACTGGTGAGAAACCGGTTATGTAAAACTTTCAGGTAATGCATGTAAAACTTTTTTCCCCGTTGTTAGTTATTTTTGTACTCTCCAGTTTAGCAGTTTCCGCTCATAAAACTTACCAGGTAACAATTAAACTAAATAGAGCGATAAGTATTAGCCAGTTAAAAATTTATGTTGATGATGGCCAGTCCCAAAAGTTAATAGAGATTAAGGATACCCAAAACTTAGCAATTAACATTAAAGGAGTCTACTACTCAAATTACGCAATGATCAAACTTACCTATCCTGAACCGGGGTTGCTGGTAGAGTATTTCGAAAACCGTTTTTTTGTTACAGAAAAGGCCGCTGTAATAATATTGAACAAAGGAGATGCAGGTAAATCGCCTTTTCAAAATTATAACCTTATTAACGCATTTGATTTTAAAAAAGAAAAGGATAGGATGTTAGCATACAGTGCAAGAGAGGAGAGCAATCGGCGGTCGTTTGTTTTGCAACATGATAAAGAAATTTATCACGGTAGTGACACAGCTGCACAAAATGAAAATGCCCGGCTGGGTCTGCTGATTCTTAAAAAGAATTTTGATTATGTCCTTAAAAATGGAAATTCGTATTATGCCTTTGTTTACTTTAGAAGAAACCTGCTAAACCTCCAATCACCGGATTCGATACTGTTGATTTTTAACAGCACATTTCCTGATAAATTTAAAAACAGTGAAGAAGGTAGGTTTTTAAAAAAACATTTAGCAGGTAAATTAACTGTCAAAGTAAATAATATGGCGCCGGATTTCAACGCAAAAGATATTGACGGTAATAAAGTTTCGCTCTATTCATTTCGCGGAAAAAAATTGGTTTTGCTGACCTTCTGGGCCACCTGGTGTGGACCGTGTATAACAGAAATGCCTGAAATAAGAGCGTTGCATGATAAATATTCCAAAAGTCTGGAAGTAATTTCTATCGCCTATAGCTCCCAATACACTACTTACTTAAAAGCTGTAAAAGACAACAACATGCACTGGATTAATATCTATGATGATGCGACGTTAATTAATGATTACGGTGGCCTAACCGCCATCCCAAGAATTTATCTGATAGACAAGAATGGGAAAATAATTTATGACAACAGGGTTGGTGAAAAGGGGGATAGCGATTTAAGCAAATTGGAAACCAAGCTGGGTAATTTGCTATTAGAGGAATAAGTTTTGTTGTAAGATTTTCATTGTAATTATATCTCTTCGAAATCAAAAATCTGGAGAGGCTGAGAGTATTCATACAATCGAACGTTAGCGTCAGTCTATGATAACCTTCAATTTAAAAAGCAAAATTCAACACTATGTTAAATAAATCTTTCACGCCTTTTCCAAATTTGACAACAGAAAGGCTGGTGCTCAGACAACTGGAGATTAATGATGAACAGGAAATTTTAACTTTGCGTTCTGATAGCGAAATCAATAAATACCTTGACAGGCCAATAAGCAAAACGATTGATGATGCAAGGAATTTCATAACTAAGGTGAATGAGAATATCAGCAAAAACAACTCCTTATATTGGGCAATTACTATGCGTGACGGCGACACATTAATCGGTACAGTTTGCCTTTTTAGTTTTTCAGATGAAAATGACCAGTGTGAAATTGGCTATGAATTGTTGACAAACTTCCAGGGACATGGCATAATGAAAGAGGCTGTTGAAAAAGTGATTGACTATGCATTCAATACAATTAAAGTTCGAAAAATAGAAGCGTTCTCTCACAGGGATAACCAGGATTCTTTGAAGCTGTTGAAGAAACTTTCGTTTACAGAATCAAATGAACCTGATAATAGAGAGCCTTACTTACTATACTACTATTTGACAAATTCAATTGGGAATTTTAAAAGCATTATTTAAAAGCAAACCAGTCTTCATTTTTTGCCTTGGCATTCATCGTGAATTTACGCAATGTCCGGTTGGACAAGTGGCGTTAACATTTTTGTATGAAGCTGTTTTTTTAATTACTCATCATGGTGTGTTGTTCGGCCACTGCCATTTAGCAAGAGATCACGGGTACTGCGGCTTTAAAGCAATTCCTCGAAAACGCGACGGTGGCCATCAGGAGTGCTTTTGAAAAAGGTGATGCAGCTTTGGAAGGGCGATTGCATAGCCCAGACGTTATAAATATTCAGTGGTAACAATATAGTGCTTGGCAGGGCTTCGATAGAAAAAGGCGCAGGGGAATGGTTACAAAATTCAAAGGTGCAGTTTACTGACAACACGGTGGAGAACACGGAATTCGTGTACAAAATCGCTATACAGACCTCCATTTTTTATTTAATTTTTAAAGGAGGAAGTATATACGAATCGACCTGACATACCAAATATTCAATTGATTTTTTAACACTAATTGCTATTAAACAGGAATTAAAAATAGATGTTAGCAAACTATTGTTGAGTTGTCAAAAAAATTGGGTCAAAAACCGCCATTTGCAGGAGCAGGCGATGGGACAGCACCTGTATAAATGGCGAGTGGACTTTTCGCAATTGGATTCCAGCCACAATTAGTAATGGAATCTACAAGGGCGAATGCATTCATACATTTGATATAATCAAAATTGACTTTGACCCTGCGTTTGAGTTTATTTTGTAACCATAATGTCCCATTTTGCTTACAAATTTTTCCATATACTTTTCTCTAAAAAAATATTTATCAAAACACTTGAGAAACCGAATAGTTGCGCATATATTTGCAACCGATTGGATGCGTAAATAGAAAATTAAAATCATGAGGCGAGATATTTTTCAGGCAATAGCCGACCCAACGAGGAGGGCAATAATTACCTTAATAGCATTGCAGGCAATGACGCCTAATGCCATTGCTGAAAACTTCAATACCACCCGGCAAGCTGTGTCCAAGCATTTGCGGATACTTACAGAATGCGAACTGGTGAAGCAGGAACAACAGGGCAGGGAAATCTATTATTCACTTGAAATTAAAAAAATGAAAGAAATAGATAAATGGCTTGAGCAATTCAGGAAGCTTTGGGAAACCCGCTTTAATCAACTTGATATCGTATTATCAACCATAAAAAAACAGAAAAAATGAGCGCTAACTTATTATTTGATTTTACTGTTGACAAAAAAGCCAAAATGGTATACATCACCAGGGAATTTGATGCTGAACTTTCACTGGTGTGGGATGCTTTTACAAAACAGGAACTGCTTGACCAATGGTTGGCACCTAAACCCTGGACCTGCAAAACGAAATACATGCATTTTAAAATTGGCGGCAAAAGATTTTATGCAATGGTAAGCCCTGAAGGAGAAGAGCGTTGGGCAATTCAGGAATACACTTCCATTACTCCTAAAACCAACTTTAAAATGTATAATGCTTTTGCAGATGCAGCTGAAAATCGTGAATTACCTGGATCTGAATGGGATCATACTTTCAGCGAACAAAATGGTACAACAAAAGTGAGCATCACTATTTACAATGAATCGCTTGAAAGGTTAGAGAGGATATTGGACGGCTTTACACAAGGAATGAAAATGTCATTGAGCAACCTGGAAAATCTGTTGGCAAGGTTATCTCAAAAATGACAGGATTACAAAATAATCGCAAATACTTCAATGCATTAAAATGACCGTACAGCAACAAATCAAGGAGTATATTACCAGCCTGCCTGAACCAAAACGCAGTGACATGGAAGCCCTGCACCACCGTATTTTGCAAATAATGCCGGCATGTAAATTATGGTTCCTGGATGGTAAAAACAGTGAAAATAAAACTGTTTCTAATCCTAATATCGGATATGGATCTTACATTATAAAATATGCTGATGGTACAAGCAGGGAATTTTATCAAATTGGTTTAAGTGCAAATACAACCGGTATTTCTGTATACATTCTTGGTATAGAGGATAAGACGTACTTAGCCAAAACCTATGCAAATAAAATAGGAAAGGCAACCGTCACCGGGTATTGCATCAGGTTTAAAGCACTGAAAGATATAAACCCTGGCATACTTGAAACTTCAATTTTATATGGCGTTGAGGCCACGAATAAAAAGGATGACCTGACGAAATGATTTAAAAAAATAGAATGCCTTCTAATAACAATTAAACAATACAAAAATTAAAAATTATGGCACGTATCAATCCTCACATGAACTTCAACGGAAACGCCGAAGAAGCATTTACCTTTTACAAATCAGTATTTGGCGGAGAGTTTGTAAAGATTATCCGTTTCAAAGACCTGGCAAGTGCTGACTTTAAGGTTGCAGAAAAGGAAGAAAATAAAATTATGCATATTGCCCTGACTATTGGTAAAACTGATATGTTGATGGGAAATGATGTACCGGAATTTATGGGAAAAACAAATGAAAATGAGAACAGAAGCAAAATTGTAATAACCGCAGAGAGCAAAGAAGAAGCGGATCAATTGTTTAATGGGCTGTCTGTAGGAGGACAAATCGAGGGGCCTATTGGTGATAGTCCCTGGGGTTCCTATTTCGGTTGTTTTAGAGACAAATATGGTATTGAATGGATGGTGGACTTTGACCCTAAAAACAACGGGTAATAACCGCTAAAAACTACGTCAGCCAGGCTCCTTGAAATCAGAAGCGGTTTTCAAATTAATCAACATAAAAAAGTCCCGGAAAACCTCCGGGACTTTTACTGAATGTGTTACAAGTGCTAACCGAATAAGCCACCTTTTTTAAAGTGTCGTGTGCCTTCGCCAATTTTAAAACCGTTGTGATAAACTTCAATTTTGTAATCCCCGGTTATGTACGGCGAGTTTTGTTTCCAGTCAAAACTAACCCGCTGTTTTTCCCCCTGGTTATAATTTACACTAACTTTTTGTGTGTAAGTTTTTTGTTCTCCTTCCCTGGTAGTGAATACTCCTGAACCAAGCGCTTCAACTGATACAGGTTTACCGTCAGGTGCGGTAACAAGGATGTACAAATCTTTCGGACCGGAAGTGGCAATCCTGTTTTCATCGAGGTCAAAGGCAATGCGGATTTTATCTACTTTTTTTGCTTTGGTTGTTTCTTTTTCCTTACCATTTCCCTTGTCATCTATTCCCACAATTGAGAAGTTGGCTGCATGTAAGGTTGAACCAACGTCGATAACGTCTTCCCTTGCCTTGATTACATTTTTTGCTGAATCATAATCCTGCTTTACTTTATTTCTTTCCTGTGTCACCACCTCTTTTTCCTGAGTCAATACCGCATTTTCTCCTTTCAATGTTTCTATCTGTACTTTGTAATCCGCAATATCAGTATTGAGTGAGGCTATTAATTCTTTAGCCTGTTTCAATTCCGCTGCAGTAGCATGTTGCTTGGAAAGAATACCCTGTATTTGTGCCTTTTTTGCGGCAATCTCCCTGTCTTTTGCAGTAATGGTACTGTCGTTTTTTGCATTCGTGGTCTTTAAAATATCGTAGCGCATAGTCGCTTCTTCAAGCTGGCTTTGCAGTGTATCTTTTTCTGTAACTACCGATGCATACTGCACATCTTTTTTTTGAATCTCATCTTTTGTTTTACTCTTATCCCAAATGATATAGCCCCAGGTACCAAGTAGTGCAATAATCAACGGAATAGATAAAAGCGTGCGCCAATCTTTTTTCTGCTCTCTTGGAGGAGTAGATTGTGGTGATTCTGATGGAGGGAAATTTTCGAATGCCATATGGAGTTGTTTTTGGTTATAAAAATAATGAATGTGAAAATATGTTTGGTTCCAAATGTGGATATGTTAACAACTAAGTTAAAAAATCTACAATTTTTATAAAAGTGAATTTCTAAAACCATGCCAGTTTTAATAAGGCCAATGACTTGCAGCGCACGTAATTTATAGTTTGATTTTAATTATTTTTGAAATTCAACTGTACAGATATGAATTTTAAAACAATCGGCTTGCTAATAGCTTCCAATATTTTTATGACGTTTGCATGGTACGGCCTTTTAAAAGAAAAAGGATTAACCATGTGGAAGGCAATTTTGCTGAGCTGGTGCATTGCTTTTTTTGAATACAGCCTGATGGTGCCGGCAAACAGGATTGGTTACCTGAGCGGTATGAGCGGCTTTCAGTTAAAGATTACACAGGAAGTAATCACGCTTGTGGTGTTTGCCATCTTCGCAGTGGTGTACCTGAAGGAACCTTTACAATGGAAATACCTGGTAAGCTTTGTCTTGCTGTTGGGTGCTGTCTATTTTATGTTTAAAAAATAAATAACGCTCTGCACTCTTTTTTCAAAATGGAATACTTTGTTTAGTGCTGGTACCCGTATGTTGCAGGGCCTTATCTTTGTTTATAACTAAATACTTTTATGGAGACCAAACGTTCTGCAGCCATCAGCTTTATTTTTATTACCCTGTTAATAGATGTTACAGGTATCGGTCTGATTATACCGGTTGTGCCGGGGCTGATAGAGCGGCTGATTCATGGTACTATCAGCGATGCTTCAAGGTATAGCGGCTGGCTGGCTTTTGCATATGCCATTATGCAATTTTTATTTGCGCCCTTGCTGGGTAACCTCAGCGATAAATATGGCAGGCGTCCCGTTTTGCTGCTTTCCTTACTTGGTTTGGGAATTGATTACATTTTCCTTGCCCTGGCACCTTCCATCGGCTGGTTGTTTATAGGCCGCCTCATTGCTGGTTTTGCCGGTGCCAGTTTTACAACCGCAACTGCTTACATTGCCGATATTAGCACGCCACAGAACAGGGCACAAAACTTTGGTATGGTTGGGGCTGCATTCGGGTTGGGATTTATACTGGGGCCTGTTATTGGCGGACTGCTCGGCGAATATGGAGTTAGAGTTCCTTTTGTTGTAGCAGCGTGCCTGAGTCTTGTAAATTGTTTGTATGGCTACTTTGTGTTACCCGAATCTTTGGCGGTTGAAAATCGTAGAGAGTTTCAGTGGAAAAGAGCCAACCCGATTGGAAGTCTCAAACAATTACAAAAATATCCCGCGGTGGGAGGGCTGATTCTTTCTTTTTTCCTGATCTATTTAGCGGCCAATGCCGTACAAAGCACCTGGTCTTTTTTCGGAATAAAGCAGTTTAACTGGACGCCACGCACCATTGGTATTTCGCTTGGCTTGGTTGGCTTGCTGGTGGGAGCAGTACAGGGCGGTTTAATACGTATTGTAAACCCGTGGCTGGGAAATAAAAAAAGTGTTTACCTGGGGATTGCGTTATATGCTGTTGGCCTGTTTTTATTTTCCATGGCTACGCAAAGCTGGATGATGTTTTTATTTTTGGTGCCTTACTGTCTTGGTGGTGTGTGCGGTCCTGCATTACAATCCATCATCAGCGGACAGGTTCCCGCAAACGAACAGGGCGAATTGCAGGGCGGCCTTACCAGCGTAATGAGCGTTACCAATATTATCGGACCGTTGTTAATGACGAATTTGTTCTCCTACTTCACCAAACCAGGTGCGCCGGTGCATTTTGCTGGTGCAGCCTTTTTTTTAGGCGGCCTGTTTATGACCATCAGTTTGGTATTGGCCTGGCGTACCTTGCGGCATAACACAACCATCTCATAAAAAATTGTTCAGCAGATGATCAAAGATATCAGCGATTTTAAAAACGTTTTTTTTATCGGCATTGCGGGAACAGGCATGAGCGCCATTGCGCAATACCTGGCAGGCATTCAAAAAAATGTGAGTGGCAGCGACCGCTATTTTAGAGAAGGTGAAGCAAATGATACCAAAGAAAAATTATCAGCGGAAGGCATACAATGTTTTTTGCAAAACGGAGAAGGCATCACCGCAAATACTGACCTGGTAGTTGTGTCCACAGCCATTGAGGATACGGTGGCAGAAGTACAAAAAGCAAAGCTTCTCAACATCCCTATTTTAAAACGCAGCGAAGTATTAGCACTGATTGCAAAGAGCAAAAAAACAATTGCCGTTGGCGGAACCTCCGGTAAAAGTACCACCAGTGCTATGTTGTACGATATACTGGCAGCGGGAGGCTTACAGCCCGGCATCATCAGTGGCGCCGGCCTTATCAGTATTATTAAGGAAGGAAAGATTGGCAATGCGAAAGTTGGCAAAGGTGATTGGCTGGTAATTGAAGCTGATGAAAGTGATGGTTCTATTGTACAGTACCATCCTGAAGTTGGCCTGTTGCTAAACATTGATAAAGACCACCAGGAGATTGACGAACTGATAGAAATATTCGGCACATTTAAAAAGAATACACAACAATTATTTATAGTCAACCAGTCCAATGCATTGGCGAGCCAGTTGTCTGTAAATGCAGCCAATGATTTTGGTGTCGGTATAGATAGCGATGCAGGTTACAAGGCAGCAGCCTTTGAACAAAAATGCCTGACCATCACATTCAACATCAACGGAACAGATTTTAGTTTAAACACGGTTGGTAAACTGAACATGGAAAATGCATTGGCAGCAACAGCCGTAGCCAATCAACTGGGAGTCGATCTTGCCACCTGTTCCACAGCCTTAAAAAACTACGAAGGTATTTACCGTCGGCACCAGGTATTGGGCCACCAGCATGGCGTTTGGCTGATTGACGATTACGCACATAACCCGGTAAAATGTGCCCGCAGTATCGAAGCTTGCCAGCCTGTTGCAGAAAAAGTGATTGCCTGGTTTCAACCGCATGGATATGGACCGACCCGCTTTTTAAGAAATGATTTTGTAAAAGAAATAGCCGCTGTATTAAGGCCGCAGGATGAAATATGGATGAGTGAAATTTTTTATGCCGGCGGTACAGCAGTAAAAGATATTTCGGCAAACGACCTGATCAATGATTTGAAAGCTCTCGGCAAAAATGCTTTTTTTGTGAGTGACAGAAAAGACTTTTTGCAAACCGCCAGAACACATTTTACAGATAATTGTGTGCTGCTTTTAATGGGTGCAAGAGATCCGGGGCTGGAACAATTTGGAAAAGAAATTTTAGCAGGTTTATAAGTTTAAGAGACCTAAATACAAGTTTCGAATGTCAGCAACACTGATCACCAACATACAACAACTCGTTAACGTACGGGAGCAAAGCAATCTTCTTTGTGGTTCGGACATGACCACACTGCCCTGTATAGAAAACGCGTTTGTATTGATTGAAGATGGCGTGATTGCAGACTACGGTGCTATGTTTGAGCTGGAGCTTAAAGTGCCTCGTCTTCCCAAACATATTATTGATGCACAGGATTGTTTTGTACTGCCTGCCTGGTGCGATAGCCATACCCACATTGTGTTTGCGGCCAGTCGCGAAAGCGAATTTATTGATAAGATAAAAGGAATCAGCTATGCTGAAATTGCGGCGAAGGGGGGCGGAATTTTAAACTCCGCACAAAAATTAAACGATGCCACCGAAGACGAATTGTTCAACCAGGCCTGGAAAAGATTACAGGAAGTCAGTCAGCTGGGCACGGGCTCCATCGAAATAAAAAGCGGCTACGGATTAACAGTTGAAAGCGAGATAAAGATGTTGCGGGTGATAAAGCGGCTGAAAGAAAAATCGAACCTGCTGATAAAATCTACTTTCCTGGGAGCACATACTTATCCCATTCAGTTCAAAGAGAATCATGGTGGATATATTGACAGTATCGTCAACGAAATGCTGCCGGTAATTGCTCAGGATAATTTGGCGGATTACATCGATGTGTTTTGTGAGACCGGTTTCTTTTCACCGGAAGAAATGGAAACCATTTGCAAAGCCGGCATGCGTTATGGCCTGAAACCTAAACTACATGTAAACCAGTTAAACAGCATTGGCGGTATTGAAATGGGGCTACAGTTAAACGCTATATCGCTTGATCATTTAGAAACCTTAACGGGCGAAGAAATTAACAGCTTGGGTAATCAAAACAAGCAGGGCAAACAAACCATCTGCACCTTATTGCCAACGGCAGCTTTTTTTTTAAGAATGGGTTTTCCCAATGCCCGTGCTTTGATGGATGCCGGTTGTGCCATTGCACTGGCAAGTGATTTTAACCCCGGTTCATCGCCAAGCGGCAATATGAATTTAGTGCTTGCGATGGCTTGTATTCAAATGAAAATGTTGCCGGAGGAAGCCATCAATGCCGCTACCATTAACGGCGCTTTTGCAATGGAGTTGGGCGACGCAGCCGGCAGTATTACTATCGGTAAAAAGGCCAATTTGATTTTTACCAAATCTATTCCTTCGCTTGCCTACCTGCCGTATGCTTTTGGCAGCAATTTAATTGATAAGGTGATGATCAATGGAGAATATGTCTGAATTAAGATTTTTGTCTGAACGCAGATTTTGGCGGATAGGGAATGATTAAAAAGTTTTTGGAAGATCCTATTTTCATGCCATGATCATCACTCTGATGTTGATATTCTTTTGCATCTTTGATAAAATTAAGAGTTCAATATTAACGCTAAAAAGACAGCTAAAAATATATTTACATGCAACAGCTTATTGAATGTGTTCCCAATTTTAGTGAAGGAAATAATCTAAATATCATTAACCAGATTACTGCTGAAATTGAAGCCGTGGATGGCGTACGTTTATTAAATGTGGACCCGGGTAAAGCGACCAACCGTACCGTTGTGACGATGGTAGGTACGCCTGAAGCTGTTGTGGAAGCGGCTTTCAGGGCCATTAAAAAAGCCGGCGAGCTGATTGACATGAGCACGCATAAAGGCGAGCATCCCCGCATGGGCGCTACGGATGTTTGTCCGCTGATACCGGTGGCCAATATTTCAATGGAGGATACGGTACAGTATGCGCTGAAACTGGCAAAGCGGGTGGGGGAAGCGTTACAATTACCGGTGTATTTATATGAAGCTGCGCAACCTAACAAGCAGCGCAGCAATTTATCGCATATACGTGCTGGTGAGTATGAGGGCTTTGCAAAAAAGATAGAACACCCTGATTGGAAACCTGATTTTGGCCCTGCTATGTTTGATGCCAAACGTGGCGCTACTGTAATTGGTGCCCGCGATTTTTTAGTGGCCTACAATGTAAACCTGAACACCACCAGCACACGCCGTGCAAATGCCATTGCGTTTGATGTAAGGGAAGCTGGCCGTGTAAAGCAGGTAAACGGTAAACCAGAGCTGGATGAATATGGTAAGCCGGTAAACATTCCCGGTAGTTTAAAAGCGGTGAAGGCAATCGGCTGGTTTATTGAAGAGTATGGCATAGCACAAATTTCCATCAACCTCACCAACATCAATGTAACCCCCGTGCACATTGCATTTGATGAAGTCTGTACCAAAGCAAACGAGCGGGGTATACGCGTGACCGGCAGTGAGCTGGTAGGATTGATTCCATTAAAAGCCATGCTGGATGCAGGAAAATATTTTTTGTTGAAACAACAACGCTCAACAGGCGTGTCAGAAAAAGAACTGATCAAAATTGCCATTAAATCGATGGGCCTGGATGAACTGGCGCCTTTTAAATCAGAAGAAAGAATCATAGAGTATTTGCTGGCTGAGAAAGTTGACAGCAAACTGATTAATTTATCACTCACTGATTTTGCAGATGAAACTGCCAGCGAAAGTCCTGCCCCTGGCGGTGGCTCTATTGCAGCATACATCGGCGCTTTAGGCATTTCTCTTGCTACAATGGTAGCCAATTTATCATCCCATAAAAAAGGCTGGGATGATCGCTGGAAAGAGTTCAGCGATTGGGCGGATAAAGGCCAGCAATACAAAAATGAATTGCTGAAACTGGTAGATGCAGATACCAAAGCTTTCAACCAGATCATGGATGCATTTGGTTTACCAAAAACAACAGACGAAGAAAAAGCTGCACGCACAAAAGCCATTCAGCTGGCCACTAAATATGCCATTGAGATTCCATTTAAAGTAATGCAGCTGGCACATGCCAGCATGCAGGTTATAAAAGCCATGGCCGAAACTGGCAATCCCAATTCTGTGTCGGATGCAGGCGTTGGCGCACTCTGTGCACGCAGTGCTGTGATGGGCGCTTTCATGAATGTACGCATCAATGCAGCTGGTTATGCCGATGGTGAGTTTGTAAAAGATATTGTCGCGAGGGGTAACGAAATTGAACAGGAAACGATAGCATTGGAAGCGACAATTCTAAAAATCGTTAATGAAAAAATTGGTTTGTAAAAACATGCTTACAGTTGCATAATTTTCTCAACTGAATTCATCAACAAGCGTTATCAAAATATTTTTGTCCGGGCTAAGAAGCTTTGTTGAACATCGTTGCATCGCCCTCTTGTACTTTTATTTTTCTATTGAGCTGTTGCGCTCAAATACTTGCCTATAAAGGGTTTTGTAGTTTCTTATTATCCTTGCCTTTAAATTAATGTTCACTTCAAGCTAGCAATACTGCAACTGGTTGAAGGCGCTCCACACGGATATATAGTACAAGTGAGCGACACAACGATGCTGCTATGAAAAACTGCTGCCCGGACCAAAATATTTTCCTTTTCACAGCAACGCATAAATGCTTTCCGGCAAATTTATCTATTAACATTTCATTGGTAAACGAAGTGAATCCGATTACATCTTATATGCATTCATAACAATTAAACTTACAACCATGAAAATGACATTTACAATTTTAGTACTCGCCACTTTATCTACTTCTGCAGCATGTGCACAATATGATGGTAACCGCCGCAACGACAATAAATATGATAACAATAATTCGCACGAAGTAGTCAACAGTTTTCCAACAAGGGGCGGGGGTTATGACGACAGGGGCGATCGTTATTTTTCTGAAAGGGAAAAAAATATGCAGATTGCCCAAATCAACCGGGAATACAATTATAAAATTCAGTCTGTGAAGAGCCATTTTTTTATGAGCCGTTTTCAAAAGGGCCGTAAAATAGATGCCCTGAATTTTCAGCGTGACCGGGAGATACATTCGGTAATTGAAAAATTCCATCACCAGGGTCACAACAAAAGAGGATATGACGGTGACAGGCCGAACTGGTAAACACAATTAATAACTATAACGAATACACGCAGTATAAAACGTTTGTAAATTTTTACAAGCAATGCAATCACAATTTAAACTTACCAATCATGAAAAAAACTTTTACAATTTTAGCCGCAGTAATATTTTTTACTACAGCTGCATCGGCCCAATACAGGAGTGACCGATCCGATGACAAAGGGTATGACAATACTGTCGGTATGAACACCCGTGAAAACGGTTATGGTGACCGCGGACGCAACTATTATTTTTCTGAAAGAGAAAAAAACATGCAGATTGCCAGGATCAACCATGAATACCACGAAAGAATGGAAGCCGTACGTTTTAATTTCTATATGAGTCGTTTTAGAAAAGCACGCATCATTGAAGGCTTGCAATTTAAACGCGACAGGGAAATTCATGAAGTAATGGAAAATTTTTATGGCCGTGGCCGTTATCACAGGGACCACGATGATTATGACAGAAGGAACTGGTAATACAACTGAAACCAGCAAAAATGAGCCTCCGCTTGCGGGGGCTTTTTTATTATATTTGCGCACTAAAATCAATACAGTAAACCAATGTACAAAGCAGTTTTTATAGATATGGATGGCACATTATTAAAGAGTGATCATTCTGTGAGCGATGCCAACAGGCAGGCCATTCATCACCTGCAGCAAAAGGGAATTTTGGTAGTACCGATTTCTGCACGGCCTTTACACGGTATGAAGCACATAATAAAAAATGTTGTAGCCGACGATGCGCCATTGGTGAGTTTAAATGGAGGTTATATTGTACACAAGGATGAAGTGATTTTTCAGGATGCAGTTTCATTGCACGAAGCTGCAAGTGTTCATAAAGAATTATCCATGTATGACGTGTCTGCCATGTATTACAGCCAGATGGAATGGTTTGCAGAACAGGAAACCGACCGCATTAAAAAGGAACAAAAAATTACGGCTGTTAAAATAAAAATTCAACCCTTTGGTGAAACTCTTCAATATTGGGATGAACAAAAAAATGGCCCGAACAAGATATTGATTGCCGGCGAAAAGCACCTGGTACATGATATTGAACAGCGGCTTGTTGAATTGCATGGCGGAAAGCTGAATATTTTTAAATCACAATCCACTTACCTGGAAGTGATGAGCAGCGCAGCTTCCAAGGCAAAGGCCGTTGAGTTCCTTATGAACCGCTATGGTATTGAGCAAAAAGAAATTATTGCGATAGGAGATAATTTTAATGATCAGGGAATGATTGAGTTTGCCGGTATGGGTGTGGCCATGGGCAATGCGCCTGAACAAATAAAAGCAGTGGCCAATTATGTTACAGACACCAACAACAATGATGGTGTCGCCAAAGCATTGCAATATTGTTTTAATTAAAACCAGGTAATCCAATACATACAACAGCCACCAGGTTTTACCCGGTGGCTGTTTACATGCTTGAATCATATTTACTTTATAACATCTTCCAGTTCTGTTTCATCATCATTTACGTCACCTGCTATCAGCGCATCCTGGATCTCCATTGTCTGCGCCTGTCTTCTGTCGGTTGATACATCTTTTGCCTTATTCAGCATGCTTGCCAGTACATCCGTGCATTCGCTTACCGAAGTCTCAAAATATTGACTGTTCTTTTTTACAAACAAATCATTGCCCGGCACTTCCAGCCGCACTTCACAATAATTATTTTCAGGGTTGGTGTCCGGCTCTTTAAACAAGGTTACGTTGGCCCTGATAATGGTCTCACTTTTTAAGCCATTCATCTTTTCTGTAATAAACTGCTCAATTGATTCTCCTGCTTTAAATCCTAAGGATTGAATAATGATATCCATGGTGTTTTTTAATGATAGTCAGGCAGCAATTGTGCCAAACAAATTTTAAGCATAATTGTCAGTCCTCCGGATTTGCCTCGTGTTATTAATCAGCAAAAATTGATTCATTAAAAGGATGCATGCGGATAAGTTCAAATTTTGTTAACTTCCCAATATGAAACATTTTATGTTTTACTCCAAAGAAGATATCCTATCGCTGACAAAAATCCGCCGTTTTGAAACCCGGATAGGGGAGCGGATAAAACACCTGCCGGTAACGAACGATTGGATGGAAGCATTGCAGCAATCTGCCGCAAAGTATGTGCTGCTGGGCATTCCGGAAGATATTGGTGTGAAGGCGAATTATGGAATAGGTGGTACGGATACCGCCTGGCTACCCTTTTTATCCTGCTTTTTAAATAACCAAAGCAATGATTTTTTAAATGGTGAAAATATATTGCTGCTGGGTCATTTTGATTTTGGAGACATTAAATACCTTATAGAAAACAATGCGGATAATCCTGATGAACTGATAGAAGCTTACCGCCATGCAGTAAACAGCATAGATGAAGCCGTGGAGAATATGATCAAAGTAATTACGGCGTTAAAAAAAATACCCATTATAATTGGGGGCGGGCAAAACAATGCCTATCCCATTATTAAGGGAACGGCAAAGGGGCTGCATAAAGCAGACGTTATTCCACTTGCACAGATCAATTGTATTAACCTGGATGCGCATGTTGATTTTAGTGCAACCGAAGGAAGACACAATGGCAATGGGTTTCATTATGCTGAAGAAGATGGGTATCTTGGTAAATACTGCATTATAGGTGTACATGAAAATACAATATCCCAAAATGTGTTGCTGGAAATACACAACAATCCCTTTATAGATTACATCACCTACGAGGAAATTTTTATCCACGGCAGAAAAAACTTTATGCAGTCCGTAGCTCACGCAACCGGGTTTACGGAAGATACCTACACCGGCATAGAGCTGGATTTAAATTGTATTGAACAGGTACTAAGCAGTGGGATGCTGCCGGCAGGAATATCTGTGTTGCAGGCAAGGCAATACGTTACTTTTACAGCCCAGGATTCCAAACCTGCTTACCTGCACATCAGCGAAGGTGCCGTGCAATTGGTTGACGGTAAAAAAAATGATACCACGGGAATACTGATCAGTTACCTTGTAAGTGATTTTGTAAAAGAGTTGTCGCAGGATTGATCAGGGGCGCAGGGCTTCCGCCATTTCTTTTTCTGTAGCCACACCATCTTTGCGCCAGACCTGTTTTCCATTTTTAAATACTATAAAGACTGGCAGAGCAGTTACTGCATATTTTTTCAACAGGTCAAGATCTTTACCTCCATCCACTTTCACCAGCTCAAACTGGTTGGCATGATTGCTTTGAAGACTTTTTATGACAGGCTCCATTTTTTTGCAGGGGGGGCACCAGGTTGCGCCGAAATCAACCAGCACCGTCTTGCCACTGATGGCTGCATTAAAAGCTTCCTCCGTCATTTGCTTTTCATCAGATTTTCCTTCCAGCGGTTTATTGGCGGCCTTCCATGCATTGATGCCACCTGAAAGTTCTATTACATTTTCATAGCCTTCTGAACGTAACTGCTTTGCTGCAGCGGCACTCCGGCCGCCGGCCAGGCAATAGATATACACAGGTTTGTTTTTATCTACAAATGCAACCCTGCGGCTGAATTCTGCTTTGTCGTTCCAGTTGGCCAGCAATGTGTTTTTAATATGGCCAGCACTGTATTCTTCCGGTGTTCTTACATCTAAAATTTGTACAGAATCTTTGGTGATTGCTTTTTCAAATTCATCTGCCGTTAAGTTGGTTTTCTGTTGCGCCTGGCAGGAAATTAAAATCAACCCAAACAAGAAAGCAATGGCTGTGCGGTGAATTATTTTCATAAAGAAATAGTTAAGCTGCAACCAGAAAATCTGTCTGCCAGCGGCAGACGGATTTTTCCTGGTATAATTAATTTTTAAAAAGCAATAACAAAGAAGCCAATTTATCTTTCAGTTCTTTCCTGTTGATGATAAAGTCAAGGAAACCATGTTCCAGTAAAAACTCGCTGCGTTGAAAACCTTCCGGCAAGTCTTTTTTAATTGTTTCCTTGATTACTCTCGGGCCGGCGAAGCCAATCAATGCACCGGGTTCACCGCAGATAATATCGCCCAGCATCGCAAAGGAAGCAGTTGTTCCTCCAAAAGTAGGATCGGTACACAGCGAGATGTAAGGAATTTTGGCGTCGGATAACTGCGATAATTTACCCGAAGTTTTGGCAAGCTGCATTAATGAAAATGCGCTTTCCATCATCCTGGCACCTCCACTTTTATTGATGATCATAAATGGAATGCGGTGTAAAATACAATAGTCGCATGCACGGCTTATTTTTTCACCCATCACGCTGCCTAAACTGCCACCGATAAATTCAAAATCCATACAGGCAACCACAAAATCATTGCCTTTTAATTTGCCATGTCCTACAGTGATGGAATCGTGAATGCCAGTCTTGGCGTAGGTTTCATCCAGCCTTTTATTGTAGGGTTTTAAATCTACAAATTGTAAATAGTCTGTGGATACAATATTGGCAAACAGCTCTTCGTATTCATTGTCATCAAACAAAATTTCAAAATATTCTCCGCTGCCAATGCGGTGATGATGATCGCATTTAGGACAAACAAATAAGTTCTCCCTGAGTTCCGAAACGGTGCAGGTGTATTTGCAATTGGGACATTTGGTCCATAGCCCTTCGGGTGCATCGGCCTTGTCTTTTGTTGCCGTAAGAATGCCTTTTTTAATACGTTTAAACCAGCTTCTTTTTGTTTCATCTGATTCTCCGTCTTCGCCGGCAAGGTTGGCATCAAAATCTTCTTCTTTTATCATAATAAGCCCCACCTGCATTGTATTGCAAGAAGCTAAAAAATGCAGGCTTCTTTTAAAAGTTAAAAATTTATTACATCTTTAAAAACAGCTTTTTAAGGGTGGTGTAAAATAACTGCAAACAATTTACATTACCTTAAGAAATATAAATTGTTTGCAGTGCTATATTAAAGACTATGCATTACGGTTAAGACAATTCAAATCGTCAAAAGCGGTTTCAAGACGTTTGATAAAAGTCTCCTGTCCTTTGCGTAACCATACCCTTGGATCGTATTGTTTTTTGTTTGGTTTATCGCTTCCTTCGGGATTACCCAGTTGTCCCTGCAGGTAGCCTTCATTCTTTTTATAATTGTTTAAAACACCTTCCCAGAATGCCCATTGCAAATCGGTATCAATGTTCATTTTGATGGCGCCGTATCCAATTGCTTCCCTTATCTGGCTTTGCGGAGATCCGCTGCCACCATGGAATACAAAGTAAACGGGTTTTGGACCGGTCTGTAATTTTTTCTGAATATACACCTGGCTGTTGTTTAAAATTTCAGGGCGCAATTCAACGTTACCTGGTTTGTAAACACCATGCACATTACCAAAAGCTGCGGCAATGGTAAACATGTTGCTTACCTTACCCAATTCTGTATAAGAATACTCAACGTGTTCCGGTTGGGTATATAATTTATCATTTTCAACATCGCTGTTGTCAACTCCATCTTCTTCACCGCCGGTAACACCCAGTTCAATTTCAATACTCATACCCAATGGTGCCATTCTCTTGAAAAACTCTACTGATGTATGGATGTTTTCTTCAATTGGTTCTTCACTTAAATCAAGCATATGCGAACTGAATAAAGGCTGGCCTTTTTCCTTGTAAAATTGTTCGCCGGCATCAATCAATCCGCTGATCCATGGTAACCATTTTTTTGCAGCATGGTCGGTATGCAGTACAACAGGTACACCGTAATACTTGGCTACATTGTGTATATGCAAAGCGCCGGAAATGGCGCCTGAAATATTGGCTTGTAACTTATCGTTCGGCATTCCTTTACCTGCAAGGAACTGGGCGCCGCCATTGCTGAATTGTATAATTACAGGAGAGTTAACTTTTGCTGCCGCCTCAAGCGTAGCATTGATGGTATCTGTGCCTATGCAGTTTACTGCGGGTAAGGCAAACTGGTTGTCTTTAGCGTCATTATAAAGGGCTTCTAGTTCTGCGCCGAACAATACGCCGGCTTTGTATTTACTCATGTTGGTGTTTTTTTACAAAAATAAGTGAATTTCACTTTTGGTTAATGGTTATTTGAAACTGATATGCATCTGCAAAAAGATACAAAGGTATCAGCAACAGGTGTTTTTAGAACAATTGTGAAGGCGGAGTGGCAATACACGGTTAAAGATAACCGAATAACTTAAAACGCAGCATTGCTCAGGCCAGGCGGCCTGAACAATGCATTGCTGGTGTATAAATTTGTGAAGAGGTGGTTTGGGGGACAGATAATAAACCAGGCATTAGAGCTTTGGATATAAAAACGGGAGAGAGAATAAAAACTTCCGCATCCATTTATAAACACGGAAGTTTTTAAAATTTTTTAGCTTGGGGACTGTTCCGGGAAAAAGTCATTCCATGGTCAGCGTACAGCTTTTCCTGTTTTGCAACAGTTTTGGGATAGTAAATTCAGGATTTTTCAGGATAAAGGACGTGGCTTGCTTTCTTCAGGATACCGGATAAAACGCTACGGAAGTAATGTTCTCAATGCTTTCGCAGCACCGGGTAAGAAAAATGAAAAAGAAGTTGACTGATATTGGATTTTTGCTATTAGCTTTAAATCGATATTGGATTGAACTTTATAGGCTTTATCAGGATATTTGGATATGATTGATATTTAATTCCTATCAATCAACTTCTGACACAAAGATGCAGCAGAAATGGATGCTACACAAGCGCATAATTGCTCTATTATTGATACACAGTAAATACGTAACCTGTCGTAACAAAACTGTAAAAAAGTAAGTTTATTTACGATAAAATGTATCGTAAAAATACGTACCCGCTCGATTGAAAGTTAAAATTTAGCAGGAGATAAGATATATAATTTAAGCAACCCGCTTTAGTTTATGCGGATATCAAAACCTTTGTTGACTAAAGGTATCGTTCTTCAATTATTTTTTTATGGTGATACACATGCCCCAGCGTAATATATCCCATACTTGCGACGCTGGTTGGTATACCGTTGGCGCTACCAATTCTTGTAAGCGTTTCTTCTGTAAAGCTTTTATAAAGCAGTTCTGTTGCTTTGCGTACGGCTAAAAATTCTTCTGTAAGGCTTAACCAGGTTCTGTCGTTGGCTACCACGCTTGCGGCATAGGCATTTTCATCAAATCCAGCGATATTGCTGGCTTCCCTTCTTGCAAAACACAGCGCACGGAAACAAAAAATTCTTTCTGTATCAATGATATGTTGCAATAAATCTTTGAGCGTCCATTTACCCGGAGCATAGGCATGCATTGATTTTTCTTCTGTTATGCGGCTCAATAAAGTAACGATAACCGGTCCCTGGTTTGCGAACCCCTGCAGCAATGATTCGTCTGGTACCTGGTCAATATATTTTTGAAAATAGGGAGGATAATTTTCCGGAGATGGTTTAAACATGGCTGAATTTTTTATGGTTAAATAAAATGCCGGGCTTTTGCCCGGCACTAAATTACTATTTTTAGAAACTGCTGTAAATTATCCTTTTTTATTTTTTGTCATCGTCGGTGCAGGCAACACTTCTTTTGTTCTATCGCCTTGCAGACTGGCAGCTAATTTAACTGCCTCATAAGCGTTCAGTAAACCACCACTTACACACAATTCACTCAGCTTGGTTTTTTGTGTTGTTCCTGGTATGTTTACTTCGGTATCAGGCGCAACGGAAGATTTTTCAATAATATATTTTAATTGTTTGGCGCTTAATGTTGGAAAATATTCCAGCAACAATGCAGCTGTGCCTGCCACCACCGGGCATGCCATACTTGTACCTGAAGCGTTGCCGTACATATTTCCCCCAGGGATGGTTGAATAGATTTGTACACCAGGGGCAAACACATCTACCTGTTGTTTACCATAGTTGCTAAAGTTAGCTGTAATGCTTCCTGTATGCGGATCTCCGCTTGCACCAACAGTTATCCAGTTGGTTGCTTTTTTACCGTTATCAAGGTAAACAGGGCTTGGATAATTATCCGTGCTGTCAACGTTTTTAGCATCATTTCCTGCAGCGTGCACCAGCAGTACACCTTTGCTTTCAGCAAACTTAACGGCGTCATCCACCCATTTCTTTTCAGGCGAAAACTCTTTGCCAAAACTCATACTTATTACCTGTGCACCATTTTCTACCGCATAACGTATCGCATTGGCGATATCTTTATCATGTTCATCACCATCGGGAACTGCACGGACCATCATAATACGTACATTGTCGGCTATGCCTTTAATTCCCTTACCATTGTCCCGAACGGCGGCAATAATACCGGCACAATGGGTGCCATGAAAAGGCGTTGCAGTCATGATATCTTTGTTACCGTAAAAACGGTCGGTGATGTCATTTTCATCATCCTGAACAATTTCTTTACGGTATTCTTTTGGCGAGTTTTCTACTGCATCTGCTTTTCGCAACTCGCCATTTAATTCGTCTATAATCTGTTTATTGGTTAGTTCGTTACTATTGTTTCCCTTGCACAACTGAGTTAGAAATACTTTAGTCCTTTTTGCATTGGCGTCTGTTGGATTGTATTTTTCAAGGTCATTACAATTGTATTCGTCTTTGCCTAATTCTTTTGTAATAACAGAATCACCCTTTAAAAAGCCGGGTAATATTTGTTTTAAAAAGGCAATTTCAGCCGGGTTTACTTCGCCCGCTACTTTCTCTTTTACTTTTTTATAAAGTGCTATTTCATTTTTCTGCGTGTCGGAAACGGCTGAGTCATCCGGAATTTCCTCACCATATTTTGCTTTCAGCGCCGTGTAAACTCTTGCGCCTTCGTAACTGTCTTCTTTTACGTTACGGCCATCTTTACCACCTAAAAAATTCCAGCCATGCACGTCATCAATGTACCCGTTATGGTCATCATCTATACCATTGCCCGGAATTTCCTTTGTATTTGTCCATAAAATGGGCTTCAGGTCTTCGTGCACTGTATCAATGCCACCATCAATTACTGCAACCAACACCTGTTTGCTCTTTAATTTTTTGGCTTTCAAAAAATCGTACGCTTTATCCAGGCTTATGCCATAATAACCAGTGCCTGCTTTATCCAGCTGGTACCAGTTCTTCGGAGCCTCTGTGGATGCACTTTGTGCGAATGTGGCGGTGGTTACCAGTAACGCACTGCTTAAAAGCCATATTTTCATAGTTTAAATTTTACTGGGAGGCAAGTTATCACAAAGCCTCTAAATGTATCAATCAAATCAAAAAAAATAACTTGTTTTTATCAAAAAAATATAGGTTTACAAGGAGATAAAACGGGTAAAAAAGGGAAAAATGTCAGTTTTATCTCGAGGAAGCTGTTGATCAAACAGGCCAAAAACGGTGCTTCCGCTACCGCTCATAGCGGCGAATACAGCTCCCATGTTATATAATTTTTCTTTTATTTCGTTTATTACGGGCCAGCTTCCGCATACCGGTTCTTCAAAATCATTTATCAATGTATTTTTCCACGATGTTACTGGAAGCTGTATAATCTCCGTTAATGACAGCAGAGGCGAACTTTCTTCCTCCGGCTGACGCAATTTCAAGGCTGCAAATGCTGACCCGGTATTTACATGTATGCCAGGATTTACCAATGCAAGCGTATAGCCTGAAAGATTGAGCGCAACAGGCTTCAAAATTTCCCCTCTGCCGGTTGCCAGACAGGGTTTATTTAAAATAAAAAAGGCGCAATCGCTGCCCAGTTGAGCAGCGTAGTGCATTAGTTTTTCTGTTGAAACTTGCAAGTGAAAAAGTCGATTCAATAGTTGCAATGTAAAAGCGGCATCAGCAGAACCTCCGCCCAATCCGGCCCCCATGGGAATACATTTGTGCAGGTGCATCGTTATAGAAGGAAGCTGGGGGAAATCTTTCTTTAAAAGCCAGTAGGCCTTTACGCAGATATTATCTTTGCTGTCACCATCTACTGCTAAACCTGAGTTGCTGAAAATAATTGGTGCTGAATTGCTGGAGGAGATGATTTCCAGTGCATCGGTAAACGCTACCGGGTAAAAAATGGTTTCTAAATTATGATACCCATCGTCCCGTTTATTAAGAATGCGTAAGCCAAAATTAATTTTGCAACCGGGAAAAACGACCATGTTTTTAATGGATAATTTTTTAATTGATAATGGATACTATATTCAGATTTGGCCAATTATCCCAAGCAGGTATATCAAATATCATTTTTTTAAGAGAAGATAAGTATTGAAGAAATGATCTATTAATCCATTATCAATTATTCATTAACCTGCTATTTTCTTGTTTTTATTTCATCCCGGATGGCGATCGCTCTTATATAATCTTCCTGTTCCAACACTTCGTTTAACAGTGTATTCAATTCTTCAAGCGAAAGGCGTTGCAAATCGTCCTGTCCGCCTGTTTCTGTAGTTACCGGGGCAGTCGACTTCTTTTTCTTTTCATCATTTTCCATTAGTATGCCGGCACTGTCCAATATATTTTCGTAAGTAAAAATACTGCACCCAAAACGCACTGCGAGCGCAAGTGCATCTGACGTTCTGGAATCAATTTCAACGGTATCATTCTGACTGCTGCATACCAGCTTACTGTAAAAAATACCTTCCTGCAAATCGTTGATCACTACTTCGTGCAGTTCAACATTAAAAGCCATCATAAAATTTTTCATCAGGTCGTGGGTAAGCGGCCGACTGGGACTCATACGCTCCAAGGCGACTGCAATGGCCTGTGCCTCAAAACCTCCTATTACAATCGGTAATCTGCGTAAGCCATTCACTTCTCCCAGCACAACTGCATAGGAATGAGTTTGTGTAATGCTGTGCGAAAGGGCAACTATTTCTAATTCAATTTTCTTCATGTTCAAATCGTCAAAAGGGAAAATAAGTATCTTACTAATTGCAAATATAAAAAACAAAAGCCTTTCAATACAATTTGAAAGGCTTTATAAATTAAATTAATAAATTTTTATTTTATCGACGCTAGTTTTTGATTTACAGGTGCTTCATTTGTTTTACAGCTTCAATAATTTTGGGCATAACGTCAAAAGCATCTCCTACAATTCCATAATCGGCCGCTTTAAAAAATGGCGCTTCTGGATCTTTGTTGATTACTACAATTGTCTTACTTCTGTTTACGCCTGCCAAATGCTGAATGGCGCCGGAAATACCAATGGCGAAATACAGGTTAGGTGCAATCGCAAGACCAGTCTGGCCCACGTGTTCATGATGAGGCCGCCAGCCGATATCTGCCACAGGTCGGCTGCATGCAGTGGCAGCCCCCAATAATTTGGCAAGATCAGTTACCAGTCCCCAGTTCTCGGGGCCCTTTAATCCGCGGCCACCGCTGACTACAATTTCTGCTTCGCTTAACGGCACTTCACCCACTACTTTATCGGTAGCAGTTACCTGTACTTTGGGTGCTTCAATTGTTGCTGCAAACGGAGCCACTTCCGCATTGCCTTCGGTGGTAGCAACCGTAAACGAATTAGGGTTTAAGGAAATAATTTTTACAGCCGTATTGATGGTAACATTGGCAAAGGCCTTGCCACTAAATACATTTTTTCTTACTGTAAAACCATTTGTAGTATCCGGTAGTGCAATGGCTCCTGAAACCAGCCCGGCCTTTAACCGCACACTCAATCGCGGCGCAATGGCCTTGCCGTTAAAGTTGTTGGAAAAAACAATGACAGTTGCGGCAATGGCTGTAGCGGCTTCCGCAATAATTTTCGTAAACACCTGCGCATCTACATGGTTTAGTACTTCATCTGTTACCGTATGTACCGTGGTAATCCCATATTTTCCCAGCAACGCTAAATCGTCATTGACATTACCGAGCACAATAGCTTCCGCAGTAGTGCCAATCTGTTTTGCAACCGCGGCGCCATAACCGGCAGCTTCAAAAGAAGATTTCTTGATATGGCCATCAGCCTGGTCTAAAAATATTAAAACGCTCATTTTAAAAGTTTTGCTTTAATTAAAAATGATTTCAAATAAACAATAATCTTCGAATTGAAAGAGTTGCCCAATGAACTAAAAGTACAATAGTGCGACGCCAATGAAGTTGAAAGTAGCTTCTCAGCCCGGAAAAGAATAATAATCCTACAACTGAAAAAATATTACTACACCAAATACTCTCCATCCTAAGTTCCCTCTTTGGGGGCAGGGGGCTTTTAAATCACTTTCGCTTCCTCATGCAGTAACCGCACCAGTTCCTCCGGGTGCTCGGCACTTACCATTTTTACGCCCGCTTTAGCAGGTGGTAAAGTAAAAGATGCAATGGAAGTGAAAGCCTCTGCAGCAGCAGGTTCTACTACTTTCAGCGGTTTGCTCCGGGCGCCCATAATGCCCTTCATGTTGGGGATGCGTTGTTCCGCCATTCCCTTTTGGCAACTCACTACTACGGGTAGCTGCACTTTATCTGTTTCTTCGCCACCTTCAATTTCGCGGTTAATGATCGCTGTTGTTCCTTCCAGTACAAATTTGGTTGCCAGCGAAACGTAGGGAAGATCAAGCAATTCCGCTACCATGCCACCGATAGAAGAACCATTGTAATCAATCGTTTCTTTGCCGGTGAAAATTAAGTCGTAACTATTTTCCTTTGCAATGGCCGCAATCTGCGAAGCAATAAAATAACTGTCATGGCTATCCGAATTTACGCGGATGGCTTCATCACCACCCAGCGCAAGCGCTTTGCGGATGATCGGATCGCAATCCGCACCGCCCACGGTTACCAGGTGAATCACCGTCGCAGCATCGGCTTCTTTTAATTCAATGGCCCTCACCAGCGCATACCATTCATCGTACGGATTGATGATCCATTGAACACCATCTGCAGCGAATTTCGTATTGTTATCAGCGAAGGCTATTTTTGCGGTGGTATCAGGCGTTTTACTGATACAGACTAAAATTTTCATGCAAGTTCATTTTTCCCTGTCTTTATTGGGTGCAAAGACAGTCGTTATAAAATAAAGTTGTTTATGCAACTAATAACAAAGATAAGTGTTGTTCCCATAAATAAAATAAAAAATTAAAAAAAAGTATCGCATGAGCCGGATAGAAAAATTACTGGAATATTTGGAAACTTCCGGCAAGGATAGTTTTCTGCAACATGCACTGGCACTGGAATACATCAAAGTGGGCAACGATGAGGAAGCCCGCAAACTGTTCAATGAAATTTTGCTGCGGGAGCCCACCTATATTGGTTCCTACTATCATTTGGGAAAATTATTAGAGCGGGTGGCAGACTTTGACCGGGCCATCAGAATTTATAAAAGAGGCATGGAAGAAGCAAAAAGGGCAGGGGATAATCATTCGTATAATGAACTGCAGGGAGCGCTGGAAGATTTGGAAGAATAGGGCCCTCTGGATCCCCCAAGGGGGAGCTTTGTGGAGAGTATTTGTGCCAGTTAGTTCTTTCAATGGCAAGTTTAAAATTATTGTCCGGGCTGAGAAGCTACTTGCAACTTAATTGGTGTCGCACTTTTTTACATTAATTTTTCATGGCATCTTTGGCCCCCGGTTCATATCGGTTTTCAGCATTTGTTATAAACTTATACATGGAGCTTTTCGAAAAATTTACCGCATACATTAAAAAGGAAAACCTTTTTCAATCAACCGATAAACTTTTACTCGCAGTCAGCGGGGGAGTTGATTCTGTTGTATTGTGTGCTTTATGCAAACAGGCCAGATATAATTTTTCTATAGCGCATTGCAATTTTAAACTGCGTGGCGAAGAAAGTGACCGGGACGAAAAGTTTGTACGGGCGCTGGCTGAAAAATGCGGCGTGCCTTTTTACGTTAAGAGTTTTGATACTGCAACAATAGCAGCCGACACAAAAAAATCAATAGAGGAAACCGCCCGCAACCTGCGCTACCAGTGGTTTAAAACACTGATGACTGAAAAAAAATACAATCACATTGTAACAGCCCATCATGCAGACGATAATATTGAAACCGTGGTAATGCATTTTTTCAGGGGCACCGGTATAAAAGGTTTAAGGGGTATTTTACCCAAGCAAAATAAAATAGTACGGCCATTGCTGTTTGCCCGTCGTGCTGAACTCGAAGTCTTTGTGTCAACACACCAACTGGCATTTGTAACTGATCATACCAATGCAGCAAATGATTATACCCGCAATTATTTCCGCAACACCCTGCTTCCATTGGTAAGCCAAAGTTTTCCAGAAGCCAAAGAAAACATCCTAAAAAACATTCAGCGTTTTACAGAAACTGAAATCCTTTACCGCCAGTCAGTTGATCTTCATTTAAAAAAATTACTGGAGCAAAAAGGTAATGAAGTACATATACCGGTGCTGAAACTTTTAAAAACAATACCTCTTGCAACTATTGTTTATGAAGTAATAAAAGACTTTGGATTCACTGCACACCAAACTGACGAAGTGGTTGGCTTACTAAAAAGCGAGACCGGGAAATATGTAGAATCGGCCACACACCGCATCATTAAAAACCGTAACTGGCTTATCATTGCGCCGGTTATGCAGGAGGAAGCGGAACATATTTTAATTGAGTATACAGATAAAAAAATTGTATTTGCAGGCGGAGAAATTGCAATTCAAAAACTGTCCGCAGACAAAGTTAGCATGGATACATCGCCATTGATAGCCACGCTGAATGCGGATGAAATTACCTTCCCGTTATTATTGCGCAAATGGAAGCTGGGCGATTATTTTTATCCCCTTGGCATGCAAAAGAAAAAGAAAATCAACCGTTTTTTGACAGACCAAAAATTATCGCTTACCCAAAAAGAAAATACCTGGGTAATTGAAATGAATCAAAAAATATTGTGGGTGATCGGCCTGCGCATTGATGATCGTTTTAAAACTGCCCCGCAAACGCGGCAGGTGCTAAAACTGGAATTTAATAAGTAGAGAACAGGTTATCTAAACGAACCGTTTTTACCTGCTCCAAAAAATTTGCCACCACAGGATAGTGCCCAAAAATGCCTGCGAAAATCACAATGAAACCTATGCCGAACAAGCCTCCCCAAATGTGTGCTGAGTGGTTGATATTGCTGTTGCCTTTTCTTGCCAGTAAATAAGATATTACCAGGTAAAGAATACCAAATAAAAATCCCGGAATAAAAACAGGTATAAATATCAGCCCAACGCCCTGCATGGGATTAAAGAGTATAAATGCAAACACCACTGCCGATACAGCGCCTGATGCACCTAAACTTTTATACTGATAATTGTCTTTGTGCGTCATATAGGTCGGTATCAGGCATACCGCAAAAGCCGCCACATACATCAATATATAAAATAGTTTACCTGCGCTGCCAAAAATAGCCACAAACTCAAACTCAACACCACCACTGTGCTGACCCTGTCCGAACAGGTACAATGCATACATATTAAACAACAGGTGCGGAATATCTTTATGAATAATGCCGCAGCTAAAAAAGCGATACCACTCATGATTGACTGAAACTGCGGGTGGATAAAATATCAGTTTATCCATCAGCTCTTCATTATTAAAACAAATAAAAGACACAATGCAGGTAATAGCTATTATAATAATAGTAACACTCATAAAATTTTATTGGTGATGATATTTTTCGTTGCGGTTGATGCTGCAGGCTCTGTACACCTGCTCGGCTAAGATAAGCCTAACTAACTGATGAGGAAAAACCAATTGTGCTAAACTCCACTTAAAATTCGCTCTTTGCATAACGGTATCACTTACACCAAAAGCACCACCGACTAAAAAAATGATATTTTTTGTACTTTCATTTGCCCGCTGCTGAATAAAAGAAGCCAGTCCTTCACTAGTCAATTGTTTGCCCCTTTCATCCAGTAACACCAGGAAATCGTCTTTTTGCAATGCTGCTAAAATAATTTCTCCCTCTTTTTTTTTAAGATCCGTTTCACTCAAAGCAGCTGCGTTTTTAGGACCCGCAATAATGGTCCAGTCCACCGGATAGTAGTTGGCAATGCGTTTTGTAAACATTTCCACACCTTCTTTAACAAAGCTTTCATGTGCCTTACCAACCGTCCAGAATTGAAATTTCATTTTTATTATTTAGCGCAAAAATGCATAAAGAGTTGGGATGAATAAAATAAATCTCTATTTTTGCCGTCCGAAACAAGAAACGGCTGCGTAGCTCAATTGAATAGAGCATCTGACTACGGATCAGAAGGTTTCAGGTTTGAATCCTGACGCGGTCACCACCAGAAGAGATTATCATTGAGATAGTCTCTTTTTTTTATGCGTGTATGTTTACTACTTGCATACTTTACTCCGGACAGCTAGATAAGTTTTATATTGGTTTACCCGGTGATAAAATATCTTTTAGACTTACCATCCAACCGGCAAACAGTACAGTTTTTACAGGTGGGTTAATGATTGGTAATTGCTTGCATTGAATTGTTGGCAACTGAGGTACCAGCAATGCACAGAGAAAATAAGGCCACACTCCGGACATATCCGGAAGATCTCAACTACAGAACGCCGAAACAAAATCTTTCTTTTAAAATATTTGTCGCATACATTGAAAAGCCTGTTGCATACCACCTTGCAATAAGTTGATCTTCAGTCGTATATCACGTGCGACGACAGTATTAGTATCTACCACATAATCGCTAACACCCCGCAGGGCTGCTCCCTTACTTTTATCAAAACAAATTCATTGATCGGTTTAGAGATATCAATTATTAAACAGATATCCTTAATCTAATTCAGGCTGATTTACTGCTGATGAGATTTTAAAAAGATGTTTAATTATTATAAGAAGCAAACAAATATATAACCGACAGCCGGCCCCCGTCAAGACTTACCCTACGGGTAAACCGATAAGTAAAATAAATGTACAAGACATCAAAAACTTTCTTTTAAAAATAAAAAAACACACATGAAACGATTAGTACTCCTTTGGGCCGTTCTGTCCGGTATAACGATTTTTTCAATCAATTCCCTGCAGGCTCAAAGCGTTGCCATCAATACGGATGGATCGGCTGCGCATGGCAGCGCCATACTCGATATTAAAAGTATTACGAAAGGAATGTTACCGCCCCGTATGAATTCACTTCAACGGACAAACATCACAACACCAGCGTCCGGTTTGCTGGTATTTGACACCGACACCAACAGCTTTTGGTTTTACAACGGTTCGGCGTGGAGTAATCTTTCAGCATCGGCTACACCAGGGTGGTTGCTTACAGGCAACAGCGCCACCAATCCGTCCACTCATTTTATTGGCACTGCCGATAATCAACCACTTCGTTTCAAAGTTAATAATGTGTGGGCAGGAGAAATTCATCCGTCAACTGGCAACTTGTTTTTTGGTGTAAGTGCCGGGCAGGGCAATACCTCAGGCTTGCTTAACACGGCTGTAGGCATCGCGGCACTTCGCAATAACAGTATCGGTAATGAAAACGTAGCTATAGGTGACTCGTCTTTATATACTCAAAATGCAGCCGTTACAAATGTTGCGGTGGGTACCCATGCTTTAAATAAAAATACAACCGGTAATGCAAATACTGCCATTGGGCCCTATTCGCTGGTGAATAATGTGGATGGTGGATACAACACAGCAACAGGAGTAAATACTTTATCAAATAATATCACGGGAACAGAGAATGCCGCAACTGGTAGCAGGGCACTTCAGTTTAACCAGGCAAGTTTCAACACTGCAACCGGTGCTTCGGCACTTAGATTTAATAGCAGTGGAACTTACAATACTGCCAATGGATACCAGGCTTCTTATTCCAATTCAAGCGGCCAGTTTATTACCGCGGTGGGATACCAGTCGCTATACTCAAATACTTCTAACGGAAATACCGCAACCGGCTACCGCTCTTTATATTCCAACACCGCCGGAAATATCAGCAGTGCATTTGGATTTGGTGCGCTTGAGTTAAATACAACCGGCCGAGACAACAACGCTTTTGGTTACAATGCACTGTCATCTAATACAACCGCATCCGGGAATATCGCCATCGGAAACGATGCCTTACATTTTCAGGCATATGACGGGGGAGCGGGTTGGATTAGCGGAAATGTGGCAGTTGGAAACAACGCACTGTATCACAATAATCCGGCATCAAATACTGATGGATACTATAATACGGCGGTTGGACATAACGCGATGTATACCAACACCACAGGCCTTTCTAATGCAGCCATCGGAAAAGATGCACTGTATTCAAACACATCCGGATATGTAAATACGGCTGTGGGGGTAGAAGCGCTTTTTTCAAATTCGATCGGATCTAATAACACAGCCTTGGGTAAAGATGCGCTTTATTCAAATGTCGACGGCTCCGGCAATACAGCTAATGGAAATAGTGCACTGTATCATACCAAGTCGGGGGGGGATAATACAGCCGTTGGATTTAATGCTATTTTTTCAAACGTGTCAGGAAATTTCAACACAGCAATTGGCGTAGGGGCTCTTGACAATCTTGTAGGGGGTACAAAAAACATTGCGATTGGTTTTAACAGCGGAACAGATGTCGGTTCTCCTAATGTTACCAATACAATAAGCATTGGCAACGATGGCATTTTAAATGCCGCCAGTAACCAGGCTTTCCTGGGAAATTTAAGTACGTTATGGAACGGTGGCAATAAAACGTGGAGCACTTTTTCAGACGCACGAATGAAAAAGAATATTCATGCAGACGTAAAAGGGCTTGATTTTATTTTGCGGCTAAAGCCCGTGACATATAACCGCAGCCTGAACGCCATTGTAAAGATTACCGGGAATAAAGACACAAAAGAATTTGCCGGTAAATATGATGTAGAAAAAATAAAAGAAAGTGGATTTCTTGCCCAGGAAGTAGAACAGGCAGCCAAAGATGCCGGCTATGATTTTAGCGGTGTAGGTGTTCCTGAAAAATCAAATCAATTATACACCCTGAGTTACGAACAGTTTGTTGTACCCCTGGTAAAAGCGGTGCAGGAGCAACAGGCAATGATTAAAGATCAGCAGCAGCTAATTAACCTATTGACCAAAAGGCTGGAAACACTAGAAAAATCAAATAAATAAAACTTCTTCACTTTAAAACAAAAAAAATGAAACTCACATCATATTGTTTACAGTTTATGTTGGCACTTCTTTTATTTGCCTGCGGAAAATCCCCCTTAACGCAGCCATCTGTTAGTGGAAAATGCATACCACTCACTGAGAACACCAACTTCAATTCAGGTAATGTAACCTATACCTATCGGTACAATACCGATGGAACCCTCGCCAATATTTCGTATCCTCCCGTCAACATGGCGATCGGGTATTCGTCTACTTCCATCACGCAGCCGGCATCTGTAAGGGCCGGGCTCACCGACTCACTAAATACATCTTACAATGCCAATATCTTTAGAGGTCTCCCCACAACGGCAAGCCAGTGGATAACCCTGGATGGTATCACGCAGTCGGATTACTGGAACTATACATTTGCTTATGATGCCAAATCAAGGCTGGTACAGGTGCTGGAAACAACGCCGCATATTGCCACAGATTGGGAATACAAGCTCACCATTGCTTACAACGACCAGGATAATGTTACGTCCCTGAAATACGAAAACACCACAGGCCCCAGGGGCGATGTTGTAGTAACAGCCACGGGTTATGATGATAAACCAGGCCCGTATACAGGTATAAAAAACTGGCAATTGTATATGCATGCAGGCTGGAACAATTATGACCCCGGACCAATATTTGAAGCCCTTAGCAAAAATAACCTGTTGGGTTATACTAATTCCGGAGACCCGGACAGGATTAGAACCATCACTTATACATACAACGATAACGGTTTTCCTTTATCAAGAATAAATACAAATAAAAAGATATCGGATGGTAGTACCTATTCATTTATTGAAACATATACCTATCAATGTCAGTAACCCATAACAGTTGAGCAATGAAAAAATTATGTATTCTTTCCACCTGCTTACTTGCCTCTGTTTACTGCCATGCGCAATTGCAGATCGGGGCAGGCACCAGCTGGAAAAGTGAAGCAGGCACTTACTTAGTGCTTGATAACATGGAGCTGCAGCATGATGCAACCAGTGCATCACTGGATAATATTTTTAAGTTCACCGGCAATCAAAATATAACTGTCGGCGGTGCCACACTTCCACTTTTCAGCAATATCCAGGTTGCACTTACGGGATCTTCAAAGATTGTTTTACAAAGAACAATTAATATAAGCCAGGCAATTGAATTTCAATCCGGCTTCCTGGATTTGAATAATAACAATATTGACCTGGGTACTTCAGGATCAGTTGGCGGAGAATCAGAAGCGACAGGCATTACGGGGTCCAATGGCGGTTATGTACAAATCACCAATACGCTCAACGCACCAGTTTCAATCAATCCGGGCAATCTCGGCGCTGTATTAACTTCATTGCAAAACCTGGGGAGCACTACCATCCGCAGGGGGCATAGGACACAAAATATTGCCGGCTCCGGCGGTGGGAGTATCCTGCGGTATTATGATATCAACCCGGCCAATAACACGGGTCTAAATGCAACGCTCCGGTTTGCCTTTTTTAACACCGAACTAAATGGTTTGGATGCAAACAGCCTCGTGTTGTGGAGAAGTCCTGATGGCGTTAGCTGGAGTGATGCAGGTTTTACAACAAGAAATATTGCCGGCAACTACGTGGAGAAAACAGGCATTGATGCATTCTCTACCTGGACGCTTGCCCGTGTCAGCAATCCCCTGCCCGTTGTATATATTCTTTTCAATGCCGGATGTGACAATGGAAATGTTAAGCTGACATGGAAAACAGCACAGGAAAACAACAGCAGTTATTTCAATGTTGAAAGAAGTATGGGAGGAGATAGTTGGACAGTAATTGGTTCACAACCGGCAGCGGGCAACAGCAGTATAGCACGCAGCTATAGTTTTACCGGCAATAATACATGGGCCAGTGGTGCTGTCTATCGCATTGCGGAATATGATTTAAATGGCAGCATAAAATACTCCGGTAGTATACATGCAGATTGCGATGCGGACAACGATTGGAAAGTATGGCCAAACCCTGTAGCTGAAAATTTATCAGCTACAATTAAGGTTGCTAAAGAATCGAAAGCGCTCGTAAAAATATTTGATAGCAAGGGATCAATGATAAGTCAGCAACAAATCAATTTACTAAAGGGAAACAATCTTGTACAAATCAATATGAATACCATTGCTTCAGGCACGTACCAGGTTATTGCAACCTGGAACAACGGGCAAATACAAAAGAAAGTTTCAATTGTGAAGCGGTAACGTTTATACTATTTCAAGTGGGGTTATCTAAATAATTACCACAACGGGCCTATCACTTTTTTACTAAACAATCTAAAACAGAAAAAATGAAAAAGAAAATTGTGCATTACCAGGTATTATTTGTCTTCGTACTTATGTTTTTTTCTTCCTGTTATAAAGAAGGGAAACAAATAACTCTAGCTGAAGCAGGTGCTGTATCTGCAGACAAAATAAACAAGAGCGTAGAAAATGTTTTTAAGGGTCCGGAAATACAAATGGGCAATGGCAAGGTAAGGTCCTGGATAAGCATTAATCATGAGGGCGTACCTGTAGAAATTGGTATAGAAATGACAGACGGGGCTTTATATGGTTTATCTCAGGACCCGGAAGATTTTGCGGCTGCCACTTTCGTCCTTCCCTTGCATAAAAAAGCCGGTGACCTTACCCCTTTTGATCATTTGGTGATCAATTGGAATGTGCATGGTCACGAGCCGGAACATGTATTTGATGTACCACATTTCGATTTTCATTTTTACATGATCTCTGAAGGAGAGCAAATGGCTATTCCACCTTATGAAGTTGCTCCTGCTGGTTTTGATAACCTTCCGCCGCATGCTTATTGGCCCGACTTATATTTTCCTACAGCCGGTGGCGTTCCGCAGATGGGTAAGCATTGGGCAGATGGCACATTTGCACCACCATTTACTAAAACATTTATTTACGGTTCGTATAATGGTAAATTTATTTTTTTGGAGCCAATGATAATAAGAGATTATCTAGTGCAGGGTACCAGTTATACAGCAGCATTTCGACAGCTCCATGTATTTGACCCCACAAATAAATATTATCCGCAGAAATATAATATTTACAAAGATCCAGCTACTTCAAAACACTACATAACATTAAGCGATTTTGTCTGGAGATAACCTTCTTTTTATTAAATATTATTAGTGTGTGCAATTTGTAAACGTACACACTAATAATATCGCTTTATGCTGACAGTCGCCCGAAAAAAATTGCAGCAATAGATTCCTGGCGAATAAAAATTTGCATATAGATAATTCTTGGTTGTAGCGACCAGGCAGTTTATATAGGGGCGACAATGAGCTGAAACTATAAAGAAGAGTAAGCACACAGTTTGTCGCACGCAAAAGGCTCTTAGTCTTATAAGGATTCTTCAGCAGTTACATATTTCTGTTTGCAGAATTAAATCGCTACTTTTCATTCAGGTATCAACAACATGAAGCAATTTTATTTCATACTGTCTTTCATTTGTCTGCAGTTAAATGTACATGCGCAGCAACACAAGAATGCGGCTTCTATTGATTCTTTCTATGCGGTGGACGCAAAAGTCCAGCTACACGATCTGCGGCCCGCTACGTTTGCTTTCGCTGACGCAACAAATCAGTTAACCATCGGGGAAATTGCATCAGGTAAAATGGATGATCAATTTAAACCCATCAGTAATTTTAAAACACTCGAGAACTATACCACGTACTGGCTCAGGCTTTCTGTTGAAACCACCGGCCTGATAGATAAATGGTGGCTATTGTTTCGGGGAACTTCCGAAGACTATTATGTTTCTAACAGTGAAGCTGTTTTTTACAATTTTGTGGACGTGTATTATTTTAATAAGGATAGAAAATTATTAGAACAAAACCGCAGTGGAATGCTGGTACCCCGTTCACAAAAACAAATAAAAAGCCTGGCGGGTATCAGCCGTGTTTTATTTTCTGCCAACCAGGATGAGCAGCGCATTATTTATATAAAGATGTACAGCAAATTGGGCGGCAATGCGCCACCGTACCTTGAGCTACACAAGCCAGCTATATTATTACCTTCCGGCACCGGGGACGAGCGGTTGTCGATGCAAGGCGGCATTGTGTTTACGTTTTCGATTTTCTCCATTTGCCTTTTCTTTTTTTTAAGAGATAAATCGTATTTGTTTTTTGGCATCTACGCGTTTGTATTATCCATCATCTATCTCACTATTTATTCACGCCTGCCTTTTATCGACTGGCTGGTTCCGGAGCATCCCGAATTATTGTTAAGCTTTTGGTTGTTGAATTTAGCAGCGATGTTAATTTTCTTTCTGCTCTTTGGGCGAACATTCATTAACCTGCCTGTTTTATCAAAACGTACCGATCAGTTTCTAAAGGCTTTTATTGTGCTGTGGTGTACGGTAGTATTAATAGAAATTATCGCTTCAGCAATTTCTCACAAGTATGTTTACTTCCATTACTCAGATCTCAGCTTTGCCGTTATTACTTTCTTATTCGTTATCCGGTTTGCATTCTTTAAAAATGTTTTTGCCCGTTTTTTTGTGGCGGGGGGTGTATGGCTTTTATGCTTTACCGTTGTAGGAATAGTAGATAACGAATTTAAATTTATGCCCTTTAGCCCATTCGCTATCGGGCAACTGGGGCAAATATTAATATTTGCAGTAGCCCTCGCTTATAAAATAAAACTAAATGAGCAGGCAAAAGCAGAGGCCGATAACATAAAAGATATTGATGACATCAAATCAAGATTCTTTGCCAACATTTCACACGAATTCAGAACACCACTTACGCTTATCCAGGGCCCTTTACAGAAAATAGAAGAACAGGCCAATGAGAAATCAAAAAGCGGATATACAGAGGTTCCGCTGCGGCAAATTAATACCATGCGCAGACATACCGACCGTTTGCTTGAACTGGTAAATCAATTGCTTGATCTCTCCCGGCTTGACTCGGGTAAGATGAAGATGCAGGTGATTAAAGGTGATGTAATGCAGATCATCAGGGTGTTGGCCGCCTCTTTTGAATCCATGGCAGAAAGAAAACAAATACACTATTATGTTCATCTTCCTGAACAAACCACCATCACTTTTTTTGATAAGGATAAACTTGAAAAAATTATAACCAATCTTTTAGGCAACGCGTTTAAATACACACCGGAAAAAGGTAGTGTATCGCTGAATGTGGAATGTGATGAAAGCAGGATACGTTTTGAGGTAGATGATAGCGGACCCGGCATATCAAAAAAAGACCTGGCGAAAGTGTTTGACCGTTTTTACCAGGTTGAAGGCACAGAAGATAAAGGAACCGGTATTGGTCTTGCGTTGGTAAAAGAGCTGGTAGACCTGTATGGGGGCCAGATAAGTGTTAGTAGTGAACCTGGCAAAGGCACCCGTTTCAAAGTAAGTTTACCCGTTGGTAAAAATGCGTTTAATGAGAATGAGATGGTGTATGGAGAATGGAAGAATAATGAAATACAAATAAATAAAGGTTATGAAGAAAGCCTGGAAAGCAGGCCCGTTTTTAAATCAGGTTACGTAAGCGAATTGCCGCTGGTGTTAATTGTGGAGGATAATGATGATCTGCGGCAGTTTATTTATGAAACGATTGAAAAAGACTTCCAGGTGATTGAAGCAGCGCATGGCAAAGAGGGCTACGAAAAAGCAATAGCCGAAATTCCAGACCTTATTATCAGCGATGTAATGATGCCGGTAATGGATGGTTTTAAGATGGCCGGGCAGCTGAAAAAAAACGAACACACCAGTCATATACCGGTGATACTGTTAACAGCAAAAGCCGGGCAGCAGCATAAAGTAGAAGGGCTTGAAACAGGTGCAGATGATTATCTTACCAAACCCTTTGATGCCAAAGAATTGCTGGCCAGGATTCAAAACCTCATTCAGCAAAGAAGATTATTGCGTAAAAAATTTGCCGGCCAGGTAATACTGAAACCTTCGGAAATAGCAGTCAACAGTGCAGATGAAAAATTCCTGGCCAATGTGATGCAGGCTATTGAAAAAAATATGGGGGAAGACAAATTTGGCGTGGAAGAATTAGCCAGCACGGTGAATATGAGCAGAAGCCAGCTTCACCGGAAATTAATTGCTCTTACTAACCAGGCTCCAAGCGAAGTAATTCGCAATACAAGATTACTAAGAGCAAAAGAATTGCTGCAGAAAAAATATGCCACTCCATCGGAGGTAGCGTTTAAAGTAGGATTCAACAGCCATACCTATTTTTCCAAATGCTTTAAGGAAGAATTTGGAATAAGTCCAAGTGAAATTTTGTAAAGTTATGCGACCTTTTAAGGGGAAAACAACCGAAAGAAAACTAAGCACAACTATTCCAACATGCTGTTGCTGGCAACCGCCCCAAAAAACATTAATTTTCTTTTAGAGGAAACTTCAATTATTACTGTCTGGCAAATGCCCTAACGCCAGCAATCAGTATGGCAAAGAATTGCAAAAAACGAAGTGTCATAATAATCAACGAATGTTAAACATTTTTCTGCAGAAGATATGTTGCGGCTGAAAAAAGTGCTGATGCCACTGATATCTATCGTAATCGCTTTTATGCCGCAAAGTTCAGCCAGGGACTCATCGCCCTGCATGAGGTGGATGTGCTGAATATTATACCTGTTGATGCTGATAGCTAAGTTGCGCCCGTAGATGAAAAGGGTTTAATTACATGTATACTGATGAAGCAGGAGGGCAGCGACAAACTTATTACAGCGTGTTTATCAATGCAGTCGGTAAACCTGCTTTTATGTTCAGCGATTTTTCTTTCCCGTCACTTGCCACCGCGACCGTTATCAGCCCTGCAAAATTAAAATTTCAATCGGTAGAAAATGCCCGTGCACAAATTGACCAGGGTAACAACAATATTGTAAGGCTTACCCCTCATATAGACTTGAATGCTTGAATGAAAGATGTAACCCATTCACTCTACAATGTCCAGTCTGGCCTTATGAAATGGCAGGTATAGCCATAAGGATTTTTCTGCAGATAAGCCTGGTGCTCTTCTTCGGCATTCCAAAAGTCCGTTGCAGGCATCACTGCAGTAACAATTTTGCCCGGCCATTTTCCTGATGTTTCCATTTCTTTAATGAGTGTGTCCGCTGTTTCCTTTTGTACATCATCCAGGTAAAAAATGGCAGAACGGTAGGATAATCCCCTGTCGTTGCCCTGCCTGTTCAATGTTGTGGGATCATGAATCTGGAAGAAAAATTCCAGCAATGCACGATATGATAAGGTGGAAGGGTCAAACACAATTTCAATAGCTTCTGCATGTGTACCATGATTACGGTAAGTGGCGTTGGGTACATCGCCGCCTGTATAACCTACTACTGTTGACTTAACACCGGGAAGCTTGCGAATGAGTTCTTCTACACCCCAAAAACAGCCACCTGCCAAAATTGCTTTTTCCATTTTATATATTCTTTTTGTTTGCTGCAAAGTTAACTCGCCGATATTGAAAATGAACATGCTGCTGGCAGGAAGTATGTCTTACAGGAGGATTGTATTATCCCAGGCCATTAAGTTTACAATGACCAAGTCAGGTTGACACAAGTTATCCGGGCAGCAGCTCTGGTGTTTTCTGCAAGCTGGGTTCCTTGATTTGTAACAGGTTAGCTTCTGGCATCTGTTGAAAGCAGGAAAGAAGTGCCGGGGCTTTTTTTGGCTGCAGCCTGATGGTGCATTGTAGGCAAGGTCTCTTATCAAATAAAAACTAAGATCCGCTTTGATGATGACTGTAAGTATTAGAAAATTTAGCAGTGAGATAACAGGGTATTAAAAACACGGGCTTGTATTTGCAAGAGTAACGGGTCGTCATAATTTATTACTTGATTGTGACGGTAGAAGCCAGCTGATTAAAAGCGCTAGTCATTGAAACTCCATAGATATGTTAATTGTGCAAGCTTGTATTCATGCATGAGCATCCGCCCGTTTTGAATAATTACTACCGACTATCGAAATATTTTCAATTAAATGGCGCTGGTAAGTGTTAACTTTGATAGGGTTGCGAAGGGGTGACAATTTTATCTTCAATCATTCCGCACAGCGGATGATTTGCGATACCCGGCAGCTTCTTAATATTAAATTATGTTTACAAATATTTCCAGAATTGACGAGGAAAGTTACAGCCTGTTAGTTGAGTCAGTAAAGGAATATGCCATTTTTATAATAGACGTCAACGGTTATGTGACCACCTGGAACAAGGGGGCGGAACAAATTAAAGGGTATACTGCCAGCGAAATTATTGGGGAACACATCTCAGTTTTTTATACCCCGGAGGAAATTGCCAACAATGAGCCTGAAACCAATTTGCAGCTTGCCAGGGCATACGGGCGATTTGAGTGTGAGGGTTGGCGGCTAAGAAAGGATGGCACACTATTTTGGGCCAATGTAATATTTGCCGCATTAAAAAATGATAAAGGCGAGTTGGTTGGATTTGGCAAAGTAACAAGGGATGAAACTGCAAGAAAAAATGCGGCGGAGGAAATAAACCGGTTAAACAGTGAGCTAACTAACCTGCTGCAACGAAGCCAGATAGAAACCGCTGACTACAAACATGCACTGGATGAATCGGCTATTGTAGCTATTACGGATCAGAAGGGTATTATTAAGCATGTAAATGAAAATTTTTGCCGCATCTCAAAATATTCAGAAAAGGAACTGATAGGGCAGGACCATCGTATCATCAACTCCGGCCATCATGCCAAAGCATTTATAAAGGAGTTATGGACAACCATTGCCAACGGCAAAATATGGAAGGGTGAATTAAAAAATAAAGCAAAGGATGGTACGTTTTATTGGGTGGATACCACGATAGTACCTTTCCTGAATGAACACGGCAAACCCTACCAATACCTGGCCATTCGAAGCGACATCACCCAACGAAAATTGTTTGAAGAAGAACTGTTGCGGGTAAATGAAGAACAGGAAAGAACGATAGCAGCAAGGACGCTGGAGCTTCGGGAAGCATTGGCTGCGGCACGGGAGTTAAACGACATTAAAACGCGGTTTGTATCGCTTGCCTCGCACGAATTTCGTACTCCTTTAAGTGCTATTCTTACAAGTGCTTCTTTGGTAAATCACTACCTGGAACCTGAATTTGAAGATAAAAGAAATAAGCATATTGACAGGATAAAAGGTGCCGTGCATCACCTTACAAACATCCTGGACGATTTTTTATCCGTCGAAAAACTGGAACAGGGAAAAATCGAAACCGCTAGTGCCGACTTTAATCTGATACCTGTTATTGAGGAAACGATCGATAGCATGGAAGGCATGGTAAAAAAAAGAAACCATGAAATTCAGTTTATCTACAGCGAACCAATATCCGTGTTTCAGGATAAAAAAATATTCAGAAATATTTTACTCAACCTGCTTTCCAACGCGATAAAATATTCAGCAGATGGTAAAACGATACAGGTAATAACCGGCGTAAAAGGAGCCAATGTTTTTGTTTCGGTGAAGGATAATGGAATAGGAATTCCACTGGAATCGCAGAAGGAATTATTCAATATTTTCTTCAGGGCGAATAATGCCACCCATATTCAGGGCACGGGCCTTGGGCTCAATATTGTTAAAAAATATGTGGAAATGCTAGGCGGCAGTATATACTTTACAAGTGTTGAAAATGAAGGTTCCACCTTCACAATTGAGTTTCCCAAAAACCTGTAACGCCTGCAAAGACAGTGATAAATAAACCTTACTTTTTTAAAATTGATGGCCAACCCGTATAATAAATCCACAAAAATTTCAGAAAGATTTTCAAGTCATATTTTAGTGTGATTATCGTCATGTCCAAAACAGAATATCCAAATTAGCTTTGCTTATTCATGAAGAAAATACTTATTATCGAAGACAACACAGCCATCAGGGAAAATACTGCTGAATTGCTGGAGTTAAATAGATTCAGCGTATTGACTGCTGAAAATGGTCAGGCTGGATTTGAACTGGCAAAAATCAGTGTCCCCGATATTATACTGTGTGATATGATGATGCCCGACACAGACGGACGCCAGTTTCTCAAATTAGTGAAAGAAGATGTCATTACGGCAAATATTCCTCTTGTTTTTTTTAGTGCCGGCTCGCTTGCTCCCGAAATTCAGGAACAATTGGTCACCGGAAAAGATGGCTATCTTAAAAAACCATTTACAGAGGAAGGTTTGTTGGATGCAGTAAAAAAGGCCAGTATTATACATCATGTCAATTCAATAGCACATTCCTAACTAGTATATGTAATCTATCTGGAGGTGGATATTGCATAAAGCGTCCGCGACACTAGCAGACAGATCACCTTCACCGGGCACTTGCCACGGTTATTCCCTTCTAAAAAGGCTTTACATCCTCCCTTTCTACTGTTACAGTGCATTCACCAATAAGAGCGGCCAAAGCGCCCACGGCTGCCAGCACCGGCGCCAGTACTGCGCCCAGTACTCCAATCGTTAATGGAAAATTCATGACCTCTTTACCTTCCTTATCATGAATACTTATTTTTCGCACGTTGCCTTCTTCAAAAAGTTCTTTTACTTTTTTCACCAGCGTTTCCCCATCCAGTTTAAAAGATTCAGTTGCCATGATTTTTTGTGTTAATGATGATTGTTATGAATAATAATAGAGAGAGGCTCAGCTTTATATTGTTTCCACTTCCAGATAAAATCGTGCTGGTAATTTTTTAATAAAATATAGAAGGCGATAGCCATTGATACCGTAGCGGGAAAAGCAGAACCTACCCCCAATGGCGCAATAGCCAGGCCAAAAATAATGCCGACGGTACAGGCAAGTTTTGTAAATGTTTTATTTAACATCAAGCCGGCTCCAATTAAAAGTTGCCCCACGGCAATGGTGCATACAGAAGCAGTTTATGTGCTGCGAAAAATACCCGTTGATAAAATTACGGTACCATGGCAAGGCATTCAGCCTGGCATAATCAAGGTATATACTGGGCTGGTTGATGGCAGTAGTTGCATTAAAATAGGCTGCCCATAAAAAGAAGCCTGCTAAAAAAAGCCTTGCCCACATTGGTTTTTTTATTGCTGCAGGTATGCACAATCCAAATACCAGATTGGAAATGATATAAGGAATCAACCATTGCTTAAGCGCTTCCATAAAAATATTTTTCGTTAATGAGTCGCGGGAATAAAACAAAAATGCACGCCATCCAGCAAATAAAGAATGACCACAATCAATAAAATTATTGAGATTGGTTATGAAATTTCAATGATCAGCACGTAGTGAATACAATATTTTTTTTATGTCACCGTTCTACAAAATATAGTAATCAAATTATCAATAAAACAACAGGTTCAACACAGGAAGAAACATAACTTTTTACTAACCCAACCCCATAAAGAAAGCTGCTCCTAAGAAGGCAGCTTTTTACATTGCTCAAAGTTTCATCTTTAATTGTTCTTCGTCTTTCCTGGTCATGGTATACATAAGTTGATTTGCAACTAAAGATATAGATCGATGACATATCAACGCCTTGTCCTTTAGACAGGAGCATTTATTCTCTATTACTTGAAAGTCAGGTTATAACCTTCTTTCCCACCAAAAACAATAACAGCCCCCATTGCACTAAATTTGCCTGCTAACTAACATACAAGTGTATTTGGCATGCAACATGCTTGGCTGTTTATGCAATCCCTAAAATAAAAAGAATGGTAAAGAAAATTATAAAAATAGTATCGATCAGCCTGCTGGTTTTAATCGTGGCAGCCTTCGCAGCACCGTACCTGTTTAAAGGACAGATTGTAAACCTGGTAAAGAAAGAGATCAATAAAAAGATCAATGCAAAGGTTGATTTTAAAGACGTGGACATTTCATTCTTTCGTCATTTTCCAAAAGTAGCCGTTGGGCTGGATGAGCTGCGGGTAATTGGAACCGGCGTATTTGCAGCCGATACACTGGTAAGTGCTCAACGTATTGATGCAGCGCTCAACATCATGAGCGTGGTACAGGGGAAAGACATGACCATTTATTCCGTGTTTGTCGAGTCGCCCCGCATACATGCTATTGTAAATAAAGACAGCCTGGTAAACTGGGACATCATGAAGCCTGATACTGCGGTAGCTACACCAACAACTGAAAAGCCTTTTAAAATGGCCCTGCAGCAATATGCCATCTCAAATGCCTACATCAATTACAGGGATGAAACAGCTGCGATCGGTACTGAAATATTCAATCTCAATCACAAGGGCACCGGTGATTTTACCTCTGACCTTTTTACATTAAAAACAACTACCAACGCAGATGCGGTAACAGTTACCTATGGAGGTATTCCTTATATATCCAATGCCAGGGCAGTTGCGGATGCAGACATACAGGTAGATAACAAAAGCAATGTCTATCGTTTTAAGACGGACAAAATAACTGTAAATGATCTCAAAATAACCGGCGAAGGCGCCATTAAAAACCTGGCTGAGAAAGGCTATGATCTCGACATCAAATTCAAGGCACCCTCAACCGATTTTAAAAATATTTTATCACTGATACCGGCTATTTATAAAAATGATTTCAACAAGATAAAAACCAGTGGCAGTGCCATTTTTAGCGGTTTTGTAAAAGGCGTTTACAGCGAAACAGTTATGCCGGGATATCATGTGGATATGGAGGTGAAGGATGGGTTTTTTCAATACCCCGACCTGCCAAAACCCCTGCAGCAAATCAATATCAAGGCACAGGTAGATAACCCTGATGGTGAGACAGATAATACCGTAGTGAATGTCGAAAAAGCGCATATTGAGATGGACAAAGAACCTTTTGATATCCACTTGCTGGTTAAAAAGCCCATCAGCAACCTGTTTGTAGATGTCGCAGCGAAAGGCAAGCTTGATTTGGGTAAGATTGCGCAACTCATAAAGCTGGAAGCGGGCACCAAAATAACCGGCCTGTTAAATGCAGATGTGTATGTAAAAGGAAATGTAAAAGATATAGAACAGCAAAAGCTGGATCAGTTTACTGCCGGCGGCGCCCTTGACTTAAACAACTTTTTATACGTTGCAAAAGATTATCCAACAGGTGTTAAAATCAATGCGCTTTCTACTTCGTTTACACCGGCTAAAGTGGATATTAAAACCCTGGACGGTCAGTACCTCTCATCCAATTTTAGTGGCAGTGGTCAAATCAATAACCTGCTGAATTATATGTTGCAGTCGAAGCCGCTTAATGCAAGTCTTACCCTGAAGGCCGATAACATTAATTTAAATGACTGGATGGGGACCAGCACTGATACCACCACCAAAGGTCCTGCAGCTGCACCTTTTGCGGTACCTGCCAATTTAAATGTGCTGGTAAATACCAGTGTAGATAAACTGCATTATGATAAAGTTGATATCACCGGTTTATCGGGCAGCCTTAAAATAAATGATGAAACTGTGACCATCGCAGATGTAAAAGGCAATGCACTGGACGGTGCTGTGATGGTGAACGGAAGTTATTCTACCAAAGCAAGTAAAACCAAACCCGATATCAGTTTGATCTACAATGTAGATAAAGTAGATGTACAAAAAACGTTTGCAGCATTCAATACCGTTCAGGTGCTGATGCCAATCGGTAAATTTATTGCAGGCAAGCTTACATCGCAGTTGACATTAAAAGGTAAACTGGGCGATAACATGATGCCGGATTTAATGAGCCTTTCCGGCAACGGCAATCTCTTGCTGATAGAAGGTTTCCTGAGCAAGTTTGCACCACTCGAAAAAATTGCCAGCACATTAAATGTAAAAGAGCTGGAACAAATTGCAGTAAAGGATGTAAAGAATTACATTGAATTTAGTAACGGCGAGGTACTGGTAAAACCTTTTACTGTAAAAGTAAATGGTATTGATATGGAAATTGGCGGTTTACAGGGCTTTGACCAATCACTGAATTACGCAATCAACATGAAGTTGCCCCGTGCCTTAATGGGCGATAAAGGCAACCAGCTGGTGAACAACCTGGTGATGCAAATAAACAGCAAAGGTATTCCGGTTAAAGTAGGGGAAACAGTAAATCTTAACCTGAAACTGGGCGGGTTTTTAAAAAGCCCTACTATAAAAACCGACCTTAAACAGGGAGCTGAAAACCTGGCAGATGAGTTGAAACAACAGGTTACTGCTTTTGCAAAAGCGAAGATAGACAGCACCAGGCAAGCCATTACCAGCGCAGTAAAGGATACCATTACTTCTGTAAAAAAACAAGCGGTTGCGCTTGCTAAGGATGAGTTGGCTAAACAAGTATTTGGCAACAAAAGTACTACTACTGATTCCGCCAAAGCAACTGCCAGGCCACAGGAATCTGTAAAAGGCCTGATGAATAATTTGTTTAAAAAGAAACCAAAAGACACTACCGGTAAGCATTGAACTTTCCATGCCAGGCCATATCCCGAAACATGTAATATGTTCAACACTTTGGGACGGGAGTGATGAAAAGCCGTTACACCAACATGTATGAAAGCTGAACAAATATCCCTGTTGGTATGCCCTGAAAGTAGCCAATACATTTTATACTATATATACTGGTGGTGAAATGCACGGTAAATTAGCCAGCTACTACTGTAACTGTAGCAGGTATGGCAGCCATATTTTTTATGGCATGTTATTTCACTATTTGTAGTACATGGCAAAAATATTGATTGTAGAAGATACAGAAGACATCCTGGAGATGTTAGATTTTATAATTCAGCGGCACGGCCATCAATCTTCAGTGGCATGTTGCAGAGCCGAATTGTTGGCAAATTTGTCGATCATAACACCGGATCTGATCCTCATGGACGTGATGCTAAAAAATGAAGACGGGCGGAAGTTGTGCAAAGAGGTTAAAGAGACCAATCCTAACATAAAGGTTATCCTGCTCTCAGCTAGCTTTGAAAAGCTGAAAACTTACCGGGAAAACAAGGCAGATGATTTCATTGAGAAGCCGTTCGATATTAATACCCTTCTCGCTAAAATAAACAAGCATTTGTCTTAATGGAAAAACAGTTTATAAGTCCCTGGCGCATCGTGGTGAATTATACGAAGCCAGATAGACCATTGTTTGTGATCATTGCTGAATTTGTTGCCAGGGTGATAGTAAAAACATACTATGCTAATGCGCAAACTTCAGTAATCTTTCTTCCTTTCCTTTGCGGTAGTAATTTAGCAGCCACATAATAGTATAAGTTGGAATAATATCCGTACCGGGTAAAATTTCTTCTACAAAGTTAAACATACCTCCAACGAGGCCGGCCCGTCCGAACGTAAAAACAAAAGTAATAGCAGATATCGGCGCCCAGAGCACATCACCCAACTCACCAAAGCCCGGAATAATATAGGTAATACATCCGGCCAGATCCATTAAGAGGCAAAATTTTAAAGTAGGTTGATAGGTTTTCATATTTATTGGATTTGTAAAAACTGATCAAATATGTTGCCGGAGCAGACATCGGAAATGATAAGCTTAGTTTTGTGAATAACTTTGCGGTCTCTCCCGGGATATCTACTATCAACAAAATGCTATTTTAAAAATTGGCATAGTAAAACCCCACCGTATGACACCCTTTTTGTAAAATTGATAATGGTGGCGCCTTACTTCTATTCGCAATCCGTTTCTTATAGCAACACATTAATTGCGGTGTCGGAAAGTCGTCTTTATGATGCATCAATTAATTTCTAAACGAAAAATTTTCCGGAATAGTGCGCAGTAAAGCGCCGGCTGATGAAAATAGCTGTATGGGATGCGTTGGGTTGGCAATTCTGGGACTATCTTACCGCTGCAGTAATTTGCCGGGCAACAATATGATGCCTTTCAGTAAACCAAAAACGCCGTCTACTGCAATGCCAACCAGCCGGAAGGGAAGTGTCAGTATCCAAAAAACAGGATACAGAACCAACGCCAAAATAGCCAGCGGCCAACAAACAATAAATAGGATTAGCCATGCAATGAATGTAAACATGGTATGAAGATAATTATTGAAAATAAAAGTCACAAGTCAAATTATATGAACGGTGTAGTGTGTTACCAGGTGTTGCTATACGGTACTGCGAGATGGGTTTCAAAAGCGTAGTGAAACCCAGGTAAATGAATTATAAAGGTTATCAATAAAAGGATCGTTTAAGCGGTCGTAGATACATTAAGCTGTATTTGTTGATTGAAGACCTTTATTGTACATCCTCATCATATAAAATCATTTGTTTTTTTTATCGGTGGTAATTAGTTATTGGGGAATAACCCTTTCTTTGTTTAAAAATAAATGCTATGAGGAAAATTATTTGTGTAACATTTTTGCTGCTTGTAGTGGCATCACAACATGCCAGCGGCCAGGCATTGCGTATTCCTGATACAACCAACTATGTATGCATTACTGGCAAAAAAATTGCCACTACTGAAATTACAATTCACTACAGTGCACCTGGGGTAAAGGGCCGTGACGGGAAAATATATGGCACTTCTGTCGTACCATTCGGGTATGAAGTACTTGGCTTTGGTTCTGCTATGCCATCGCCATGGCGCGCCGGCGCAGATGAGGCTACTACAATCTCCTTCTCTACTGATGTAACCATCAACGGTAAAAAACTACCAGCAGGTAAATATGCTTTCTTTATCGAAGTACATGAAGATAGCAGTGTTTTAATCTTTAATAAAAATACCAAAGAGTGGGGAAGTTATTTTTACCGGAAAGAACTGGATGTGCTGCATGTACCTACCGTACAAAAGAAAAATTTACCTTACCTGCAGGAAAGGCTGGTGTACAATTTTACCAATCAGACAGATCGTTCTGTTGACATCAGTTTAGATTGGGAAAGATGGAGTTTCCCCCTCAGGGTAGCAATTGATCTAAAGAATACTGTTCTTGAAAACATAAGGGAACAGATGAGCGGCGCTATTGGTTTTGACCCTGCAAGTCTTGAGGCTGCTGCCGGATGGTGTGTGGCAAACGACACAAATTACAATGAAGCGTTAAACTGGATCAATTCAGCTACCGACCCACGTCTGGGAGGCGTCCGGTCATTCAATGCCTTATCTGTACAATCCCGCATTTTAAAGAAACTGGGCAAAGATAAGGAGGCGTCAGACATGATGAAAGCGGCTATGGAAAACGCTTCGGCGCAGGAACTTCATAATTATGGCCGTCAATTAATGAGTGAAAATAAACTGCCTCAGGCGTTTGAGGTATTTCAGAAAAACTTTACAAAGAATAAAGGAGCCTGGCCAACCAATGCAGGAATGATGAGAATCTATTCTGCATTGGGTAATTATAAGAAAGCATTGGAACATGCAAAAGCGGCCTTGCCGCAAGCACAGGATGAACCAACAAAAAAGTTTTTAGAAACAGCTATCAAAACACTGGAACAAGGCAAGCCCTTGTAAGTTTTTTTAGTATAACGCCATACCGCCGTCAACTTTGAAATATGGATTTTTTACACCCGAAGTAGTTTAAAAACATCGTTCAAAAAACAAATCAATCTCTTATCTTAGCGCTATGGTAGTCATTACAAGTCATGCAGAATTCGAATCTTACCTAGCCAAAGAAATAGGAGTATCACCCTGGCACAAGGTAACGCAGCAACAAATCAATAATTTCGCCGACGCCACACTTGATCATCAATGGATACATGTGGATGTGGAAAGAGCTAAAACAGAAAGCCCTTTCAAAACAACCATTGCGCATGGTTACCTCACGCTGTCATTGGTGCCTTTTTTCTGGAAACAAATTGCAGATGTACGGAACCTCAGGATGGAAGTAAATTACGGCATTGAACAGCTCAGGTTCGGGCAGGCGGTACTTGTAGATAACGAAGTGCGGTGCAGGGTATCACTCAAATCCATCATCAATCTGCGGGGTACAACCAAGGCTACACTCTACATCCAACTGGAAATAAAAGACCAGCCCAAGAATGCTTTTGCGGGAGACGTTGTTTTTCTTTATCATTTTATTTAACGATAGTAGGTTGCTTTGATAGCAATCACCGTGAAACGGCAAATTAATTCAGTTGAACGATATTTTGGTGAAATTCTCTTTCGGTTTAAATTATGCAGGTGTCAACCAACAGTACAAGTGTACAATTGAAATTGTTTGTTCATCAGCCATGCCTTGTAAAATAATATGCAGACCCACTTTATAAATGAACAACCATCGGGAGGTTGGCACAAAAAACAAATGATACATATCTTATCAGGTCCGTTTAAAGTAGTAGAAGTGTAAACCACCCGTAAGGCAGAATAGCAGATGAAAGCAAAGGATTTAACGGTTAAGTGGATATGCTTCTGATGTTTATATTTTGTTTGGCGGTGTATTAATTACTGAAGAAAAACAACCATGCGCATAACTGGTCTGTCCAGAAAAAAATCCATTTAAATCTAAATGGGTAAATATTCAATTCATAATAACCTCTTTGGAAGTGTGCAATGTATAAAAAGCATTACAAAGGGAAGTTGAGATAACCATTCTGGATACCGATCCGTTGATCGTGTAGTTATGGTTTAGCGGCGTTGATATCTACAATCAAAAAAAGCATAGGCAGTGACTTAATGGAAGGAGTTATTCAGGAAGCAAACAGGGTGCGCTGAATGGTTTGTCTGGAAACGGCGTCAGTAAAGAACCTTCCGTGGCACCAGCAATTCGGTTTTACATTTTGCCACTCGGTTTTACATTTTGCCACGAATGTAATTCCGGCTATCCCTTATTTTGCACAAAAAAAAGCAACTAAAATTGATTGGTGAAGGAAGTTCGGCAATTGGAGACCGGGCAGCGAAAAAAGTAAAATGGACAAACCGGCGTGAAATCCGGTTTGTCCACTCTGTGACCTGGATTGGATTCGAACCAATGACCCTCAGCTTAGAAGGCTGATGCTCTATCCAGCTGAGCTACCAAGTCTTTAATTTTTTTTGCAAATATAGGGCAAATCAATTATTCACTTTGGTGTTTTTTAAATTAATCGTGGATTGTAATTATGGAATAGAATTAGCTATATTAATAAATCTTCATTGTATATCTTTGCAAACTTATATTAATCAATAAGCGAAATTTAATAATATATAAATCCGCCTGTTGTTTAAATCCTCTTAACTAAAAATAAAATGTTTATGAAACAGCTTAAAGCGACAATCCTTTTTATTTGTCTTGCTCACATTGGGTTTGCCCAGAATTTTGGCGGCCCAAAAAAAGGAACTGCAATTGGTTTTAGTGGTAACATGGTAGATTTTTCTGCCTCTGTTCCTAAAATAGGAAAAGTTGATCCCGGTTTTTCATTGATGCTATGGCATGGCCTTACCAGCCACATCGATTATTCTTTACGCTACAACGGCTTGTTCACAGATTATGTGAAAAAAATTAACGCGACTAACAGCTATACGAATGAGTTTGAAGGATCGTTGCATGCCCGTTTACTGGCCAATGATCACCTGTTTAATCCTTTCCTTACTGCAGGTATCGGCATCGGCAGTTATGGTAAAAATACATGGGCTCCATATGTTCCGTTGGGCGGCGGTTTGCAAATGAACTTATATAATGAAGGCTACTTGTTTTTACAGGCTAACTACCGTGCAAGTCTTGCAAAAGCCAAATTGGATAACAACATGTTTTATTCATTAGGATTTACACAAAATATTAGCTCTACACAAGCGACTCCTAAAATGGCCCCATTGCCTCCTGTACCAGTTGTTACAGATAGAGACAATGACGGGGTAGTTGATAGCCTGGATGCTTGTCCTGATGTAGCTGGCCTGGCTTCATTGAAAGGATGCCCTGATACAGATGGAGACGGTATTACTGATAAAGATGATAAATGCCCGACTGTAAAAGGTTTTGCCAGGTACCAGGGGTGCCCTATACCTGATACTGATGGTGATGGTATTAATGATGAAGAAGATAAATGTCCCGCAGTTGCTGGTGTTGCCAGATACCAGGGATGTCCTATTCCTGATAAAGATGCGGATGGTGTAAATGATGAAGAAGACAAATGTCCTTCAGAAGCTGGCCCTGCATCCAACTTTGGTTGCCCTGTAATCAATGCAGAAATTATCAAGAAAATAAACATGAGCGCAAAGAATATTTTCTTTGCAACCGGCAGTGCTAAGTTGCTTGCTAAGTCAAACGCTTCGTTGAATAATGTAGTAACTATTTTAAATGATAATCCTGGATACAAAGTGGATATTGCTGGTCATACAGATAACACAGGTAAGGCAGACAAGAACCAGACTTTGTCTGAAGCAAGGGCCAATGCGGTGAAAGCATATTTTGTAAGCAAGGGTATTGACGAAAGCAGGTTGAACGCTACTGGTTTCGGACAAGATAAGCCCATCGCTGATAACAAAACAGCAGCAGGCCGCTCAAAGAACAGGAGAGTGGAACTGAACGTTAGAAATTACTAATCGCATTAATCTTAAATACAAAAAAATGCCTCACAAAATTGTGAGGCATTTTTAGTATTCATCTATTTTTACCCTGTGTTTCAGAAAAAAATCAACACCGAAAATAAAAGTTAACACCACGGTTAAAACATAACTGCTATGTATATGCGCATAAAGCAGTTTTACATGCGTTTAAGGGCCGCCTGCATTCAGCTGGCATTGTTTAATCCATGCTTAATTTAGTCACCCCATTTTTTCTTCCAGCTCCATCACTTTTTCAAACACAGTTTCGTATTCTTTATTCAGGCTGGAAAGCTCAGTAGTAACGGCTTTATACTCAGTTTCCGTTTTTTGAAACTTTTCTTTATTGCCATAACTGTCAGGCGAGGCCATGGTGGTTTCCAGCGCAGCTTTACGATGATTGAGTTGCGCCAATTTTTCTTCTATTTGCTGAAAGCGTGTTTTATTCTTCTGGTATTCCTTCTTCAGCTCCTTATCAACAGGGCTACGTTGTTGCGTAACCTGTAGTACCACTTCCGGGGCCGTTTCCTTCTTTGCAGGTTGCTCTTTATTGTTTTTTTGTTCCGGCGTTTTTACAGTGCCCGCAGTATTTTTTTCTTCCAGTTTTGCAGCAGCAAGTCTTCTCTCTTTCCAATCTTCCCATTCTGTATAACTGCCTTTAAATTCTACAATTTTATGATCTTCGATTTCCCAAATCTTGTTGGCAATCTTACTAACAAAATGCCTGTCATGACTTACAAAAACAAGGCTTCCTTCATAATTATTTAAAGCGCCAATCAGCAAGTCAACTGAATGTATATCCAGGTGATTGGTAGGTTCATCCAGCATTAAAAAATTGGCTTTGCTCACAATGGTTTTGGCTAACGCCACCCTTGCTTTTTCGCCTCCACTCAGTACTTTAATCTTTTTATCTACATCGTCGCCGCTGAACAAAAAACATCCGAGCAGGCTTCTCAGTTCAAGATCGGTTTTGCCACTGCGACTTTCCTTCATTTCATCCAGCACACTGTTTTCAATGTTCAATGCTTCCAGCTGGTGCTGTGCGTAAAAGGATTCTTCTACGTTATGACCCCAGATCCTTTCGCCCGTAAATTCTTCATTGCCTACAATAACCCGCAATAACGTTGACTTACCTTTTCCGTTTGCACCAATCAGTGCAATTTTATCACCGCGATCAATTTCAGCACCGGTATCTTCCATAATTACCAGGTCGCCGAATTGCTTTGTTACATGTTTTAAAGTACACAATACACGGCCGGGTTGCTTGTCTATTGAGAAATTAATGCGCATGTTTGGCCGCTCAATTTCCACGTTTTCTATTCTGTCCAGTTTTTCCAAACGTTTCACAATACTCTGTGCTGCCGCGGCCTTGCTGGCTTTGGCTTTAAAGCGTTCTACAAAACGCTCATTCTGGCGAATATAATCCTGCTGATTTTCATATGCCTTTTGCTGTATGTCAACACGCAGGGCCTTTTCAGTTTCGTAATAAGAATAATTGCCTGTATAAAAATGTAATTTCTGCTGATATAATTCCACCACCTTGTTTACCATCCTGTCTAAAAAATAACGGTCATGGCTTACCATTACTACAGCACCCTGGTAGTGGATCAAATATTTTTCCAGCCATTCAATACTTGGTAAATCCAGGTGATTTGTCGGCTCATCCAGCAACAAAACATCGGGCGCCATCAAGATCATTTTTGCCAGCAATACCCTCATTCGCCATCCTCCACTAAATAATTTATATGGCTTATGTAAATTTTCATTGCTAAATCCCAGCCCCTGTAAAATTTCTTCTGTTTTATGGTGAATGTCATAACCGCCCAGTACTTCAAGCTCATGTAATTTTTCAGAATAATCATGTGCCAGTGCTTCATCGCCTGTTCTTTCCAACTCGTGCCCAATGGCTTCAATTTCTTTTTCCAGTTCTTTTACTCTTTCAAATGCACCCATGGCAACTTCAAGTATTGAATCATCCGTATCAAAGCTCAGCAGGTCCTGGTGTAAAAAGCCAATGGTTGTTTCCCGGCCTTGTTCAACAGTTCCTTTACTCGGCAGGTATTGTCGTGTAAGCACTTTTAGCAGGGTAGATTTACCTGTTCCATTATAGCCAATCAGCGCAATGCGTTCATTGGGTTGTATATGCCAGGTGGCATCTTCCACTATCGTTCGGGCACCAAATTCAAACGTCACATTTTGTAATCCTAAAAGCATAATTGTATATAAAAATTAATGGTTGAAATACCTGTTTGGCTGCAAAAGTAATTCAATCGGCAAACTATTTAATGAATTTGATGTTATGCCTTAGCTTTGTAAAAAGTTTTTGCATGAAAAAAGTAATATGGATATTGGTGATTTTGGTATTGGCTTTCAGTATCTATTGGTTTAAATTCAAGCCGGTTGAAACAGTAGATGCAGCCAAAAGTGCACCATTAAAAGTGATGAAACATTCTCCCGAATTCAACAGGAGTATTGACACGATGATGACAGCGTATCTCGATTTAAAAGCTGCATTTGTTGAGGCTGATTCAGTACAGGCTAAAGTGGCAGCGCAAAAGTTTTTACTTGTTAGCGATAGCCTGAAACTGGATGAACTGAAAAAAGATACCGCAGGAATTGCAGAAAGCGCGGCGATGCAGCTGAATGATATCAAAGCCAACGCGGAAAGCCTTTTAAAGCAACCCAACCTGACTGAAATGCGCCAGGATTTCAGGATGGTAAGTGAAAGCATCTATCCCTTGCTAAAAACAATTCACTATGAAGGGAAGACTTTGTACTGGCAAAATTGCCCGATGGCATTTGGTGAAGGAAAAGAAGCTAACTGGATAAGCAACACGGCAGAAATCATCAATCCATATTTAGGTAAAAAAAATCCCGAGTATAAGGCTACCATGCTCCATTGCGGTGAAGTGAAGGACAGCATCTTGGCGCAATAACCAGTGGCACGCCCGCAATAATCAACAACGTATCAATATCAAAAATAAGCGTCAACTGTAAGTACCAAAATGAAAATATATATCTGCTTGTTTTTTTCGATACTGATTTCCCAGGTTTGTGCCGCACAAAAAAAATACACCATCAGTGGCTACGCCAAAGATGTTCAGAATGGCGAAACGCTCATTGGCGCTACCATTACAGTTAAGGGAAATTCCAAAGGCATCACCAGCAATCAATACGGTTTTTACTCTATTACTTTACTGGAAGGAGATTATGAACTGATTTGCTCTTATGCCGGTTACCAGCCAAAAATTGCAAGCATAAAATTAAACGCCGACCAGCAAATAAACTTTGACCTTATCACAAGGTCAGCTTTACAGGAGGTGGTGATTATGTCTAAAAAAACAGACGCCAATGTCAAGACAGCCCAGATGGGAAAATTTGTACTGCCCATTGAACAAATTAAGGCGATACCGGCATTCCTGGGGGAAGTAGACCTGATAAAAACCGTTCAACTTTTGCCCGGCGTCCGAAATGCCGGCGAAGGCAGTGCTGGTATTTATGTTCGTGGTGGCGGTCCCGATCAAAACCTGATCATGCTGGATGATGCCATTGTTTACAACACAGGTCATCTCTTTGGATTTTTCTCTATTTTTAATTCAGATGCTATAAAAAATGTTTCCTTAATAAAAGGGGGCATGCCGGCGCAATATGGTGGCCGCTTGTCAAGCGTGCTGGATATTTCCATGAAGGAAGGCAATGACAAAAAGCTCCAGGTTGAGGGGGGGATAGGGTTAATTGCATCCCGCATTTCTATCCAGGGACCCATTAAAAAAAACAAGGCATCTTTTATTATTTCAGCAAGACGTACTTATATTGATGCGCTCACTAAACCATTTATTAAAAAGACGAGCCAGTTTTATGGTTCGGGTTATTATTTTTATGACCTGAATGCAAAAATGAATTATAAATTTTCTGAAAAGGACCGGTTGTATATCAGCGGGTATTTCGGAAGGGATGTGTTTGATTTTGTAAATGGAAAAAGAAGTTTGGATGTAAAAATTCCATGGGGAAATGCCACTGGCACCCTGCGGTATAACCATGTTTTTAATAAGCGTTTGTTCGGCAATACTTCGGTAGTATTTAATAATTATAATTTCTCCTTCCAGGCTGCTCAAAATAATTTTGATGTTAAACTGGCTTCCGGTATCAGGGATGTTAGTTTAAAGCAGGATTTTGATCTGTATCCTTTTACCGGGCATAAAATCAAATTTGGCGGATTGTATACCTACCATAAATTTACGCCGTCGGTAGTAAGCGGAACACAGGACAGTGTTATTTTTAAACCACAAAATCCACAAACAAAATTTGCACACGAGGCAGCGTTGTATTTGCAGGATGACTGGGACCTGAGCGATAAAATTAAAATCAATGCAGGCCTTCGTTACAGCTTGTTTCAGCAGGTTGGTCCATATAATATTTATACAACCGATGCCAATGGCAACAGAACCGATAGTACAAAATATGGCTCCCGAAAACCTGTAAAGACATACGGCGGACTGGAGCCAAGACTAACCATGCGGTATGCGCTGAACGATGAAACATCTTTAAAAGCATCTGTTACCCGAAACCTGCAGTACATCCACCTTGTAAGTAACTCCGGCAGTACCTTGCCTACAGATTTATGGGTGCCGAGTACCTATAAAGTAAAACCACAAATCAGCTGGTTATATGCCGCGGGCCTGTTCAAAAATTTCAATAATAATACTTTTGAAACTTCTGTAGAACTGTATTACAAGAGTATGGAAAACCAGATTGAATACCAGGAAGGCTATACACCCAACACGCTGGAAGACACCGAGAATTTCTTTACGTTCGGCAAGGGCTGGAGTTATGGAAGCGAATTTTTTATCAATAAAACCAAGGGGAGGCTTACGGGCTGGATTGGATATACGTTGAGTTATACATGGCGTAAATTTCCGGGGCTTAATTTTGGTGAAAAATATCCGGCCAAATACGACAGAAGAAATGACCTGAGTGTAGTGGCTTTATATGAGTTGAATAAACGCTGGAAACTATCATCAACTTTTGTTTATGGAAGTGGTAATGCCACCACATTGCCGCAACGTTTTTATCTTGTAAATGGTATTCTTACGCAAGAATACAGCCGCATTAATGAATATCGTTTACCTGCTTATCACCGCCTTGATTTTGCAGCGATCTATTCTCCTAAAAAGAATGAGAAACGTACCTGGCATTCTGAATGGGTATTCAGCATTTACAACGTGTACAGTAGAAAAAATCCCTACTTTATTTATTTTGATCAATCAGGAAGTGCTTATGACGGCACGCTGAAAGTGCAGGGAAAACAGGTTAGCCTGTTCCCAATTATACCGGCTGTTACCTGGAACTTCAAATTTTAATAATTACTGATCCGTTTTGGTCTTATGCACAAAACGAATCGTACCACTTTTTTTCAGGTCCGAGGAAATGCGCACTTCATACCGCTTGTCTCCATCGGTAATCACCATCAGCGCCGTATTGGGTGGAATAGAGCCCAGGTTATCTGCATACATCGTCAGCTCATTAATGGAATAATCTGTTGTAGCATCCAGGGTTAACGTGATAGGTTTTTCGCTCAGCATTTTATGAGATAAAATCAGTTTACCGTTGTAGAAGAGTGATACACTATCTCCATCAACCGAGCCATTATCATAAAGATCTACCTTAAAATTATTGCTTCCGATTTCTATTGTTTTTAAAACGTCGGCGCTTCTTTTCTCAAAATTTGGATCAGCAATCGGCGGAATTACGGGTGTTTGTTTTTTTACTTCCGGAGCAATTTTTTCCGGGGTTGTTTTTACCAATGGGGCAGGTTTTATCGCCACTTCCCTGCTGGTCAATGGCGGCCGGGTTGTTTTGGCCGGTTGCTGCGCTGGTTTCGTTTTGGCTACCGGAGGTGGAGCGGCAGTCTTCTTATTTTTATCTGATAAATCAGGAATTTTTGTGGTTGGTTTTGGACTGGAAAAAGGAGTTGGTTTTACCGGCTTGTTAAAGGATGCCAGGTTTTTACTAAGCGTTCTTCTGGTAAGCGTTGTTGTACCTGTTCCACATTCTCCCAATTGCCCCGGCGCTGTTCTCCACGATCCTTTAAGTTCTTCTTCGCCATCTTGTTTATCGTAAGTTAAAATATGCGTCTGCAAACAATCGCTCCAGCCAAGTGGGGTTGATCCTTTTACTTTGGCTGTTTCAGTAACCCGTAGACTTTTGGTGCTTTTGTAGTAATTGCCTGCCAGTGAACAAATCACGTAATATTTTCTATCCTGGAAATAAGTATACGAAAAACCGGTAACCTCGGTGCCGTTAACCTCCAGCTCAAGCACATATTCTGTATTGTCGCCGCCGGTTAAAACAATATCTCCTTTGCTGTTAAAAAAGCCACGCCATTGACCGTTTAATTTTTGAGCAAATCCTGTTACGCTTATTAAAAACAACAATGCAGCAACGCCTAAAATTTTTTTCATCCGTAAAATTATTTTTTCAACCTTAATACAATTTGTAAAAATTAGAGGGGTGGTTCACAACGGGTACGGCATATTTAAACAATACAAAGATATTTTAGATAACTTCTTCTATACCTAATAGTTTCGTTAAATTTGCAAACTTAAAAATAAGGAAGCTATTACAATATGATAAAGATTACATTACCAGATGGGGCGGTAAAGGAATATGAAGCGGCGGTTTCTGCGATGGAAGTTGCAAAGTCAATCAGTGAAGGGCTGGCCCGTAAAGTGTTGGCAGCAAGTGTTAACGGGCAGGTGTGGGATGCTGAAAGACCTATTACAGAAGATGCAACGCTGCAATTATTGACATGGAATGACTTAAATGGCAAATCAACATTCTGGCATTCTTCCGCTCACCTGATGGCAGAGGCGATTGAATCCTTATTTCCCGGCGTAAAGTTTTGGGTAGGGCCCCCGCTTGAAACTGGTTTTTATTATGACATAGATCCGGGAGATAATTCGATTGGCGAAGAAGATCTTCGCAGGCTGGAGGTAAAGATGGCGGAACTGGCAAAACAGGCCAATCCTTTTTTACGCAAAGAAATTTCCAAAGCCGACGCTGTACAACTATTTACTGAAAAAGGAGATGAATATAAACTGGATCTGCTGAGCAATTTACAGGACGGAGGAATTACACTATATACCCAGGGCAAATTCACCGATTTATGCCGTGGACCACATATTCCCAACACCGGTTTTATAAAAGGAATAAAGCTTACCAACATTGCAGGCGCATACTGGAAAGGCGATGAAAAAAATAAAATGCTTACCCGCATTTACGGGGTTACATTTCCTTCTGCAAAAGAACTGGATGAGTATTTGGTTTTGTTAGAAGAAGCAAAGAAAAGAGATCACAGGAAGCTGGGTAAAGAGCTTGAGCTGTTTGCTTTTTCAGAAAAAGTGGGCATGGGATTGCCTTTGTGGTTACCCAAAGGTGCTATGTTAAGAGAAAGACTGCAACAGTTCTTGCAAAAAGCGCAGATGGATACTGGCTACCTTCCGGTAATAACACCGCACATCGGTCACAAAAATTTATATGTCACTTCCGGTCACTATGAAAAATATGGAAAGGATAGTTTTCAGCCAATTAAAACCCCGCAGGAAGGTGAGGAGTTCTTCTTAAAACCGATGAACTGTCCGCACCATTGCGAGATCTATAAAACGTCACCCCGCAGTTATAAAGACCTGCCTTTACGCCTGGCCGAATTTGGAACAGTTTACCGTTACGAGCAACATGGAGAATTACACGGGCTTACCAGGGTGCGTGGTTTTACTCAGGATGATGCGCATTTGTTTTGTATGCCCAATCAGGTAAAAGATGAATTTAAAAAAGTGATCGACCTGGTATTGTATGTTTTTAACTCGCTGAGTTTTACAAACTATACCGCACAGATTTCGTTAAGGCATAAAACCGACCGGGCGAAATACATAGGTTCCGATGAAAACTGGGAGTTGGCAGAACAAGCCATCATTGAAGCATCTGCCGAAAAAGGATTAAACACTGTCATTGAATATGACGAAGCGGCATTTTATGGCCCTAAGTTAGATTTCATGGTAAGAGATGCCATTGGCCGTAAATGGCAGCTGGGCACCATTCAGGTAGATTATAATTTGCCGGAGCGTTTTGACCTTACCTATATCGGTGAAGATAACGCCAAACACAGGCCAGTTATGATTCACAGGGCACCATTCGGAAGTATGGAACGTTTTATTGCAGTGTTGATTGAGCATTGTGCCGGTAAGTTTCCTTTATGGCTGGCGCCCACCCAGGTAAAACTGTTGCCTATCAGTGACAAATTTTTGCCTTATACAGAAAATGTGGCACAGCAATTGAAAAATGCTGATATTCGTGCAGAGATAGATGACAGAAACGAAAAAATTGGCAAGAAAATACGTGATACCGAACTGGCTAAAATTCCTTTGATGTTAGTAATAGGAGAGAAGGAGATGAATGAGAATAAAGTAGCTACCCGCAGACAAGGCAAAGGAGACACAGGGGTGCTGACAATAGATGAATTCATTGCTGCTGTTAACGAAGAAGTAAAAAGTAAAAGAGCGTTTGAATAGAAAATATTATTAACTTTAAATCAAAACAAGGGCTGCTTGCCCCATATTTTAAATATAAAATCAATTAATGGCATTTCCACCAAGAGCCCCCCGCGGCGCATTTAACCCCCGTTTTAAAAAAGAACAACAACAGGAACATCGTACAAATCACATGATCAGGGTACCGGAAGTACGGCTGGTAGGCGAAAATATTGAGCCAGGCATTTATTCCTTTGCCGATGCACAAAAAATGGCGCAGGATCAGCAGTTGGATTTGGTAGAAATTTCTCCGGGTGCAACCCCACCGGTATGTAAAATCATCGATTACAATAAATTTTTGTACGATGAAAAGAAGAAGAAGAAGGAAATGAAAGCGAAATCAAAAACCAGTGAGGTTAAAGAAGTTCGTTTTACGCCCAATACAGATGATCACGATTTTGAATTCAAATGCAAACATGCAGAAAAATTTTTGCAGGATGGCAATAAAGTAAAGGCGCACGTTCAGTTTAAAGGCCGTGCCATAATGTTTAAGGAAAGAGGAGAATTATTGTTATTAAAGTTCGCTGACCGTTTGAAGGATGTAGGAGCGCTCGAAGGCATGCCTAAAATGGAAGGTAAGCGAATGTTGGTTATGTTTGCCCCTAAGAGTCAAAAAAAGGCGAAGAATTAAGTGAAATTGCAAATGAAGGGTAAGCCAATATCGGTACCTCTTGGGTACAGGAGTTGAAAAAGAAAAATTAAATAAATTGAAAAAGGGAAACAAATGTTTCCCTTTTTCGTTTTCATCAAGTATTTGCTGGAAATCATGTTTAAATCTTAAGTAATGTAAGCTTCTGTTTTTAAGTAGAATTGACATGAAATGCCAGCGCGTAGTAGCTATTTTGATGCTTTTTTTAAATAATGCCCCAATTGAATTGTGTGGAAATATTTACCGGCGCATTATTTGATTAGGTTGTTTTACCACTTCATAAATCACATATAATGAAACTTCTGAAACTCTTGAAATTGACATCCTTACAGGTTTGTCTATTAATTATCGTATCATGCAAAAAGGAAGCAGTTACAATTCCAGTAACCTTTACGTCAACAACCTACAAACCCTTGGGAGGGTATGACAGTGACGGTAAACCAGACTACCTCGTAGCCAGTGATACCATTTCTTCTACATTGCGTACTTATATAACAAACCTTCTTCCTGAAAGCAAGGATTTGAGAAATCTTCATCCCGAGTTACTCAATGCTAATTCTATTGCTGATATTCCTATTCACACTTCTGCAGACGTTTATATAACTTATGTATCGAATGGTACAGGCTACACTAATACATTTGGTTTTTATACCTATACTACGGGACAGTCGCCAGCGAGTGCTAAAGATATAAAAAATATAACTTATATTTTCCCCAATGCGGGAATTTATACCACACTGCAGCCGGGCGCTAAAGTTCATCTGGGAAGATTTGATGCAGGAATTTCACTTGGATTTGTCATATTGCAAAACGGATGGAATAGGAATACTCATACGATTGATAGCTCTGCAGTACATTTCTGTTCTAATGATATTTTAAATCCGGAAGTAGCACCAAGCCTGAAAAAGCACGCGGTATTAATCAATTACCCTGAAGAAAACAAAGTTCTGATTGGATTTGAAGATATTGATAGAACTAGTAGTTTATGCGATAATGATTTTAACGACATGATGTTTTACTGCACAGTAGTGCCTTAACTTTTATTTTTCAAACACAGTCTGATATAAAATTATAAATTTATTTCAAAGACTATGATTTATTTCCTACCTTCGCCGCCCGAAAAAGAGCTCTTTCTTTTTTGATCATTTCCCACATGGCTCAAAAAGTGTCCGTCTGTTCGGAACGCCAGCAGGGAGTAACTATAATAAGTTATTAAATGCCAAAAGTTAAAACCAACTCGAGCGCAAAGAAGCGTTTCAAAGTTACAGGAACCGGCCTGATTACTTTTCAAAAGCCCTTTAAACGTCACATCTTAACAAAAAAATCGAAAAAACGCAAACGTAATTTAAGAAAAGATGGGGTAGTGCATTCTACCAACCATGATTTCGTATTGCGTTTATTACGTCTGAAAGGTTAAATCAGTTTCAACAACCAATTTACATTTCAACACACTAACATTTCAAAATTATTAAGATATGCCACGTTCAAAAAATGCAGTAGCATCAAGGGCCAGAAGAAAAAGAGTACTAAAAGCCGCCAAAGGTTATTACGGAAAACGTAAAAACGTTTATACCGTCGCCAAAAACGTAATGGAAAAGGGGTTAACATACAGTTATGTTGGCCGTAAATTAAAGAAGCGTGAATACCGCACGTTGTGGATTGCACGTATCAATGCCGCCGTAAGGGCCGAAGGGTTAACTTACAGCGAATTCATTCACCAGTTAGCCGTTAAAAATATCGACATCAACCGCAAGGTGCTGGCCGATTTGGCAATGAATGAACCAGAAAGTTTTAAGAGCCTTGTTGCGCAGGTAAAAGGATAACAAATACTTTTATTTAAAACGAATAGTTGAACCTTTCAACAAAGAAAAACCGGTTATGACAAAATCATAGCCGGTTTTTTATGCATTACATTTCTCATTCAAGTACATTTGCATTTCATAAATAAAACCCATTGCAGTCAATGAATAACATGAACAATACTTATGCTGATCTGGTCGATCAGACTTTTAACTTTCCTCAACATGATTTTAAAGTTGAAAACGAGTATTTGCAATACAATGGGCTGGATGTAAAATCGCTGATTGATAAATATGGAACGCCGCTCAAGTTAACCTACCTGCCAAAAATAGGTATGCAGATTAATAAGGCAAAAGATATGTTTGCCAAGGCCTTTAAGAAACACCAGTACGAAGGAAAGTACAATTATTGTTACTGCACAAAAAGCTCACACTTTTCTTTCATTGTGGAAGAAGCGCTTAAGCATGATATTCATTTAGAAACTTCCTACGCCTACGATATAGAAATTGTAAATAAATTATATGAACGCAAGAAGATTAATAAGGACACCTTTATCATCTGTAATGGTTACAAGCAAAAGTCCTATACAAGCCGTATTGCCCGCTTATTGAATACCGGCTTTAAAAATGTAATTCCTATTCTGGATAATAAGGAAGAATTGAAGGCGTATAAATCGGTAAAAGTTCCTTTTAAAGTGGGTATAAGGGTGGCTGCAGAGGAAGAGCCGAATTTCCCTTTTTACACTTCCAGGCTGGGCATGCGGGCGAAAGATATCCTGGAATTTTATGTAGATGAAATTGAAGGGTTTGAGCATAAGTTTCAGTTGAAGATGCTGCATATTTTTTTAAACAAGGGGATAAAAGACGATATCTATTACTGGAGTGAATTAAACAAGGTAATTAACCTTTATTGCCAGTTAAAAAAGATTTGTCCTGAACTGGATTCAATCAATATCGGCGGGGGCTTTCCTATAAAACACTCGCTTGGTTTTGAATATGACTACCAGTTCATGATCAATGAAATTGTGCGTAATATCAAGGTTGCATGCAAAAGAAATAAAGTGCAGATGCCTAATATTTTTACCGAATTCGGCAGCTACACCGTTGGCGAAAGCATGGCGCACATTTACAGTGTAATTGGAGAAAAGATGCAGAATGACCGGGAGATATGGTACATGATCGACTCTTCTTTTATTACGACATTACCAGATACCTGGGGGATTGGGGAGAAATTTCTGATGCTTCCAATCAACAAATGGAAGGATGAATACCAACGGGTAACCTTGGGGGGCATTACTTGCGACAGTCATGACTATTATGATTCTGAGGAACATATCAATGAAGTATTTTTGCCGAAGCTGACTGCAGGTGGAGAACCGCTGTATGTGGGCTTCTTCCATACCGGAGCATACCAGGACCAGATAAGTGGATACGGCGGTATAAAGCACTGTCTGATACCGTCTCCAAAACATATTATTGTAGAACGGGACAAAAATGGTAAACTGGTTGACTGGGTGTATGCAAAGGAACAAACCGCACAAAGTATGCTGAAGATTTTAGGCTATATGTAAATTTATCCGGGTTAAAGAGTTATAATAAAAAAAGTGGCAACTGCCACTTTTTTTATTATAACGATGTCACCTTAATTGGCTTTATGTTTTACTTTATATTTCTTATTTACTTTGGGATTGTTGAAGTAATCATCCAATTCTTTTTGGCTTAAATTTTCCTCCGCTATTGGAATATCAATTAACTGTACCTGACTCTGTTTTAATTCTTCTTTTAATTTATTTGACTTCGTTAAAATATTAGGATCTTTTTCTCCCGCCAATGTGTTGTCTGCCAGTAAATACTCAAGCCTTTTTATACTGTTCCTAATTAAGGTAGCCGTATTTTGGTCGGATGAACTATTTGGTGCAGATGCCTCTTTTACCGGCACCAGCGCCACGCCTACACTTGGTAAAATTTTGCCTGCAGTTTGCTCACTTCTGCCCGGTAAAGAAGAAAATACTGTTCCCCCAAGCGCTGTTGAGGCAGATGCAAGATCAAAACTTGTTCTGGTGCCTTTCGTCTTTTTTATCTTTTTGTCAACCAGTCTAAAGCTACTTTTAAGCTGCAATACATAATGGTCGATTTCTGTCCTCAGTTTTTCAAATTCAATAACCTGCTGCGGGTAATTGATACTTTCTTTTACAATAATATTAATGATGGCGGTATCACGGTTATTAAACTTATTGGTACCAATAAAATAGATCTCCAGTTTCTTTATTTTATCTTTATCTGTGTCCTTAATAAAATCAAAGGGTGCCCGCCAGGTAAAATCATCATTACATTTAGTAACGGGAGTCAGCGATTTTATCGGATAATTACTGAAATAGGTAATTTCCTCAATCGGAAAATTACCGTTGTCACATTGCAATTTAAAACTCACAGTATCGCCTTCATCAATAAATAAAGTATTTGTTACCGTAGGCTTTACCTTGGAAGGTATAATTTCTGTATTGTAAAACAAAAGCACAAAACTCGTGTCGACGCGTTCCTCCGGATTGTCGAGGTTTTGGACGCTTAACGATACTTTATATTCGTAATCATACTTTAATCTCCCCGAAAGGAAAAATGATTTTTCAGCTTTAAATGTAAGTTCACCATTGTCTTTATTGATTTTTAAGCCTACGGGAGAGTTCTTTAAAAACCAGTAATATTTAGCAATGTCTTTATTAATGATCAGCGGATATCTTAGCGTAGAGTCAACATGCAGGCTAAAATAGGGATTAAGATTTTTTATTCGCAAAGCCGTATCAGCCGGGTTAGATATTACCGGAATGGAATCTAATTTAACCTGTGAAAAAAGTGTTGCCGGAATGGTGAAGAAAATCAGGAGATATAAACAATTTTTTTTGATCATGTTTTTCTTTTAAGAGGTATACCGGCAAAGGTAAAACATAAAAATAAGGCTAACAGGTAATTAAACAAAATAAGGCTATCCTGCATTAACAGAATAGCCTTTTCTTAACCAAAACAAACTCTATTTTTACTCTAACCTTACTGAATCGCTATTTCTTTGCTTGCCGGAGCTGTTTCTTCTTTTTTGGGAAGTGTCAACTTCAAAATACCATTTTCATATTTGGCCGCTATATTTGCCGCATCAATTTTTTCATCCAGCGTAAAACTTCTTTTAAATCCTTTGTTACTAAATTCCTTGCGGATGCTTTTTACGTCGTCATTTGTTGCTTCTTCCTTTTTTGATGCACTGATTACCAATAAAGTATCATCTAATTTAATTGTGAAATCAGTTTTTTCGAGACCGGGTGCTGCAACTTCCAGCTGATATGCCTTTGCGTTTTCTGTGATATTTACCGGAGGAAAACCTAAAACATCTTCCCGGAAAGTTTTTCCAAAAGAAGCCGGGATCTCGTTAAAAATATCTTTCATTAAACCATCAAAATTTCTTACAGCCGGGTTGTTTACTTTTACGAATGTCATGTCTATAATTTTTTTAGATTTAAAATTTGTTTGTTTTGATTGTTCAAAAGTTGTTCCAGCGCCCTTTTTTAGAAAATATGACCTTTTGTTATAGACATTTAAGCCATACTGACACTTTATTTTAAATACGTATGACGGGATGTCGTTTTCTTTCGTCGGGTGTACCGGTGAAAACGTATTGATAAACTTGAATATTAATTCAAACTAAGTTGTAAATTTGCTTTCTAAAAACAAAAAACTATGTATCCGGAAGAAATAGTAATACCAATGAAGGAAGAGCTGACTGAAAATGGCTTTGTAGAAATGTTGACTGCCGCAGAGGTAGATAACAGGTTAGCCAATGAAGGAACTACGCTTGTGGTGATAAATTCTGTTTGTGGCTGCAGTGCCGGAACAGCAAGACCTGGTGTTTTAATGGCCGTGCATAACAGTGCAAAAAAGCCTGATAACCTGGCAACCAGTTTTGCAGGTTTTGATGTGGACGCAGTTAAAAAAATCAGGGAGCACTTGTTGCCTTATCCTCCATCATCCCCTTCAATTGCCTTATTTAAAAACGGCCAGTTGGTTCATTTTATTGAAAGGCACAATATAGAAGGAAGAAGTGCCCAAATGATTGCTGAAAATTTAATTGGTGCATTTGAGCAGTACTGTAACTAAAAGAACATTTTAATTGTCAATCCCGAAGCGTTCAGTTTCGGGATTTTTATTTAAGCATACTATTAATTTACTGCAAAGAATAATTGAATATCTTGCAACACTTAATTTTAAAGTATGTATCCCAATCTATATTATTTTTTTAAAGACCTGTTTGGAGTTCAGTGGAAAGCGCTTAATCTGTTTAATACATTTGGCTTAATGGTGGCAATGGGGTTCGTGTCTGCCGCAATAGTTTTGTCAAGCGAACTAAAACGGAAGGAAAAGCAAGGTCTGTTGTTACCAAGGGAGGAAGCCATAACAGTTGGGATGCCCGCTTCCTTCCTTGATCTTTTTGTAAATTTTGTTACCGGTTTTTTATTTGGCTATAAATTGTTTGGTTTAATGCTTAACAAACCTGATGAGGTTAGCGCACAGACATATATTTTCTCACGTGAGGGTAATTTATTTGCTGGCATAATACTGGGATTGATATTAATAGGTGTAAAGTGGTGGGAAAAAAATAAACATAAACTTAAAGAACCAGAGCAAAGAAATGTAAGAATCTGGCCGCATGACAGGGTAGGCGATATAATCATACTAGGATTAATATTCGGCATTTTGGGCGCCAAGTTATTTGATGCTATGGAAAACCTGGATGAACTGATTGCCGACCCAATTGGAACCATTTTTTCTGGGGGCGGCCTTGCATTTTATGGCGGATTGATTTTAGCCACGATTGCGATTTGCTGGTTTGCTTACAGAAAAGGCATTAAACTCGTTCATTTGACGGATGCTGCGGCGCCTGCCTTGATGATCGCGTATGCCGTTGGCCGTATCGGATGCCAGGTATCCGGAGATGGCGACTGGGGAATTTATAACAGCGCCTACGTAAGCGACGATTACGGTAAGGTAAAGGAATGCACGCAGCCGGAATTTGATCAGGAGTTACGAAAATTTGCCAATTATCATCTGAAGGCCCGGGTGCTGGATAGTGGAAACGTGTTCACTTACATACCAACTGCCAGAACTTTCACCAGCCTGGAAGCAGTACCACGACTGGCAGTAAAAGGACCTTCTTTTTTACCAAAATGGATGATTGCCTATTCTTACCCAATGAATGTAAATAAAGACGGCAAAAAGATTCCTGGTTGTAATGAAGAGCACTGTCGTGCTTTGCCTCAACCTGTTTTTCCGACTGCGTTTTACGAGACCATTATGTGCACCCTATTATTTTTGATGATGTGGGCTTATCGAAAAAGACTAAAGATTCCAGGTGTAATGTTCGGTTTATATCTTATCCTGAATGGGTTTGAAAGATTCTTTATTGAAAAAATACGGGTAAATCACCTTTATACTGTACTTGGTTTTCACCTTAGCCAAGCTGAAATAATCGCTGTATTTCTCATCTTGTCCGGCGTTATACTAATTGTTGTAGCTAAAATGAGGTTTTCAAGATCTGCATAATCAACCGTTTTACCGGTAAATTCTTTTACCAGTCATGGTAGCTAATAACCGTTTGTGTATAATACTGTTCCTTGCAATGCAAAGTACCTATTTTTGTTATGTACAATTCAAAACAAGGTACAAATGAATATGAAACATTTATTAATCCTGCTGACTGCTATGAGCATAAGTATCGTCAGCCTTGCGCAGCTAAACGGAAAAATTTCGGGTACAATTAAAGATGGTGGCAATCAGCAAATAGTTGACGCAGCAACTATATCACTATTACATAGTAATGATAGCAGTCTTGTAAAGGCAGCTGTTGCTGATAAAAGCGGCAATTTTTCTTTTGAAAATATTAACGAAGGTAATTACCTGGTAGCTGCAAGCTCAGCAGGACATACTACAGCTTACAGTAAACTGCTTATCCTTTCAGTTGAAAAGCCCACCATTATTGTAGAGGTATTGCAATTGCAGCCCGCCCGAAAAGAATTGAAGGATGTAACAATCGTTTCCAAAAAGGCTTTTACCGAAAGAAAAATTGATAAGACAGTTGTGAATGTTGATGCTTCTGTAACGAATGCTGGTACCACCGCGATGGAAGTGCTGGAGAAAAGCCCGGGCGTTACAGTGGACAAAGACGGCAATATTAGTCTGAAAGGAAAACAGGGCGTAATGGTAATGTTGGACGGAAAGCCTTCTTACCTAAACGGTGCAGAACTGGCCAACCTGTTGAGGAGTATGTCATCCACCAATGTAGACCAGATCGAAATAATGACCAATCCGTCTGCAAAATATGATGCTGCTGGCAACTCTGGGATTATCAATATCAAAACAAAAAAGAACAAGCAAAAAGGGTTCAACGGCAGTGCTACCGTTGGTTATGGCCAGGGCGTTTACGGTAAAACAAATAACAGCCTTAACTTAAATTACCGCAACGGCAAATTCAATGTGTTTAGCACACTAAGTGTTAATCACCGCAAAAATTTTCAGCAATTGGATATCAACCGTATTTATAAAAATTCAGATCAGTCGGTAAATGCCATTTTTGATCAGAATGCAAGGATGTTACACAACAATGGGAGCAACAACGCAAAACTTGGCGTTGACTATTACGCGAGTAAAAAGACTACAGTTGGAGTGGTGGTTTCTGGTTTTGTAAATCCTGAAAAGCAATCCAATCTTAATACAAGTTATTTAAAAAGCAAACTAGGTGTTGTTGACTCTGTGGCAGTTTCCGAAGGTTCAGAAGATGGCCGGTGGAAAAATGGTGCAGTGAATGTTAACCTTCGTCATCAGTTTGATTCTACAGGAAGAGAGTTTACAATGGATGCAGATTATATGGATTACAATGCCACTAAAACGCAACCTTTTAGTAACATCACTTATTTGCCTGATGGAACTGTTTCCAACAGTAACAAACTTGTAGGAGAGCTGCCATCGGTGATAAAAATTTACTCTCTGAAAGCAGATTATACGCACCCGTTAAAGAAAGGCGTAAAAATTGAAACCGGTATAAAAACAAGTTTTGTAAATACAGATAATACAGCTGGCTATTTTAATATCATCAACGATGTAAAGCATCCGGATTATGAAAAAACAAACCGCTTTAGATATAAAGAGAACATCAATGCCGCATATTTAAATGCAAGTAGAGAAATTAAAAAATGGGGCTTCCAGGCAGGGCTTAGATTGGAAAATACCAATTATTCAGGAGACCAGTTTGGTAATCCGCAAAGACCAGACAGCTCTTTTACAAAAAGCTATGCCGGATTGTTTCCGACTATGTTTGTAAGCTACAATGCCAATGAAAAAAATCAGTTTACATTTTCATACGGCAGAAGGATCAATCGTCCGGCATATGAAGATCTGAATCCTTTTATGTTCTATTTGGATAAATATACCTACGGTGAAGGCAATCCTTTTTTACGTCCCTCGTATGCCAATGTACTGGAGATGTCGCACACTTTTAATCAATGGCTGACTACAACAATCAACTATGCTCACACAAAAGATTTGTTTAGCGAAACCTTTGAACCAAGAGGCTATGCAACGGTAATTAAGCAAGGTAATTTTGCCAGTTCTGACAATGGAAGTATATCTGTCAATGCTCAAAAAGCAATTACAAAAATCTGGACACTGATTGTTTATTCAGAAGCCAATTACAGCCAGTACAAAGGATTGACATTTGGCAATAGCGAAAAAAGAACAGGGGCTACTTACCTGATTAATATTAACAACCAATTTAAATTTAACAAGGGCTGGAGTGCAGAATTATCGGGCTTTTATCGTACCAAAGGAATTGAGGGCCAGATATCAATCAATCCTTTAAGCCAGGTAAATGCAGGCATACAGAAAGAGATTTTAAAAAAGAAGGCAACGATTAAGTTAAATGTAAGGGATGCATTTTTCTCCATGATACAAAATGGTAAAATTGACATTCTTAATACCGATGCCCGTTTTCATCAGTATGGAGATTCAAGAGTTGTATCAGTCAACTTTACCTACCGGTTTGGTAAACCAATCAAGGGAATTCAAAAAAGAAATACTGGCGGTGCCGGAGATGAACAGAACAGGATAAAAGGAGTAAATTAATTTTAGATTGAATATTCAAAAACGCAGTTCTTTAAGGGCTGCGTTTTTTGTTTTATAGATAGACTATACCAAATTATATATGATGAATAATCCAAAAAACTGGTTACGCGAAAGCCAGTTAAATTAATAGTCAACTGATGCTTCCTGCATTTGAAGGTTTTTCTTATAGATGGGTAATGTAATGGTAAAGCAGGATCCCTCGCCGGTTTTGCTGCTGACCGTAAATTTTCCATTATTGGATTTAATAAAATCCCTGCAGATCATCAGTCCCAGCCCTGTACCCATTTCCTGGCCCGTACCCAATGTTGTATAGTATTTTTCACTGAATATTTTGGTCAGTGCTTCTTCACTGATACCAACACCATCATCCTTCACCATTAAGTTAACCGTTTCATTATTTTTTTCCGAAAAAATTTCAACACAGCCACCAGCCCTGGTAAATTTCAACGCATTGCCAATAAGGTTGCGCAAAATTGTTTTCATCATGTCGGCGTCTGCATACGCACAGGTATTTGGTTCAATGTTATTGATGAGGGTAATTCCTTTTTCAGCCGCTTTTTTTGAAAAAAGTTTATACGTGTTGGAGGTAATATTGCTCAGTTCAAGACTTTGCAGTGTCACCTTGCTTTCGTTTAACTGGTTGCGTGCCCAGCTGAGCAGATTATCCATCAGTTCTACACATTTGTCCACTTCTGCATTTACACCAGGTAAACTCATCAACATATCTTCTTTTGAAAAGGCGCCTTTGGCAAAGGCATCCATTATATTTTTCAATGCATAAATAGATGTTCTGAGATCGTGCGAGATGATAGAAAATAGTTTGATCTTAATATTATTAAGTTCGGTTAACTCCGCATTTTTCTTCTGTAGCAGTGCTGATTGTTGTTCTATTTGCTTCGTTTTAAACAAAATATTTTTATTGGACAGACGGATTAATTCCTTCTTTGCTTTAATTGATCTTTCATACTTCCATACCTGAAATTTAATCAGGTACATTGTAATAAATATCATTAAAAAGGAACACAGATAATTAAAACTGGTATAATAAATAGCCATTGAACTCGACGCTGTGCCGGCAGGGTTATTTTTAAAATAAAAATGTAAACCAACATAGAGAAGCAAAGAGTAACTGAAAGCAAAAATGATATTTCTTATTTTATGAAGAAAAAAGAAGGCCAGCATCATGTAAAGTATGAGGTAAATTTCTGTGCCGGAATCAGGTGTCGTCAAACTTGAAAATGCCAGCAAAGCCGGAATAGTTGCAAAAGACACTACTGTTGCCGTACTGTACAAATGACGATGTATTACTGCAAATAGCACCAAAAATGCAGATACTAGTCCAAAATTTGAAGCTACTGTCCAGTAATTATACCAGGTAGGTGCCAGTAATAACGTGTATAAAGTTCTGATTGTGGCCAGGCAAAAACCTGTAAAGTTGAGGATGTTGAAAATAACCAGTCGTTTCTTCTCATAATCGGACAGGTAATCAGTATACCCTATATTTTTAATTTTATGGACAAAGTTTTGCAAAAAAATCATACCGGTAAACGCATTGGTTATTGGAACAAACAGCAGCTTACACAGAGTACAATGGTGTAATAAATATACCCTTTTTATAATTACCGATGAAAAAATTTAAGAAATACTTCAAGCAAATTGATACTTTGAAAAAAGTCCGCTAGTGCAATTGCATTTTGCACTGGTGTAAAAAGTGGTGAGGCAAAAGATAAATACTTAGTTTTGCTAATCATTTTCTGAATATTTTTAAAAATTGTCACTTATGCCATCATTTGATTTTGCCAGTAAAGTTGATTTGCAAACGTTAGATAATGCCATCAACACTGTAAGCAAAGAAATTATCAACCGCTTTGATTTTAAAGGGAGTCATGTAGTAGTTGAACTTAATAAAAAAGAGTTTAAGGTAAACCTCGAAGCAGATAGTGAGATGAAATTGAGCCAGATTATAGATGTGCTGATTAGCCGAAGTATGAAGCAGGGGCTTGCACCGGAGGTGTACGATCTTTCTAAAGAGCCGCATCAAAGCGGGAAAATTGTGAAGCAGGAAATACCTGTAAGAAATGGTATCAAGCAGGAAGATGCAAAAAAAATTGTGAAGTTGATTAAAGACAGCGGACTTAAAGTTCAGGCCGCCATTATGGACGATATCATCCGTATTACAGGAAAAAAAATAGACGATCTACAGGAAGTCATACAGGCGTCAAAGGGATGGAATATCGGCATAGCGTTACAGCAAACCAATATGAAGAGCTAGTGTTCCTTTGACAGGAAGCGGTAACTGAAGTCTTTTAGTCCATTGTTTCATTTTAGTGGCCCATTATTAAATTATTTGCCTTACTTTTGCACTCTTTAAAAATCGCATGGCAAAATCCATGCACAAACCTTTACAATTATGAAAAAAGATTTGCATCCCAAAAATTATCGTTTTGTTGTTTTCAAAGACATGAGTAATGGAACCACATTTTTGAGTCGTTCTACGGCCAATTCAAATGAAACTATTTTGCACGAAGATGGTAAGGAATATCCAGTAATTAAATTGGAAATTTCAAACACCTCTCATCCGTTTTATACTGGTAAAAATGTACTGGTGGATACTGCAGGACGTATTGACAAATTTAAGAAGCGTTACGAAAAGAAAGCAAACTAGTATATTTTACTATTATTTGTTTACTTGTAAATACTTTATGTCCCTTCGGTTTCCCCGGGGGGATTTTTTTTATCGGATGATAAATATGCTGATAATTTTTTGCTTTGTAATTTACATTCCATGACAGCGAAACCAGGTGATGATTTACTAAAAGGACAGTTGTACCCCTTCACTGCAACACGTTCAGTAGCAGATATTCGCGTAGGTATACTAACTATCCGCGAAAAATGGTCATTGATAGAAGCACAATATGATGCACCAATTGAATATTCGCTGGTACCATCCAATATTATCCCAACGAAAGATACAGCCAGTTTAATTGCAACCTCATATGCTGCTGGCAAAATATTAGCAGAACACGAGAATATAAAAAGCATCCAGCGACCCTGGGATATTTTTTTACTGAATGGATGGGCACTGCAGAAAGATTTTGAACTCATTACAAGAGGCAGATATTCGTCACGCCTTTCAACCTCTAACAAGGCTATATCGCCTTCCAATATTTTTATAGAGGAAGGGGCTGTTATAGAGCACAGCATCATCAACGCTACCACAGGGCCGGTATATATTGGTAAAAATGCAGAGGTAATGGAAGGATGTATGATAAGGGGTCCATTTGCGCTGTGCGAAGGCGCCGTACTTAAGATGGGCAGTAAAATTTATGGCGCCACTACCATTGGCCCCTATTGTACAGCAGGCGGCGAAATCAAAAATTCAGTCATGTTTGCAAACAGCAACAAGGGCCATGATGGTTACCTTGGTGATAGTGTAATTGGTGAATGGTGTAACCTCGGCGGAGGTACCACTACATCTAATATAAAAAATACTGCCGGCAATGTAAGGGTATGGAGTAATAAAGAAAGGGATTACGTTGGTATGGGATTGAAATGTGGCTTGTTAATGGGTGATTACAGCCGGGCGGCTATCAACACATCTTTTAACACTGGTACAGTGGTGGGAGTTTGCTGCAATATTTTTGGGGAAGGGTTTCCTCCAAAACTGGTAAATGATTTTTCATGGGGAAAGGAGCGTTACAGTTTTGAAAAAGCTTTACAGGATATCAGTAACTGGAAAAAGCTGAAAGGAGCTGTATTGACTCCTCATGAAAAGAAAAATTTAGAACAACTTTACAATCAATAAAAACTTAAAACAATGAGAAAACAAATAGCTGCGGCTAACTGGAAGATGAACCTCACAATTCAGCAAGGCGAAACGTTGGTAAACGAGCTGATGGAAGCAACCAGGGAATTAAATGAGACCCAGGCAACTGTATTTGCAGTTCCTTTTCCTTACCTCGTGAATGTAAAAAATATACTTGCAGGCAAAAGCCACGTTTTTGTCGCAGCACAAAACTGTTACAATAAAGTGTCTGGTGCCTTTACAGGAGAAGTGAGTGTAGAAATATTAAAAAGTATTGGTACCGATTATGTGATCGTGGGACACAGTGAACGCAGGGAATATTTTAACGAAAGTAACCAGGTATTGGCTGAAAAAATTGACTTGTGTATTGAATATGGCTTAAAACCCATTTTTTGCTGCGGAGAAGCGCTGGAAGTGAGAGAAGCAGGCACTCAGAACAGTTTTGTGGAATCACAGATAAAGGAAAGTTTGTTTCACTTGACAGCAGAACAGTTAACGGGATTTGTTATTGCCTACGAACCAATTTGGGCCATTGGAACAGGCAAAACCGCCACCAGTGCACAAGCCCAGGAAATACACGCTTATATTCGCAGCGTACTGGCACAAGGTTATGGTAATGAAGTAGCAGAAAGTATCTCTATTTTGTATGGCGGAAGTGTAAAAGCTGCTAATGCAAAAGAAATATTCAGCCAGCCTGATGTGGACGGAGGACTTGTAGGGGGAGCTTCTTTAATGGCCACAGAGTTTGCAGCCATTATAAGAAGTTTAAAATAAGTTTGGTATAAAATTTACATAAGGTCCAACGCCTTTGCAAGAAAGGTGAAGTTAAAAGGTAAAACTAATGAAGCATAACCACCGGCATAGCTATAGGTTACCACAAGGCCTGCGATAGAAACGAGGAATAATACCCAATAAAGACCGGTTGATTTTTTAGTTGTTTCCATTGAAATTTTTTTTGCAAAAATAAGGCAAAACATACATAAAATGTTTTGCCTTATTTTTTATCTGCTATTTTAAATAGTTAACTAACTGTGTAAGTATTTAAGCCTATTAAACACAAAGTATTAAACTTATTTCATTGTGTATTTTTTACATTGTGATTGAAAGGTTTTATATTGCCGCAAATTAACTTGCCATAAAATGACCACTCACTTTTATTTGCGTTTTTATACCCGGTTCGGCCAAACCCTTTATGTTACCGGTAACTGTTCTGCCCTGGGTGATTATGATCAAAATCAGGCGATTCCCCTGCAATACCTCAACGACCAGTTTTGTCATTGCGAAATTGAAATTCCTGATATAGATATTGAATCAGGGAACATAGAATATTACTATATTTTAAAAGACGCTCCAGGTAATGTTATTGCTGAATGGAAAGACAACAAACAAATTGATTGTGCCAATAAGAATATTGCAGAACTGATATTGGTTGATACCTGGAATTATGCAGGAACTATCGAGAATGCATTTTATACAAAACCTTTTAAGGAAGTATTGTTGAAGCAGATGACAGCTGCAACCTCGACAGATACGTCAGCAGGTAAGTATACACATGAATTTAAAGTGAAATGTCCGCTGCTTAAAACCAATGAAGTAATTTGTATAACCGGTAGCGGAAAAGTTTTAGGTGACTGGGATGTATCGAGCCCCTTGTTGCTCACCAAACAAAACGACTGGTGGAAGATAAGCATAAGTATTGCAAACGGTGGCTTCCCGCTTTCTTACAAATATGGTATTTACAATGCAGTAGAAAAATCGTTTGTTCGCTTTGAGACTGGTGACAACCGCCTGTTGCCCGGCGACGGCGGCAACGGTAAATACACCATTTCTCATGATGGTTTTGTACGTACTGCTGCACCGGATTGGAAAGGAGCAGGGGTAGCTATTCCAGTGTTCAGTTTGCGCAGTGAAAACAGTTTTGGAACAGGCGAATTTACTGACATCAAATTGTTGGTAGACTGGGCTAAAGAAACAGGTTTGAAATTAATACAGTTGCTTCCGGTAAATGATACTACCGCTACACATACCTGGACTGATTCTTATCCCTATGCAGCAGTTTCGGCCTTCGGATTACACCCATTATTTTTAAACCTCAGTAAAGTAGCGGGTGATAAAAATTCAGCTATTCTAAAATCGCTTAAACAAAAGCAAAAAGAATTAAATGGTTTAGCAGAGGTAGATTATGAAGAAGTCATGAAGTATAAGTTTGCCACTATAAAAAGATTGTACCAGGATCAAAAGGAAGCATTCAGCAACGACATAAAATACTTCGAATTTTTTGATTTAAACCGTCATTGGCTGGTGCCTTATGCGGCATTTTGTTATTTAAGAGATGAGTACAAAACAGCGGATTATAATTCATGGCCCGCTTACAGTATATTTAAAGATGACGAAATACAGGAGCTGGCATCGCCCGACCAGCCTCACTATGATGCGGTGGCCATCCATTACTTTATTCAGTATCATTTACACCAGCAGTTAAAAGCGGCCACCTTATACGCACATAAAAATGGCATTGTAGTTAAAGGAGATTTGCCGATAGGCATTTACCGGTACAGCTGCGATGCGTGGATGACGCCTGGTTTGTATAATATGGATGCCCAGGCCGGTGCACCGCCGGATGATTTTGCAGTGAAGGGGCAGAACTGGGGCTTCCCTACTTACAACTGGACGAAAATGCAGGAAGACGGCTTTGCCTGGTGGAGACAGCGCTTTGAACAAATGAGCGAATACTTCGATGTATTTCGCATCGATCATATACTTGGATTTTTTAGAATCTGGAGTATTCCTTTGGATGCAGTTGAAGGAATTCTGGGACGCTTTGTTCCCGCAATTCCAGTACATATCAACGAACTTTTTCAAAACAATATTTCCTTTCAATACCACCGGTATTGTAAGCCTTACATCACGGAGTATGTGCTGCAGGAAAAATTCAGGGAGCAGGCTGCATTTGTAAAAGAGAATTTTTTAAACCCGGCCGATGGCTTTTATGAATTAAAACCTGCTTTTAATACACAAAGAAAAGTTGCAGATTATTTCAGTCATTTACCCGAAACCGATTTTACTCAACTGATTAAAGGAGGGCTTTTCGATTTGATCAGCAATATCATTTTTATAGAAGAGCCGGGCTCGCAGATGCAGGAATTTCATTTCCGCATAGGAATGGAAAACACAACTTCTTTCAGAGATCTGGACGACTACAGCAAGCAAAAGTTGAAAGAATTGTATGTAGATTATTTCTTTCGCAGGCAGGATGATTTCTGGAGAAAGCAGGCCATGCAAAAACTGCCCGAATTAAAGCGCAGCACAGATATGCTGGTTTGTGGCGAAGACCTGGGTATGGTGCCCGCCTGCGTGCCTGATGTTATGAGGCAGTTAGGTATGCTTAGCCTGGAAATTCAGCGCATGCCCAAGCAAACAACAGATGTTTTTTTTCACCCGGTAAATGCGCTTTACTTAAGCGTGGTGACACCGAGCACACACGACATGAGTACCATAAGAGGCTGGTGGGAAGAAGACCAGTCTAAAACGCAGCAATTTTATAACAATATGCTGGGGCATTATGGTGCAGCTCCGTTTTACTGCGAACCGTATATCAATAAGGAAATCGTGTTGCAGCATATTTATTCACCGGCTATGTGGAGCATTTTTCAGTTGCAGGATATTTTAGGCAGCAGTGAAAAATTGCGTAGAAATAATCCCAACGATGAACGCATCAACATTCCGGCAGACCCTAAGCATTACTGGAGGTACAGGATGCACCTTAACCTCGAAGACCTGATCAAAGAAAAAGGCTTCAATGAAGATTTTAAAAAAGACGTACTTGCAAGCGGCAGATAATTTTTTATCTTCCGAAAGCCCATATTAAAAAGTCCGGCAAAACCTTGCTCCAGCTGGCGTAGTCATGTTTGCCTTCCGGCGTTTCTGTAAATACAATGTCACCCGGAGGGCAAACATTTTTATTTTTAATTATGGTCACCAGGTCCTTTGTATCGTCCACCACATCCGTTATCCCGTCATGATCACGGTCGCCGGCTTCTTCTTTATCCCCTGCATAAAACCAGTAGGTAAGCTTTGGCCTTTTCCGGGAAGATTTTATTTTGTTTAGCATGATGCGATCTTTGTCGTCTGCATAATCTGCCCCTGTTGTATCTTTGTCCCGGTACCAGAAAGAACCAGAAAAGACACCCACTTTGTCTATCCTGTCTGCATGGTTCCATGCAATATCAAAAGCAGATAAACCGCCCAATGAACAGCCTGCAATTACAATGGAATTAAATTTTCTTACACCCGTTTTCTTTTTTGCAAAATCATACAGTTCATCACTGATAAAGGCATCGTACTTATCGGCCTTGCTTCCATTGTTTTTAAAATCAGGGTAACCACCTACACCATAATCTTCCATCCGGTTGCCTGCGTGGATGGCAACAATCAGCAACGGTAAAATCAATTTCTTTTTATACAGGCTGTCGGTGATGTTTTTAATTCGCAATTGATCAACATCCTGCCCGTCATTTAACAAAAGCAGGTTCATATCGCTATTATTATCGGGCATTGGTGTGCTGATTATTGTTAATTTGATGTGTTCCTGCAGGTGCCGGCTGTATATTTCGTCTTCCTGCTGTTTTATTTTTTTGTGACATCCGGCCAGTAAGAAGCAGGCTACCACTGGCATTATTACATTTTTTAACTTTTGTTTCATAAATTAATTTGAAATACGAATGTATATTATTTGGCGGCAAAAGTGTAATCCCTTAGTTTTGCACCGCGAAGTAGAGCAGCGGTAGCTCGTCGGGCTCATAACCCGAAGGTCAGAGGTTCGATCCCTCTCTTCGCAACTAATAAATGTGGCTCTCATTTGAGCCCATTTTATTTTAAGAGAATGTCTCTTTAAAATTTATTCTTGGCAAGTTGCTGATGAATTTGATCACCTCCTCCAGTCGTCTGTTTGTATGCGGTAATCAAAGTCTTTTATAGACTTGCTATCTAAAGGTTACATACATGAAATCCGGTTTCGTAAATATTTTTGGTAAGCCTAATGCAGGCAAAAGTACTTTGCTCAATGCTCTTATAGGCGAAAAGCTAGCTATCGTTTCGCACAAAGTGCAAACTACCAGGCATCGCATTAAAGCCATTTTAACCGGCGAAGATCACCAGATTATTTTTTCTGATACGCCCGGCATAATTGAGCCCAGATACAAACTGCACGAAAAAATGATGCAGGCTGTAAAAGGAAGCCTGGAAGATGCCGACATAGCATTATTAATTACCGATGCAAGGGAAAATCCGGAAGAAAGTCATGTGATTTTTTCAGCCTTAAAATTAAAAGTTCCGGCACTGGTAGTTTTAAATAAGGCGGATGCTGTGAGTGATGAAGATATTGACAAGGCGGTCGACTTTTTTAAACAACAACCTTACTGCAAAGAAGTAGTCGTTATTTCTGCATTGAAGAAAAAAGGAATTGAAAAATTACTCGCTACAATAATTGAATTGCTGCCCGAGGGTGCGCCATTTTATGAAGGAGATGATATCAGTGATTTGCCGACTAAGTTTTTTGTAAGTGAATTGATCAGGGAAAAGATATTTTTATTGTATGGTGAGGAAATTCCTTATCATGCCACTGTGTTGGTACAGGAGTTCAAAGAGAAAACTACACTGATAAAAATTGTTGCAGACATCATTGTTCAGCGGGATACACAAAAAGGAATTATTTTGGGCGAAGGTGGCAAAATGATCAAGCAGCTGGGAACGCTCGCAAGGAAAGACATTGAAGCGTTTTTAGACAGCAAGGTTTTTCTGGAATTGTTTGTAAAAGTAAGACCCAAGTGGAGAGACAATGAAATGCAATTGAAAGAGTACGGTTATTAGATTAAATGGATAAATGATAATTTACTCATGGATAATTTTTTCAATCCGAGAATTTTTCAGGTAGTAGTAATTATCAATTATTAATTAAAAAATTATCAATTAATAGAAATGAGTTTTACAGTAGCAATCGTAGGCCGGCCCAATGTTGGCAAAAGTACTTTCTTTAACAGGATGCTGGAAGAGCGTAAAGCCATTGTGGATGATGTGAGTGGTGTTACCCGTGACCGCCAGTATGGTATTGCCGAATGGAACGGTAAATTATTCAACGTAATAGATACAGGTGGTTTTGTACCAAAAACCCAGGATATTTTTGAAAAGGAAATCCGTAAACAGGTTTTAATAGCGATAGAAGAAGCGGACGTAATTATTTTTATGGTAGATGTCGCTACAGGAATTACTGACCTGGATGAATCGATGACCCAGATGTTACGTAAAACAACGAAGCCTGTTTTTTTAGTGGTAAACAAGGTAGATAACCATGACAGGTTATTGGAAGCTTCCGAATTTTATAGCCTTGGATTTGATAAGATACACTTTTTGTCTTCTATCAGCGGAACCGGAACCGGCGATTTGCTGGATGAGATAACCGCTTTAATTGAAGAAGAGCCTGAACCTGAAGAAAAAACATTGCCCAAATTCGCTATTATCGGCCAACCCAACGTTGGTAAATCATCTTTACTGAATGCTTTAACAGGGCAGGAGCGTACCATCGTAAGTGAGATAGCGGGTACCACGAGAGATACCATTCATACGCACTATAATTTATTTAATAAAGAATTTGTATTGATAGATACAGCGGGTATCAGGCGCAAAGCCAAAGTGAATGAGGATCTAGAATTTTATTCGGTAATCAGGGCAATCAAGGCGGTAGACGAAGCCGATGTTTGCTTACTGTTGCTGGATGCAGAAAAAGGAATAGCTGCCCAGGATCTGTCCATATTTGCTATGGCGGTAAAAAAGGGAAAGGGTATTGTTGTGCTGGTAAATAAATGGGATGTAATGCCAAAGGAGACGAATACAGCCAGGGATTACGAAGTGGAATTAAAAAAGCGGTTCGCTCCGTTTAGCGATTTACCGATCATTTTTATTTCAGCTTTGGAAAAGACCAGGATATTCAGGGCGATGGAAATTGCGCTGGAAGTGTATGATAACCGCAAACAAAAAATTGCCACTTCCAAATTAAATGATAAAATGCTGAAGGCGGTAGAAGCCTATCATCCTCCTGTGGTAAGAGGTAACCAGGTTAAAATAAAATATGTTACCCAGTTGCCGGTAGTGGTTCCTTCATTTGCTTTCTTTTGCAACTATCCCGACGACGTTAAAACACCTTATAAAAATTACCTGGAAAATCAGCTACGGCTAAATTTTAAATTTACTGGTGTACCGGTAAGAATATTTTTCAGAAAAAAATAATCGCTATATATACTTTTTTAGCCAACAGGCCGTTTATGGAAAAAATTGAATAACCGGCAAATATATTTGATCAATTCAAAAAAGAGAGTATATTCGCACAAATTTTAAAACAAAAAAACAATACAATGAAAAAATTAATTGCTATTCTTGCCGTTACAGTATCTATAACTGCTTGTAACAATAGTGGTGAAACTACTGCTGCATCTGCTGCTGACTCTGCAAAAGCTGCAACTTCTGCCGCTGATTCTGCCACAAAAGCTGCTGCTGCTACAGTTGATACTGCTAACAAAATGATCAGCAATGCTGCTGACAGCGGAAGCAAAATGTTGAATAAAGTTGCCGACAGTGCAAGCAAAATGGTAGATAAAGCTGCTGATAAAATGGTGGACAAAGCTAAAGAAGGCGCAGACAAAATGAAAGCTGGCACTGATAAAATGGTTGATAAAGCTAAAGAAGCTGTAAAACACTAAGCATTGTAAAATATGTATACGAGTCCTCCTGAATATTCAGGAGGATTTTTTATGTAAGCTATCTGGTGTATGCAGTGTCTTGGTTTGTACAGTTGCAGTAACGGGATGTACGGCAGGCAAGTGCCGGGAAGACTTTTTCCAAACTATATAACAAACAATTGCCAGCAGCAAAATAAGCATGATAGCGAAAATAGCATAGGGCTTATCTTTTATCCTGTGCTTGTCTCGTCGTTTTTTTGTTTTTGTAAGCTGTTTTTGAAGCTCTTTATTTAGCTGCTCTACATACAATTCCAGATTTTTGGCAGGTTCAATTTCCTGCAATCCTTCCACCGCGTCATTCAAAAATTCATCTTCCACCATACTTTGTTCAAGATCGTGTATATCCGCCTCTGACGCATGTTTGCTCAGGTAATCCATCAACTGCTGGTTGTCAATATCTTTATTGCTGTTGGATAATATGTTTTTTATATCATTGTTCATTTTGTTGTAACCGCTCCAGCATTATTTTTAAATTGCGTTTTCCATTTTGTATACTGCTTTTTACCTGCAATAAAGTATAACCTGTTGCTGCAGTAATTTCATGATAACTTTTTTTGTGGAGATAAAACAAAGTTATGCATTGTTGCTGTTCTGCATTCAATTGCTGCAAGGCAATTTCCATTTGCCTAAGCGCTGTGTCCTTTGCTACAAAGTCATTTTTATCTGCGGTGTCATCCGGTGTAGCCAGCAGTCTTTCATTTATTTCAACCGGGATTTTTCCTTTGTCCCTCAGTTTCATCAGGCAATGGTTTTTAGCAATCATGTACAACCAGCTTTTAAAATAATCTACCTTGTACTTGTGCAATTCGGTAATGGCCTTCAAAAAAACCTGTTGCACGCCGTCTTTCGCCTCTTCTTCATTTTTTAAGTACTTCATACAAACACCCAGTAACAACAACGTGTAGCGTTGTAGCAATACGCCCAGCCACTCATTATTTTTATCGGCATAAAAATATTTAAGCAACTCGCTGTCTTCGATATGTTTGTATTTGTCCGGGTTCAAAGTAGTCAGGTGTACTGATTAGATGTAAACTTAGTAAAATTCCATAAACAGAAATAAAGTAAAATGTTTTACTTATACAGCTGCATTTATATAAACCACTTAAGGATAATTAGGTAAATGCGTTTGCCTTAATCAATTGATATTTCTTTAACACTACAAGAAATATATTTATGGAAACAATTTTGCCCCGCATCTTACCTCACCAAAAACAGCATGAAATTATTTTTAAAATTATCAGCAACACTGCTGTTACTAGTAATTGCCATTACTGCCCTGGGCTACTTTTTGTGGTATAAACCGAAATTTAATTCGACAAGAAATGCAGGTAAGTTTGTTTATAAAACAACGGCCGGCGACGTGATTGTATCGCAGCGACTTCAGCAAAAGGCTTTATCTGTAAAGGAATACAGTAAACTAAACCAATACAATTCTGACTATTGTTTTATGGTTGACATGAAAATAGCCTCCGGCAAAAACAGGTTTTTTATTTACAATCTTAAAAAAGATTCCATTGAAATGGCTGGCCTGGTAGCAAATGGCAGCGGAAGAAATACATTGGATTCTGTTCAGTTTTCAAACAACGCAAACAGTTTATGTACTTCGCTGGGTAAATATAAAATAGGCAATAGTTACAATGGTAAATTCGGGCTTGCTTTTAAATTATATGGACTTGATGCCACCAACAGCAACGCTTTTAACCGCTTTGTTGTATTACATGCACATCCGTGCATACCCAATGCAGAAACTGCGCCGTTGCCGATTTGTGAAAGCTGGGGTTGTCCGACGGTTGCTCCCTTGTTTTTAAACCAACTAAAACAATACATTGATAAGTCTGAAAAGCCGGTGCTGCTTGATATTTATTATTAAGCTTTAAATACTCCTGTTGCCATCAAAATTTTCCAATTCTTTTGAAACTGTATTAAGAAACGTAGAGCCCAATGCACCGTCAATAATACGGTGATCATAGCTTAAGGAAATATACATCATATGACGTATAGCGATGCTGTCGCCCTGGGGCGTTTCTATTACCATGGGCCTTTTTTTAATAGCACCAACAGCCATAATAGCCACCTGCGGCTGGTTGATGATGGGCGTGCCCATGATGCTGCCGAAACTGCCTACATTGGTTAAAGTAAATGTGCCGCCATTGGTATCGTCGGGTTTTAATTTGCCTGTTCTTGCTGCATTAGCCAGGTTGTTTACCTGTTTGGTTAAACCGGTTAGATTTAACTGATCTGCATTTTTAATGACAGGTACAATCAGGTTGCCATTGGGTAGGGCAGTAGCCATACCAATGTTTAAATCTTTTTTTATAATGATTTTATCCCCCTCAACAGAGCTGCTGAGCAGCGGATATTTTTTAATGCTCTTTACAATAGCTTCAATAAACAACGGTGTAAAAGTGATCCGTTCACCCTCTCTTTTTTCAAAATCTTTTTTCACTTTTTCCCGCCATAAAACAAGGTTGGTTACGTCACACTCAGCAAAGCTGGTTACATGGGCACTGGTATTCTGACTGTCAATCATGTGCCTGGCAATCATCTTCCGCATACGATCCATCTCAATTATTTCTACATTGCCCGTGTAGCCGGAACTTATTGCCTGGCTGCCATTGCTTACAGCCAGCTGATTTTTTACAGGTTCACTTTGTGTCGCCGGTTCATGAGTAATTGTACTGGCAATGGGCGCCTGGTAACTTCCGGATGCTTTTGCTGCCACATGCGCCAAAATATCTTTTTTGCTTACCCTTCCGTCCTGGCCGGTACCTTCAATTGTTTCCAGTTCGGCCATGGATACACCTTCCTGTTGGGCAATGTTCAGTACAAGAGGAGAATAGAATTTTATAACAGATTTGTTTCCGGGTTGCGATGCATTCACCACAAATTGTGTTGGCTGGTAAGGGACTTCTTCTATTAACTTAGCTTCTTCATATTCAGGTTGTACATCCGGCGAAGCCGGTGGGGTATGTGTTACGGCCGATCCGGCGCCAACTCTTATTTTAGCAATAACGGCACCAACTGGCACCACATCATTTTCATTGAATAATATTTCTTCCAGTACGCCGGCAGTTGTAGAGGGCACTTCACTATCCACTTTATCGGTGGCAATATCCAGCACGGCTTCATCTTCATTAATGGGATCGCCTGGCTTTTTATGCCATTTCAAAATAGTAGCTTCTATGATGCTTTCACCTAATTTGGGCATTATTAAATCTACAAGTGCCATGCTATTTATATTAAAGATTTGAACTGAATGATGCCAACCGGTATATGGTACAAGAGGGCGATGCAACGATGATCAATTGAAAAGCAAATGCCCGGACAAAAACTGTAACCAACATCCTGCAATACAGCAATCACTGTTTTAAGCGTCAAAGATAATTATTTCTGTGTAATGCACTGCTGGCTAAAGTGCTGTATCGGCAAGTATAAATTTTCTCAGCAAATTGAGTGCATTGGTGGCTGTTAACTGGGTATTTCGCTCCCTGTCGAACCGAAAATATAATTTATGCGCTTCTATGGTATTTTTGTTGCCTACTGCAATCCATACCGTGCCTACGGGCTTATCGGGTAAACCGCCGTCAGGCCCCATGATGCCGGATACCGCAATCACATAATCAGATTGTATGGTACTTAAAGCACCTTTTGCCATTTCAATTACAACTTCTTCGCTTACCGCTCCTTTTGTTGCCAATGTTTCTTTGGACACATTGAGCAGATCTTCTTTGGCTTTGTAGGAGTAGCTCACGACACTGCCATCATAGAACGCGGAGGAGCCCGGAATGGAAGTGATTAAATGCGCAATATAACCACCTGTGCAGCTTTCAGCGGTACACATGGTTTTGCTTTTTGCTGCCAGTAATTTGCCGGTCACTTTTTCCATGGGCTCGTCCAGGTTGGTAACCAGCCATTCTTTTACCTGCTGCTGAAGTGCCTCAAAATAATCCTGTATTTCTTTTTCGATGGCTATATGATCGAACCCGACGGAGGTAAGCCTAAGCCGTACCATGCCATAGTTGGGCAGGTAAGCCAGTTTGATATGTTCCGGTAAACTGCTTTCAAAATTGCTGATATGTTCCGATAAAAAAGATTCGCCAATACCAGCCGTTAGTAAAGTGCGGTGCGTTATGTGCGGGAAAATAAAATGTGTGCTTAGTTTTGGAATCACATCATCTTCCATCATACCCTTCATTTCGTTGGGTACGCCCGGCATGCTCACATATACTTTTCCTTCTTTTTCAAACCACATACCCGGGGCTGTTCCCCTTTTATTTTGTATTATCGTGCAGGTGTCGGGTACTTCTGCCTGCTTTAAATTGCTTTCAATCATGGGGCGGCTAAGCACCCGCTGAAAAATATCTTTTACATTCTGCAAAGCTCCTTCATCGGTAACCAGCTTGCCGTTGAAATATTTGGTGAGCAAAGGCTTCGTAATATCATCAGCCGTTGGGCCAAGGCCCCCGGTAATAAGAATGATGTCTGCATGTTTACTTTCTTCATCCAGCGCTTTCCATATTTCATCCCAGGTATCACCCACGGCTACACGCCGCAGCACTTTAATACCTGCAAGATTTAATTTTTGCGCCATCCATGCGCTGTTGGTGTCAATTACCTGTCCAATCAATAATTCGTCACCTATTGTTATGATGCTTGCCTGTGTCATACTCCTGGTAAAAGGGTTAATTTTACCGCAAGATAATTCATGTATGAAAAAAGGTTGGTTATTTATTTACTGCCTGCTGCCGTTTGTTTTGCCTGCGCAAAATATATCAATTCAACTGGCAGCCGGTATAAAAAATTTGCAGGGCGATGAACAATTTAAACATGCAGTTATAGCTATGTACGTAGTGGACGCCAAGACAGGGAAATTGATTTTTGATAACAATGCACAAATTGGACTTGCCCCGGCCAGTTGCCAGAAGGTAATCACCAGCGTAACGGCATTTGAATTATTGGGACATGATTACAGGTACAAGACATACCTGACCCGCAATAAACCGATAACGGACGGCGCATTACAGGGTGATTTGTATATTGCCGGCGGCGGAGATCCTACGCTGGGAAGTTCACGCTGGACGGGCACATCGGAAGATGGCGTGATTAAAAAAATAACAGCCGTACTGCAAAAAAACAATATACAAAGCATTGCCGGCAGCCTGGTGGCAGATGATCATTTATTTGCAACAGACGCTGTGCCCCGTGGCTGGGTTTGGGAAGATATCGGCAATTATTACGGGGCGGGTGCATGGGGATTGAACTGGCGTGAAAATCAGTTTGATGTTAGTTTTAAAACGGGTGCAAAGGAAAGCGATTCCACCAATATTATTGCTACAGTGCCGCCATGCGTTTTGACAATGTATCAATTCAGCAATTTTATTACAACAGGAGCCAGGGGTAGTGGTGATAACGGGTACCTTTTTTCGGCACCTTTTGCAAAAAATATTATTGCGAAGGGAACAGTGCCGCCGTCTGCAAATGGCTTCACTATTTCCGGTTCGTTACCCAATCCGCCGGCAGTTTTTCTGAAGGTGTTGGCTGATGGGCTAAGAGCTGGCGGGATAGCAGTTGGTGGTAATAACGAAACTTATTCTGAAAGGTTAATCGCTAACCGGCCATTGGATATTTCAACAGGCTTGCCAATGGACTCAATCCTGTCACCGCCACTGGATTCTATCAACCACTGGTTTCTGAAAAAAAGTGTAAACCTGTTTGGAGAGGTCCTTGTAAAAACAATTGCCGTATCCAAAAGCGAAAACGTTTCAACCGAAGACGGCATTAAAATAATCAAGGATTTCTGGAGCAAAAAAGGTATTGAAACTTCCGCCATCAACATCCTGGATGGCAGCGGTCTTTCGCCAGCCAGCCGCGTTACCACACAAGCTTTGGTAACTGTAATGCAGTTTGCAAGACAGCAAAAATGGTTCACATCCTTTTATAATGCATTGCCGGAGGCAAATGGAATTAGAATGAAAGATGGTTACATCAGTGGCGTGAGAAGTTATACCGGCTATATAAAAAGTAGCAATGGCAGAGAATACACTTTTGCTTTTATAGTAAATAATTTTGATGGTAATCCAGGAACAGTAAGAGAAAAAATTTGGAAGCTACTGGATATGATGAAATGATAGCAGCGAAATAGAGCTAATACAGGTTAAGGAAAAGGTTTATTTTTTTTAATGGAATGAAAACCGGTATTTCGTTGCTAAACTAATTTACATGTCCACACAAAATTACAAAAACCATACTCAGCTGGTTCCTGCTTTTCACTTTGTTACAGTTCCTCTCTTGTTATTTGTTTTTATCGGTTCAATTGTAAACCTGGTACATTCTGTTCCTGGCAATTTTTATTCAGCTTCATTACTGGTAGCACTGTCTTTCGCGACGCTCTTACTCGCTTTTATTACCAGGCTCTCTGCACTGAAAGTACAGGACAGGGCCATCAGGGCAGAAGAAAATTTCAGGCATTACATTGCTACCGGGCAACCGCAAGACAACCGTCTCACTGTTCCGCAAATAATTGCACTGCGTTTTGCAGGCGATGATGAATATGTAGCCTTATCAAAAAGAGCGGTAGACGAAAACCTGTCTGCAAAAGCAATTAAAATGGCGATACAAAATTGGAAGGGAGATTACCGCCGGGCTTAATTCAAATAGGGTAAAACATACAAATAGCGGCTTTCCGAAACTTTGGGTAGCCGCTATTTGTATAAAGCCGGATCAATCATTCCTGGCTATTGCTTAATCAGCATTTGCCTGCTGATATTTTCATTTGCTGAATTGAGTTCAACAATATAGGCGCCTTTGGCAAGGCCGGAAAGGCCAGACATAGTAATGTTGTTGATACCTTCTTTTGCTATGTAATGGATCGTCTTAATTCTTCTGCCGGATAAATCATTTACTGAAATATCAAGCTTTGCCTCTTTAGCTGCATTGACATTTATTTTTATTGTTGAGGCAAAGGGATTTGGGCTGATATTGTTCACCATAATTCCTTTGTCTGCATGCAATACGATCACTTTACTGTACCTGGCAGTAACATTGTCATTATCCACCATTTTAAGCCGGTAGTAAACAACATTTGAATGAATGGAAGCATCGGTAAAGCCATAATTATGAGTAAGCTGAGTGTTGCCGGAGGATGCTATAGTGGCTATGGCACTAAACTTGTCGCCGGTATAGCTTTTTTGCAATTCAAAGTTTTTCAGATTTATTTCAGATGCCGTAATCCATGAAAGAATCGCCGATTGGTTGTTATACCTGCCCTGAAAATTAACAAGGCTAACTGGTAACGGTGTAGTTACAATAACTGACGCAGCAGACAGACTTAAACAATTGGCACCAGAGAACGAAGTAGCTTTTGCATTTACAGGAATGGTGCCCGCGGTGTTAAAAGGATTTGATACAAGTGTTATTGTTCCACCTGTTCCAAATTTAGATTCTCCTATGTCAATCGCATCTGCATTATCCCTGAGTGAGTATAATATCCCCGATTGAGATGAAGCAATAGTATAAGTAACCGTTTGTCCCACAGCGATGGTAGTGCTTGCAGGGCTTGCTGCGGGGGCCGTAGGGGTGGTGCAGGTTACGGTTAACTGGGTAACGCAAATGACCTCATTTTTAGAAGGCTCGGCAATACCGATCGTTAAGGCAGCTCCCGCATATACGTTGTTGTTTATTGTAGTATTTACCGTAATTGGCCCCCATGCATTATTGGCTGTGGTATAAGTTCCTACTGAGTTTCCATCGGCATATAAAGTAACCACTGTTCCGGCTAAGGTTGTGCCGCTCAACGTACCGGAAACTGAAGTTGCGGATTCTGTTACCGGGCCTGTGATAGTTCCGCAACGTGCGGAACTGGTAGCGCTAACAGTTGCTATTGTTGCTGAATTATTACTCAGTCCGCAGGTGCCATTTTGGGCATTTGCATAATAGCTTGTGGCAGCGACAGCTGTGTAAGCAGCAGGAGTGGTGCCAGCGTTAGTGGTTGACCATGTGCCGTTTGACTGAACAGTTGTGGTAGCAACAAGTGTATTGGCTGATGTATATACTTTTATTATTGTGCCGGTGGGTTCCGCAGCAGTACCGGTAATGGCAACGCCCGTAATAAGCTGGTTGCTGCTGCTGGTAGTTATCACAGGCGCACTTGTAAAACAGGTAATTGTTGCAGGGGCTGTTTGACTGGCGCAATAACTGGTACCTATAGTTCCTGAATTTAATTCAGACACGATATAAAACTGCTGACCGGTTAAAAATGTAAGACCAGAAAAAGTAAATGTTCCGGCAGCTGCTGTGGTAGTTTTTGCAACAATACCATTGATGTATAAGGTAAGGGTTGCACCAGTTGTTATTGAACCTGTGATAGAAGTTGTAGCAGGCGTGTACACGCCATCAGACGGAGATGTAATGGTTGGTACAGCCAGTGAGCCGCCTAGCGCATTTCCTCCATTACCAGCCGCACAAAAATAGGCTGGCTGAGAGTTACATCCCGTGGTATTATCTGTATAATATATTTTGTAAGAACCTGAAGTTAAGGGAGAACCTGAACTGCAACCGCCTGAATATTGCCAGGTAATGTTTGGACTGGTGCCGGTATTTGCGCCGAAAAATCCGCCTGTATTGGCAACACTGTTTTCAGCGGTACTTCTCGTGATATTATCAACATGTATTGTCCATCCAGTTGCAAAGTTGGTACCACCAACCCCTTTACTGCCGCTTGTACAACTGAGTAATGGAGTAGCAGGTATGTTGGATGAGTTGCACGTACTAACCGTAACAGCATTACTTGAAAGACACATTGATTCGCCGGATGCCTGGGCTTTGGCAGTGATTACATCTGCGTTGGCAAGGCCAGAAACATTGATGGACCAGGTAGCTCCGGAAGAAACCGTAGTGGTACCAATTGCAGAAACACCTTTGTATAAAGTAATCGTTGCCGCAGAAAGAGGGGATGATGTTGCTTTGGTCCAGGTACCTGTTACTGTAGTTGCTGACGGTGTAATTGGTCCGTTTAAAACAGGTGCATCTGTACAAATCGCACCCAAACCAGATCCGCCGCTGCTTAAACTATTGAATGTAAAGGAGGGTTGAGAGGAAATGGCCGTGGTCCACTGCGTCATGTAATCGTTTCCTGCAATGCCATAAATATCTGACTTTGGACCGCCGATGGCAGCTTGTGGCGACATCACTGTTGTTGCTGAAACCCTGATGGGAGTTGATGCTGAAATACCCAGCACGGAAAATGGTACATAGAAATCATAAAAATAGTCGGCATCTCCACCGTCAGTGCTGGCTGCAACAGAAATCTGCGAGTTGGTATTGATGGGATAGGAGGTGACCAGTACTGGAGTGCTTGTTCCGTCTACATTGTAAACTGCTATTCTGAAATTAGATTCAAACACAATCTCCAGTTCAAATCCGGGATTGCCATTTACACCGGTAGTTGCGGGCACATAATTAGGATCTGCTGTAGCCCCGGTATTTCCAAATTTATTGTCTGTATCAAGCAAAAGGCTATAGCCTTTGGAGCCACTCACTATGCCTCCCATCCTGATTCTGCACAGCAGATTGGTTCCATCATTGAAAAGGTAGAACCCGCTGCCGTCGACTGTTTTTACAATATCGCTGTATTTTCCATCCGGTCCCCTTAAAAGATCACCGGTTGGTTCAGCTATTACCGGTGGAACTATTTTATAAGGGATTTCGCTGTTTAAGATATCATCCGTGCCAAAACCTGCAGTTGTTTTCGATGTATAGGCGTCGGCATTGGGATCTAAAACCGCAGGGCCATTGCTGCCTGCGGGTCGTACGATTATACCAGGTGTTTGGGCGAATAAATTGAAAGCCGTCGAGAGACAGCAGAGTGAAATGGTAAACAATAAATTTTTCATGAATATTAAATTGGGATAAACAAAAGAAAGAAAAATAATACTAAGGCGATGTAGTCACCTTACTATAAAAGCAGTAATGATTTATATTAATTATTTGATCCATAAAAAAAGACCGTGAAAATTCACAGTCTTTTTTTTATTCTATATTTTATTAAACGGTCGGTTTATTAAATATCAGTCGCTTCTCCATAAGCCATTGCTGTGGCTTCTTTCAACGCTTCGCTCATAGTTGGATGGGGATGAACAGCATTCAATATTTCATGGCCGGTTGTTTCCAGTTTCCGTGCCACTACCACTTCGGCGATCATTTCGGTAACATTCATTCCTATCATATGGCAACCTAAAAATTCACCGTATTTTGCGTCGTAAATAACTTTTACAAAGCCCTCTGTAGCACCGGCAGCACTTGCTTTGCCACTTGCCATAAATGGAAACTTACCTACCTTAATTTCGAAGCCGGCATCCTTTGCTGCTTTTTCTGTGTAGCCAACTGAAGCTATTTCAGGAGAGCAATAAGTACAACCAGGAATATTGTTGTAATCCATTGGTTCTGGATGATGACCTGCAATATGCTCTGCTACACTGATGCCTTCTTTGGTTGCAACGTGTGCCAATGCCTGGCCTGGTGTACAATCACCAATAGCATACACGCCGGGAATATTGGTAAGACCGTTTACATCCCGTACAATCTTTCCTTTTTCAGTTTTGATACCCAGTTCTTCCAAACCAATGTTTTCAAGGTTGGCGATAACACCTACAGCACTTAATAAAACATCAGCGCTTAATTCAACTTCGCCGTTGGGCGTTTTTACCTTTGCTTTAATTCCTTCCCCGCTGGTATCCACACTCAATACCTCGCTGTTGGTCATTATTTCAATGCCCTGCTTTTTAAATTGTTTTTCCAGTTCTTTGCTCACATCTTCATCTTCTACCGGCACAATGCGTGGCATAAACTCAACGATCGTAACTTTTGTCCCCATCGTGTTATAGAAATACGCGAACTCACTTCCGATAGCTCCGCTGCCGCAAATGATCATGCTTTTTGGTTGCGGTGATGGCAATACCATTGCTTCCCTGTAACCAATTATTTTTTTTCCATCTATCGGCATGCTGGGTAACTGACGGGCTCTGCCACCTGTCGCAATTACAATATTCTTAGCTTCTAAAATTTGTTTGGTACCATCCGCAGCAGTTACTTCTAATTTTGTCGGCGCTACCAGTTTACCGTAGCCCATTACTACATCAATCTTGTTCTTTTTCATTAAGAACTGAACACCTTTGCTCATCTTATCGGCCACACCACGGCTGCGTTTAATTACCGCATCAAAATCATGCCCCGGATTATCTACCTTGATTCCGTATGTTGCGGCATGTTTGGCATACTCATAAACGTTGGCGCTTTTCAACAATGCTTTGGTTGGAATACAACCCCAGTTAAGGCATATGCCACCGAGGCTTTCCTTTTCAACTATAGCAACCTTTTTACCCAACTGACTTGCCCTGATTGCTGCCGGGTATCCACCAGGGCCGCTGCCTAACACAATTACATCGTATGCCATACTTAATTATTTGTTTATTGATTGAATTTATTGATAACAACAGATAATCGTCTGAACGATTAGCGCAGCAAAAATAATCTGAAATAGGGGATTAGCCAAATGGATAATTTATCGTTACAAGATGGCCTGCTTTTTAGCTTACTAACCTGTATTAAGATGATAATTTTTGCAGATAATGTGGCTTATCAACCAGCAATATCAAGTGCCCGGTACGGGTTTTTTATTTTTCTCTTCCTTCTCTCTTTGTTCTGCAATAGACTTAAGGCTTTTGATACTTACGTTCAATTCAAAACCAATCATCAGTACGAGTGAGTTGATGTAGATGAGTGCCATTAAAACGATGATGGTTCCGATAGAACCGTACAGGGCATTGTACCGCCCAAAATTATTTACAAAATAAGAAAAGCCAACAGAAGCAAGTATACTCAGTGATGTGGCCAGTATAGCGCCAGGGCTTACCAGTTTCCAGCGCTTTTGAACTGCCGGTGCATATTTGTAAATAAAAGCCATTGAATAAAAAATCATCGCCACAATAAAAATCCATCTTACATAATAGATGATGTTGCGGATGGTTTCACTTTGTATACCCATCCATTTTAAAACAGCTCCTTGTGTTATCAGCATGAGCAGGCTGCCAAGTACCACCAGAAACAACAACATCGTCAGTTTAATTGCCATCCACCGGTTATGTAAACCTTTTCTTTTTGCAAAGCCAATATAATTTTTATTGAAAGAGCGCATGATACCCATCATTGCATTGGAGGCAAAATACAAAGCTGTAATAAAACCAAAAGAGATAAGACCAATTTTAGAACCATCAATAAAGCTGTCTACAAATTTTATCAGGTTTTCATTGTGTACTTTTAGTGGAATTACATCTGTAATTAATCCATGTAACTGCAGCTTAATACTTTTTTTGGATATAAAAGGCAAGCTTGGTATCAGCGTAAATAAAAATAAAAATGAAGGGGGAATGGCCATTATAAAATTGTAGGCCACCGCAGAAGCTCTTTCGGTAAGTCCGACCGTTTTTACCTGTTTGTAGAAAAATACAATTACGTCATATAATGGCACACCTTCAAAACCTGGCAGATGCCATTTTTTACTCTTTTGAAAAAAATAGCCGACTGGTGTTTTTGTAATTATAATGCGTTCTAACTTATTCAAACTGTTGAACCTTGTTAATATTTTATGAGAAAAGCGTTTGATGCAATCAAAACTACTGATTAAGCTGCTAAAAAATCAAATCACTTTGCACTGTCTGCATCTTCTTTTGCTTTTAAATATCCTGTAAGCCATTGCTGGTATTGTTTTGCAAACGCCAGATGCTCTTCGTAAGTAGTGGCAAAGTTGGAGTAGCCGGTTAAATTCGGTTGTGCAACAAAATACAGGTAATTGGTAGCAGGTGCATTCAGCACTGCATCGATCGTTTTGATGGATGGTGTGCAAACGGGCCCTGGTGGTAAGCCGCTGTTGAGGTAAGTGTTAAAAGGAGAAGGGAATTCAGTATATTTTTTATAAACACGTTTGATCGAAAAGTCTTTCAGTGCAAATATTACCGTTGGGTCTGCCGACAACCGCATGCCTGTGCGCAACCTGTTCAGATACACACTCGCAATCTTTCCCTTATCTTCATCTTTATTGCTTTCCTCTTCGACAATACTGGCCAAAGTATACACTTGTGTTGCTGACAGATGCAATGCGTCAGCTTTCTTTTTTCTTTCTGCCGTCCAGAATTTTTCGTGTTCGGTAAATAGTTTTTTAAAAATTTTATTGGCAGATGTATTCCATAATATCGCGTAGGTATTTGGTATCACAGCAGTCATGGCGGTATTGGTATCCAGCCCATATTGCAATAACGAATCATTGTTGTTTAGCAGACTGATTACAGCGATGGAATCACATTCAAAATTGTTACCTATTTTTTGTGCAAGGTCTTCTTTGGTACGCAGTTTTGTAATGATTAAATTTACCGGCGTTTGCCTTCCTGCCTTTAAGATTTTTATCACGTTAAAAATACTGGCACCGTTTTCAATTACATAGCGGCCGGCTTTTACGTTTTGATCATATTTAAGCTGGTGTGCAATCAATTTAAATGTGCCTGGGTTTTTAAGAATTTTTTGCTCTTCCAGCTGCGTAATAACACTATTAAAACTACTGCCTGTTTTGATGTAAAAACTTTTTTTATTTTCTGTAAAATTGGTGTTGCTGCCAAATATTCGCCAGGCCAATAAGATGGCAATCAAAAAAATTATAGAAAGGATGAGTAAGAAGTTTTTTTTGCGGGAGGTCATAATAATCCTGTTTCATTGGATAATCAAAGTAAAATAAAAACCCCGTCATAAACAGACGGGGTTCAAATATTTTTGAAAATATTTTATGGCTTTTTTGTTGTATCTGCAGCCGCAGGAGCAGTCATCGGAACCGTATTGGTTTGGTTGGTTGTTGGCGCAGTCGCCGGTGCATTCTTTATCAGTTCATCATTTTTAGATGAAGTACCACTGGCGGAAGGGATAAACACAGGAGACATTACACAAAGAATTGCAACAACTGCTGCAAAAACCCAGGTACCTTTTTCCAATACATCGGTAGTTTGTTTAACGCCCATTAACTGGTTGCTGAAACCGCCCAAACTGCCGGATAAACCCCCGCCTTTAGGATTTTGAACCAATACAATTAATCCTAAAATCACTGAAGACAGGATGATTAAAATTCCAAATACAATTAACATAGTAGTATGCTTTAATTAAAATGATTTTTCAAATTGTTTTTCTTCTCTCACTGACCTATCGTTTGATATTGTCAATTTTGGCTGCAAAGTAAGCGCTTTTGGAAGGATTGAGCAAACTTAATTTTTGGTAAAGTTCAATGGCCTTATTCAGCTTGCCCTGCTGTATTAACACATCAGCCATAGCTTCTGTTAACACGTCTCCTTTTTTGTTCGATTTTTCCGCTATTTCCTGGATGGAATGTTCCGTCAGTTCGTCCGTTTGGGGCAGATGATCGGGATGTATTTTTTTCATCACTTTCAGCCAGTCTGTAAAACTTTTTAGCTGTTTGCCAAGCCTGTCAACAGGTATCCCATTTTCATTGAGTTTAATACCCAGGCTTGCAAAATAATCAGATGTATGCAGTGGCTGGTAAGAAATAGTGTCTTCAGTAGTGGTGGCCTTTGCATCAAAAGTTAAATTTAAAATCATCGGTTGCATGTCTTTTTCAAAGGTGTTGTCCGTGTCATTAATTATATCGTCATCTTCTGTGTCTTCTGTATTGACTATTGTTGGCGCAACCGGAGTTTCTGTTTCTTCTATGTTCGTATGTGTTGCATTGCTTTCGCCTGGGAATCCGGATTTATAAAGGTTTTCGTTTACTGCTGTCTTTGCACCGTCATCAACTTGTCCAGTTGACAACTGAACATCGCCAGTAAGTGTCTTTTCCTCACCAACTTGATATTGGCTGTCTTTTTCAACGTGCCCCGTCTGCAGCGAAGCATCCTGGGCGTAATTGAAATCCTGTTCCTCTTCCTTTCTATTTTCAGTAACCGGTAAAGCTGCAACACTGAATGCTTCATCCGTTTTTACCGGCATTACCCGACTAAGTTCCGGAGTTTGCAAGTCTTCCGGTTTGTTTTTTTCGGCATACAAATTATCAGCCGGTAAACCTGAATTTTCTACAGCTGTTTCATTGCCGGTGTTCTCCTTATAACTGTCGCCGACAATTGGCGTGTGTTCCAATAACGCCTGTTCAATAGAATTTTCTCCTGGTTCTGTAACAGGGCCCAATACCGTGTTTTTTGTGGCTTCAATATCAACGTCCTTGCTTTCACTTGCATTTTCAGGTTGCCAGGCTGTTTGCTCATCACTGGTCATTTGATAATTGAGCCAAAAAGGATTATTGAAAAGAAGTGCAGTTTTGGCCGCCTGGCTGGCGAAATCCCTGCTGTCTGTGGACAGCTGCTTTGATAAATAAAATTGGGCCACAGTAAAATACGGGCACTCTTTTGTAAGCGCAGTAAGAAAAGCTTTTGTATCAACCGAACGAAAGTTTCTTTTAAATATAGATTCAAAAAGCTGATCGTTAGTCTGCATATTTTACAACTGTTTTTTTTATAAATTGTTATCAGGCGGTCTTTTACCAGTTGGAAAAGATTTTATTAAAGATACCGTCAATGGTATTTTTAATAATATCCGGAGTTAGTGTAGACTCAGCCTGAGGCAGGTTTTGAGACGCACTGAAATCATAGTTGGTGGATATATCAGCTTCAAAATTTTTAGAAAGATCTAAATTATTTTTAAAGATAAGGTGAAATGTAACAGACAACCTGTTGCTGCTTGCGGTAGTACCTGAAATACCACTTGTACTTACACTGTAATCAGAAACATAACCACTGATGTCGTAATGGGCGCTGTCTTCATTAACCTGGCGAAGCCTGGTATTGCTCCTGATTTTATCTTTTAATTTTTCCGTTAGCTGAGGACTTAACTGCGTGTTGACGTACCTGGCCTTATTTTCAAGGTAGTTAACACGAAAAGTTTTAATCTCGGGTGGTATAGGAGAGGTATCTTTAAACGAATACTTACAGGTGTTAAAACTGAAAATGGTTATTGTAAAAAAACAGGCTATTATCAAACCAATCCGGCTAAACCAGTTGCTTTGTCTACCTGTTTTGTTTAAAAATAATGATTGCCTCATATTGCAAATTAACCTGTTTTTATTTATCTGTTGATGTTAAAAATAAGCGGCGCGGGTGTACTTTTTACCAATTAGTCTCTGCTAAATTCCACTCTATTATTCTTCTATATCGTATTCCTTCAGCTTCCGGTAAAGGGTTCTTTCACTTATACCCAGGTCGGATGAGGCATCCTTGCGTTTACCTTTGTGTTTTTTCAGCGCTTTAATAATCAGTTCTTTTTCTTTATCCATAATGCTTAGTGATTCTTCCACCTGTTCATGCTGGTGTATTTCATTGCCATTTTGATTAATAAAAACAGGCATGCTGGAAGATGGATAATTACCCGGTGCGCCACCGTGTTTTATTTCAGGCAACGAGTTATCTGTATTGTTGTAAATGGGCATATGTGAAGTAAGACCGGGATTTTGCAGCAGATCAAAAAACATTTTCTTCAGTTCGTTTACATCTTTTTTCATGTCGAAAAACAACTTGTACAATATTTCCCGTTCATTGGCAAATTCCTGTTGACTTACGGCAGATTTACCGCCGGCTAAAACTGGTAAACGATTGTAATTATGGTCTGGTAAAAAGTTTTGCAATTCTTTTGCCGTAATATTTTTTTCTTTCGATAATACGGATATCTGTTCGGCAATATTTTTAAGTTCCCTTACATTGCCTGGCCAGGGATAATTCATTAATAAATTTTTGGCATCTTCCTCCAGTTGGATCGGCGCACCTTTGTACCGGTCAGAAAAATCAGCTGCAAATTTTCTGAATAATAATGGGATATCCTCCTTTCTGTCTCTTAACGACGGGACTCTGATCGGGACTGTATTTAAACGGTAATACAGATCTTCTCTGAACCGCCCGGTTTGAGTAAATTCTATCAATTCTTTATTGGTAGCCGCAATTACCCTTACATCTGTTTTTTGTACTTTACTGCTGCCCACCCTAATGTATTCTCCGGCTTCCAATACACGCAATAGCCGGGCTTGCGTACCCAATGGTAATTCGCCAATTTCATCCAAAAAAATGGTACCGCCGTTTACAGTTTCAAAATAGCCTTTGCGGCTATCCACTGCTCCGGTAAACGAACCTTTTTCATGGCCAAACAATTCGCTATCGATGGTACCCTCCGGAATAGCGCCACAGTTCACGGCAATAAACGGGTTGTGTTTTCTGGCACTTAATGCATGAATGATCTGCGAAAACACTTCTTTACCAACACCACTTTCTCCATTGATTAGTACGCTTAAATCCGTATTGGCCACCTGGGCTGCAATATTGAGTGCATGGTTAAGGGCAGGAGAGTTTCCTATAATAGCAAAGCGATTTTTAATTGATTGTAAATCCATAAATAGTTATCAGTGCAACTGCATTTTTGTATCCGCAAAGCGGCAACCGTTATTAAAAATGATTTTACCGCGGGTAAAAATTAACGTTGTGAAAATTTCTTACCAGCGAAAAGTATTCTATATCAAGGCGGTACCAATTAATGTACCAGCCGTGCAAGCGGTGATTTTAACTGACACATACTCACCTTTTTTAAAATTTTCTTTTGGAAAAACCACCACTTTATTCTGGTCATTTCTTCCCTGTAATTCTTCGGGTGTTTTTTTTGAAAAGCCTTCTATGAGCACTTTAAAAGTTTTGCCAACGTCCCGCTGCATACTTAACAATGTATTTCTCCGGTGCAGTTTAACCATTTCCTGTAACCTTCTTTTTTTTACTTCTTCAGGAACATCATCTTCAAATCTCCTGGCGGCAAGGGTTCCGGGCCGCTGGCTGTAAAAGTACATATAGGCCAGGTCATACTTACAATATTCCATCAGGCTCAGTGACTGCTGATGGTCTTCTTCAGTTTCTGTACAAAATCCGGTGATCATATCAGTAGATAATCCGGCATCCGGCAAAATCTCCCTTATCCGGTTAACCCTGGCAACATACCATTCTCTTGTGTAAGTTCTGTTCATCAGCTGCAATATTCTGCTGCTGCCGCTTTGTACCGGTAAATGAATATAATTGCAGATGTTATCATACCTGGCCATGGTAAACAGCACTTCGTCCGTAATGTCTTTTGGATGAGAAGTAGAAAACCGAACACGGAGCAGGGGAGAAATCAAAGCCACTTTTTCCAGCAGGTTGGCAAAAGTTACCGGTTCTTCATAACCGCCACCGCTTTCATTACCCACCCAGTGGTAGCTGTCAACATTTTGTCCAAGCAAAGTCACTTCCCTGTATCCATCCTCAAAAAGGCTTTTGCATTCTGCAATTACAGAACCGGCGTCCCGGCTTCTTTCTCTTCCCCTTGTAAAGGGTACCACGCAAAACGAACACATATTATTGCAGCCACGCATAATGCTTACAAAAGCATTCACGCCGTTACTGTTTAAACGCACAGGCGCAATATCGGCATAGGTTTCGTCCCTGCTCAATAAAACATTTACGGCTTTCTGACCGGTTTCTGCTTCTTCAATCAGTGATGGTAAACTGCGATAAGCATCGGGGCCTACAACAAGGTCAACAAGTTTTTCCTGTTCAATAAACTTTTCTTTCAGCCGCTCTGCCATGCATCCCAAAACACCCACAAGTAGTCCGGGATTGGCTTTTTTTAATTTACGAAATTCAGTCAGCCGTTTACGCACAGTAGCTTCCGCTTTTTCACGGATAGAGCAAGTATTTACCAGGATGAGGTCGGCGTTTTCGAATTGCAGCGTCGCACCAAAACCATTTTTATGTAAAATAGAAGCAACCACTTCACTATCGGCAAAATTCATGGCACAGCCATAGCTTTCTATGTAAAATAATTTTTTATATTCATTACCATCTAACACCAAAGGGGCGAATGCTTCTCCCTGTCTTTTCTCGTCGTGCTCTTTTGTATTGATATTTAACAGTGTATCCATTATTAAAATTAGGGTGCAAAAATAAGTAATTACCAGTTAAATATGCCAATCTGACATAGCAGTTTAAAAGAAATAATCTATTTGAGACCGGCCAAAAATGCGAATGGTCATTTAGCCAATGTCACACGAGCCGGCCGCCTTTGCCTGAGCGCATGGTGGCAGAGCAGCATGACCTAATAAAAACAGCTTCCTGGAAGAAGCTGCTCTGTAGTGGTGTTGATTTGCAAATTTTATTCAGGGCTTATTTTTTATTTCCAGGGCAGAATGAGTTGTTGAAACAGGCTTTTCGAAAAAAAGCATTTTAACAGCAACCAGGATCAGAATAGCCGCAAATATTTTTTTCATGGTTTCCTGGGATATACTGAGGGCTAGTTTGCTACCCAGCAGGCTACCCACGAAAAACCCGGCTGAAATGATCATAACGATTTTTAAATCAACATAGCCCTGTTTGTAATATTGTATAACGCCCAGCAAACCTACCGGTAAAAGCAATATGCCGAGTGAAGTTCCCTGTGCCATTTTTTGTGAAAAGCCAAGAAAGAAAACCAAAGCCGGAACAATGATAATTCCGCCGCCAACGCCAACCATACCCCCGAGCATACCAGCCAGAATACCGATCAGTATTAGAATACCCAAAGTTTGCAGATCCATGGTATTTTTTTTATTAATCATTATTTGCCATGATTGGGATAGGTTCTTGTATAAAAAGCAATGGCATGGGTAATTACTTCATAAGCCGCTTTTTTATCCTGGAACTCATCAATTTCAACCACTTTATTTTCCAGCACTTTGTATTGTTCAAAATAATTTTTAAGTACGGCAATGAAGTGGGTAGGTAAATCTTTCACACTGGTAAAATGATTAACTGTAGGGTCGTTTGTAGCCACGGCAATTATTTTATCATCTCTTTCGCCATTGTCAATCATCTGCATGTTACCAATTACTGTTGCCTCAACCAGGCAAAGTGGCTGGATACTTTCGCTGCACATCACCAGGATATCTAAAGGATCATGGTCGTCGCCGAGCGTTTGAGGAATAAAACCATAATTAATAGGATAATGAAAAGAGGAGTGGATTACCCTGTCCAGTATCAGCAAACCGGTAGCTTTGTCAATTTCATATTTTGCCCTGGAGCCTTGTGGAATTTCAATTAAAGCATTAACGATTTCTGGAGTTTTGTCGCCGTAACTGGCACCATGCCATGGGTGTAATACGTACATAAATAATTTTTTTGGGTTGTTACAGAATAATTAAAATTGCAAATCCATTAAAGCGATACCTAGAATAGAATGAATAAACTACTATCAGGGTTGCTGTTGAAAGGATTATCTGATAGTAATATTATTTTTCTTTTGGTTCTTCCTGAAAAGTATGTTTTAAATCAACAAGCCATTTGCCATTTACTTTTACCACCTTTATCTCGTTGCGCATATCTTTTTTGTAGCTGTTTGAGTAATTTACAATGGTTACAGAGTCATTTACATTTTTCAGCTCATTAATGATTATGTCAGACTCTTTGTATTTTTTCAGCTCTTCTTTATTTTTCTCTTCAAAATTTTTGCGTGACAAATCAAAATATTGATTGTTTATATCTTCATCCAGCACCAGCGATTTAGCTTCAGCAAAATTATTGTCCAGCACATCTTTTATGAAAGCCCTGGCAACATCAATGTCGGTGTTAGGAACAGTCCTGCTGTTATTGCAGGAGGCGCATGCGGCAATAACCAGAAAAATAATGAACGATTTTATTTTCATAATTAAAGGTAAACCATCTTTATAATATGCAAGCTAAAAAAGCATATCTTACTTGGCACCTGAAGATAAGCCAGGTAATAATTGTGCAGGTAATAAAAAAGAGGTAGTTGATGGCTACCTCTTTCAAAAAAATAATTGCTTTACCTGCGTTCATTGGCCATGTCAAATTCTTTGTCTTTGTCATATGCTTTAATGATTGCCTTTACCAGTTTATGGCGTACCACATCTTCTTCATCCAGTTCTATATGTGCTATACCATCTACGTTTTTCAAAATGCGCAAGGCTTTTTCAATACCGCTACGCATGTTTTTTGGCAGATCAACCTGTGTGGGATCCCCGGTGATAATCGCTTTTGCATTAGCACCGATACGGGTTAAAAACATTTTTAATTGTCCATCATTTGTATTCTGGGCTTCATCTAAAATGATGAAAGCATTGTCAAGTGTGCGGCCCCGCATATACGCCAGGGGCGCTATTTCTATCGTGCGTGTGGTCATATAATAACCTAGTTTATCAGCAGGTATCATATCGTCCAGCGCATCGTATAAAGGCCGCAGATACGGATCAATTTTTTCCTTCAGATCGCCCGGTAAAAATCCAAGATTTTCGCCGGCTTCAACTGCGGGTCTTGTTAAAATAATTTTTTTAACCGTTTTGTTTTTTAAAGCTCTCACTGCCAACGCCACCGCGGTATAAGTTTTACCCGTGCCCGCCGGCCCGATTGCAAAAACAATATCGTTTTTGTCAACCGCTGAAACCATTCTTTTTTGATTGGCGGTACGTGCCCTTACAGTTTTACCGTTGGGGCCAAATACCAGTACATCATTGGGGTTACGATCAATAAAGTTGTCTACCACCTGCTGATCATCACCGCCTAAAATCTGTTCAAAATAATTTTCACTCATGTGGCCATTCTGTTCAATGTATTGAACAATGAGGTTGATTTTTTCCTTGGCATCTACAATTTGCTCGGGAGCTCCGCTCAGTTTTACTTGTGTGCCTCTGCTTAAAATTTTTAAAAGGGGAAATTTCTTTTTCAGAATGTCGAGCTTACCATTGTTAACACCAAAAAATTCAATCGGGTTAACTGACTCGAGGTTGATGATAGTGTCTGTCAATGTACTGTTGGTTTTAAGTTTTCGAATGAAATTGCCTGGTACTTTTAATGCTTTACTGGTTATTCAAATTTACTGAATTGCAACTGACAAAGCCGCCGTTTAGTTATTCACACATTGTTAAAAAAATAAAAATAAATAATGCAGGTATCCATGTTTACTACAGTTATTATACTTAATGCAATCACCTGAGTCCGGCCCTTAACAACACAGGGAAATGTCCCTTTATTTTTTGTTTTGATGGAAATAAACCGGCCAGTTGCAGCGCAATAATTTCTACCGGATTACTGTTGTTTGCTTTTATATAATGCTGAACAGCAGACCAGGTTGTAAGATAGCCGGTTAGTTCCTCCAGTGTCCATTCAAATATTATTTTAAATGCCGGGCAATTAATCTCTTTAAATGGAAAAGGAATGGTAGTATAATTTTCATCAACATACTTCCTTTCTTTATCCCAGTATTTACCAATGATTTCAGTATAAAAGTGATTAATTATTTGATCAGCCTCATCGTTAATTTTCAGCAGGCCATAGCCCATTACTGCCAGTAAACCACCCGGTTTTAATGTTCTTTTTACTTCATTATAAAAAGCATTAAAGTCAAACCAATGTATAGCCTGGGCAACGGTTACCATACCAAAAAAAGCATCGTCAAATTTTGCTTTTTCAGCTTCCGCTACTGAATAAAAAATATTGCTTTTCTTAACCGCATGATCAATTTGCTCGTTACTGATATCAGTAGCATAGACGTTTGTAAAATAATGGGACAGGACTTTTGCCACCTGGCCATTGCCAGTTCCGCAATCCCAGGCGTTTTGTTTTGACGCAACAAGCGGTAAAAGAAAGTCATATAGTTCATCCGGGTAGGAGGGCCTGAAGGTCGCATACGAAGCTGACTGTGTGGAAAAATTATCTTTCATGTAAACTATTCATGTTAGTCAGAATAAAAACAGTGCCAATATATTTACCGATGCCAGTCTATTTTTAATTGCTTAAAAAAATCTTGCTCTTCAAGCTCTTTTACTTCGCCGGGTTGAAGGTTACCCAGCGTTAAATCTTCAATGGATAAACGGATTAAACGTTTGCAGCGATGCTTTACAGCGGCAGTCATTTTTCTTACCTGGTGATACTTGCCTTCTGTAAGTGTTATAAGTAGCCAGGTGTTTGGCAATCCTTCTTTAAACTCATCTGCACGGCCAAATAAATTGGCTGGTTTTTCTACGAGCAGCACATCGCTGGCGCTGGTGGTATAATATTCCCCGCCTTTAATTCGTATAGTTACCCCGGTTTGCAGCAACAATAATTTTTCCGGTGTTACAATATTCCTAACCTGCACCAGGTACGTTCGCTTATGGGGTACTTTGCTTTCAAATAATAGTTTGGTTACTTTTTTATTGGTAGTTAAAATCAATAATCCTTCCGAGTCATTGTCCAGCCGGCCAACTGCATGAATGCCTTCGGGAAAGGCAAACGGCACGTCTTTTAACAAACCAACTTTGTCAGGACTAACAAACTGCGATACCATGTTGTATGGCTTATTGATGATAAAATAGCGGTGTGCTTCCGGCGTCATAATAAAGAAAAAAGGTCATCTGTACGGCTGCAATTTCATTTAATTATCCGGAATAAAAATATTTTAAGTCTTGTACATTCAGAAAAAGCAACATGACTTACCAGTCAGAAACTGGCTTCGTCCTTAATGAACAAGGTTTTGTATCCAATTGCAGCTGGATGTTCAAATGTAGCATTAGCAAGGGTTTTACGGCATATTACCACTACCTTTGCAGCCAATTTTAGCAATATGACTTTTGATGATTTAAATTTAAATACGCCGTTGTTAAGTGCGCTTGATGACCTTGGCTATACCAATCCAACCACTATTCAACGCAAGGTTTTTTCTGTGGTAATGTCTGGTGCAGATGTGTGTGGTATTGCTCAAACCGGCACCGGTAAAACCTTTGCTTATTTATTACCCTGCCTGCGGCAATGGAAATTTACAAAGGATAAAAATCCGCAGATACTGATTATTGTACCTACCAGAGAACTGGTAGCACAGGTGGTAGAAGCTGTAAAAGCCTTAAGCAAGTACACCAGCCTTGTTGTAGTAGGCGTATATGGCGGAGTAAATATCAATACGCAAAAAGCGGAGGTTGAGAAAGGCCTGGACGTATTGGTGGCTACGCCGGGACGACTGTATGATCTTGCAATGAATGGTGCTTTTAAAACAAAATCTATCCGGCAGCTGGTAATTGACGAAGTGGATGAAATGCTGAACCTTGGCTTTAGAACACAGTTAAAAAATATACTGGACCTGTTACCCGTAAGAAGGCAAAACCTCATGTTTTCCGCCACCATTACAGAGGAAGTGGAACAGTTGATGAGCACTTATTTTAATAACCCGGTAAGGGTAGAGGCTGCGCCAACGGGCACACCGCTGGAGAATATTGTGCAGACCATTTATAACGTCCCTAATTTTTATACCAAGGTTAACCTGCTGGAATTATTGCTTGCGACCAATGCTGAGATGAACAAAGTGCTGGTGTTTGTGGCAACAAAAAAACTGGCGGATGAATTATATGAACAGCTGGAAGCTAAATATCCCGGAACTGCAGGCGTGATACATTCCAATAAAGAACAGAATCATCGCTTTAACACGGTAAAACAATTCCAGGAAGGCAACTATCGCTTTATTATTGCTACAGATATTGTTGCCAGGGGAATTGACATTTCGGAAGTAACGCATGTTATTAATTTCGACATGCCGGAAGTACCGGAAAATTATATTCACCGCATAGGACGTACAGGGCGTGCAGATAAAAAAGGCATTGCGATAACCTTTGTTACAGAAGCTGAAAAGCCCAACCAGGCTGCCGTTGAAGCATTGATGAAATACACAATACCTGTTGCTGACCTGCCTGCAGAATTGATCATATCGGATGTTTTGACGGAAGACGAAAAGCCAAAGGTTTTCATGAAAATCATCCAGTTAAAAACACCTGCCAAAGATGCTGCAGGCCCCAGTTTTCATGAAAAATCCGCCAAAAATAAAAAGGTAAATTTTATTGTGAGGAAAAAAGACCGGATGATGAAAAAGTATGGTAAACCAATCAGCCGCGGACAGAAAAAGTAATGGGTTTAAAATATTTTTTATGAAAACGAGCGAAGAGGAAACTGCCCATCACCAAAAAAAATTTGAAAATATTACCTGGGAAGAAAAAACAATTACCGGCAGGTATTTTGACCATTGCGCATTTTACAAGTGCAGTTTAAAAGGATCTGTTTTTGAGGATTGCAATTTTGAAAATTGTGTGTTTGAAGAATGCGATTTATCCCTGATCAAATTGAAGGAAACCGCATTCAGCAATACACAGATCAATGGTTCAAAAGCAATTGGTATTGTGTGGCATGCCGCTTCCAATCCTTTGTCTGTCAACTTTAAAAATTCAAGAATAAGTTACAGCAGTTTTTACGGCAAAAACTTGAAGAAAATGCAGGTGGTAGATTGTATTGCTGATGAAGCAGATTTCACTAACTGCAACCTGATTAAATCGAATTTTGCCGGAACAGATTTAATGAATGCGATTTTTATAAACACAGATATGTCCCAGGCCAATTTTGTTAACGCCACCAACTACAGTATCAACCTGCAAAATAATAAAACCAAAAAAGCAAAATTCAGCCTTCCCGAAGCGCTTTCTTTTTTACATAGCCTGGATATTATTTTGGTTGATCAGGAACTGTAAACAATCTAATCCTGCTTTTTGGGAGGAAGATCAAAAGCAACCGCTTCATGTTCAAAATGTCCTTTGTGAGAGCCATCGCAAAATGGCTTATTTTTGGATAAACCACAACGGCAAATTGAGATAATTTCTCTGCCGCCGAGGTGGTAGACTGCACCACTTTTATCTACTATTTCAAAATCACCTTCTATCTTAAGAGAGCCGTTATTATTAACGGTAATTTTTGTACTAGCCATGCAGTTGCTGATGTGTAATTAAATGAAAAAAGTTAAACAGAAATTAATACCCCTGAAATAGCATATCCTGCTACTCAATTATGGTTTACCAGTTCTATATCTGGTTTCGATTCGTCCGTAAGTTTTACCTTACCGCGATTCGCTCTTACAATCCTGGAGTAAAGAGAAATTTCTTTATCAAAAAGAAAACGGAAGAATAATTTTGTCCATGAAGTGTGGTAATATAAACTGTTGTAAAACGAAGGGGCGCCTTGCCTGATTTGTGGCAGCTTGTTCCATGGTATAGACGGAAAATCATGGTGTTCATTGTGATATCCAACATTAAACGCCACTGTATTCAATACACCATAGTAGCTGTATGTTTCCTGTTCGCCGTGTGTTAAATAGTGCTCCTGTATCCATCTTGCTCCAAGCGGATGCAGACCAACTGAAAAGAAGAAACTCATCAGTAAAAATGCAATTGCCTTTGGCCCGAGTAAAAAAGAGATGCCAACCACAAAAGCGATCTGAACAGCCCAGTTTAAAGCTACCCAGCCGTCGAAAGGTTTAATTTCCTTTAAACGGGCAATACGAAAAATTTGAAAAAATGGGTAAAATAACAACCATATTACCTTACCAATAAAATAGTTATTTATGAGCTTAGCTTCCCATTTATTTGGCAAATCACCATCCAGTTCATGAACGCCCTGAAAAGAATGGTGCTTGATATGATACCGTTCAAAAGAAACCGAACTTGGAAAAATTTGCGGAATGTTTGCCAGTATACCTGCCAGCCGGTTGGCTTCAGGTTTTTTAAACAATAACCGATGAGCACATTCATGTATCATCACAAATAAAGCATGATCAGCAAAAGCACCGATCAAATATGCGGCACCCGCAACAATCCACCAGGATTTGTCGGCTACCAGCCATGCCATAACAATTTGCAGTGCAACCAGTCCGATAATTACGAAAATAGTGGAAGGATTTTTACCAATCAGGTTTCTGATGTCAGGGTGGCTTTTTAGTATTTCCTTTGTCCTGATACGATGGGGTTCAGAAGTATTTGAAAATACAAACGAGTTTTTTTGAGTCATAAGAGAAAAAAATTATACAGGCGTATTATTAATTTAAAAATGTATAAGCCGTCTTTGTGGTCAAACTTGTAATACTTGCGCAATGTAAGTATTTATACGCAATCATATATCTCAAACTGCCATAAATCAACATTTACGCAGTAACAAAAAGGAATTAAAAAAGTTCGGTTTCTCAACCGGAACGCAGTGGCAACAACAATAAATTAAATTCTAAAAACGTCTTCATGTGAGAGCGTGCAGAATTTTAACATAAAATATTATCTGATTTAAAATTTCATTGTGCTCTCATTGTATATTTGAACAAAACGAACTTAAAAATATTATCATGGTCATCAGTAAAACCAGGCGTAAAAATATTTTGATCGCAGTTTTGCTGATTGCACTCGCCGGTGCGGGAGTGTTATGGTATCTTTTTACAGAAAAATTTGGGGATACCCGTAAAGAGAAAGCTGATTACACAATGTCAGCGCAGAACCTGATAGCAGAGTTTAAGAAAAGTGACAGTCTAGCTAATAAAAAATATGCAGAAAGAATGATTGAAGTTACCGGGATTGTAACAGCAGTAGAGCCGGCAGATACAACGGTAAACATTAAAATGGCCGACAGCACAGGATCTTATGTTATTTTTGCTTTTCAACAACAGCATCTTGCTGATGCAAGAAGGGTAAAGGCTGGTGATAGTTTATCGGTAAAGGGATCCTGCAGCGGAGGCGCTTACAGCGAAATATTGGAAACCGAGTACATTACTTTTAAAAGATGTGCTATAAGTAAATAAGTATTTAACCATCAAGAAAAATAAAGTACGATGAAAAAAACAACCCTGATTTTTGCACTGCTTATATCCGGAGCAAGTGTATTTGCACAAAAAAGAACCACCACATCTGGTACAATAAGTTTTGATGCCACAACCAGCCTGGATGCTTTGCCAAGGGCTGAAAATAAAACAGTAGTAGCAGCTTTGGACCCCAAAACAGGCGGAATAGCGTTTGAAGCGATTATCAAAAGTTTCTCTTTTGTGAACCCCATGATGCAGGGACATTTCAACAGCGTTAACTGGCTTGATTCAGATAAATTTCCCACTGCGACTTTCAAGGGCAAAATAACGAATTTGGCGGCTGTTAATTTCAGTAAAGATGGCACTTATCCTGCGGAGGTTAGCGGCGACCTGACTATTCATGGTGTAACTAAAACAATTAGTACCAAAGGAACAATAGTTGTAACAGGCAAAATGATTTCTGCTACGGCAGCCTTTGTTGTTAAAGTAGATGACTACGGCATCACAGGCAAAGCCATCGAAGCTGGCAAAGTGAATAAGGAACCCAAAGTTTCTGTTGCAGTAAGTTTTAACTAAGCTGTATAACAATTAAAAAGGTAAGGCGCCTGTAGACAAAACAGGCGCCTTACTTTTTTAAAATTCGTTTTTACAATTGCACGTAGGGGGCTCCGCCAAAAAATTCTTTAATTGAATCTCTTACCATAGCAGTATCTGATAATGGTTTATAAAATGGCAGCATCAGTTTAAACCTGGCAGAATCAGCTTTTAATATTATTAACTTATGGCCATAACTCGTAAGACGGTTATAAGCTTTTTGAACGGCCTGTTCTGACGAATATTCTTTCAATACAATTTTAAAAGTGGTGCTGTCTGTTTTTGTAACGGGGGGAACGATAGTAGTTACCAATGAATCCTTTTTTGCTGAATCAACTGCCGTTAAAGTTGTAACTGTATCTTTTTTTGCAGGCACCTCAACCGGTATTTCTGTTACTGGTGGTGCTGTTGAAGGTTGCTGAAGAACCAAAAAATAGTATGCTACCATGGAAACCAATAATACACCTGCTATAACCAGGCCGATGGTTAACCCTTTACTGCTTTTTGAAGCGGGTACTTCAGTTTCATAAGAAACAACATCTTCTTTCTTCTCTTTCGGTAATTTAGGGATATCACCAATTTTTGGGGTGATCAATTGTCCCGGGAAAAACTCATATATACCCTGCTGGCTTTTTTGAATGCTGCCAACACCTTCCATAACCAATGGCTTGCCGATGTTTAAAAATTGTTTGGCCAGTATGGCGTAACTTTCTAAATCAGATGATGCCAGCGGCTTTATTTTATTGGTGTGTTCAACTATATAATTTACCAGCTGTTCATCTTGGCCGGTTTTTAAATTATACTCAAAAGAAAAGGCATCGGGAGGCATCACATAATCTTTATCACCCTCGGTGGGTAAAATTACATTGGGTTTTAATTTAATGGTACCAATGCCCTGAAGGGAAACCTGTTTATGAACGTATAAAAACTGTACAATTAACTGTTCTATTTTCAAAATAAAGATATTTGGCTAAAACAAACCTAACTAATATTGCTCAATTAGCAAAACAACAACTTAATTATTGGTTAACTTTGCCGCATGATCAGTGAAAAAGACAAGCAATTTATGACTTATTGGGAGCAGGTAAGGGACAGTGAAAATACTTTTGCCACCAAGATAGGCCGCGGTTTGCCGATGGCCTTTTTATTTGGTTTGCCTATCATTCTTTCAGTAATAGTTGTGCGTTTATTTGCGCCGGACTGGTATATGAAGATGTCCGCAACTTCACCAGGCGCATTTATTACAATTATCATTGCAATGATGATTATCATTATTTTTTACGCCTATTTCCGCATGCAGTATAAATGGGAAATGAATGAACAACTCTACAATGAAATAAAGTCTAAACAAAATAAAACACACATAATCAACTAACACCAATTTAAAAAACATGCACAAAAAGATCTTGCTTCTACTGGTTTTGCCTTTGTTATTATTAACGGCCTGCAACAAATCATCCTCTTCTTACACATGCAATTATAAGCCGCCTACTGCAGTCGCAAGTGCCACCGAAATTGCCAGTCTGAAAGCTTACCTGGATTCCAATTCTATCACTTATACGGCACACCCGAGTGGAATTTTTTATCACATCACCGAACAGGGCAGCGGGACGGTAACACCAGTCGTATGTTCATATGTAACCGTTAAG
>NZ_JAQBNR010000048.1 GCF_028288465.1 Ferruginibacter sp. | reverse complement strand
CCGTGATTCATGGCCACATGTCTCGCAAAGGGAATGGTAAGGTCATACTTCAGTGCCCGTTCAGTAAGGTCACTGCTGCTTTTTCCTTCCAATACTTTTTCAAAACCAGCTTTTGATTTATCAATATTTTTCGGGTCGCTGATGCCGTTATTGAGAATTTTAAAAATTAGTTTATCTCCTTCTTCACCATACTTGCCCATGAGTGTATCCAGGTTTTCCATCGCGGGTGTTTCCAATGGTTCAAACCCATATAATTCAAATACGTTGCGGATGGTGTTGAAAATATAATTGCGTTTGCGAACGGTATCTGCTGAAAAGTCCCGGGTGCCCTGGGGGATAGATGGTTTGGCCATAATGGGTTAAAATTATATAGTTTTTACGGGTGGCAAAAATAGTTCAAAAATATGGAGTGGCCGGTTAATCTGCTGAAGCAAAGTTGTGCGTACCAGATCTTCATAATGAGATGGCAACGCAAATCCTTTGCAACAATGGCATTAGCATTACTTTTTGATGCTGTTAGTTTTAACAAGCTCATTGCAGGCTTCATCTATCAGGACGAACACTTCCTCGTAACCAGCTTCAGGCCCATACCATGGGTCGGGGACTTCAAGATTTTGTCCGGGGTGCACTACATTTAGCAACAGGTCTGCTTTCTCAGCTTCATATTTATCACCGCTGATCTTTTTCATTTCATCCAACACATCAGCAGCCATTGCATAAATTTTATCAAAGCGGGCAAAGTCTTCCGGCACAAAGCGGCGGCACAATTGTTTGCTGATATCAATGCCTCTTCTTTTTGCTACCCGTTGCGAAAGATAATGGGGCGCTTCATTTACATGAAAGCCGTTAGTACCAGCGCTGTCAACAAACCAATCCAATCCCGCTGTTTTTATTTTTTGTAATAATATTCCTTCAGCGAGGGGGCTGCGGCAAATATTACCAAGACATACCATCAAAATTTTCATGCGCAAATATAGTTGCTTGGTTTTTAGATAATAGTTACTGGTGTTGCTGATGGCATTATGGAATTGATGACAGGCAGCATCTTAGTTTGAACGGCGCCGGTTTTGAATTTTTTTCTATCACATCAAAACCAACAACAATGAACAGCGAAACTATCATGCAAACGGATGTTTTGGACATTATTTTTGACAAAAGAAATAAGCTTTATGGCGCCTATACCCTGCGCAAGTTTTATAACCACCGGCTGTTTAAGTCAATCGGTATTACACTTGGCGTAGCTACTTTTTTATGTGCTTTTACTTTTATCCCTGACAGGAAACACGGTAGTGCAGCGATACCCGAAATGTTTGTGACTACAATAACTCAAATCAAAGAAGATGTGAAGCCTCCAAAGGAGTTACCCAAACCAAAACAACCTGTAGCACCGCAAAAGAAATTAATGCCCCCAACAATTGTTGCAAATAATGTTAAGACAGACACACTATCTGAAATTACACCGGAAGACAGAATAAGCAGTGTAAATGTTACAGGTGATCCGGCAGCACACATTCCTGTAGCACCTTCCGCTCCAGAAGGAACAGGCGAAGCGGCCGCTGTGGCAATACCTGTAGCAGATAAAACAATTCCAGTTGATCATCCCGAAGTACAACCATCTTACCCGGGCGGTATTGACGCCTTGCGCAAATTTTTAGAACATAACCTGGTTAATCCTAAAGAAATGGAAGAAGGGGAAATGGTGAGTGTAAATGTAAGCTTTGTGGTAGGATTTGATGGCAAGCTACAGCGGTTTGCTGTTGTAAAAGATGGTGGGGACATTTTTAACAGGGAAGTAATAAGGGTGTTGAAAAAAATGCCCGATTGGGTTCCCGGTAAAGCAAAAGGAGAAAACGTAGCAGTGAATTTTACCATTCCGATAAAGTTTGTACCTGCGGACTAATTATCCTTATTAATTTTGTAATTTGCCCTTCCGGCCCTTTTTGACAACTTATTTAAAAACTTGCTAATTATTAATAAATTATGGCGCTGGAAGAATTTGAGAACGAACCTTTATCAGAAAGGCAAAAAGGGATGATCAGGATGCGTTCCATCACTAATTACGGCATGGGTGCCTTTATGCTGCTGGCAGGTTTCTTTTTTATGTTCCCCACCCGATATACCGCCCATTTTATTGATCAGTATGATCCAACTATGATCAAAATTTTTGCGGTTGTTTGCTGGGTATATGGTGCTTTCCGGATTTACCGGGGATATAAAAAAAACTATTTTGTAAACTAATGACGGTAACAATATCTAAACTGGCGGCCATAGCCTGGTGCGTTTTGCTTTGTATCATACTATCCGCACAAGGTTGCCGCCAGCCTAAGAAAAGTAAAGTATTGCTTGATACCCCAATTTCTGGAAAGATTAACATCAGTGTGGATGAATCATTTAAACCGGTGATTGATGAGGAGGTCAAAGTGTTCGAATCTGCTTATCCCAATACAACTATTAATGTGCAGTATAAGCCGGAGGCGGAGTGCCTGAAAGATATATTAAACGATTCGGCCACCAGGCTGGTAATAGTTACGCGGGGGCTGAGCAGCAAAGAAGAGCAATATTTTGCTGATACACTGGGATATGTGCCGCAGTACGACAGGATAGCAACAGATGCAGTAGCAGTAGTGGTAAATGCCAATAACACGGATACTTTTTTTTCCGTAAAACGTTTACAGGAGCAGCTTGCGGGCAAATTGGGTAAAAGGCAACGGGTAATATTTGATGGCCTCAGCGCTACCAGCACGGTACGCTTCGCAATTGACAGTATACTAAAAGGCAAAGTATTTGATACTGGTGTTGTAAAAGCCGTTAGAAGCAGCCAGGAGGTATTAAATTATGTGGCTTCAGATGTAAACGCAATCGGGCTTGTCGGCATCAGTTGGATTGGTAACCCCGAAGACACAGCGCAACTGAACCTGTTGAAGAAGGTAAAAATTGCGTACGTAAGGTGTGATCAATGTGAGGATTCACCTTATGTTAAGCCTAATCAAATGGGTATCCTGACAAAGCGTTACCCGTTGATAAGAGGGTTGTATTATGTATTAAAGGAAAATCACAACGGGCTTGGTATGGGGTTTGTTAATTTTATGCGATTTGAAAGAGGACAGCTTATTTTTAAAAGAGCCTATCTTGGTTCGAGCAAAATTGGCTTCGGTATAAGGAGCGTGAAGATTAATGAAAAATTAGTAAAATAATACAGAAGGTTTTTGGCAATTAGGTATAAAATTAATTATCATTGTAAAGTTTTAATTGTAACGCAAATGAAAAAAATGAAATCTGGAGTGCTGCTTTTAGCTGTTTTGATGCTTTCGGTCAATTTAAAAGCACAGACGATTGATCAGGGTAAAAACTTATTGTATTACGAAAAATACAAAAGTGCCAAGGCTGCTTTTGAAAAGCTGGTTTCGGCTAATCCCAATGATGTTGACGCTGTCTACTGGCTTGGGCAGACCATGATAATGCCGGATGATAAAACAGCAAAGGAGGTAGCTGACGCAAAAGCGCTATATCAAAAAACTTTACTCGCCAACAGTAACAGCCCGTTACTGCTTGCAGGCATTGGTCACATTGAATTACTTGAGGGCAAAGATCAGGATGCAAGGAATCATTTTGAAACAGCCATCAGCCTTTCCCAGGGTAAGAGTGTACCGGTGTTAAATGCCGTGGGGTTTGCCAATGTGAATGCGAAAGATGGAGATGCTGCCTATGCTATTGACAAATTAAAAATAGCTACCGCTGTTAAAAAGATGAATGACCCGGATGTGTATGTTAACCTGGGCGATGCATACAAAAAAACCGGTGATGGCGGCCAGGCACAGATTGCCTACGAAGCGGCACTGGCGTTAAATCCAAAGTATGCCCGGGCATCTTACCGGATTGGTAAAATTTACCAAACACAGGGAGCAAATCAGGAAGAGATTTATATGAAGTATTATAATGAAGCGATTGCGAAAGATCCGGCTTATGCACCTGTTTACGAAAATTTGTACAATTTATATTATACTACAGATGTTCCGAAGTCTGCACAATACCTGGATAAATTTCTTGCCAATACTGATGACAACCCCAAAAATTGTTATTTAAGAGCTTCTATTTTATATGCACAGGCATTGTTTGCCGACGCTGTAAAAAAAGCAGATGAATGTATCGGCAGCGATCCTACTCCGTATCCTAAATTATTTGGTATTAAAGCATACGCTTACAATAAATTAAAAGATTCAGTTAACGCAAAAGCTTCTTTTGAAAAATATTTCCAGGCAGCCGACACCAGCATCATTGGAATGGGAGACTATTCTACCTATGCATCTGTTCTGTTGAAATTTCCCGGGAATGATTCTATTGCCGGCAAATATGTAGACAAAGCCGTAGCCCTGGATACCCTGGAAGCAAACAAGGTAAATTACCTCAAATCTATGGCAGCCAGCTATGAAGCTCAGAAAAAATATAAAGAAGCAGCGGACTGGTACAGTAAGGTTATTTCAGTAAAACGTGCCCCGGGTAAGGTGGATTTATACAACGCAGGTTTTAATTACTTCCGGGTAGGAAGTTACGATGCAGCAATAAATGTGTTTAACCAGTACAGTCAAAAATTTCCGGATGACGCTTTTGGATATTATATGGCTGCAAAGTCTAAATGGGGTATTGATTCAACTATGGCGCAGGCATTGGCAAATGCAGACTTCGAAAAAACAATTTCTGTAGGCATGGTGGATAGTGTTAAGTATAAGCCTCAGGTAATTGGCAGTTACAAATACTTTGTAGCGTATTACGCCAATGTAAAGAAGGACAATGCAAAAGCAATTGAGTACTGTGATAAGATTTTATCTCTTGATCCGGCAGACGCTGAAGCTGCAAGTAACAAAGAAGCCCTTCAGAAACCGGCAAGGCCTGCGGCACCGCCCAAAACGCCAGCGAAACCTGCTAAGCCAGCAAAAAAAAATTAGGATAATTACTATAAATTATACAATCCCCTGTCATTTTGCTGACGGGGGATTTTCTTTTTAAATGCTTAGATTGTTTTTTGCTCCTGCTGCCTTATTTTTGCCATATGCAATTTTTTATTCTTCAAGCCAATGCAGTTAACAATGCGGGTAATTATTTTCCGATTGTACTGCAATTAGTGTTTGCCATCGGCTTCATTGCTACAATGATGGGCTTAACACATTTTTTTGGTCCTAAAAGACATACTTCTGATAAGCTGCAAAATTTTGAAAGTGGAATCGAAATACAGGGAAATGCCCGTCAGCCGATGGCCATTAAATATTTTTTGGTAGCCATTCTGTTTGTGTTATTTGATGTGGAAGTCATCTTTTTTTATCCTTACGCGGTTAATTTCAGGGCTTTGGGGTGGAGTGGTTTTGGAGCAGTAGTGATGTTTGTAGGATTGTTTATTGCAGGATTTATTTATATCATAAAAAAAGGAGCACTGGATTGGGAAGATTAATAATGTGTAAAGATTTTGATTGGGAGATGGCAACATTGTTCCCCGTTTATTGTTTACTTTTTCAGGCATCAATTTTTATATTGAGCAACTTTTAAATTTTCAAATTAAGATTATGCGTCCTGTACAATATAATGCAAAACTTAAAACAGTTGAACCTCCCGAAGGCATGATGGGGGATGGTTTTATGGCTACCTCGCTCGAGAAAGTAGTTGGTCTTGCACGCAAAAATTCTATCTGGCCTTTACCTTTTGCTACCTCTTGCTGTGGTATTGAATTTATGGCAACAGCCGCCAGTCATTACGATATAGCCAGGTTTGGCGCTGAGCGCATGAGCTTCTCTCCACGTCAGTGCGATTTATTAATGGTAATGGGCACTATCTCAAAAAAAATGGGGCCTGTTTTACGCCAGGTATACCTGCAGATGGCCGAACCCCGCTGGGTTTTATCAGTTGGAGCCTGTGCCTGCAGTGGTGGGATTTTTGATACGTACTCTGTGTTGCAAGGCATTGATCAAATTATACCCGTAGATGTATATGTGCCGGGATGTCCGCCAAGGCCGGAAGCGATATTGGATGGCTTTTTAAAAATACAGGAACTGATTGGCCAGGAAAGTTTGCGCAGAAGAACCAGTGAAAAATACAAAGACCTGTTGGAAAGTTACGGAATACAATAAACTATCAACTGCCGGCAAGCTTTGGCCCCGGTAATTACAATAAATGTCTAAGCTACAAGCTACATGTCCTTAACAAACGAACTGATACAGCAAAAACTTACAGATAAATTTGGTGAAGAGCTAACAGATTGGGTACAACCTTATGGCATGCTAACCTTTACCGCCCCTAAAGACCTTAACTTAAAAATACTACAGTTTTTATTCGACGATCCTGAATTAAAATTTCAGTTTTTAACAGATTTGCAGGCAGTGCATTACCCAGCCAATAAAGGTGCAGAACTGGCAGTAGTATATCATCTCCATAACCTTAGTGATAACATCCGTTTGCGCCTGAAAGTGTTTACAGATATCAATACGCCTGACGTGTTCAGTGCAACTGCATTATATGCTTCCGCCAATTTTATGGAACGGGAAACATATGATTTCTTCGGCGTTAATTTTAAAGGTCATCCTAATTTAAGAAGAATATTAAACGTGGATGAAATGGATTATTTTCCGATGAGAAAAGAATTTCCACTGGAAGACCAAACGCGTATTGATAAGGATGATGAAATGTTTGGCAGGGGATAGTTGAATTTGGTAACGACAATTGTAAATTAAAATAAAAGCCCGTTTGGGTCAGGGTATGAGCGATCACATTTTATTACCGGAAGGAAGTATTGAAAAATTAACGACCACACTTAACCTTGGGCCTACTCACCCCGCCACGCATGGCGTATTTCAAAATATACTTGAGCTGGATGGGGAACGTATTTTAAAATCTGTTTCAACAGTAGGTTATATACACAGGGCGTTTGAAAAACTGGCTGAGCGCAGACCGCTTTACCAGATCACACCGTTGACCGACCGGTTAAACTACTGCTCTTCTCCCATTAACAATATGGGCTGGCATATTACCTGCGAAAGATTGCTGGGAGTTACATTGCCAAAGCGGGTGGATTATCTCCGCATCATCATCATGGAACTGGCAAGAATTGCAGATCACTTAATCTGTAATTCTATTGTTGGTGTTGATAGCGGCGCCTTTTCGGGATTTTTATACCTGATGCAATACAGGGAATTGATTTATGAAATTTATGAAGAAGTTTGCGGATCGAGGCTTACAACCAACATTGGCCGTATAGGTGGTTTTGAAAGAAATTTCACCAATACTGCCTTTGAAAAGTTAGAAAAATTTTTAGCAGAATATCCGGTGCAGTTAAGAGAATTTGAAAAGCTGTTTAACCGTAACCGCATCTTTATGGAGCGCACGATTGGTTGCGGCCCTATCAGTGCTGAGCGTGCGCTGAACTACGGATTTACAGGCCCCAACTTAAGGGCAGCGGGGGTTGATTATGATGTAAGGGTGCATACGCCCTACAGCTCTTACGAAGATTTTGAGTTTACCATTCCTGTAGGAAAAACTGGTGATTGTTACGATCGTTTTTTAGTGCGCAATGATGAGATGTGGCAAAGTATCAGTTTAATACAGCAGGCTTATAATAAAGTAAAAGAATTTAAGGGTACCGAAGCAGAGGTATTTCACGCTGACAGTCCTGCGTATTACTTGCCCGAGAAGAAGGATGTATATACCAAAATGGAAGCGCTGATCTATCATTTTAAAATCATCATGGGAGAAACAGATATTCCGGTTGGCGAGCTATACAGTTCAGTTGAAGGCGCCAACGGCGAGCTTGGTTTTTACCTCATCAGCGACGGAGGCAGAACACCTTACAGGCTCCATTTCCGCAGACCATGTTTTATTTATTACCAGGCATTTGAAGAGTTGGTAAAAGGCGGTATGTTAAGTGATGCTGTGATTACCATGAGCAGTTTAAATTTAATTGCAGGCGAATTGGATGCGTAAAATAATTATGAATTAAGAATTAGCAATTATGAATGTGCAGTTTTCACAAGAGAAGTTAGACAAGGTAAGCGAGATAATAAAGCGCTATCCCGAAGGCAAACAAAAAAGTGCCCTGCTGCCGGTACTGCACATGGCGCAGGATACGTTCGGTGGCTGGCTGGATACGCCTGTGATGGATTATGTGGCAACCCTGCTGCAGATTGAACCGATTGAAGTATACGAAGTGGCCAGTTTTTACAGCATGTATAATTTAAAGCCGGTAGGAAAATATTTATTTGAAGTTTGCCAAACGGGGCCCTGCATGGTGAATGGCAGTGACAACATCATCGACTATATAAAATCAAAACTGCATATTGGTGTTGGGGAAACAACTGCAGACGGGTTGTTCACTTTAAAAACGGTGGAATGTTTGGGAGCGTGTGGTTATGCGCCTATGATGCAATTGGGTAAAACCTACAGGGAACACCTGACAAAAGAAAAAGTAGATGCGATTGTTGAAGAGTGCAGGCAAAAGGCGGCTATCAATAATTGATTCTAAAATAAATGATCATGGAAGCAATAGTACCATACCTGAATTTTAATGGCAATGCTGCAGAGGCATTGGCATTTTATGCAAGGGCGCTGGACGGTAAAATTTTGCATCAGCAAACATTTGGTGAATCGCCCACGCCTTCATCAGATGCCATGAAAAATAAAATTATGCATGCTGCCTTCCAGGCAGATCAGTTGACACTGATGGTAAGTGATTGTCCTCCGGAAATGGCAGTTACTAACGGAAGCAATATCAGTCTTTCCCTGAATTTTAAAGATCCTGCATCTATTGATAAAACATTTGCAGCATTAAGCGAAGGGGCCAATATAACAATGGAATTGCAGGATACTTTTTGGGGTGCAAGATTTGGAATGCTGACAGATCAATTTGGGATTAACTGGATGTTTAATCATGATAAAGAACAAAAATAAAAGAGGGTAAATTATAAATTAAAACACTGAAATTTTTATTAACCATATTGTTGTTCACCAGTTGCTTCTCCGGATTTTCACAAATTGGCGATGAAGAAAAATTAACTGCAACTCTGAAAGAATTCCACCTGGCATTGGTCAATAAAAACACTGTTGCCATTAACCAACAAACAGACAAGGCGTTGAGTTACGGACACAGCAACGGATGGATACAAACAAAAGCTGATTTGATAAAGGACCTGGAAAGCGGGTATATCAGTTACCAGGATATAAAGGAAGATAGTATTACCATAACCATGAATGGCAATATGGCAAATGTGCGTTTCCTGGGTGACTATAAGGCAACATTAAAAGGCGCCGCAAGTAATTTCAAGCTACGGGTACTGGAAGTGTGGATTAAGAAAAGTAAGCGCTGGGTTTTATTTTCAAGGCAGGGAATCAGATTTCAGTAAAGCAATAAATCAATCATAAACAAATCTCCTGAAGGGGAATGGGCTATGGCAAGAAAATTATTATTAGATAAGGCAAATGTTTCTGGCATCACAGGCTTCGAAGTATACCGCCGTGAAGGTGGATACCGCAGTGTTGAAAAGGCCTTGAAAATGGCCCCGGCAGAAATTGTGGAGGAAGTGAAGAAAAGCGGTTTGCGCGGCAGGGGTGGTGCTGGTTTTCCAACGGGGATGAAGTGGAGTTTTATTGCCAAGCCGGAAGGTGTGCCAAGGCACCTGGTAGTAAACGCGGATGAAAGCGAACCCGGCACTTTTAAAGACAGGTATCTAATGGAATTTATTCCCCATTTGCTGATTGAGGGAATGGTGGTATCATCTTTCGCTTTGGGCAGCAATGTAAGTTATATCTACATACGCGGTGAATATGCCTGGATTCCCGATATCCTGGAAAAAGCAATTAATGAGGCAAAGGCAAATGGCTTTCTGGGAAAAAATATTTTGGGCACCGGTTTCGATTGTGAGATTTATGTGCAACGTGGCGCCGGTGCTTATATCTGCGGAGAAGAAACAGCCCTGATTGAAAGCCTGGAAGGTAAAAGGGGCAACCCAAGAATCAAACCTCCTTTCCCGGCAATAAAAGGCCTTTGGGAAAGACCAACCGTTGTAAACAATGTAGAGACGATAGCAGCCGTGGTACCGATTATAAATGAAGGCGGCGAAGAATATGCAAAAATTGGTGTTGGAAAATCAACAGGTACAAAATTAATTTCTGCCTGCGGTAACATCAACAAACCGGGTGTGTACGAAATTGACATGACCATCTCTGTAGAAGATTTTATTTTTAGTGATGAATATTGCGGAGGTATACCCAATGGTAAAAAATTAAAAGCCTGCATTCCTGGAGGCTCTTCTGTTCCTATTCTGCCTGCTAATTTATTACTCACAACAGCCAAAGGCGAGAAGCGACTGATGAACTACGAAAGCCTGAGTGATGGCGGTTTTGCCACAGGTAGTATGATGGGTAGCGGTGGATTTATTGTGCTGGATGAAGACCAGTGCGTGGTAAAGAATACCATGACGCTGGCAAGGTTCTATCATCATGAAAGCTGCGGCCAATGCAGCCCGTGCCGTGAAGGAACCGGCTGGATGGAAAGAATATTAAAGAAAATTGATAGCGGAAAAGGTGACATGAAAGACATCGACTTGCTTTGGGACATTCAACGAAAAATAGAAGGAAACACCATTTGCCCGTTGGGAGATGCAGCAGCCTGGCCGGTAGCGGCAGCGATCCGTCATTTCAGGGATGAGTTTGAATGGCATGTACTGAATCCTGAAAAATGCCTGACTGAAAATTTCGGTTTGCGTCATTACGCGGATCCGATTCATGTACCTGTTACCGCTTAATTTAAAAGCATTTATTTAAAAATATGGCTGACGAAATAAAAAAAGAACCACCGGCGAATTTTAAAGTCACTATTGATAACATCACCATCGAGGTAACTCCCGGTACTACAATATTAAACGCCGCCCGTACTATTGGCGGCGATGTTACACCTCCCGCCATGTGCTATTACAGCAAGCTGCAGGGCAGTGGCGGAAAATGCCGTACCTGTTTGGTGGAGGTAGCTGCAGGTTCAACCGCGGATCCGCGGCCAATGCCGAAGCTGGTAGCCAGTTGCCGTACCACCGTAATGGATGGCATGATTGTAAAAAATATTACCAGCGATAAAGTAAAAGATGCAAGGGCTGGCGTGGTAGAATTTTTATTACTAAACCATCCGCTAGATTGCCCTATTTGCGACCAGGCTGGTGAGTGCCATTTGCAGGATCTTGGCTATGAACATGGTAAAGAAGGAACCCGCTACGAGTTTAAAAGACGCACTTTTGAAAAGGAAGATATCGGGCCTTATATCCAGCTGCATATGACTCGTTGTATTCTTTGCTATCGCTGCACTTATGTGGCGGATCAGTTGACGGATAAACGTGTCCATGGTATATTAGACAGGGGCGAACATGCTGAAATATCCACCTATATTTCAAAAGCCATTGACAATGATTTTAGTGGCAATATGATTGATGTTTGCCCGGTTGGCGCATTAACTGATAAAACTTTCCGGTTTAAAAACAGGGTTTGGTTTACCAAGCCCGTAGATGCCCACCGCGATTGTGAAAATCCGAAATGTTGCGGCAAGACTACACTGTGGTTAAGAGGGGATGAAGTGTTCAGGGTTACTGCCCGTAAAGATCAGTGGGGCGAGGTGCAAAGCTATGACGGAAAGCCAGGCTGGATTTGCAATACCTGCCGTTTTGATAAAAAGAAAACGACTGACTGGGTGACTGAAGGGGTTACGAAGATCAACCGTCATTCTGTAATTTCGCAGGGAAAATATGAAGGGTTGGTGATGCCAAAAGAAACCATACAGGAAGTATTGGGCGGCCGAAGCCCGAGATTGCTGATGGATATCCATACGGAAAGTGAGGTAAATAAGCCAACAGTTCATTTAAGTGAAATAAACGGCCCGGCACATTCGGATACTTTTGATGAGGGTAAGTAAACCGGCGAATTGAAAGGGATGCACAGTGCTTTGAATGTACAAGTGAGTGACACAACGATGTACCAAAGAGGAACTAAAGACGACAAAAAAATATTTATACAACAGCTATGTTATTATCCATTGATTTGCCTTTAATTATTGAGAAACTGGTTTTGATTATTGTAGTGGTAATGTCATCGCTGGTGATTGCCATGTACGCTACTTTTGCAGAACGTAAAGTGGCAGCAGTAATGCAGGACAGGATTGGCCCCAACCGTGCTGGTCCCTTTGGTATATTACAGCCTTTGGCAGATGGATTAAAATTGTTTTTTAAAGAAGAAATCATCCCCAATTTTTCATCCAAATTTTTATTTATTCTTGGTCCGAGCTTAGCCATGCTAACAGCTATGATGACGAGTGCAGTAATTCCCTGGGGCGATACAGTAACCCTGTTTGGCCGCGAAATTCATTTGCAGATTGCTGACATCAATATTGGTATTTTATATGTTTTTGGTGTAGTGAGTATGGGTGTGTATGGTATTATGATTGGTAGCTGGGCCAGTAACAACAAGTTTTCTTTAATGGGTGGTTTAAGAGCCGCTTCGCAAATTATCAGTTACGAACTGGCCATGGGCATTGCGCTGATAGCTTTGCTGATGATAACAGGAACGCTTAGCCTTAGGTTAATGGTAGTTGGGCAAATGGACGGCGTTTGGAATGTGATCAAACAACCGCTGGGTTTTTTAATTTTCCTGATTTGTGTGTTTGCTGAATGTAACCGCACCCCGTTTGACTTGGCCGAAGCAGAGAATGAACTGATCGGCGGATACCATACAGAATATTCTTCTATGAAACTCGGCTTTTATCTTTTTGCAGAATACATTAACATGTTTGTAAGCAGCTCGGTAATGGTGAGTTTGTTTTTTGGCGGCTATGATATTCCATTTTTGAATGATGGTCACATGGTTGAAAAAATAGGGCAGAACTGGATGGCGGTAGCACACATTTTTATGTTTTTATTCAAGGCATTTTTCTTTGTGTTTTTGTTTATGTGGGTAAGATGGACCATCCCGCGGTTTCGCTATGACCAGTTGATGAATTTAGGTTGGAAGGTTTTATTACCGCTGGCATTGTTCAACATGCTGGCTACAGGAGCGGTTATTTTATATTTTACAACAAAATAGCAGCATTACTAAACATTAAAATATCTTTGCGCAACTTTTTGTGTTGCCGTAAATACGAAATATATGCAAGCATTAACAAACAGAGCCAAAACGGTAGATCGAAAGCCAATGACATTGTTGGAGCGTGCTTATCTGCCTGCTATTTTCAAAGGCATGTCTATTACGTTTGGCCATATGTTTAAAAAGGCACCCACCATCAGCTATCCTGAAAAGACGAGACCATTCAGTCCTGTGTTCAGGGGTTTACACATTTTAAACAGGGATGAGGCCGGAAGAGAAAATTGTACAGCCTGCGGTTTATGTGCAGTAGCGTGTCCTGCGGAAGCCATAACAATGGAAGCTGCAGAAAGAAAAGCCGGCGAAGAAAATTTATACCGCGAAGAAAAATATGCAGCCAGGTATGAAATCAACATGCTGCGTTGTATTTTTTGTGGATTGTGCGAAGAGGCCTGCCCGAAGGATGCGATTTATTTAAGTGAGACTTTTGCCCCGGCTAATTTTCAACGCAAGGGATTTATTTATGGTAAAGAAGATTTGCTGATACCAAACCCCGTAACAGAACCCGAAGCATATGCAAAAGCAAAAGGTGGCAGGGTTGCAGTTAAATAGTAGTTTGTAAAAAGGTTAATTATAAAGAATGAGCATTACACAGATTTTATTTTGGTTGTTAAGTGCAGTGGCTGTAGGCGGCGCCATTATGGTAGTCGCCAGTAAAAGCCCGGTGCACAGTATTTTATTTTTGATCATTACATTTTTTGCAATTTCCGGCCATTATATTTTGCTGAATGCCCAGTTTTTAGCCATTGTAAATATCATTGTTTATGCCGGCGCCATAATGGTGCTGTTTTTATTTGTGGTAATGCTGATGAACTTAAATGAAGAGTCTGCACCACCGCAAAAAAATAAATATATTCTATACGGCGGTACCATTGCCGGTGCCAGTTTGATGCTTGTATTGGTTGCAGCTTTAAAACAAAGTGCGCAGGGACGTCATTTAATGGAAACCAATAATGGCACGGGTGGTTTGATTGAGAATTTAGGAAAATTATTATTTACAGATTATGTGTTTCCCTTTGAAATAAGCAGTGTGTTATTTTTAAGTGCAATGATTGGTGCGGTGGTAATTTCAAAAAAAGAAGCCTAGATAAGAACTAATACAACAACAATATTTTAAACCCGTTGCATCGACCTTTAAGCAAAGTATTACATAGCATATGCCTATAAATTATTACATTTTTTTAGCCTTAGCGTTATTTTGTATCGGCGTAGTCGGCGTGTTGACACGCAGAAATGCCATCATTATTTTCATGTGTATTGAATTAATGCTGAATGCGGCTAATTTATTACTGGTAGCTTTTTCGAAATTATATACGCATGTGTCCACGTTGCCGACTGCCGGCAGCGATGCACAAATATTTGTATTTTTTATTATGGTGGTAGCAGCTGCGGAAGTGAGTGTGGGCCTGGCTATTATCGTGATGATGTATAGAAATACCCACTCGGTGGATGTGAATTTTTTGAACAGGTTGAAGAATTAAGTACAAGAATTAAGTAGCGAGTATTTAGTATAAAGACAGGACGAGAATTTTGTAATTAAAAGATATTTTATTTTATCAAAAACTACACTTTTAAAGTTGTAGGTAAAAATCCCCTCAAGGGGTTTAGGGCTTATGAGTAATACTTTACAAATAGTTTGGCTGATACCTTTTCTACCATTGATTGGCTTTTTAATAAATGGTTTGGGAAGAAATCATTTGTCAAAATCACTGACCGGCATCATTGGCAGCGGTGTAATTTTAGGATCATTTTTAATCAGCCTTTTTGTTTTCTTCCAGGTAAAAAATGGCAATACCCATGTCGCTCATTATTTCGATTTCATTCATACAGCTTCGCTGAAAGTTGGATTTGATTTCCAGATTGACCAGTTGTCTTCTCTTTTTTTACTGATCATTACCGGTGTAGGTTTTCTCATTCATGTTTATTCTACTTCTTACATGCATGAAGAAGCGCCAAAAGATTTTGCAAAGTATTTTGCATACCTGAATTTGTTTGTTTTTTCGATGTTGCTGCTGGTAATGGGAGCCAATTATATTATCATGTTTATTGGTTGGGAAGGCGTTGGTTTATGTTCTTACCTGCTGATAGGTTTTTGGTTTAAAGATAATGCCAACAACGATGCTGCAAAGAAAGCATTTATCATGAACCGCATTGGTGATTTTGGATTTTTGCTGGCGGTTTTCTGGCTGATTGCAAAACTGGGCACAACCAATTACCATGATGTTTTTGACGGCGTTTCAAAATTGTCTTCATTTGATATTGGTGGCATCACACTATTATTATTTTTAGGAGCTACCGGTAAAAGTGCACAAATACCTTTATACACCTGGTTACCGGATGCTATGGCGGGTCCGACACCGGTGAGTGCGTTGATACATGCAGCAACGATGGTGACTGCCGGTATTTATATGATTGCCCGCAGCAATATTTTATTTACCATGGCACCGCTTACTCAATCTGTAATTGCTGTAATTGGTTTGGCTACAGCTGTCGTTGCAGCTACAATCGCCTTAAAACAAAATGATATTAAAAAGGTATTGGCTTATTCTACGGTAAGTCAATTGGGCTATATGTTTTTAGGCCTGGGCGTGGGAGCCTACACGGGTGCAGTTTTTCATGTTATGACACATGCCTTCTTTAAAGCCTTACTATTTCTTGGTGCAGGCAGTGTGATACATGCAATGGGTGGAGAGCAGGATATGCGCAATATGGGCGGCTTGAAAAAGTACATGAGCATTACGAACATCACCTTTTTGTTGGGCTGTCTTGCTATAGCAGGTATGCCTCCTTTTTCGGGTTTTTTTTCCAAAGATGAAATACTGGCGGAAGCATTTGCAAAGAACCCTGTTTACTGGGGTATTGGAGTGCTGACCGCTTTCATGACTGCTTTTTATATGTTTCGTTTATACGCCATGACTTTTCTTGGTAAATTTCGCGGAACGCACGATCAGGAACATCACCTGCATGAAAGTCCTTCGGCAATCACAATACCTTTAATTGTACTGGCCATACTGGCTGTGGTTGGCGGGTGGATTGGAATACCAAAAGTATTTATGCCAAACGGGCACCGGCTGGAAGCGTTTCTGGAACCCATCTTTGCAAAAAGCAATGAGCATGTTGCTGCTTTGGGCGCAGCCCACGAGTTATCACACGCTACCGAATATGCGTTGATGGCGGTATCTGTTGTGGGCGCCCTGGTCGCATTATTGTATGCCTGGAACAAATTCAGCAAATATGAAAAAACAAATGAAGAAGAAACTGGCCTGGCCAAAGCGATCAGTAATAAATGGTATGTAGATGAATTTTACGATGCCATCATTGTAAAACCAGTACAATCAATCGCCGGATTCTTTAGCAACGTGGTTGAGAAAAGAGGGATTGATGGTTTTGTAAATGGTGTGGGTAAGGCAGTCAATTACGGCAGCCGCCAGATACGTTTATTGCAAACGGGCCAGGTAAGCGCTTATATGCTGATGATGGTTATTGCGATTTTAGTTTTATTTATCATTCAATTGTTTTTGTAATCAGAAGATATGGATCAAGATATTTCGATAACATTTCCGCATGTTTTAATTTTCTTTCCGTTGGTGGCGGGGTTAATTACTTTTTTCTTTAAAAAAGATGCAACCGTTAAATCATGGGCTTTATTTTCTTCTGTGGTTACGTTGTGTGTTTCATTGGGCAGTATTTATTACGCCAGTAATAAAGCATTGAGCGGATTGACTTTTAATTACGAATGGCTGAAATATATCGGTGCCAGTTTTTCTGTTTCACTGGATGGTATGGGCAGAATTCTTACCCTGTTAACCGCCATATCTTTTCCTGTAATCTTTGTAGCAACTTATAAAGATCAATATAAAAATGCCAATTCATTTTATGGCTTGTTGCTGTTAACGCAGGCTGGCTTGATGGGAGTTTTTTTAGCGTCAGATGCCCTGTTGTTTTATTTCTTTTGGGAGCTGGCTATTATACCCGTTTATTTTTTATGCAGCAATTGGGGCGGCGATAAAAGAATACAGGCGACGTTCAAATTTTTCATTTACACTTTTACCGGATCTTTACTGATGCTGGTAGGCATCATCTATATTTATTTGCAAACGGCAGCAACCCAGGATGCAACTGGTAAAATAATTTCAGCACATAGTTTTGCTATCAATTATTTTTATGCTGCACAGTTAACGGCTGATCAGCAGAGCTGGTTATTCTGGTTGTTTTTCATCGCCTTTGCCATCAAAATGCCGGTATTTCCTTTTCATACCTGGCAGCCCGATACATACGAGCAATCGCCTTCAGCGGTTACCATGGTACTAAGTGGTGTAATGGTAAAAATGGGATTGTTTGGCGTGGTGCGCTGGCTGTTGCCAATGTTTCCGCTGGCGGTTGCAAAATTCGATACCGCTGTGATTATTTTATCTGTCATTGGAATTGTATACGCAAGTCTGTTAGCTATTAAGCAGGATGATTTAAAGCGATTGGTTGCCTATTCCTCTATCGCTCATATTGGGTTAATGAGCGCCACCATTTTCACCACCAAACAAATCGGCCTGGAAGGGGTGATGATTCAAATGTTCAACCACGGTATCAATATCATCGGTTTGTGGATTGTTATTGAAATGATTGAACGTCAATTGGGCGTTAGAAAAATATCCCAGTTAAGTGGTATTGCCCATAAAGCGCCGGTGCTTACCATTATGCTGGTGGTAATTGGTTTTGCCAATATCGCGTTGCCATTAACCAATGCATTTGTGGGCGAGTTCATGATGTTCAGTGGGCTATTCCAGTTTAATGGCTGGATTGCTACCGTGGCTTTGGTAAGTATTATTCTGGCTGCGGTATATACTTTAACCATGGTGCAGAAAGTATTTTACGGACAGGTAAATGCGCTTACTACAAACATGAAAGAAATTTCTGTGAATGAGCAAATTGCATTAAGCATTATCGTGGTGGCTATATTTTTATCAGGCATTTATCCGCAGCCGTTGTTTGATCTTACAAAAGATACGGTTACGGGTATTATAACAAGATTTAAGTAATTACATAAATAAAACAGTTCCGCGTTTGGCGGTATAGGGAAACATGAACGCAATAATACTAACAGCAGTCTGGGGAATAGTGATGATGTTTGGAGGTGCTTTTTTCAAGCAGAAAAGTACGGCCAAATATTGGGCCATTGCCGGCTTAATACTGGCCATAATCGCCAACTGCGCAGAAGTATTTATGCAGAAGCCAATGTTTACGATTGAGCTGAAAGGCATGCTTGATTTCACCAGTTTTAACCTGACGTTTATAACCATTGTACTGGTTTGTACACTATTGCTATTTTTATTAAATGGACGGGATATAGAAAAAGTGGGTAACAATGTATCAGAATATTTTGCACTCATATTCTTTGTTTTATGTGGCGTTTCAATTGCTGCTACTTACAACACCTTACTCACCTTGTTTTTAGGAATCGAAATTTTGTCTATTCCATTGTATATTTTAACCGGCAGTGATAAACGAAATTTAAAAAGTAACGAAGCTGCGCTGAAGTATTTTTTGATGGGCTCGTTTTCAACGGGTATTCTTTTAATGGGCATTGCGTTTATCTACGGCGGTAATACAGGCACACCCACTTTTTACATCAACAATATTAATTTGGGTACAGGCAAGTTACCGGTAATGCTTGCTATCGGGCTGGTATTTCTATTAATTGCCATGGTATTTAAAGTATCTGCCGCACCTTTTCATTTCTGGGCACCGGATGTATATGATGGGGCACCAACGGTATTCACTTCTTTTATGGCCACGATTGTAAAGGCGGGTGGTTTTATCGCTTTTATCAGGTTGTTTGAGCATGCTTTTGGAACTGCGCAGCAACAATGGCAAATTTTAATTGCTATTATAACCGCAGCCACTTTATTGATTGGCAACTTAACGGCTGTATTTCAGCAAAGTGTAAAGCGAATGCTGGCGTATTCAAGTATTGCGCAGGCGGGATTTATGTTACTGGCCATATTTGCCATTAACCAGTTCGCCAAAGAAGGAATTATCTTGTACACTGCTGCTTATAGCCTGGCCACCATTGGTCTTTTTGCTATCCTGATTAAAATGAGCGATTACACCATAGATGGCTTTAATGGTTTAGCCAAACAGCAACCTGTGCTCGCCATCACCGCAACCATATTCCTCTTATCTTTAACCGGGGTTCCTTTAACTGCAGGATTCCAGGCCAAATTATTTATGCTGATAGCAGCTGTTAACGACGGGCATCAAAACTGGCTGGTTGTATTTGCTGTTTTGTGTGCGGCCATAAGCGCTTATTACTACTTTAAAATCATCCAGGCCATTTACTTCAAGGAAAATACATCGGCCGTTAACCAGCAATGGGATATCACACCTGCATTTAAAACCTTGCTTATTATCACGGCTGGGTTAGTAATTATCATTGGTATATGGCCATCAGTAATAATCGATTGGCTTTATTACTAATGCCATTTTTAATGTTCCATCTGATTTGTCAGGAACAAGTGTTGCAGGAATTATTTCAAAATACATGACAACGTTTCAGCAATCAGCGTAATTACCGTTTATAAACTTTTTATACAGGGTATAGTTTTTCAGGATTAACTTTAAGCAGAATTTTAAAGTAATGAAAACAGCCGATTCTATCGCATTATCATACCAGACAGTAAAAAGTAACCGGCTGAGAACGGCTATTACCGTAATCATTATTGCCCTGGGTATCATGGCCCTCATCGCTATCATCACTGCAGTACAAGCAGTCAATCAAAGTCTTACTCAAAGCTTTTCAACCATGGGTGCCAATGCGTTCAGCCTTCGCTATAAAGAACGTAACGTTCGCTTTGGTGGCGGACCAAACAGGGAGGTGTCCAAAAAAAGAAAAAATGCGGTTGTCAGAGCATCCAGTGAGGGGAAATTGATTACGCTGGAGGAAGCACGTTCTTTTAAAGAAAGATATGGGTTTCCTGCTATTGTAGGCGTTGCGTTATCGGGCCCTAACGGAGTAATTGTAAGCAATGAAGTAAAGAAAACAAATCCTGATATAAGGGTGACTGGTGGAGATGAGAATTATCTTCAGCTGAATGGTTACGAACTATCCGCAGGTCGTAATTTCAGTGAAACAGATGTGGCCTCCGGCCGAAGTGTTTGCGTAATAGGCAATGTGGTAGCGCAAAAATTATATGGTGATAATACGGAAAGGGCTCTGGATAAAATTATCACGGTGTCGGGTAACAAATTCCGCATCATCGGGATATTAAAAGATAAAGGAAGCAGTGCATTTATGAATGCAGATAAAATAGTTATCACTACATACAACACCATCCGTCGCCTATTTGGGTCAACCGGCCAATCTTATAATATTGCCGTAATGGTTACCGATATGAAAATGATGGATGTTGCCATTGGTGAGGCAACGGGAATTTTTCGCCCGGTAAGAAAGCTGGATGTAAAAGAAGAAGACAATTTTTATATTGATAAGAGTGATAGCATTGCACAGTCCCTGATGAAAAACCTTGGCTTTTTGCAATATGCAACAATGGCAATAGCGCTCATTACTTTGATAGGTGCGGCTATCGGACTGATGAATATTATGTTGGTAGCGGTAAATGAACGAACGAAGGAAATCGGATTGATAAAATCACTGGGCGGAAAAGCTGGTGAAGTGAGGGCCCAGTTTTTATGGGAATCTATACTAATCAGTCTGATGGGTGCCTTCGTCGGAATTATCGCAGGAATATTATTTGGAAATATTGTGGCAGTTTTATTAAAGACCGGTTTTGTTGTTCCATGGCTATGGGTCATTACCGGTGTATTAGTTTGTTCGCTGGTTGGCTTGCTGGCCGGCCTCTATCCTGCATATAAAGCAGCCAAACTCGATCCCATCGTTGCACTGCGCTATGAATAATGCTTAATAAAATGCCCTTCCGGAATACTGAAATCGCAAAATTCACGGGCCTGCATTACTTCTTTATGAAAACTTAGAAAAATTTCTTTCTGCAGTTGTTAGATTCAATTATTTTATTAACTTGTGCTTCGCCATAAAGATATTTGCAGCAAGATATTTGATGGTAAAAAAAAGCGTATTTATTAGCATTTAATATTTAATTTTCACAAACAACATTTACACTTAACTCACTAAAAATTGAACGTCATGGCAGAAACAAAAACTACTGCAACCGTAAAACCATCAACTTCAGTACAGGCAAAAAAATCGGGAAATTCTATTTCTTATCTGGCTCCATTACTTTGTATCATAGCCGGATATTTAATATGGCGGTTCATTTTAGGAAATGCAAATGCATTTGCTGATGCTCAGCAACATAGCGGCGAACTTTTCTGGCCTAGTTACGAAAAATTAAAGAACTCTAAAGACGGGTTACATAAAATGTACCTGGGAGGTATCATTGTACCTTTGTTGATTGGCTGTTTACTGACTGTATTGACATTTGTAATTGAAAGGTTTCTTACCATTTCAAAAGCAACCGGTACAGGCAGCAGCGCTGACTTTATCAGGAAGATCCAATATCATCTTGCCAACAAAAATATCGATGCTGCTATTGCTGAATGCGATAAACAAAAAGGTAGTGTTGGTAATGTAATGAAAGCTGGTTTGCACAAGTACAAAGACATGATTTCTAATTCAGAATTATCAACAGATCAAAAAGTAATGGCGATTCAGAAAGAAGTAGAAGAAGCTACTGCACTTGAATTACCAATGTTGGAAAAAAATCTTGTATTCTTATCAACCATTGCATCTGTTGCAACATTGATGGGGTTGCTGGGTACGGTATTGGGTATGATCAGGTCATTCTCTAACCTAGGTTCTGGTGAAGGTGGATCAGCTGCTGCAGAACAACTTTCTGTAGGTATTTCAGAGGCCTTGTACAATACTGCTTTGGGAATCGGTACTTCCGCCGTGGCTATTATTATGTATAACGTATTTACTACTAAAATTGATGGCATTACCTATGGTATCGACGAAAGTGGTTTTACTTTAACTCAAAGTTTTGCTTCTTTGTACAAATAATATTTGTGGAATTACAAGCACAATGCATCTCATAATAAAATAAAAAATAGCGCATGGGAAGAGCGAAACTACCTCGAAAGAGTACAAATATTGATATGACAGCTATGTGTGATGTTGCTTTCTTGCTGTTATCGTTTTTCATAATGGCAACAAAGCAAAAGCCACCGGAAGCAGTTGCGGTTCAAACGCCTACGTCGGTATCAGCCAAAGTTGCGTCAGACAAGGCCATCCTTGTTACACTTACAAAAGAAGGGAAATGTTTCCTGATTTTGGGTGATGATGCAAAAAGAAAAGATGTGCTGAATGATTTGAACAAAACCAAAGGATTAAACCTTTCGCCTGACGAAATAGCCAAACTTGGAAAGTTGCCTTTCATCGGCGTGCCTTTAGGACAAATTAAAAGTGTTTTGGCTTTACCTGAATTACCACCTGCAGAGAAATTGGCAGGTATACCAATCGTAGACAGTACAAATAACGAAATGGTAGACTGGTTCAGAAGTATCACCAACGCTTACGCAGGGGGTGACCAAAAAGAACTGGAAGAGAGGATTGTAATTAAGGGCGATAACTCTGTTAAGTACCCAACTTTCAAAGCCATTAAGTATGCTTTGAAGAAAAATGATCTTTTCAAATTCAGGATTGCCACTAACAGTGAGACTGTTGAAGCTGGAACAGAATTGTATAATGAAAATAAGGCAAAGCAGCAATAGGGAAATAATTTCCTTCATTTAACTAAAAAATATTTTTATGGCAGAAATGGATACCTCGTCGGGTGGCGGACATAAAAAAGGCCCCGGCGTCAAGAAAGGTAAAAAAATGTCCACCCGTGTGGATTTAACACCAATGGTAGACCTTGGTTTTCTGTTAATTACGTTCTTCGTTTTTACAACTACTATGAGTCAGCCGACGGCGATGAACATGAATGAACCAAAGGATGATCCGGATCAGCAACTGAAAGTAAAAAATTCGGGGGCTATGACGATTCTTCTGGGCAAAAACGACCAGGTATATTATTACATGGGAGAATTAAACCCGGAAACTGCATCTCAACAGTTCAAAAGCAGCAATTTTAAAGATATAAGGCAGGTGATTCTTGACAAAAAGAAAGCTACTCCTATTGGCGATTTAATGTATATTATCAAATCTGATAAGGATGCTACTTTTAAAAATGCGATTGACATTTTGGATGAAATGACGATTAATACAGTTCCTCCCGGGCACTATGCCGAAGTTGACATGGCGCCATCGGAAGAACAGTTAGTAACTATGACGGAACAAGCCAATGGAATTAAATAAATTTATGGAATTTGAATGTTCCTGAATCTAAACAATAAAGCATTTTGAAATGGAAATAAATAAAATTTTAAACGCAGATGTTCTTGACATCATTTTTGATGGCAGGAACAAGCAGTACGGCGCTTACGAACTTCGTAAGACCTACAACGGAAGGCTTACCAAAGCCTTGCTGCTTACTGCTGCTCTTGCAATTGTACTTTTTTTAGCCTCTGTATTTGCTGATATAATGGGAAAAAAGAAGGTTGAACAAATAGACGTGCTGGATACACAGATGGCGGAGATAAAAAAGAATGATGCTCCACCACCACCACCACCGCCACCACCACCAAAGGCGCCACCACCTCCTGAAATTAACCAGATTAAGTTTACGCCTCCCAAAATTGTAAAAGATGAAGAGGTAAAGCCAGATGAAAAAATTGAGGAGATAAAGGAAGACCAGGTGATTAGTACTAAGACTGTTGAAAGCGATAATAAACAGGCAATTGTACAGGCTCCGGTGGAAGATAAGGGAACACAGGTTACTGAAGCTCCTAAATCTGATGATGAAGATAAAATTTTTACCAAGGTGGAAAACGAAGCTGCCTTCCCAGGGGGAGAAGCTGCATGGAGACGTTACCTTGAAAAAAATCTGAACGCCAGCACACCGGTTGATAATGGTGCTCCTGAAGGAACTTACCAGGTTATTGTAAGGTTTATTGTAAGCAAGGATGGAAGTATAAGCGATGTTCAGGCCGAATCAAAGCATGGGTATGGTATGGAAGATGAAGCTGTAAAAATTATTAAAAAAGGTCCTAAATGGACGCCGGCTTTACAAAACGGACGTAACGTAAATGCCTATCGTAGGCAGCCAATTACCTTCGTGGTACAGGAACAATAAAATTTAAGAGTCACAAAAAAAATCCCTTTACAATTTTGTAAAGGGTTTTTTTTGTCTTGTAGTCAATTGTATTTTATTGATTGTTAAAAGACTTTTCAGTTAAAAACTGGTGATAAATTATCGAACAAACAGTATGGAAATAACACCGGTCAACATCTTACTACAAACTATATGTTATGGCAGAAATCGAAAACAACAAACCCGGCAACAAACAGAAGAAATTTGCATTCAAAAAAAAGACTACCAGGGTTGATTTAACCCCGATGGTGGATCTTGGCTTTCTTCTGATCACCTTCTTTGTATTTACCACCACACTCGCCACACCCACGGTAATGAATATGAATATGCCTTATGATAAAGTGCCTCCCAGTGATATGATATGCCAATCCTGTGCATTAACTGTACTGCTTGACAAAGACAATGTGATAAGATATTACGAAGGAATGCCTTCTGCAAATGCAATTGCTGGAGAAACTAATTTTATTGATAAAGGCATCCGCGAAATTATTTTGCAGAAAAGAAAGGCAGTACAAAAATTAAAGGGCACTGCAGATGATTTTGTATTGATCATAAAACCATCCGATGTAAGCACATTCCAGAACTTTGTAGATGTGCTGGATGAAGTAACGATCAATGGAGTAAAGCATTACTACACCACTGAGATAGACCGGGCCGACAATAAATACCTTTCGGCAAAGGCGAACTAAGAAATGACCAAATTTTATCGCTGACGCAGATTCACTTCGATACTGGTTTATCTTTGCCGCATGACAAATAAATTATCCGGCTGGCAAGATACCATTGTTGCATTGGCAACCCCGCCAGGAGTAGGGGCTATCGGTGTAATAAGGCTTAGTGGTGACAAGGCTTTCGGCATAATCAACAACCTATTTTCGTCAAAAGATTTATCGGGCAAACCTTCTCATACAATTCATGTTGGTTTGATTAAGGATGAAGATAAATTGATTGATGAAGTAGTTGTTTCGCTATTTAAAGGTCCCAAAAGTTATACGGGGGAAGATGTGGTTGAAATCAGTTGCCACGGTAGTCCATATGTACAGCAACAGGTATTACAGGCATGCGTTAATCATGGTGCAAGAATGGCCAAACCAGGCGAATATACCCAGCGGGCGTTTTTAAACGGCAAACTGGATTTAACACAGGCAGAAGCCGTGGCTGATTTAATTGCAAGCAATACAGCAGCCTCACAAAAGACGGCGCTTTATAATATAAGAGGCGGCTTTAGCGGGGTATTAAAAATGTTGAGAGAAGAACTGATCAGCTTTTCTGCACTGATAGAATTGGAACTGGATTTTAGCCAGGAAGATGTGGAGTTTGCAGACCGTAAAAAGTTTTACGAACTCATCCGTTCTGCGCAAACCACCACTGCACAATTACTGACTTCTTTTCAATTGGGTAATGTAATTAAAAACGGCGTTAGCGTGGCCATCATTGGTAAACCCAATGCGGGCAAATCTACTTTGCTAAATACACTGCTGAATGAAAACCGTGCCATCGTAAGTGAAATTGCCGGCACTACAAGGGATACCATTGAAGAGGTGCTAAACATCAATGGTATTTTATTCAGGTTAATAGATACCGCAGGTATCAGGGAACATAGTACAGACACTATAGAACTGGTCGGAATAGAACGGAGTTTGGAGAAGATGAAATCAGCCGATGTGGTTTTATACATTTTTGACGTAAATCAAATTACAGCTGCGGAATTAGAAGTTATAGCAGACATGTTACACGGGAATAACAATACCATCATATTGGTTGGCAATAAAGCCGATATAGCCACAACCAATGAAATAAAAGACAAGTTTAGTGGCATCGACAACATTCATTTTATTTCCGCCAAAAACAAAATGGGCATTGATGAATTGAAAGATGTCATTTTCAAATCAACCGTACATGAACTTCCTTCATCTGAAAGTGTAATTGTTACCAATGCCCGCCACCAGCAGGCCTTGCAACAGGTGGAACGTTCATTGAATGATATTGAAACTGGCTTAAACAATGTCATTTCCGGCGATCTGCTGGCGCTCGACATACGCCGTTGTCTTCATTACATTTCAGAAATAACAGGTGACATTTCGAATGAAGATGTGCTGGATTTCATCTTTAGTAAGTTTTGTATCGGGAAATAAACAAGCTATGTTTTTTATTCCATGTTACTTAAGTAGCAGCTATATTATTTAATAACGCTCCCTTCCCGAATTTCCTCACTGCCTGATGTAACCAGTGTGTCGCCAGTCTTTAAGCCTGCTCCATACACTTCTGTTTTGCCATCGGCGTCTCTGCCTTTTTTTATCTCTACCCATTCGGCTTTGCCGTTGAGTTTTCTGATCACAAATATTTTTTGAGTTGAATTTACCACTGCAGTTTTTGGTACCACAAAACTACTGTCCTGAGCAGGAAGGGGAATAGAAATTTCAGCAATCATGCCGGGCAATAATTCTTTGCTGCTGTTGTCTACATCCATCTCAATAGATTCGGAGCGAAGCCGGTTGTCCAGTGCTCCGGAAAGTCTGGCAATCGTTGCTGTAAACTTTTCTCCTGCCAATGAATTCACTGTAAAATTCACCTTGCTTTTATTGTTCAGAAAAGAAGTATAAGTAGCGGGGATGGAGGCCACCAGGCGAAGTTTGCTTTGTTGTTGCAATGAAAAGATGGGCATATCAGAACCCTTGCCGGCGGGGCCGACATAAGCACCTGCGCTAACATTCCTCGCACTGATAACGCCGCTGAATGGTGCCCGTATTTCCAGGTAGTTCCTTGTGTCGGTAATTTCCCTGGCTGCTGCTTTGGCCGCATTTAATTGGGCCAGATCGGAGTTTTGTTTTGCCAGCGCCAGCTCCAGTTCGTTGGGCGAAATAGTGCCCGGCGTTTTACTGGTTTCCAGTAGCCTGTTGTAAGTAGCTTTACTTGCCTGGTAAAGTGCATTGAAAGATTCCAGTTTTGATTGTGAGCCTGCCAGTTGTGATCCAATTTCAGGCGCTTCCATGGTGGCCAGCAATTGACCCTGTTTTACCTGCGAACCAACATCCACGTACATCTTTTTTACAAAGCTGCTGACCTTCGCATACAAATCCACCTTTTGAAAAGCGATCAATTCCCCCGGTATGTCCAGTCTGCTGGCAAGCATGCCCTTTTGTAATACAAACACAGGCGTAGGCGGCACTGCCACTACTGCTGCGGCTTTGTTTTCTGTTTTCCCTCTATCCGATGAATTACAGCTTTGCATGGTCATCATCAGCAACAGGCTCACGGACAGCAATGTTGTAACTATGAGGTTATTTCTTTTCATATAAAGATGGTATATAGTGTTTACTTTCTTTGTCTTCAGGGTCAAGTGATACAGATTGTGTACTGGCCTTGCCTTGTACCCAGGCAAAAACAAGGGGTAAAATAAATAATGCTGCAAACGTAGATGCTACCAGTCCGCCAATAACGGCACGTCCCAATGGCGATGCCTGGTCGCCGCCTTCTCCAAGCCCTGCAGCCATTGGTATCATACCCGCTATCATGGCCACACTTGTCATAAGAATGGGGCGCATACGCAAGGCCACGGCTTCTTTGGCAGATAGGATGGCATCACCATTGTGTTTGCGCAACTGCTCCGCATTGGTAATGAGTAATACAGAATTAGAGATAGAAACGCCGACCGACATTATCATGCCCATGTACGATTGCAGGTTTAAAGTTGAACCAGTCAAAACCAGCAGTACCAGCGCTCCCAATATCACGGCGGGTACCGTAGCCAGCACTACGAGGGAAACTTTAAAAGATTGAAAGTTGGCGGCCAGCATTAAAAATATTACTACGATGGCCACTATCAGCCCACTCTGCAAGCTGTCCAGCGTTTCGGTAAGTACATTGCTTAAGCCGCCAGCTTCCATGGTCAGTCCGCGGGGCAATGGTCCCAGCGATTTGATAGCTGCGTCTACATCCTGTGTGGCATGGCCTAAATCTTTTTTGTATAAATTGGCAGTTACAGAAAGTAACGGTATCACGCCAACGTTGTCATTTTCTCCATGCGTTGTTCCTTCCGAAATGGTGGCGACATCACCAATTGCAGGCCTGGCCTGGTTTTTAAGAACCGCTATTTCATTGATGTCGTTCACACTTTTCATCTTGTTCTCCGGAATTTCAACCTGCACACCATAGCTTAATCCGGCTTTTTGATCAACCCAGACATTTTTTTCTGTGTACCTGCTGGAAGAAGTAGACGTCGTAAGCGAACGGGCAATATCTGACATATCAACGCCCAGTTGTGCCGCTTTTATGCGGTCAATATCAATGTTAATGGCAGGGTATTTGGTACTCTGTCCAATCTGTACATCCCGCAGATAGGGGATTTTATTTAGCTTTTCAATCAGCTTATTGGCATACTCTTCATTTACTTCCTTGTTTTTACCGGATATTTTTACTTCAATTGGTGTGGGTGATCCCTGGCTTAAAATTTTATCGGTCAGCTGAATGGGCTCAAAAGATAATTTGATATCCGGCATGGCCGCTTTGATTTTTTCCCTGAATTTATCCTGGAACTCTTCCAGGTTGGTTTTATAGTCTTCTTTTAACTGCACCTGCAAAACCGCTTCGTGTGGGCCGGCCATAAACAGGTAAATGGGACTGGTGGAAAACAAACCCGGGTGTATTCCCACAAAAGCAGAAGTGATGGCAATATTATCCTTGCCCGCCAGTGTATCCAACACGGCGAGCGCTTTTACCACTTCCAGTTCTGTGTTTTCAACCCTTGTGCCTTCCGGTGCACGCAGCCTTACCTGGAACTGTTTGGCATTGACCTTAGGTAATACATCCCGCCCGATATTACTTAGCAATAAAAAGGCAATACCGGAAATAATAATGACATACGCTACCACCACCCAGGCCGAAAAAGGAAACAACCGTGATAAAAAACTCAGCAACCGAATCCTGGATTTTTCAAAAAGAGAATGCTTTTTACCGTCGTCATGCATCGATTTTTCCGCTAGGATTTTTTTCTGATCCCAGGTATCACCTTCTTCTTCAGGTGTAAGACCACTGGCAGCGAATTCTTCTTCATCCGTCATATCAGTAGATGTTGCGTCCTTTTTTATATGGTGACCCTTCATCAGCCAATTGGCCATGATGGGCACAAAAGTCTGCGCCATAAAATAAGATACAATCATGGAAAAAGCGATGGCCAGCGCCAGCGGTAAAAACAAAGCTCCGGGTATACCCTTCATGGTAAAAGCAGGTGCAAACACAGCCAGTATACAAAACAGGATGAGCAATTTTGGAAAGGCAATTTCTTTACAGGCGTCCCAAATTGCCAGCGCTTTGGGCTTGTGCATATCTAAATGCTGATGTATATTTTCAATGGTTACCGTCGATTCATCTACCAGGATACCAATCGCAAGGGAAAGCCCGCTCAGCGTCATGATATTGATGGTCTGGTTAAACAGCGATAAAAATAAAATGCCTGATATAATGGAAATAGGAATTGTCAGGATAACGATCAATGCACCTCTCGGATCTCCTAAAAAAAGCAATACCATTAAGCCGGTTAAGATGGCTCCGATAGCACCTTCACTCAGCAAACTTTTAACGGCATTGATAACATAACCGGATTGATCAAATTGGTAAGAGAGGCTTACATCTGCAGGAAGCAGTGCCTGGAAACGGGGAATGGCTTTCTTCAGATTTTGCACAACTTCCCAGGTGGAAGCGTCTGCAGATTTTGTAATGGCCAGGTATACCGACCGTTTACCGTTGATGAGGGCGTAGCTGGTGGTAATATCTGCGCCGTCTTCTACGGTGGCTACATCTTTTAAATACAGGTTTTGAACACCTCCTTTAAACAGCGGAATATTTTCAAAATCTTTTACCGTTTTTACGGTAGTGTTGACCGGGGTTAAATAATTTTTATCGCCAATGCGTACATTGCCCGCAGGAGAAGTTTGGTTGTTTACACGCAATGCTTCCACCACCTGGTCGGCGGTAAAATTGTGTGCCCGCAATAATTCAGGATCAACTTTTATTACTATCGTACGCACGTTGCCGCCAAATGGTGCGGGTGCCACCAGGCCGGGAATAGATGAAAAAGAAGAGCGCACATACACGTTGGCGAAGTCTAATAATTCGTTATTGGTTCTTGTAGCACTGCTTAGAACCAATTGCCCGACGGGTAGGGTAGATGCATCAAACCGGAGGATAAAAGGTGGTTGCGACCCTGGTGGAAATATGGCCTGCGCCCGGTTACTGAAAGCAGAAACTTCGGCGGCTGCCTGGGCCATGTTAGTACCCTGGTAAAATGTTAGCTTCATCAGGGTGAGGCCCTGGATGTTTTTTGTTTCGATGCTCTTTACGCCGGATACATACAGCATCAGGTTTACGTAGGCTTTACCAAAATAAGATTCCATCTGGTCAGGTGTATAGCCGCCATAAGGATGGGATAAATAAATAACCGGCATATTCATATCCGGAAAAATATCAATCTTGATATTGCGTACCGCATTGATACCAAAAAAGGTTAATCCTGCCACCAAAACCAGTATGGTAATGGGTTTCCTTAATGCAGCTCTTATCAGATTCAAATGTTAAGTTTTAAGTTATATGACTAAGTTTTAAGTCTTAAGTTCCAGGTCTTAAGTTATAAAAAACATGTTTTGTACTTTAATTTTAAAGATTGATTTTACATTTAGAAACCTGCACGAAAATTCATTATCAATTATCCATTAAAAAATTATCCATTACCTCACTTGTCTTAAAAACAAATCAAAATCTCCCGAAGCTGCAGCCTTCTGTAACAAGGATTGCCAAACGTTGATGTAAGCAACACTTACATCGGTTTCAGCACGGTTCAGTAAGTAGAGTGCCTGTTGAAGATCGATGATATTACTGAGTCCGTTTTTAAACAACACTGATTTTTGCAGGTAAGCATCTGATGCCGCTTTGTATTGAACAGGAGCTTCCCGCCAGCTTTGCAAACTGTTAGCGATGCGCTGATCTGCCAGTATCAGCTGATCTTTTAATTGAGTGCTGATAAGATCATATTCATTCTGTAATCCTTTTGAAATAAATTGTTGTGATAATACCTGGTGTTTTATTTTGCTGATGCTCATAATATTCCAGGCCATCGAAACACCGGCTATATAATTGCTTCGCGTTGGGTTGATGCCGGTAAAATAATCCTTTGAATAGTTGTTGTTGAGAGCGGTGTAATTGTAATCGAAACCAGAACCCCTTGTTTGAAAAATGCCAAACAGGTTAACACCGGGCAAGATGCTTTTACTTAGCAGACTTGCATATCGATCGCTTTGATCGATACGGCTTTTATAAAACTTCACCTGTGGGTTTTGTTCAATAGCCAGATCTGTGTTGTAAGTGGCCGGCAATGTTTTTAGAAAAGTAGTGTCCGCACTGTAACTGATGGCAGCAGCGTTCATCAATTGCGCAAGCTGGTTATTATAGGTTTGTTCCGTATTGGATGCATCGATGATCAGCAGCTTTGCTTTGGAAACTTCCGCATTGGCGATGGAAGAATCTACCCCGGCATTCAGCCCGTTTTTGGTGCGTGCCAACACTACTGTTTGTATAGTGGTCGCTCTCTGCAGGTTGGCATTGGCTGTTTTTAAAAGCGTTTGTGCAACCAGTAAATTAAGATAGGCGCTTGCTATTTTTACACTCTGTACAAATTGTTCCTGTGCCAGATCGGCTGAATCTCTGCTTACCTGTGAAGCTGCATAAGCAATGCGGGATTGTAACCTGCCAAAAGAAAATACTTCCCAGTTGGTATTTAATACATATACACCACCAAAAGCAGCAGACCAGCTTTGACTGCTATAGGTTGGACCTGATGAACTGGTACCAGGTGCGCCATAAGCTGCAGCGGGCCCAAACTGACCGTTGATGGTTCCGAAACTCTGCTGTATAGAAGCAAGTACATTGGGCAGGTATTCTTTTTGCGTATTTTTTACCAGCTCGGTAGAGGAATGAAGATAATTTTGTTTGGCCTGTATACTTTGGTAATGCTGCAGCCCGGTTTGAATTGCTTCTGAAAGCAACAATGGTTTTTGTTCCTGGCCCGCTGAAGTTTGCCAGCAAAAAAATCCGCCTATCAACAAAAGCAATATTCTATTCTTTAAAGAAATCATCATACTTATACAGGTATCAGTTAGTAAATGGGTTTTGCCTTATGCCTTCTGCTTTCAGCTTTCCGCCTTCTCCCCAATAATATTCATCACACATTGCCAGGCTTTTTTGGGATCTTTATCAATGATGCTTTGCAACAGGTCTTCGTGGATGGAATGTTTTATCACAAACATTTCTGTATCGGTGTAGGCCTGCCGGAATGATTTTTTTATCTGCGCTGCAATGTTTTTATATAAATCTGCAAGGATATCATTTTTAGCCGCGTCTGCAATGGCAATATGAAACTGAATGTCCGCATCAATGCACTCATCCGCCAGGTTATGCTGAGCGGCATGCAACCGTTTCTTCAATAACCTGGTGAGTATTGCAATATCCTTTTGGGTTCTGTTTATAGCAGCTTTTTCCGCAATTTTCAATTCCAGCAATTGCCTTACCTCATTCAAATCTTTCGATGTAGAACTTTGCAGGCGGTCGTACCAGGGAACCAATGTGCCATTCTGTACGTCAACAAAAGTACCCAGGCCTTGCTTCACAGTAACCAGTCCCTTATTGGCCAATATCCGGATGGCCTCCCTGATACTGGAACGGCCAACGCCAAATTGTTGCATCATCACCGGTTCTGATGGCAGTTTTTCTCCTGTTTTAAATTTACCCGAGGCAATTTGTTGTTGCAACTTGGTTACAACCTCATCGCATACCCCGCTTCTTTTTACAATACTTTCCATAGTCGTCAGGTCATCTGATGAGTGAAGTTAAGCGGATGGCAGGATTTGAAAAAATGTTTTTAGGCCAATAACAAACCGTTACAAAAATGGCCGAGATAAAAAATTAGTGTTATCGACAAAGGAGTTGTCCTTAACCCGAAAACAATACTGGCTTAGATTTTATTAAAAAAATAGTTGTTTTATAACGCATCCATTACTGAAACCGTTAGCTGAAAAGGTAACATTTTTTAACCGCCTTTTTGCAGCAAATGACTTAAAAAATGCCATGCGATGAAATAAGAAAAAATCTCAATTTTATATTCTTTTGGAAGTTTTTATTCAACCCTTGTTCAGATTTATCTGTGTTTTTGCAATTTTTAGCCGATAACAATGGATATTTGCAAAATAATTCAAAAAACGTTGTACAATGAGTAATAAGCCAACTACCCTGTTTGATAAAGTGTGGGATGCACATGTGGTAAGAAGAATAGAAGACGGACCAGATGTTTTCTTTATTGACAGGCATTTTATACATGAAGTAACCAGCCCGGTTGCGTTTCTTGGCCTTGAGAGCAGGGGAATAAAAGTGATGTTTCCTGAACATACTTTTGCTACTGCTGATCACAATACACCTACTGTTAATCAGCATTTGCCGGTAGCTGATCCTTTATCCGCCAATCAATTGAAGGCTCTGGAACAAAACTCAGCCAAATACGGGATTTCTCACTGGGGACTGGGTAATCCAAAAAATGGTATTGTTCACGTGGTAGGACCAGAAAATGGCATCACGCTTCCGGGCATGACCATTGTGTGTGGCGACTCTCATACATCAACGCATGGCGCTTTTGGTGCGATTGCTTTTGGCATCGGCACGTCTGAAGTTGAAATGGTATTGTCTTCTCAATGCATCATGCAACCAAAGCCTTTGAAAATGCGCATCAATGTAACCGGCAGTTTAGGCAAAGCCGTTACACCAAAGGATGTGACTTTATATATTATATCGCAGTTAACTACTGCCGGCGCCACCGGTTATTTTGTTGAATATGCAGGCGAGGTATTTGAAAAAATGAGCATGGAAGGCCGCATGACGGTATGCAACATGAGCATTGAAATGGGCGCCCGGGGTGGTATGATTGCTCCTGATGAAACCACTTTTGCGTATATCAACGGAAGAGAACTGGCGCCAAAAGGCGAAGCATGGGACAAAGCATTGGCCTATTGGAAAACATTGAAAACCGATGAAGGCGCAACCTTTGATAAAGAATACAATTTTAATGCGGCTGATATTGAACCGATGATTACTTATGGTACCAACCCGGGAATGGGCATGGGGATATCAAAATCAATTCCTAAAGGTGCTGATTTAAAAGGCGGTGCTGCCACGTATGACAAATCACTGAATTATATGGGCTTTCATGAGCAGGATCAAATGATCGGTAAAAAAGTAGACTACGTGTTTATCGGCAGTTGCACCAATGGCCGTATTGAAGATTTCAGGGCTTTTGCTTCTATTGTAAAAGGCCGTAAAAAAGCGGATCATGTTACTGCCTGGGTAGTGCCCGGATCGCACATTGTTGAATCGCAGATTAAAGAAGAAGGCATACTGGATATTTTAACCGAAGCTGGTTTTGCTTTGCGTCAGCCGGGCTGTTCTGCCTGTCTTGCAATGAATGATGATAAAGTGCCAGCAGGCAAATATGCAGTCAGCACCAGCAACCGCAATTTTGAAGGAAGACAAGGTCCGGGAAGCCGCACCATGCTGGCAAGTCCGCTGGTAGCGGCCGCAGCAGCAATCACCGGTTACGTAACCGATCCAAGAGATTTGATGTAAAGATGCATCTCTCATTATTAATTATCAATTATTAATTATCAATTCAATTATGGCTTACGATAAATTTAATGAACTTACCAGTACCGCAGTTCCTTTACCAATCGAGAATGTAGATACAGACCAGATCATCCCGGCACGTTTTTTAAAAGCAACCAAGCGGGAAGGTTTTGGCGACAATCTTTTCAGAGACTGGCGTTACAATGCAGACAACACACCCAAGCAGGATTTTGTGTTGAACAATCCTGTTTACACAGGAAAAATATTAGTAGGCGGTACCAACTTTGGAAGTGGCAGCAGCCGGGAACATGCGGCCTGGGCTATTTACGACTATGGCTTCCGTTGCGTGGTATCCAGTTTTTTTGCTGATATCTTTAAAAACAATGCCATCAATATGGGCATTTTACCAGTACAGGTAAGCCCTGAATTTTTAGCAAAAATATTTTCTTCCATCGAAGCGGATCCTAAAAATCAGTTTACTGTAAGTCTTCCTGACCAAACGATTACTATTTTGTCTACAGGCGAAAAAGAAACATTTAACATCAACGGCTATAAAAAACACAACCTGTTAAATGGCTTTGATGACATTGATTATTTACAGGCCATGAAGGAAGACATTGCAGGTTTTGCCAAAACCCATGCGATTTAATCAGCTGGTGAACATCCATCGAATTTCTTTTATCAGATCGTCATAATCTACCAGCATCGCTGTAAGCAATTGAAAAAAACACCACGACATATTGAAATAATGGACACAACGCTCCGGGATGGTGAACAAACCAGCGGTGTGTCATTTTCTGCATCTGAAAAATTAACCATTGCCCAGTTATTGTTAACAGAGGTAAAGGTTGACAGAATTGAAATTGCTTCGGCAAGAGTATCTGAAGGCGAATTTCAGGCAGTAAAAAAAATAACTGGTTGGGCTGCTGCCAACGGCTACCTGGATAAAGTAGAAGTGTTGACATTTGTAGACGGCGACACATCTGTTAATTGGATGATAGAAGCCGGCGCCAAAGTGATGAACCTCTTAACAAAGGGATCACTCAATCACCTGACTCACCAGTTAAAGAAAAAGCCCGAAGAACACTTCAATGAGATAGCGGCAGTTATTGCACTTGCAGTAGAAAAAGGTCTGCAATGCAATGTGTACCTGGAAGATTGGAGCAATGGCATGCGCAACTCCAAAGAATATGTGTTGCAATACCTTGATTTTTTACAGCACCAACCCATCAAAAGAGTTTTGTTGCCCGATACTTTGGGCGTTTTAATTCCGTCTGAAACATTTGAGTACGTATCAGAACTGGTAAACCGTTACCCGCAATTGCATTTTGATTTTCATGCGCACAACGATTACGACTTAAGTATTGCCAATGTACTGGAAGCTGTCAAAGCCGGCGCACATGGTCTTCACCTTACAGTGAATGGTATGGGCGAACGAGCCGGTAATGCGCCACTGGCAAGCGCCATCGCGGTGCTCAACGATTTTATGCCCTCCGTTACAACGTCTGTTGCAGAGAAATCTTTATACAGCGTAAGCAAACTGGTAGAAGCTTTTTCCGGTTTCAGAATCTCCGCCAATAAACCTGTGGTGGGCGAAAATGTGTTTACCCAAACAGCGGGTATACATGCAGATGGCGATAAAAAAAATAACCTGTATTACAACGACCTTATGCCGGAGCGTTTTGGCCGTCAACGCAAATATGCGTTGGGTAAAACCAGCGGCAAAGCCAATATAGATAACAATTTGCAGCAATTGGGCATCCAGTTATCTGATGAAGATTTAAAGAAAGTTACCCAGCGGGTAATTGAATTGGGCGATAGAAAAGAAATGGTAACACAGGCTGATTTGCCTTACATTATTTCTGATATTTTAGACAGCAACAGCATTGAGCAAAAAGTGCAGATCGTGAATTATGTGTTGACGCATTCGAAAAATCTAAAGCCATCGGTAACACTTAACATCGTGATCAATGGAGAGTCTTTTGAAGAGCATGCACAGGGCGATGGGCAGTACGATGCTTTTGTTACAGCACTAAAAAAAATATACAAACAAAAGAAAATGGAGTTGCCCGTGCTGGCCGATTATACGGTGCGTATTCCACCCGGCGGCAAATCGGATGCGTTGTGTGAAACCATCATTACCTGGTTGTACAACGGAAAGGAATTTAAAACCCGTGGCCTTGACAGTGACCAGACAGTAGCAGCAATTAAGGCAACGGAAAAAATGCTGAACATTCTTTAGTAACGATAACGCATACACGCAAAAGACGCAATACATTTACCTGATAAAATAAAAATAACATGGCGAAAAAGCATATTCTTGTTGTTCCCGGAGATGGAATAGGACAGGAAGTTACTTTGGTTGGAAAAAAAGTGTTGGACAAAATAGCGGCCAGGTTTGGCCATGAATTTACTTACGATGAAGCCTTAATAGGTCACGTGGCCATTGAAGCTACCGGTAATCCTTTACCGGATGAATCGCTTGAAAAAATGCGCAATTCAGATGCGGTATTGTTTGGAGCAGTGGGTCACCCTAAGTATGACAACGATCCTTCTGCAAAAGTAAGACCAGAGCAGGGGTTGCTGAAGATGAGAAAAGAATTGGGCCTGTATGCCAACCTTCGTCCGATCAAATTATTTGATGAATTGTTAGGTGCTTCCAGCATTAAGCCAGAAATATTAAAAGGTGCTGATATTTTATTTTTCAGGGAACTCACCGGTGATATTTATTTCGGTGAAAAGGGAAGAAAGAATGATGGCAATACCGCCTTCGATGTGGCCGAGTACAGCCGTTTTGAAGTAGAGCGTATAGGCCGCAAGGCTTTTGAAGCAGCCAGAACAAGACGCAAAAAATTATGTTCTGTTGATAAAGCAAACGTACTGGAAACAAGCCGCCTTTGGAGAGAAGAAATTCAGAAGCTGGCATTGGAATATCCGGATGTTGAAGTGGAATACCAGTTTGTAGATTCTACTGCGATGATACTGATTAAAGATCCCCGTCGCTTTGATGTGGTGGTAACCGCCAATTTATTTGGTGATATTTTAACCGACGAAGCATCGCAGATTGCAGGTTCTATGGGCATGCTGGCCTCTGCATCAATAGGAGATGGTACGGGTGTATATGAGCCCATTCACGGTTCAGCGCATGATATTACAGGTAAAGGAATTGCGAATCCATTGGCTTCTGTATTATCTGCCGCTTTATTGCTGGATATTTCTTTTGGAATGAAGGAAGAATCCGACTTGGTGATCAGCGCTGTTGACCAGGTATTGAAAGCAGGTTACCGAACTGTTGATATTGCAGACAAAACAATTGCTAAAGAAAACATTTTAGGAACTGAAGCCATGGGCGAAGCGGTGTTGAAATTTTTATAAGAATAAGTTTTTAAAAAAGGTGCAAATGGCAAAGTAATTTGCTATTTGCACCTTTTTTTATTATCAGTATTTGTGCAACAATCTAATCCATTACAAGGTCGATTTTCTTACAATCATAACTGACGGAATCACAATCTCCTCATCCGCCAGTTCAAAATTTTTTCTTTCCAAAGCCTTTACCAGGAAGGCAGCCGCGGCTTTGCCCATTTCAAATGCCGGTTGTGTAATGGTCGTTAATGGTGGGTGTAAAAATGCGGCGGAATCTAAATTAGAAAAACTGATCAACCCTACATCTTGTGGTATACGTAACTGTAATTCTTCACAGGCCTGGTAAAGGGGCAAGGCCAACTTTTCAACAGATGCAAGAACACCTATCCCTTTTTTCAGTGATGTTAGTTTTCTTAACAAATTGCTATAATCTTTTTTTGCATCATTTGAAAATCTCAGCACATTGCCGCTGGAAAATTTTATGGTGTTATCATACAGGGATTTTTTATATCCCTCCAGTCTTTTACAGGAGATAGAGAGTGTTTGCGAAAAAGACAGAAAAAGAACTTGCTTATATCCCTGTTTTATAAGATGTTCAGTTGCTGTATAAGCGGCCTCGTAATCATCTGTTATAATTTTTGTGGTAGCCACTTCATCAATCACCCGGTCAAAGAAAACAAGTGGTATTTTCTTCTCTAGCAGGGTGTCAATGTGTTTGTGCTGTTCGGTTTCCTTTGCAACAGAAATCAATACACCATCCACCCGGCCGCTCTCAAAATCTTTTATAATCTGTTCTTCCCTTTCAAAACTTTCATGCGATAAATAGATCAGTACATGGTATCCTTTTTCTTCAGCCACTGACTCAATGCCATTGATTGCCTGCGCAAAAAAACTATCCGCCACTTCGGGTAATACAACTCCAATCGTTTTACTGTTTCTGGTTCTTAAACTGCTGGCGTAAGGGTTGGGTTTGTAATTTAATTTTTCAACCAGGTCATTCACGCGCTGTTTTGTTGCAGCGCTTATTTCATGGCTGTCGCTGATGGCTTTGGAAACCGTAGAAATAGAAAGCCCCAATTGGTTGGCCAGCATTTTAATCGTTACATTGGTTACTTTCTCTTTCATACCTGTTTAGAATACCGAAAGCTACATAAAATTTACGTCCTGTACGAAACCGGTTTCGTAAATAAACCCAGCCATAATGTACTGATACAAATTTAAAATGCGCAAATTAGCAGAAGTAAATTTCTTGTAAAATTTAAATGCCTGCACATATGTTACCTGCTACAGATGAATTAAGCCAAAGCGCCCTCAATCCGCTAAAAAGCCTGGATGTTTGGGAAGACGATGTATTGGAGCGTTATCCCGATCCGGAGTCAATTGCAACCGATAAATCAACAGAAGCCTACCGCAATTACGAGAGCCCGGAAAGAGATACCGTACGCGAATTTTACAGGCTCAACCACACTTACCAGAGTTACGATTTTGTGCTCAGCAAAAAGGCTAATTATTTAAAGTTTGATAAAAAAGAAATGCCCGTATGGGACGCATTTCAGTTCCTCAATCAACTGGTAGATGACTCAGATCCGGATACAGATCTTGACCAGTTTCAGCATTTACTACAGACTTCTGAAGCGATCCGTCGCGATGGTCATCCCGATTGGATGGTACTGACTGGTTTGTTGCACGATATGGGTAAAGTACTCTGCCTGTTTGGTGAACCACAATGGGCGGCTGTGGGTGATACATTCCCGGTTGGTTGCGCCTTTTCAGACAAAATTGTGTATCCCGAATTTTTTAAAGATAGCCCGGATTACGACGACGAACGCTACAACACCAAGTACGGTGTATATAGCCCCAATTGCGGATTAGATAATGTGCATCTTTCCTGGGGACACGATGAATATGTATACCACATGATGAAAGATTATTTGCCTGAACCCGGTTTGTACATGTTGCGTTATCACTCTTTTTATGCGCAACATCGTGAGCATGCATACGATCACCTGATGAGTGCCCACGACCATGAGATGTTTAAATGGGTAGATCTTTTTAACCCATATGATTTATATTCTAAAAACCCAACTCCTCCCAATTGGGTTGAATTGAAACCTTATTACGAAGCATTGATAAAAAAATATTTACCAGCCACTTTAAGATTTTAACCGAAGCAATTATTTTTAGCTCTCCGTTTTTTATTTGATATCCTGCTTATTTATTTTGTTACAATTGTTTTTTATCTCTTTTAGTTTACTGTAAACAAACTACCACATTTTTCACGATGAAAAGTGTGGTAGTTTAGTGTTTGGGATATTTACTACCAGTGTATTGTTTGCAAACAGCCATTTTTACTTATCTTGACAGTTCATTAAAATGAATGCTTGCTGATGAATCAATTGCATACACTCGACTACATTGTATTCTTTGTTTACTTTATTGCGGTCTCGGCTTACGGATATTATATCTACCACAAAAAGAAGTCGTCCACGGCCAGTTCCAGAGATTTTTTTCTTGCGGAAGGATCCCTTACCTGGTGGGCAATCGGCGCATCCATCATTGCTTCCAATATTTCTGCAGAACATTTTATCGGCATGTCGGGTTCGGGTTTCGCATTGGGATTGGCCATATCGAGCTACGAGTGGATGGCAGCAGCGGTGCTCATTATCATTGCCATTTTTGTAATTCCGGTGTACCTGAAAAATAAAATTTTCACCATGCCGCAATTTTTATCCATGCGGTATAATGATACCGTAAGTACTATCATGGCGGTATTCTGGCTGCTGGTATATGTGTTCGTAAATCTTACCTCTATTATTTACCTCGGTGCGCTTGCTATTTCGTCCATCTCTACGGTGAGTTTTGAATGGAGCATTGTTGGCCTGGTAATTTTTTCGCTGGTAGTTACGCTGGGTGGCATGAAGGTAATTGGCTATACCGATGTTGTGCAGGTGGTGGTATTGATTTTAGGTGGATTAGTGACCACTTATCTTGCCTTGTCTTTATTGTCAGAAGAATATGGCTTTGGTAAAGATATTTTTAAAGGGATGTCCATTTTACGCAAAGAAGCGCCGGAACATTTTCACATGATATTTGATTCATCCAACAAGTATTATAAAGAATTGCCCGGCCTGTCGGTGCTGTTTGGCGGTATGCTGGTAAACAACCTGGCTTACTGGGGATGCAACCAATACATTGTACAGCGTGCACTGGGCGCAGACTTGGTCACGGCCAGAAAAGGGATTTTATTTGCTGCTTTTTTAAAATTGTTAGTGCCTGTGATTGCAGTGTTACCCGGCATTGTAATGTATGTATTGCATAACAAAGGAATGTTTCAGCAAGAGATGTCCGATGCGGCAGGGGTTATTAAACCGGATCATGCCTATCCGACACTAATGAATTTATTGCCGGCAGGTTTAAAGGGCATTGCCTTTGCAGCATTGACCGCAGCAGTTGTGGCATCGCTGGCGGGTAAAGCAAATAGTATCTCTACCATTTTTTCGCTTGATATCTATAAAAAGTATTTTAATAAAGAAGCGTCGGAGAGAAAAATGGTGCTGATTGGAAGGTGGGCGGTTGTAATTGCGATGGTTATTGCAGGTATCGTAGCACCCGCGCTAAAATCGCTTGACCAGGCTTACCAGTTTATCCAGGAATATGTAGGCTTTGTTTCTCCGGGAGTGCTGGCCATTTTCTCACTCGGTTTTTTCTGGAAACGCACAACTGCTGCGGCAGCATTGGCAGGCGCTGTATTAACTATCCCAATTTCAACAGTGTTGAAATTTTTACCGGTATGGACGAGTGGCGCTTTTCCTGATATTGCTTTTTTAAACAGGATGGTGATAACCTTTCTAACCATTACGGCTTTGATGATTGTAATGAGCCTTGCCAGACCTAAAAAGGAAGGCGAACATGAAATTGAAGTTGATTCCTCCATGTTTAAAATTACGCCGGGGTTTGCCGTAGGTTCAATTATTATCAGTGGTGTTTTGATTGCTTTATACACGGTTTTTTGGTAAGCATAATTTTGCTAAACGCACAAAGTATATCGGCCGGGCTTTGTACGGTGGATTAAAAAGTACCGGTGGTAGCTGTAAAGCGAAATAGTTAAGTTAAATTGTAGCTTAATTTTTTTGCGCATCGATATAAGATTTCAAACTTAAATTTAAAACAACAACACAGATCATCATGAAAAAGAAAACTGTCGTTCAGGATTCCCGGCGTAAGTTTATCCGCAACTCTGCACTCACTGCGGCCGGATTTTTTATTGTACCACGCCATGTATTGGGGCGTGGTTTTGTTGCACCCAGCGACAGGCTGGTGGTGGCCGGTATTGGCGCCGGTGGTAAGGGTTCAAGCGATATTGAAAACTTTTTTAAAAGCGGAAAAGCAGACATCGGTTTTTTATGCGATGTAGATGACCGCCAGGCTGTTGAAACCCGTAAGAAATTTCCCAAAGCAAAATATTATAAAGACTTCCGTGAAATGCTGAGCAAGGAAGGCAAGTCCATTGATGCGGTTTCTGTATCTATACCAGATCATCAGCACGGCGTAGCAGCGATGGCAGCCATGCAATTGAACAAACATGTATATGTGCAAAAACCAATGACGCATGATATTTATGAGGCCCGCATGTTGACAGAAGCAGCGCATAAATATAAAGTGGTAACGCAGATGGGTAACCAGGGTTCGTCTGGTGATGGTGTACGCCAGTTACAGGATTGGTACAATGCAGGCACCATTGGTGATGTACATACTATCTATTGTTATACTGACCGTCCTATATGGCCACAGGGTGTTGGCAGACCAGCCACAACATCTCCTATACCGGCAGGACTTGATTTTGATCTATGGTTGGGAACAGCACCCAAAAGAGAATATTTTGAAGGTATACTACCATTCAACTGGCGTGGCTGGTGGGATTATGGAACCGGTGCACTAGGTGACATGGCCTGCCATATTATGGCGCCTGCATTTGCTGTAATGGGGCTGGGATATCCTACCAGCGCAGAATGCAGCGTAGCAACAAAATACATTGAAAACTGGAACAAAGCATACTATCCTGAAAGCGGTCCGATAGCATCGCACATCACGTTGAGGTTTAAAGGAAAAAATGGCAAGCCCGATGTAGAATTGCATTGGATGGATGGCGGTATACAACCTACACGCCCCGAAGAGTTGGGTGCCAATGAAGAAATGGGTGATGGCGGTAACGGTGTTATTTTTATTGGTACAAAAGGAAAAATGATGGCAGGTACTTACGGCGTTAATCCGCAACTATTGCCGACTTCAAGAACCAAAGAAGTAAAAGTACCGCAAACTGTTGCCCGTGTAAAAGATGGCGAAGATGGCCACTACGCTGCATGGGTGGAAGCTGCGATTGCAGGTTATGGCAGTGAAAAAGCAAAGAACCTGAGCTCGCATTTTGACATTGCCGGTCCGCTTACAGAAAGTGTGCTGATGGGCAACCTTGCCATCCGCAGTTATGATATCCGCAAGCCAAAGGGCAACGATGACTTTGATTATCCGGGTCGTTTTATTAAACTGCTTTGGGATGGTCCGAATATGAAGATCACCAATTTTGATGAAGCCAACCAGTTTGTAAAACGTACTTACAGACCGGGCTGGAGTCTATAATACTGAACATTTTTTTTAATACAACAAGGAGCTATTGATACAATAACTCCTTGTTGTATTTTTACGCATACCGACATGTCCATACAACGAAAAAAACTTGCCTTAAAAATAATTACTTACCTGCTGTTACTACAGCAGGTTGTTCATGCGCAATCTATCAATGATTGGGAAAACCCGCAACTGGTTTCACAAAACACCATGGCGCCCCATGCCCATTTCATTCCTTTTGAAACTGAGCAGCAGGCGCTCCGCAAAACTGCCTCTCCTTTTATACAATCATTGGATGGAAGATGGAAGTTTTTACTTGTCAATACGGTAGCAGAACGCCCGCTCAATTTTTATAAAAATAATTTCGATACCCAACAATGGAATGACATTAAAGTGCCGGCCAATTGGCAAACGGAAGGTTTTGACAAATTTATTTTTACTGATGTGGAGTATCCCATCAAGCCCGACCCACCCTATGTACCAAAAGATTTTAACCCGGTTGGTTCTTACAAAAGAAATTTTACCATTCCTGCTGCATGGAATGGTAAAAACATCTTTATCCATTTAGGCGCAGTCAATTCCTTCTTTTATATCTGGATCAACGGGCAATATGTTGGCCTGAGTAAAGACAGTAAAACGCCTGCAGAATTTGATATAACCCGCTTTGTGCAAAAGGGGCAGAATAGTGTGGCAGTGCAGGTTTTCAGGTTCAGTGATGGCACCTACCTGGAAGGACAGGATATGTGGAAGCTGAGTGGCATTGAACGAAGCGTATACCTGGTAGCCAGGCCCAAAATATGTGTGTATGATTTTTTTGTAAAGGCAGCTTTGGACGAAGCATACAAGGATGGATTATTAAATGTAACTGTTTCATTGAACGATGCACCAGTTGCAGCAACCCGGTACGTTGAAATAAAACTGGTGGATAATACGGGTAATATAATACTTCAGCAACAGCAACTTGTCAGTAACAAAAAAGAGTATCATTTCGCTGCTACCATACCTTGGGTAAGGCAATGGAACGCAGAACATCCGGAATTATACAAACTATTCATTAATTATAAAAATGAGCATGGACATATCATTGAAAGCATTTTGCACAAAACGGGATTTCGTAATATTGAAATCAGGCATGGACTGTTGCTTGTAAACGGCAAGCCCATCAAAATAAAAGGCGTCAACCGCCATGAGCATGATATGTACACCGGTAAAGTCATTACGGTGGAAAGTATGGTACGGGATATTCAACTGATGAAACAATTCAACGTCAACGCCATGCGTTGCAGTCATTATCCCAACAGGGAAGAATGGTATGAGCTCTGCGACGAATATGGTTTATATGTAATTGATGAAGCCAATATAGAATGCGATGGTATGGATTTTCATCCGCTGAAAACACTGTCAGATAAACCGGCCTGGCAGGCTGCTTATCTCGACCGCACCCGCCGCATGTGGGAAAGAGATAAAAATTTCTGCAGTATCATTACCTGGTCGTTGGGTAATGAGAGCAGGTTTGGTGATAATTTCATTGCGACTTACAATTATTTAAAATCAAAAGACAGTACCCGGCCGGTGCAATATGAGGAAGCTCGGGACAATCCTTATACAGATATTATTTGCCCCATGTACAAGCCTTTAAACATCATGCAGGAACATGTGAAGGAATGGCGGACCAGGCCGTTGATACAAGTGGAGTATGCGCACATGATGGGTAATAGTGGAGGTAATTTAAAAGATGACTGGGACATGATTTATGAGTATCCGCAATTACAGGGCGGGTTTGTTTGGGATTTCAGTGACCAGGCATTTAAACGAAAAGATGCCAATGGCCGCGACATCTGGGCCTATGGCAGCGACATGGGAAATGTAGGCGAAACAAGCGATACCAGTTTTTGCGCAGACGGCATGTTTGCAGCGGACCGCACACCACATCCGCAGGCATTTGAATTAAAAAAAGTATACCAGAATATTTTATTTGAGCCGGTTGATTTTTCAGCAAATACCATTCGCATTACGAACCGTTTTGATTTTACCAATCTCAATAATTATACTTTTACCTGGTATATAAAGGCTGATGGAAAAATAATTGCTAAAGGCAGTATTCCAACCATTGACCTTTCGCCACAACAAAGCAAAGACATAACGCTTGATTTGCCGGCTATTAACGCGGTTGCCGGTAAGGAATATTTTTTATTTATCGAAGCTGAAACAAAGCAGTCAACTGCATTGATTCCGGCAAATTTTGTAATTGCCTGGGAGCAGTTTAATCTGCCGGTTTTTAAAGAACCTGCAAAAAAATCATTGGACAATTTTCCTGTTATTGCTGGTGCAGAAGATACCAATAAGCAAACCTTTTCTTCGACTCTTTTTACTGTTGTCTTTGATAAAAAAACGGGTTGGTTAAATTCATATAAACAAGGTAACAAAGAGTTGTTGATAGCACCCATAGTTCCTAGTTTTTGGCGGGCAGTTACAGACAATGATATTGGCAACAGCCTGCAAATGCGTTGTGCCGTGTGGCAGCATGCGGCTGAAAATGCAAGCTTAAAATCATTTATAGTAAAGCAACTTAATGCACATGCATTCACTGTAAATACAGTCCATTACCTTGCTTCAGTGGATGCATATTATTATACTACATATTTAGTCAATGCCAATGGTGATATAAAAATTACCGCCGCATTAAAAGCAGGCGAACAAGCCTTTCCCGAACTGCCCCGGTTTGGCATGCGGCTTATCCTGAATGGGAGTATCGACCAGGCAAGCTGGTTGGGCAGGGGACCATTTGACAACTACCAGGACCGCAATTACGCATCAGCTGTGGATTTGTACACGGCACCGGTGGAGGCAATGTTTCATCCCTATGCCCGTGCGCAGGAAAGTGGCAACAGAACAGACGTACGCTGGATGGCATTGCAGGATACAACAGGAACTGGCCTAATGGCCCTGGGTGAGCCTTTGCTCAGCAGCGGTGTATTGCATTTTAATATGCACAATCTCGATTTTGATCACACTCAAAAGGCAAACAAGCACGGTGGTTCCATGCAAAATGAAAACCTTGTGTGGTGGAACATTGATTACAAACAAATGGGATTGGGAGGTGATAATAGCTGGGGTGCTAAAACGCACGCCGGGTATACCTTGCCCTACCAGGATTACACCTATTCGTTTACCTTACGGTTAATTAAAAGCGGCGATATGCTGACAGAAAAAGCAAAAGAACGATATTGAAAATAACGCTTCAATTTTTTGAAGCAGGTTCAACGTGTAACAAATAAAACGCATTCATCAGATGGAATTTACGGAACAATTTATTGAAGCATTTGCTTTACAACAGTACGGCATAGCAGTGAAAGCAAAAACACTTAACGGCTACGATGAATTAAATTTTTTATTGAAAGATAAGGAAGGAAAACAATACATTTTAAAGGTGGCTACCGATGAACACGGCTACCATTTTTTAGATGCGCAGGTGAAAATTGTAAATCACCTGGCTGCAAGTGAAGTAGGCGATAGGTTTCAGCATTACTTGCTGAATACCGAAGGGAAGGAATTGACAACGCTGGTAATTGACGATAAAAATTATTACCTGCGTATACTGAGTTTTTTAGAGGGCATCTTTTGGGTAGATGCACACGAAAGAACAGACGCATTGCATGCCGACCTCGGCAATTTCCTTGGTAAGATGGATAAGGCATTGCAGCATTTTTCCCATCCCGCTATGCACCGGCGTTATATTTGGGATATCAGTACGGCCATGGATGCGAACGCCAAAGTGGCTTGCATTACCAATCATGAAAAAAGACGGATGGCAGGATATTTTTTACTGCAGTTTGAAACAGCGGTATTGCCAGAGCTTGCTTTTCTGCGACATGCCTATGCACACAACGATGCCAATGATTACAATTTGCTGGTGAAGGAAAATACTGTTTCGGGCCTGATTGATTTTGGCGATATGGTATATACAGCCCTCATTAACAGCGTGGCTGTTGCCTGCACGTACGCTATGCTCAACAACGAAAGGCCTTTGGATACTGCCACAGTGATTGTTAAAAATTACCACGCAGTATATCCGCTAACAATTCAGGAGCTCGACCTGTTATATTATTTAATTGCCGCAAGACTGTGCATCAGCGTTACGCAATCAGCTTACAATGCCTCGCTCGACAGCGGTAACGAACATCATTTTATAACAGAGCAACCTGCCTGGGATTTGTTGTACCAGCTCATCCGAATTAACCCCGTGAAAGCACAGGATAGTTTCAGAACAGCCTGTGGATATGAAGGACTGGTCAATGATAAAGACTATACCGGTTTGCTGGAAGAAAGAAAAAAACATGTCGGAAGAAATTTAAGTATCGGTTATAAGCAGCCACTTAAAATTATAAAAGCTGCGCTGCAATATTTATATGATGATAAAGGCCGCACTTTTGTGGACTGTGTAAACAACCCTTCTCATGTTGGGCATTGTCACCACGTCGTAGTGAAACGAATGCAAAAGCAAATTGCAACGCTCAATACCAATACCCGGTATTTGAATGATCACATGATGGAGTATGCAAAACGGCTGACAGCCACCTTGCCGGAATCGCTGTCTGTTTGTTATTTTACCAACAGCGGCAGTGAGGCAAACGATTTAGCTATCAGGATGAGTCGGCATTTTACCCGTCAAAAAGATATTATTGTGCTTGATCATGCTTATCATGGTACGTCAACCGTGGCCATGGAGATGAGCCCGTATAAATTTGACAGCAAGGGTGGCTTTGGCCAGATGCCGTGGATACACAAAGCCATCAATCCCGACATGTATCGTGGGCCATACAAATATGGCGATGCCAATGCAGGTGAAAAATATGCAGCGGATGTACAAAGGATTATTGAGTCATTAAAGGCAGAAGGAAAATCCCCGGCGGTTTTTATTTGTGAAACTTTATTGGGTGTTGGCGGTCAAATTCCTTTGCCGCCCGGATATTTAAAACAGGTGTACAAATATGTGAAGGCGGCCGGCGGTGTTTGTATTGCAGACGAAGTACAGGTAGGTTTTGGAAGGGTAGGAGAAAAATTCTGGGGCTTCGAATTGCAGGACGTCGTGCCGGATATTGTGGTAATGGGCAAGCCGATCGGCAACGGGCATCCGTTGGCGGCTGTGGTAGTTACCAATGAAATCGCAGATGCCTTTAACAATGGCATGGAATACTTTAACACGTTTGGTGGCAACCCTGTTTCCATGGCAACAGGCCTGGCGGTACTGGATGTAATTCAACAGGAGGAAATGCAACAGCACGCACTGGAAACCGGCAACCATTTAATGGCCGGCTTAAAAGGCTTAATGGATAAGCATCCCATCATCAGCGACGTGCGGGGCCATGGATTATTCATCGGCGCCGAAATGGTAAAAGACAGAATAACATTGGAACCCGCCATTCCGGAAATAGATATCGTGGTGGAAAAAATGAAAGACAAAGGTTATTTATTAAGCACCGATGGCCCGCTGCACAATGTGTTGAAAATAAAACCACCTATGCCATTCAATCAGCAAAATGCAGATGAGTTGGTGCAATACCTGGATGAATGTTTGGGGGAGTTATCATAGATAAAATGGTATTACAGCCAACGTATTTGTATGCTAAAAATCAAACACAAAACCTGAATAAATTTTTCCGTTGAACAATTTATTTTTTGCAAGCCTCACTTCATTAATCACTAAATTATTGTCGTTGATATAAGCCAGTTTAAAATGCTTCCACCTGAAGGAGGCTGAAAAACTTTGTTGTTTAATGGCATACCCGGCGGCCAGCAAAATATTATTTGCAGGAACGTAGTTTACGCCAACTGCGGCATCATACAATCCTTTGTCAGTGAACAGCGCATCTACTCCCACATTCAATCTTTCTCTTTTATAACATAGGCCAATGCCATATGCCCGTTGGTTTACAAAGGATTGGTTGGAAGAGTCTTTTATAAAAAGATCTTTGTATAATTTGTTTCCGGCAATATTCATTACAGATACACCAGCCTGTAAATAGCTATTGATTTTATAGTTCACCGATGCATCAAAATCAAAATGTTGTTTTCGGATACTGTCGTCTACAAAAAAAACATAATCAATATTATTCACGAAATCGCTTTGAAGCACAATCAGGTTTGGATTATTAAATTGCTGCCATACCGATTTTACCGTCAGTGCTACACTCAGTTTATTGTTAACTGAGTATACAGGGGCTATAAAAGCGGCAAATTCTTTTAGCTTTTGAGTATGTGTCCGGTTCACGGTATCAAAATCGCTGGCGACTGAACCCAGCCTTTGCGAGATTACATTTCTAAATTCATTTTGCTGCGTATAAATGCCGCCCATGCCGAGATACAGTTTGGGCGCTATTTGTTGATAGCTGGACAGTTTAATGTTATTTTTAAAATTAGCCAGCAAGCTTACATTGTTGGGTTTACTGCTGTTGGCAATGGCCGCGGCGTTCCAAAATACAGCTTCAGATAAATTGCGTGAAGGAGCGAAATTAAAGCCGGTATTATCTGTATTGATAAGAGGTGATGAGTGGAGAAATTCACCGTATTTTATTTTGCCGGGTAATAAAGTTGCAGCCTTATAAAATCCTGCTTTTTGAGATGCTGCAACTGTAATCAATTTCTCAAATAAATTGATAAACGAAACCGGGCCCATTGCCGCACTGCCCTGGGCGCTGCCGTCAATAGTTAAAGCAGGCAAATGATGTGCTGAATCCAGCAGCTTTTCAGACATAATATCGGGCAGTTCTGATTCCTTGCAATTCTCCAGTATTTTCCAGTTTTTTATTGTTACAAACATTTTGGAGGGATCCGGATTTCGCTTGTCCAGGTCTTCCGAAATAAAAACGCGTTCTACCTTTTTGCAGCTGCTGCATTTGGTAATAATATACAGCGACACGTTTTTATCCCGCAGGTCTTTTGCGCTCCACCCGGTATTGATTTCAAAATAGCCCTGTGGTGTAGTAGTGGTAGCAACGGCTGCTTTTGGATTAAAAGATGGAATGATGATAATATTGGTGGCTCCTCTTGTAGAAGTCACGCCATTGTTGATGCAGCGTAATGTGCCTTTGATAATTACCTGTTGCGCAGCAAGTGCATTAGTAAGTATCGTAAATAAGGCAGTGAGTATAATGGGTGTTTTCATTTCTTTTTGTGTTTAGCATTATTAGTGGGGGTTGGATTACTGATTGGAAGAGGGTTTAATACAAACTCAATATTGTCAATTTCACCGGATGTTATGTTCAGCATTTTTTGTTTGTCTTCATAAGCAGGGTGAGCAGTAACCACTGTTACACGGTCGCCAAAATGGTAGTCGGGCAACGGTATTTGAAAGCTGCCGTCATTGGTGGTTTTGGTGGCATAAGGAGTTCCATCCACCGTAATATCAACGTCCCTGATCGGGCGGTCTGCTGCATCTTTTACTGTACCGGCAAGCCTTATAATTTTTGCCTGTGCAAGGGTGAGACTGACCGGGTCAAAGTTCGGCAACAAAGTGTCGATATTGACGGGCATATACCCATCGCTTACCACATTGATCGCAATGTTGTTTCGTAGCTGATCGTACGGAATTTCGGGAAATACCACCATCCCTTTTTCATTCACGGAGGCTTCCCGCTGGTAGTGTGGAAAGGTCAACGTAACGCGTCCTTTTGTGATGGGATTTTTGTCTTCATCAAATATTCTAACTGTAAGCATTTGATCGCTGGAGCCTTTGGGAATCATAAAGCCGCCGAGCACTGTTAATATCACACCAACCACAGGCCCGGTAAATTTGTAGGTAACGTTCGACTCGATGCCCTTCAGGGTTGCATAAGAATTCATGATGCCGAAGATCAGCGCACTGGCAGCCATGCCAAACAATACCAGGATCAGATAAAATACGCGGTCATCCATTTTTTCGGAGCCGCCCTGTTTCATGTAATGCAAATAGTAGTAACCAATACCGGAGGCTACTATAAGGCTGATCGCCGAGATAATAAGATAGGTAGTTACTGAAACTGTTTTTGTGGATGGAGGGTTGTCTGTTGTCATTTTACCTGATTGTAATGAGGTGTTTTAAATCAACAAGGGATATAGAACAAAACACTTGCAGGCAAAGAGAGAAGAGCAATTGAAAAAAGGTAAAAATGTTTTTACATGGAGGATGACTGAATTATACCAGTAAGTTAATGAAAAAACAACAACATACAAAGCAGAGAATCACCTGCACAAAAAAAAACCTGCCAGGGTTAGTTTTTTTTCTGGCTGTACAAAAAAATAGCATACAAAAAAATCCCCGGAATTGATATTCCGGGGATGGCTTAAACAGCTCAGTTGTAAAAATAGTCCGGTTAACAAATCAATGAATAAAATGATAGCACAATGCTGCCAGCAAGCTGCCAATGATTGGTGCTATGACTGGTACAATACCGTATTTCCAGTTGCTGCTTCCTTTTCCTTTAATGGGCAAGATGGCATGCATAATTCTTGGTCCAAGATCTCTTGCAGGGTTAATAGCATAACCCGTAGTGCCGCCCAAACTCAACCCAATTCCTAACACCAGCAGTGAAATTGGCAAGCCGTCCAACGCACCCAGGCTTTCTTTTGATGATACGATAAAAAGAGCTCCTATTACCAAAACAAAAGTGCCGACTATTTCTGAGAAAAAATTATCTGCCCTGCTTTCAATGGCTGGAGACGTACAAAAGACGCCCAATTTGGATGCCTGGCTTTCCGTTGCATCAAAGTGGTTGCGGTAAGTAAGCCATACTAAAAATGCGCCAATCATTGCGCCAAGTAACTGGGCTGCAATATAAGTTGGCACAAGCCTCCATTCAAACTTACCCAATGCGGCAAGACCAATCGTTATAGCCGGGTTAAGGTGTGCGCCACTTGAACCTGCAGAAATAAATACGCCTGCGAATACAGCAATCGCCCATCCAAAAGCAATTACAATAAGGCCGCTGTTGTTACCATAGGTCTTGTTCAATACTACATTGGCAACAACGCCGTCTCCCAGCAATATCAACACGGCGGTACCGGTAAGTTCTGCAATAAAAGGTGTCATTTTTAAAGTTTATTTTTTGGTTTAGGAATCAAACATTTAATCAGTGTGCCAGGTAATTTTGCGCTATTGCTGTAAAAGCTGAAACTTGTTGTTGTTGCCAGTTGTCATCTCTTTGCAGTAACCCTGCTATCAGCGCCGCCACCATGGGAGCGGCTTCCACAGCTGCGGCTGCATCCAGGAACAATGCCCTTGTTCGCCTTGCTAAAACATCTTCCACGGTCATAGCCATTTCGTGTTGTACCGCCCACACAACGGTGGCATTGCTGTAAGGCAAGCCGGCATGTATTTTTTCTTTAAGAGATGGCTGCTGGTTGCTCAGCTCAATAATTTTTTCCGCGTCACTGCCATATATATTCAGCGTGGCATCGCTTGTTGCATGTTGGGTATAACCATGAATTTTCAGCGTGTCTGTAACGCAGGGTTGTTTTGGCAGCTTACAGGCATTAGCGGCATTGTCAATGGCATGTATGGCCATGGTTCTGTAAGTAGTCCATTTACCGCCTGTTATGGTTACCAATCCACTTTTTGATACAATGGTAGTATGGTCTCTTGGTAAAATGGCAGTGGATTTTTGTCCCTTTACTTTTATCAATGGCCTTAAACCTGCATATACCGCTTTTATATCGCCGTGTCCTATTTGTGTGCTCAGGTAACGGTTACAATGTTTGATAATAAAATCAACTTCTTCCTGTAATGCTTTTGGTTCGGTTGTAATTTCCTTTACCGGTGTATCGGTAGTGCCCAGCAAAACCTTATCATGCCACGGCACTGCAAACAATACTCTGCCGTCATCCGTTTTTGGAATCATTAAAGCCTGTTTACCAGGGAAAAACTTTTCATCAACAACAATATGAACGCCCTGTGATGGAGATACAATAGGTTCGTGCCCGGCATCATCCATGGCAATTACGTTATCTGTAAATACACCAGTTGCATTAATAACCGACTTACCATTGAGCGTATATTTTATGCCGGATAAAACATCTTCCACCACCAAACCACTGATATTGCCGCCTGTTTTATTCAAGGCAATTACCTTGCAATAATTCAGCATGGCCGCACCTTGTTCAACCGCTGTTTGTGCCAGGTTTACCGCCAGCCTGGCATCATCAAACTGGCCGTCCTGGTACAATACACCGCCACTTAAATTGTCAGGCGAAATGGCCGGTAACAATTGCATGGTTGTTTTTTTTGAGAGCATTTTTGTTTTGCCAAGGCTTAATTTACCCGCCAGCAAATCGTACATGCTAAGCCCGATACTATAATACCATTTTTGCCACCAGTGAAAAGAAGGAATGATGAATGCCAGGTTATGGCACACATGTGGTGCATTTTTTAATAAGATACCTCTTTCACGAAGTGCTTCTTTAACCAGCTTAATATTGCCCTGTGCCAGGTACCGTACGCCACCATGTACCAGTTTGGTACTGCGGCTGCTGGTCCCTTTTGAAAAGTCGTCCTGTTCAACAAGCAAAGTTTTATATCCTCTTGAAGCAGCGTCAACAGCACAACCGAGACCGGTGGCGCCACCGCCGATAACAATGATATCCCATTGCGCAACATCATCCAGCTGCTGTAACATTTTTTGCCTGTCCATTAAAAACTAATATTTATTTGATTGCAATAATTAAGGTTGATTGTTTTTTAAGTCAGTTCTTATTTTTATGATGGCATAACGTGTAAGATAATATTTCCACTATTCATCGTCTGCCCATGCCTTGGCAGTTTTTACAGAACGCTGCCATTGTTTGGTTAAGGCTGTTCTTTCTTCCTCGTCCATAGCAGAGACGAACTTTTTATCCACCTGCCATTGGTTCTGTATAGATTCCATATCCGGCCAATAGCCTACGGCAAGGCCTGCCAGGTAGGCGGCGCCCAGGGCAGTAGTCTCTGTAATAACCGGCCTTACAACGGTTGTATTCATGATGTTACTTTGAAACTGCATTAATAAATTATTCACGGTTGCGCCTCCATCTACCCTTAATTCTTTAATGCTGATACCGGAATCAGCTTCCATTGCCTTCAACACATCCATGGTTTGATAGGCGATGCTATCCAGGGCAGCCCTGGCTATATGCGCTTTGTTCGATCCCCTTGTAAGTCCAGTTATGATGCCCCTGGCATGCTGGTTCCAATGTGGTGCGCCAAGGCCTGCAAAAGCAGGTACTACATACACACCGTCACTATCTTTTACCTGTGCGGCAAGTGTTTCAACTTCGGCGGCGGTTGTAATAATGCCAATGCTGTCTCTTAGCCATTGTATAACAGCACCTGCAATAAATACACTGCCTTCCAGTGCATAATGCGTAATACCGTTGACCTTCCACGCTACAGTGGTTAATAAATTATTAGTGCTTGTTACCGGTTTTTCACCCGTGTTCATCAACATAAAGCAACCTGTACCATAGGTATTTTTTACCATGCCGGGCTGCGTACACATTTGTCCAAATAATGCTGACTGCTGATCGCCTGCGATGCCTGCGATTGGGATATTATGGGCCGATAAAATATTTTGTGTGTGGCCATACACTTCGCTGCTGCTGCGGATTTGCGGCAACATGTTGCCGGGTATGCCTAATAATTCCTGCAGCTCGCCATCCCACTGCAAAGTATGTATATTGCAGAGCATCGTACGACTGGCATTGGAAACATCCGTAATGTGTGCCTGGCCTTTGGTTAGGTTCCATACAAGCCAGGTATCAATCGTTCCAAAACACAGCTCCCCGTTGTTCGCTTTCTCCCGGGCACCTTCTACGTTGTCTAAAATCCATTTTATTTTGGTACCACTAAAATAAGCATCTACAATTAAACCTGTTTTTTCCCGGATAACTTTATCAGCGCCTTTTGCTTTGAGTTCATCACAAAAAGAAGCCGTTCTTCTGTCTTGCCAAACGATGGCGTTGTAAACTGGCACGCCGGTATTTCTATCCCATACAACAGTTGTTTCGCGTTGATTGGTAATACCAATGGCTGCAATGTTTTCCGCCGATAAACCTGCCTTGGTAATGGCTTCCGCAGCTACGCCAAACTGGGTGCTCCATATCTCATTGGCATCATGTTCAACCCAGCCGCTTTTTGGAAAAATCTGGGTAAACTCTTTTTGTGCTACAGAAACAATGGAGCCCATTTTGTCAAATACAATCGCCCTGGAACTGGTAGTGCCCTGGTCTAATGCTAAGATGTATTGCTGCATGAAAATAGATTTTGAATTTTTTAAGAAGATGATAATTTGATTGGCGTCAGTAAAAACGGCTAATATAAAAGCGGAAGTAATAAAGGCAATGAATGCGCACAATTAGTTTGCGGCGATTTTTTTAGAGTAAATTTTGGCATACAATCGTTTTATGCTGCTAATGTAGTATTTATAATGATTGGTTGTGGATGCAAGCGCCGGAGGCCAAAGAAAATATTAATTCAATAATGAAAATTGATTTGCCGCTGGCGGGGAATGACCGGTAGTCCCCTGTATTAATTGTTGTGCCTTCAACTGAACGGAGATAGTAAAACCCACTGATACCAGGTGATTAACACGGGAATACCTCCAACAGGCAGGTATCCGGAAAAATCAAAACAGCATTATCCATCTATAAGCTGTATCTTTATACGCCATATTTCACTTTCGTTCAATGTTTGTCCTTTGTACGAAGGCAGCACAATTAAAAATCTTTTATATGTATACTTATATTTGGAACAAATACCTGCCGGTAATTAGAATTTTACTAAAAAAATCAGCCGCAGGCGACCAGTTACTGAGCCTTAACAGGGAAGATTTTGAAAGAGCGGGAACGGGCCGCAAAGCGGGTTACAAATTTGTAATTGCTTTTACAGATGGCAAAGTAAGTAATGTAATCAGCGGATCAGATCTTGCCAGTCATTTGGCAAGCGCTATGCTGGAAGATGATGCTACAAAAGCAGTGTTGCGGGGCGGACAGTATGAAGTAATTCTAAACACGAAATTTCAATTGACTATAAAAAATACCGCACCACAACCAGCGCCACAACCAGCACCGGAAGTTACAGCCGAAGCAAATGCTGAATAAAACAAACATACATTAACAACAATACATTCTTTTAAATTAATTTCCCTATACATTTTGAAGTTCACCGATTTTGACTTTGATCAAAGATTGATAGACGGCATAGAAGCCTCCAATTATAATGAAGCAACCCCAGTTCAGGAACAGGTAATTCCACTAGTTTTAGCAGGCAGAGATGTCATCGCTTCTGCACAAACAGGTACCGGCAAAACCGCCGCGTTTTTATTGCCGCTGATCAACAACATTATTTCAAGTCCGCTTAACCATCATAGCATTACCGCGTTAGTAATTGTACCCACCAGGGAGCTGGCCATACAGATAGCACAGCATATGGAAGGCTTGAGTTATTTTACTTCCGTAAGTTCTATTGCTGTTTATGGCGGCGGAGATGGCAATGCCTTTATACAGGAAAAAAAGGCTTTGAGCGCAGGTGCCGATGTGGTGATATGCACGCCCGGTAAAATGCTCGCCCACATCAACATGGGCTATGTAAAATTCCAGGGATTAAAATATTTAATTTTAGATGAAGCAGACCGCATGCTGGATATGGGTTTTTATGATGACATCATGCGCATCATCGGAGCCTTGCCGGCAAAGCGCCAGAACCTGTTGTTTTCGGCAACTATGCCGCATAAGATAAGAGAAATGGCCCGCCGTATTTTACACCAGCCCGCCGAAATAAATATCTCTATCAGTAAGCCAAACGAAAAAATTACCCAGCTGGCTTACGTGGTGTACGATACACAAAAAATTCCGCTGGTTAAACACCTGTTACTCCAAAAAACTTTTTCTTCCGTACTTATTTTTTGCAGCAGTAAAAACAGCGTAAAAGAACTAAACCGGGAATTAAAAAAAACCAGGCTGGCTGTGGATGAAATTCACAGCGACCTTGAACAGGATAAAAGGGAAGAAGTACTTATGCATTTTAAAAGTGGCCGCCTGCAGGTGTTGGTCGCCACCGATATATTAAGCCGTGGTATTGACATTGATAATATCGGCCTGGTGCTGAATTATGATGTGCCGCATGATGGTGAAGATTATGTGCACCGCATTGGCCGCACAGCAAGGGCTGCGGCGGAAGGCACTGCAATTACATTTATCAGCGTAAAAGAACAGCGCAAGTTTGCAACCATAGAAAAATTGCTTGGAAAGCCGGTTCAAAAAGAAGTTGTTCCCGAACAATTTGGAGAAGCGCCGGCTTATACACCGTCTACATTTGTTCCCAGGGAAACTGGCAGCAAACATGGTAAAAAGCCCCTGCATTTTCACAGAAATCCGCGGGCAGGAAAACCATCTTAAACTACATCCATCGCTAACATTTTAATTGTTTAAGGAAATTATTGAACAAGCTCTTAAGGATATGTGGTATATCGTTGTGTCACTCACTTGTACATAAACAGCATTGTGGAACGCCTTCAATTCATTGCCGCTCGATTTTACATATAGAAGCCTGATCTAAAACCAGGCAGGCACAATGGCCCGGCGTTGGGTTTCATTTCCTGCCAAAGAAATATATTTGTATAAACTACTTACTATTTCATCCTCTCCCAATATATTATCCAGTCCGGTTGAGTACCTTAAAGGCGTAGGTCCGCTGAGAGGAGATATGCTTAAAAAAGAATTAAGCATTTTCACCTTTAAGGATATGCTGGAATATTATCCTTTCCGGCATTTGGATAAAACCAAAATAGATAAAATTGCAACATTAAATGAAGGAACAGAATATGCACAGGTTGCAGGAAAATTAACTCACGTTGAGCTGATAGGCGAAAAACGCAGCAAGCGCTTGGTAGCCTACCTGCAGGATGATACAGGAGAAATGGAACTGGTCTGGTTCCAGGGAATCAGCTGGGCGGAGAAATTGTTAACCGTCGGTCACCATTACCTGGTTTTTGGAAAGGTGGGCTTTTTTATGAACCGGGTACAAATCAATCATCCTGAAATTGAACTGTACACAGCCGAAAAGGCGGATGGTAAAAAATTCCTGGAACCTGTTTATTATTCTACAGAAAAATTAAAAGCCCGTGGCTTGAATGGCAGGGCCTTTGCAAAATTAACCTACGCCTTATTGCAGCAATTGTCTGCCAAAGATCTGCCGGAAAATTTGCCGGAATCATTGCTCCTGAAATACCGCTTTATTTCCCGCTGGGATGCATTTCGCTCTATCCATTTTCCGGCAACAGAAGAATTGTATGCGCATGCGGTAAGACGGCTCAAATTTGAAGAATTATTTTTTGCCCAAATGAGGCTGGGCTTATTGCGCAGCACCCGTCATCGTTTCAGCCAGGGCTGGACGTTCAACAAAGTGGGTGATTTGTTCAATACTTTTTACAATACCTATCTTCCCTTTGAACTTACCAACGCCCAAAAAAGAGTGTTGAAGGAAATAAGAAAAGATTTTGGCAGCGGGAAACAAATGAACCGGCTGCTGCAGGGGGATGTAGGCAGCGGCAAAACCATTGTTGCCTTATTAAGTATGCTGATTGCCGCAGATAATACTCACCCAACCAAAGGCGATGCTTTTCAATCTGTATTAATGGCACCAACAGAAATTCTGGCACAACAGCACTATAATACCATCGCTGCCCTCGTAAAAGATTTACCCGTTTGTGTAAAACTATTAACCGGATCATCTGTTACTAAACAGCGCAGGGAAATTTTAAAGGCCTGCGAAGATGGCTCATTGAATATATTGATTGGTACACATGCGGTAATAGAAGATAAAGTGCAGTTTAAAAACCTGGGTTTCGCGGTAATAGACGAACAGCATAAATTCGGTGTGGCACAGCGGGCTAGATTGTGGGCCAAAAATACATTACCGCCGCACGTGCTGGTGATGACGGCAACACCCATTCCAAGAACGCTTGCTTTAACGGCTTATGGTGATTTGGATTACAGCGTGATTGATGAGCTGCCGCCTGGAAGGCAACCAATTACCACCGTACATCGTTTTGAAAACAAACGGCCGATGGTAATGGATTTCATAAAGGATGAAATAAAAAAAGGCAGGCAGGCATACGTGGTGTATCCGTTGATTGAAGAATCTGCCAAAATGGATTACGAAAATCTGATGAAAGGTTTTGAAGAGGTAAAATCTTTTTTTCCGGAACCAAAATACTGGATCAGCATGGTGCACGGGCGCCAGCCCGGGGATCAGAAAGAAACCAACATGCAGCGGTTTGTAAAAGCTGATACGCAGATTATGGTAAGTACAACGGTAATTGAAGTGGGTGTAAATGTGCCGAACGCTTCGATCATGGTAATTGAAAGCGCCGAGAAGTTTGGTTTATCGCAGTTGCACCAGTTACGCGGCAGGGTAGGGCGGGGAAGTGAACAAAGTTATTGTGTGCTGCTTACAGGAAATAAAGTGTCAAAAGACGCGAGAGAAAGATTAAAAATACTCTGCGCAACAAACGATGGTTTTAAAGTAGCCGAAAAAGATTTGGAAATAAGAGGACCGGGAGATATTGAAGGCACTAAACAAAGCGGCTTATTGAATTTTAAACTGGCAAATATAGTAAGTGACAGGGTGATGCTGGAAGCCGCAAAAATTGCGGCGGAGGAGATCATTAATACTGACCCTGATTTAACAATGGAAGAAAATGCGCCGGTAAAAAATTACCTTCATTTTCAAAAAGGTAAAACGGTTTGGAGTAAAATTTCGTAAATAGAATTAACAATACATAAACGTTGCAGGGCTGTAGTATGTTTGATTATATTTCAGTACTTTGTACAAAATTACCTCTCTATTGAACTCTGTTAAATATATAGCGCTTTCTTTTTTGCTGACCTCTTTAATACTATTTATAGGTAGCCGGAGCTTTGCACAATTGCAGTTTATAGAAAACAAAGGGCAGTGGGACAGCAGGGCAGATTTTAAAAGCGAGATTTCTACAGGCGCTTTTTTTCTTCAAAAAAATGGATTCAGTGTTGTGTTGCGTAATGCAGATGATCTTAAAAAGCTGGCAGATCAAATGCATGGGAAATTGAATACAGACAGCACTCCCGCTTCAGCTGCTGCGAGAACAATTCCAGGTAAATTTCCAGCGACCGCAAATGATGCAATTGTAATACATTCTCACGCTTACAGAGTAAATTTTTTAGGAGCATCAGCAACTGCAAAAGCCAGTCCTGATAAGCCTTTGCCAACCTACAATAATTATTTTATTGGCAATGATAAAAGCAAATGGCAGGGTGGTTGCAAAATATATTCGGGAGTTACTTACACCAACATGTATCCCAATATTGATGTACGTTACTATACAGACGCCGGCACATTAAAATATGATTTAATTGTGCACCCGGGAGGCGATGTAAATGATATAGCCCTTAAGTATGACGGCGTAAATAACCTTGGTGTAAAAGACCGGGAACTTGTCATCGGTACTTCAGTAGGTGATGTAAAAGAGTTATATCCCTACTCGTACCAGGTAGGGGCGGGCGGTCGCACAACAGTTGATTGCAAATATGTTGTTAAAGACAACGTGGTAAAATTCAAAGTAAAAAATTATTCGCCTGATGCTACACTGATCATTGATCCAACATTGATTTTTGCTTCTTTTACCGGTAGTACAACTGATAACTGGGGATATACAGCAACGCCGGGTCCTGACGGTAGTTTGTTTGCAGGCGGTATTTCATTCGGTGCCGGTTACCCGGTATCAACAGGTGCTTTTGACCAAACGTATAACAGTGGGTCACAGGAAGATGCCAATGGACCATATGATATTGCCATTATTAAATTTTCGCCTGACGGAACCAAGAGATTATACGCAACTTACCTGGGTGGATCAACTGCCAATGAGCAACCTCATAGCATGATTTGTGACGGGCAGGGAAATTTGGTTGTTGCCGGCCGGACTACGTCAACTGATTATCCAACTACCACGGCATTTGTTGGTAAACCAGGCGGTTATGATATCGTGGTTACCAAATTTAATCCTTCCGGTACCGCTTTGCTCGGTTCTATAAAGGTGGGCGGAAGCGGTGACGATGGCGTTAATATAAGGCCAAAATATTCTCCCCTGGTAGGAGCGCCAAACGGTCAGACGGATGGAGCATTTGAAACAAGAAGAAACTATGGAGACGATGCAAGAAGTGAAGTGATACTGGATGGATCAGGCAATATCTATCTGGCGTCCTGTACACAGTCTTCAGATTTTCCGGTTACGGGCGGTGTATTACAGGGCGTGTTTGGTGGCGGTAGACAGGATGGAGTTGTAATGGAATTCACACCTAACCTCACGAGTATCATATTCAGCACTTTTTTTGGCGGCACGGGCAGCGACGCCTGCTTTGTATTATCCATCAATCCGGCAAGGGGTAATTTGTATGTTGCCGGTGGAACAACCAGTGCAACGCTTCCCGGCACCATCGCAGGTTCACCGGTAGAACCCGGTATGGGTATTACCAACCAGGGCGGCGCAACAGACGGCTTTATTACCGAGATTACAACAGATGGTAAATCTATTATCAAAACCATTTTTGCTGGTACCAGCGGCAATGATCTTGTCTATGGAATACAGTTCGACAAATTTGGATTTCCTTATATCATGGGTGCTACAACCGGCAACTGGCCGGTAAAAAATGCCGCTTACAGTAATGCTGGTGCCAAACAGTTTATCGCTAAATTAAAGCCAGATTTATCTACCTATTTGTTTTCAACCATTTTTGGCACCAATTCATCGATCCCCAATATTTCGCCGGTCGCTTTCTTGGTTGATCGTTGTCAGAATGTGTATGTTTCCGGCTGGGGTGGAAAATTCAATAATGAACGGCAATATCCCTGTGCAGGAACAAGGGGCATGCCGGTAACATCCAATGCGCTTAAATCTACCAGTGATGGGGGCGATTTCTATTTCTTTGTTCTGGAGAAGGATGCAAAAAGCCAGCTATTTGGTAGTTTTTACGGGCAAACCGGTGGATTTGATGACCACGTTGACGGGGGCACCAGCCGATTTGATGCCAACGGGATTATATACCAGGCTATTTGCGCTAATTGTGGCGGCCCAAGAACTCCGGGATTTTTTCCTACTACACCCGGCGTATGGGCTCCAACAAATGGCTCATCTAACTGCAACGAAGCCGCTGTTAAAATAGAAATGAATTTTGGTGGCATCGGTGCCAGTGTAAAAGCTACCATTAACGGCGTGTTTGATACAGTGGGCTGTGTTCCGCTTACCATTAAATTTACGGATACCCTGGCCAAAGGAAAAATGTATATCTGGGATTATGGAGATATTAATAGTCCAAAAAATGATACCACTTATGCACCCAACAATTCCACCACACATACCTATACAAAAGTAGGGGTGTATACCCTGAGGCTGGTTTCTATAGATTCCACTACCTGCAATATTTCAGATACCGCGTATACCCATGTCAGGGTGGGTAACAACGAAGTACATCCTGATTTCATTGCGGTAAAAATTCCTCCCTGTACCAACCTTACGTATACATTTACCAACACAACTACAGCCACCATACCCACCTTCAAGCCAAATAGTTTTCTGTGGGATTTTGGAGATGGAACACCCCAGGTGCGGGCCGGTTTGGGAAATCAGCAGCATACTTATGCAGCGGTAGGTACATACATCGTAAGGCTGGTGGTTGATGACAGTGTTTTTTGTAATTCGCCGGATTCAGCAGTTAAGCAGGTGCGTTTAGCCGTTACCGTCAAGGCGCAGTTTGAAACGCCTGCAAAAGGGTGTAAAACATATAATGCGGTATTCAAAAATACTTCGCTGGGTGGTACAGATTTTAAATGGTCTTTCGGCGATGGTGCTACATCACCAGATGTGGATCCGGTTCACCTTTATACAAGTGCGGGAACTTATACGGTTAAATTGATTGCCAATGATACTTCAACCTGTAATAAGATAGATTCAACCAGTTACACCATTACAGTGTATGAAATTCCTACTGCAAATTTCGCGGCAGCACCCAACCCCGCTCCGGAAAATATACCAGTCCAGTTTAGGAATCTGTCCCTGGGTGCCACCAGTTATATCTGGGATTTTGGAGATGGACAGACATCTGAAGAAGTGAATCCATTATACCAGTTTACTTCTACGGGAACTTTCAGCGTATGTCTGCAAGCCATTAATCCTGCGGGTTGTATAGATACTTTTTGTATGAATGTTTCGGCAAAAATTTTGCCACTGGTGGATGTTCCAAATGCGTTTACACCAGGCAAATTTGGGAAAAACGCAGTGATCGGCGTAAAGGGTTTTGGAATAGGAAAGATGAACTGGAAAATATACAATCGCTGGGGACAGGTAATGTTTGTAAGTAACAGTATTAGCCAGGGTTGGGATGGAACATATAAAGGAAAACTACAGCCCCTGGAAGTATATACCTATACATTGGATGTTGAATTTACAAACGGTACTAAATATCGAAAAACGGGAGATATCACGTTATTAAGGTAAAATTTATTTACTGTTACAGTAAGCATGAAAGGAAGAATCAACATATTATTGATAATAGCTGTTGGCCTGCAAATCACCACATTTGTTCAGGCCCAGGATCTTCATTTTTCACAATTTTTCAATAACCCGCTTACAACCAACCCTGCCAATACAGGATTTATTCCCGACGCAGATTACAGGCTGGGCGCCAGTTACCGCAACCAGTATTCTTCTGTCATGGCTACACCGTATCAAACGGTAAGTGTTTTTGGCGATGCCCAGGTTTTGCGTAACCAGATTGAATATGGGTGGTTGGGAATAGGTGGTTTTATTTTAAGTGATGTTGCCGGCAGCGGCGGCCTCCGTTCTACCAAAGTGTACGGTTCGCTGGCCTATCACCAAATGCTTGGAAGCAGCAGTTTGCTTACTGCTGGTTTTAACCTTGGCTGGGCAAATAAAAGAATTGATCAAACTAAATTAAAATTTCCTGACCAGTTTGACGGAAAGTTTTTTGATTCCAATACCCCGACAGATGTAGTGCTCGTGAATAACAACGTGAGTTATTTTGATATGCAGGTGGGTATGAACTATGCTTATTTTCCCAACGAAAATGTATATTTCAATGGCGGATATTCTATTCACCACGTCAACAGGCCGCAGGAAACTTTTTTTAATCCGGGAGGAGATTCTACCAAAATACCCGTGCGTCATATCGGCTTCTTAAATGCACTGCTGAAAGTTGATGAGCGGGTTATACTTAACCCCAATGCCTATTATACGATGCAGGCTAAGTCAAGCGAATTGGTCCTTGGGTTAAATGCCAATTACAATCTTTCCGGCGCAGGCGGCGATATGCAGTTATTGGCAGGCTTGTATTACAGGGCAGGTGATGCCATTGTTCCCATGGTTGGTTTTGAATTAAAACATGTGCGTTTTACTTTCAGTTATGATGCTACTACCTCAGCTTTAAGAAATTACAATAACATGCAGGGCGCTTCCGAGTTCAACATAATGAAGAAAGGGTTTTACGGAGAAGCTTCCGGTGATACCCGCCAGGTTATCTGCCCCAGGTTTTAGTTTCGCTCACAAAAATGAGGATACCCTCTTCTTATATTTCACCCTTTGATGTAATCGCTGATTGACTAAAAATTAACAATATTTAACTGCTCATTTAATACCTGTCAAATTATTAATCAATATTTTGTGCGATTTTTACAGCAGCTTTTTTCTGGTATAGAAGGACTTAAGAATAAACAAGCAACAAATGAAAAAGATAGTTTTATTATTCAGCGTAACCATTTTTTCAATGGCCGTTTTTGCCCAGCAAAGTGAACAGGAAGAACCGGTAACCGGTTTTCAAAAAGAAAAATTATTTACCGGAGGTGATCTTACCCTTGCATTTTATACTGGCGGTACTACCCTGGGAGTTAGTCCTTACCTTGGTTATAGTCTCACAAAGTGGCTGGACGCTGCCTTAAGCGTAAATGTCATTTATCAGGGCCAAAAAGATTATAGCGGAATTAAATACCGGCAAACCAATATCGGTCCGGGGGCATTCGTGCGAATTTTTCCGGTAAATTTCCTTTACCTGCAGGGGCAGTACGAACATAATTTTATAAATCTGAGAGTGATAGAGCCAGGTGTGGGTACTGTTGCAAAAGGTACAACAGATGTAAACAGCGTATTACTGGGTGCAGGCTATAGCAGCGGAAGAAGTGAAGGAAATAACACCTATTATTATTTTTCGGTTCTGTTTGATGTGGCACAACAACCCAATTCACCTTATGTAGATGCCGGCCGCAGAATGATTCCTGTTGTAAGGGCAGGATTTAACATTGGGCTTTTCCAGGGAAGACAAAGAAGAGAACGTTATTGATTGTAGTGAAATATTTCTTCAGGTGTACTTATAACAGTGAAGCTTTTTGCAGGCTGATCGTATAGAAATCCCTCTCCCATCATTTTATCAACATGCAGTAACAAGCCATCATAAAAACCACCGCTGTTTAAAATAAAAATCGGTTTGTCGTGTATACTCAACTGGTTCCAGGTAAGCATTTCAAAAACTTCATCCAATGTTCCATAGCCACCGGGCAGTACAATGGCCGCATCACATTTCTCATAAAGCATGCGTTTGCGTACATGCATTGTTTCTACCACAATCAGTTCGGTTATTCCTTCATGTTGGTGTTCCCATTCTGTTAATACCTGCGGGATAATGCCAATTACTTTGCCGCTTTTTTCCATCACAGCATTGGCCACAGAGGCCATTAAACCCTTATTGCCACCACCATAAATTAAGGTAATATTTTTTTCAGCCAGCAGGTATCCAAGGCTGGTGGCATGCGCTGCAAATAAGCGGTTGTTTCCTGTCTTACTTCCACAAAAAACCGCAATGGATTCAAAAGTCATAATGATGTATATTGTTTAAAATTCAACAAATACTTTTACTTCTGCTAATTTAGCGGGATTATATTTTAATTATTTTTCAACATGGCTCCTTCAACGCTTTTGTATTTTGTTATCGGTTATTTTTTATTGTTATTCATCGTGGCGTGGTATACCAGCAGAAATTCAAATAATGATTCTTTTTTTATCGGCAACCGCAATAGTAACTGGATGCTGGTGGCTTTCGGCATGATTGGCACGTCCTTAAGCGGAGTAACATTTGTGAGCGTTCCGGGTAGTGTTGGCAATATTGGCAAAGAGGGGCTTGTTCCCAATGCACTTGGATATTTCCAGGTAGTGATTGGTTATTTTTTGGGATACCTTGTTGTTGCCTATGTATTGTTACCGCTTTATTATAAACTGAACTTAACTTCAATTTATAATTATCTCAAGCAGCGCTTTGGTACCTGGGCTTATAAAACCGGTGCATCTTTTTTTATCTTATCAAGAACGGTAGGCGCCACAGCAAGACTGTATCTTGTTATTAATGTGTTGCATGTTTTTATTTTATCCAGGATGCACATCCCGTTTTATGTATCTGCTGCCGTTGTATTGATTATGATACTGCTGTACACATTTGAAGGCGGCGTAAAAACAATTGTGTATACAGATACATTGCAAACAACCATGATGATACTGGGTTTGGTTGTATGCATTGGTTACATTTTATCTCACCTGCATCTTTCAGTAGGCGAAGCGGTAAATGCCATGGAAGCAAAAAACCTTACCCGGATATTTAATACTGACATCAACAGCAAGGGATATTTTATAAAACAGATTGTCGGTGGCGCATTTATAACCATTGCTATGACAGGCCTTGACCAGGAGATGATGCAAAAAAATATCAGCGTAAAAAACCTGAAGGATTCGCAAAAAAATATGCTGACGTTTAGCGTGATTTTAGTGTTTGTAAATTTGTTGTTCCTGCTGCTTGGCGGCCTTTTGTACCTGTATGCTTATACACAGGGAGCCAGTTTCACCACAACAATGGTAGATGGTGTGCCTGTATGGGGGTTTGTATATAATAACCTGAGTTTAACCGGTGATAATCTTTTTCCTTCGGTAGCACTTGGCTTATTGCAATCCATGCCGTCCTATATTTCTGTTATTTTTATTATCGCGTTGATATCGGCTTTGTTTCCCAGTGCAGATGGTGCCTTAACAGCGCTTACGTCTTCTTTTTGCATTGATATTTTGGGCATAAAGGAAAGAACGGATTTAAATGAGCAACAAAAAAGACGCCTTCGATTGTCAGTACATTTAACAATGACCACGCTGTTTTTTGTATGTATCCTGGTGTTCAGGGAAATTAACAGCCGTTCCATTATTGATAAAATTTTAGACCTTGCCGGCTATACCTATGGCCCCTTGCTTGGCTTATTTACTTTTGGCATTTTAACCCGCCGCAGTTTGCCGGATAATTTTATTATCGCCATTATAGCAATTATAAGTCCCGTACTATGTTACCTGCTTCAAACCAATGCGCCGCATTTATTGAATGGATATGTAATTGGTATTGAAATACTCATCATCAACGGACTATTAACCTTTACAGGCTTGTTAATCATTTCAAAAAAATAATTGGTTACGGGGTATAAATTTTATTTTTGTACCTGCAGGGTGTCATTTTTAATCGGTGAATTAAGGGTGACACCATTGTTATTAAATTCAATTCATGGATATTGTAAATATTGCAGCAGAAGCATACGCATCTAATTTTTCTTTTGAAGAAGATGATTTGCTGCACGAAATAAATCAATATACAACCGCAACACATGACAATGCACATATGCTTAGCGGGCATGTGCAGGGGAGTTTTTTAAGCCTGTTGAGTACTTTGTTGCAACCATCCCGCATTTTGGAAATAGGTACGTTTACAGGATACAGTGCGCTGTGCCTTGCCAAAGGTTTAAAGCCCGGAGGAATGCTTCACACCATCGAATTAAGAGAGCCGGATGCTGCAACGGCAAAATCGTATTTTGAGAGATCTGTATATAAAAATAACATCCGGTTACACCTTGGTGACGCGAATGAAATTATTCCCACGTTAAATGAACAGTGGGATATTGTTTTTATCGACGCGGATAAAACGGGTTATATCAGTTATTACGATTTAATTTTGCCTGCGGTGAAGCAGAACGGCGTTATCATCGCAGATAACACACTGTTTCATGGACAGGTACTGGAAGAAAATATCAGCGGCAAAAATGCGAAAGCCGTACATGCTTTTAATGAGCATGTAAAAAATGATCCGGGAGTACAACAGGTATTGCTAACAGTAAGGGACGGATTAATGCTGATAAGAAAATTATAAAATCAGGCTCCCCAAAGGCTAATAATTATGATAAAAAAATTGGTGAATTTAATATGTACGGTTGCCGTTTTTTGCATTAGTGCAAATGCGCAAAAAATGACGCCTGAGCAATACGTAGAAAAATACAAAGACCTCGCAATAAAAGAAATGAAAAGAATGGGCGTGCCTGCCGCCATAACGCTGGCACAGGGACTTCTGGAAACAGAAAACGGCAACAGCGATCTTGTAAAAAAATCGAATAATCATTTTGGCATTAAATGTAAAAGCAGCTGGACGTCGGACGCGGTGACCCACGATGATGATGAAAAGGGCGAATGTTTTCGCAGCTATAAAGATGCAGAAGCATCTTACAGGGATCATAGTAATTATTTGCGTGGAATGGAGTGGTATGCTTTTCTTTTTCAGTTAGATCCATTGGACTACAAGGCATGGGCAAAAGGTTTAAGAAAAGCGGGGTATGCCACTAACCCAAAATATCCTGACATCCTGATTAAAAATATTGAACAATATAACCTGCAGCAATATTCTTTAATAGGAGCCCAGGATATGCCACAAGTTGACAAAAGCAAATACCAGGACGATAAGGAACCAACGCCGGAAAAATCCACTTCTACTGATAATACAGAATCTGGTAATTCGTCTGAAGGCGAGCCTGTAAACTACATTAACGGGCACAAATATATCAATGCAAAAAAGGGAACTTCGCTGCTCGCCATAGCCACCGAAAATGATATTGATCTTAGCAAATTACTTTCCTATAATGACCTGGAAGAAGACGGCATTCTTAAAGACGACCAGATTATCTTTTTGCAAAAAAAGTCAAAAACAGGTGCCAGTGATTTTTACATTGCACAACAACAGGAGCCGTTGCATGACATCGCACAAAAAAATGGCATACAGCTTAAATATCTTTTATTGTATAACGACATGAAAGAAGATACACCGGTTGCTGCGGGGACAAAATTGTATTTAAGTCCGGTAGCACAAACGCAACAGGCAGCAGCAATAAAGGATGCAGTGGCTTTAACAGTATCTAAAAAAGAAGTACGAGCATCGCACAAAATGCATATTGTGCAACCTAAAGAAGGATTGTACAGTATAGCAAAAAAATACCAGGTAACCATTCAGCAATTAAGGCAATGGAATAATTTAACTACCGACAATTTACGGATAGGACAGGAGTTGGTGGTTTCTGAATAGTCCTTTATGCACGTACACACACGAACAATAAAACAGCCAACAACCATATGCCAATATTACAGGTAAATGATAAAAAATTCAAGCCGTATATTTCCGCGGCAAAGATTAACGGACGGATAAAAGAACTGGCAGCTGAAATTAATACAGAGTATGCCGGCAAACGCCCTTTATTCATTGCCATTTTAAACGGCTCATTTATGTTTGCGGCTGATCTTTTTAAAGAAATATCAATAGATGCAGAGATATGTTTTATAAAGCTGGCTTCTTACAAGGGGACCAGCTCAACCGGCAATGTCATTACTTCCATCGGGCTGGATGAGCCATTACAAGGCAGGCATGTCATTATTATTGAAGACATTGTTGATACCGGCACCACGATGCACAAGTTTTTACCACAACTGTATGCACAACAGCCAGCTTCTCTAAAAATCGCAGCCTTACTGCACAAGCCTGAAGCTTTATTGCATCCTGTAGCAATCGATTTCCTGGGCTTTAGTGTACCAAATATCTTTTTACTGGGCTTCGGTCTTGATTACGACGGGTTGGGAAGAAATATCCCGGAAATTTATCAATTAACAGCGGAATAACGGTTATGCGGCAGTAATCAGTTTCTGTTTGGGATAATTTTTATAACTTACTGCAACTTTTGAACTGTTGAAAAAATTAGCCGTCTACATATCCTTCCTGCTATTTGTGCCATTTGCCAATGCTCAATACTATTTACGTGGCGAAATAAAAAACGAAAAAAGTGAGTTGTTGCAGAATGTAAAAATCTTACTTCACTCAGATAAAAATGTTTACTATTCGGGTACATCAGGGGGGTTTGGTATTTCCTGCCATTCATCTTACGATTCTGTTACACTCATTGCGGATGGTTACGAAACAAAATCATTTGGCGTTAAAACAGATATATTTCAGCAACTCATTTTAAAATCATTGTCTGCCAATGTAACTAAAAACAGACCTAAGCTGATTTCCGTTACTAAAGACCGGGATTTTTCTTCCACCTATACCTGGTATGTCAGCGATGAATCTTATTTTTCGCTGGTAGAAAATGAAACGGTCGATGTAAACAAATTTCCCAATTCAGCTTTTTCCCTTAACATCAATAAAGCATCCTACAGTAATATCCGCAGGTTTCTTACCACTAAAAGTTTGGTGCCACCGGATGCGGTGCGAATAGAAGAATTACTGAATTACTTTAACCTGCACTACCGCGAGCCCTCCAAAAATGAAGTATTTAGTTTAGAATCACAGTTGTCAGATTGCCCGTGGAATGCTGAAAGCAAATTGTTATTCCTGAACGTTAACGCACGCAAACTGGATATGGATAAAGTACCTCCATCTAACCTGGTTTTTTTGATTGACGCTTCCGGAAGTATGGATTTACCCAACAGGCTGCCGCTGGTAAAAGCCGCTTTTCAAATGCTGATAAAAAATTTAAGGGCAATCGACACGGTATCCATTGTGGCTTATGGTGGCAGCGTATCTGTATGGCTTCCACCTACCAGCGGAGCAGAAAAACAGAAGATTACTGCCTCTATAGAAGAGCTGACGGCCAGTGGAGATACACCGGGAGAATCGGCTATCAGGATGGCATACGGTCTGGCAGAAAGATCTTTCATAAAAGGTGGAAATAACAGGGTGATACTGGCAACAGATGGCGATTTTAATGTGGGAGAAGTGACAGAAAAGGCCCTTGATGAGCTGATCACTAAAGAAAAAAAGAGTGGTGTATACTTAACCTGCCTGGGTGTAGGTATGGGAAATTTTAAAGATTCCAAACTGGAAACGCTGGCAAAAAGAGGGAACGGAAATTACGCCTACCTCGACAATATTACCGAGGCGGAAAAAGTACTGGTAAAAGAAGTAACCCAGACATTTTTTTCAGTGGCGGACGATGTTTTTTTAAATGTACATTTTAACCCCGCCGTAATAAAAGATTATCGCCTGATTGGTTTTGATAATAAGCGGGATGCCATTGCGGACAGTTCGGGCGAACTGGAAGGAGGAGATATCGGCAGTGGAAACAGTGTGCTGGCGATTTTTGAGGTAACACCAAAAAATGATTTTGCGGTTGATTCAGGGACAATGATTTCACCGGCATCGGTTTCACTAAAATATACCCTGCCGGCTACAAAAAACCGCAGGGAAATTAAATTTGATTGCCCTGCAAATTACCAGTCTTTTAATAACATCGATAAGGAGTATCAACTTGGCGCTTCTATAGCCATGTTTGGTATGAAACTGCGCCAGTCAAAGTATTTTCCCATAACAGACTGGACGGAGACAGAAAGAATCGCCACCAATGCCTATAACCCTGACAGCTACCTGCAAAAGCAATTTGTACAGTTGATTGGGATGGCCAAAAAAATCTACGTAAAAAAGAAAATGAAATATAAGGATTAGGCAAACATCTCTCTCACCTTATCAAAAAAAGACTTGTCGCCTTTTTCCGGCTTTGGTTCAAAGTTTTTGCTGTCCTGCATTTTTTCCAGCATGGCTTTTTCTTCAGAACTCACATGTTGCGGCGTCCACACATTTACATGTATCAACTGATCACCTTTTTCGTAAGAATTTACTGAAGGAAAGCCTTTTCCTTTCAACCGGAAAATTTTACCACTCTGGGTTCCCGGCGGAATTTTTATTTTAGCCTTTCCATCAATCGTAGGTACCTCTATGTTGGTTCCAAATACCGCTTCAGGAAAAGAAATATGTAAATCGAACGCCACATTCAGGCCGTCTCTTTGTAGTTGTGCATGAGCTTCCTCTTCAATCAGGATGATTAAGTCGCCGTTGGCTCCGCCGCGTTCGCCTGCGTTGCCTTTACCATTCATGCTCAGTTGCATGCCTTCCTGTACACCTGCCGGTATTTCGATGGTAACGGTTTCCTCACCGTATACACGTCCCTCACCCTTGCAGCTTGTACATTTATTGGCGATGGTACTTCCTTCGCCATTACAGGTAGGGCAGGTAGTTACGGTCTGCATCTGGCCCAGGAAGGTATTCTGCACTTTTCTTACCTGGCCGCTGCCACCGCAGGTGCCACAGGTTTGTACACTGTTTTTATCTTTAGCTCCGCTGCCGCTACAGGTAGCGCAGGGAACATATTTTTTTACCTTAACTGTCTTCGAAGCGCCCTTGGCCATCTCTTCGTAGTTCAGTTTTATTTTTATGCGCAGGTTACTGCCCCGCACACCATGGCTTCTTCCGCCGGAAGATCGCCGTCCACCGCCACCTCCGCCACCAAAGAAACTGCCAAACGGACTTTCATCGCCAAAAATATCTCCAAACTGGCTGAAGATATCATCCATATTCATACCACCGCCACTAAATCCGCCACCGCTGTTACCACGACCGCCACTGAAAGCCTGGTGACCAAAACGGTCATACTGGGCCCGCTTGTCCGGATCGCTTAATATTTCGTAAGCCTCAGCTGCTTCCTTAAATTTTTCTTCAGATGCTTTATCGCCGGGATTGCGGTCAGGGTGAAACTGCATAGCCACTTTACGGTACGCTTTTTTTATCTCATCCTGCGATGCAGTTTTACTAATCCCCAAAATTTCATAAAAATCTTTCTTCATAAACCGGTTTCCCAAAGGGTAATTTGTTTTATGCCTAACCTTTAAAAAGGGTAAAGACAATTGTTATTATTATTTTACCAGCATTTTTTCATTGGTCAGCATTGTTGTGTCACTCACTTGTACTTTAATATCTGTAACGAACTTTTACCGAAGCGTAACAAGATTGGCTATGGTCAGCTTAGGTTAATTCCTGCTTTGCAATTTGCAGGCAGTAGATACCGATCTATTTACCAACCACTACTTTGGCAAACCTGATAATCTTATCATTCAGGTAATACCCTTTTTGAACCTCGTCCACTACTTTATCTTTCAGGTTTTCAGAAGGAGCCGGTATTTCGGTAATCGCTTCATGTTTTTCCACATCAAACTCTGTGTTGATACTGTCCATGGCTTTCAATCCTTTTGCCTGTAATGTGCTTCTCAGCTTGCCAAACACCAGTTCGATACCTTTTCTTATTTGTTCCAGGTCAGTACTTGTCTGCAGCTGTTTTTCAGCACGTTCGCTGTCATCCAATACATCCAGTAAAGAGGTAATTACTTCCCTGCCCGCAGTTTGAATCAGTTCAATTCTTTCTTTGGCGCTGCGGCGTTTATAGTTATCAAACTCGGCGAATAAACGGATGTATTTATCTTTTTGTTCTTCCAGTTCAGACTGCAGTTTTTCAAACGCGTTTTCCCCCGCTTCATTGCTTAAGTGGGTATTTCCCGGAATATCCGAATCAGAATTGATGTCCTCAAAGCCCTGCGTTTGCTCCGCCATGGTTGTTTCCTCCTCTGTTTCTTTTATTTTTTGTTCCATAATTATAGTGTTAAGCCTTCTTTTTTTGTTATACAATCAAAATTGTAAATGAGGTGCAAATGTACGATAGTCAAACATTTTGCCAACCTTCATTAACAGCCAAATTGGCAAATGAAGTGAGTTTAACTGCAAATTTGAACTGGCTGAGCGGTTAAAAGTTACCTTTGCGGCATGAAAAGTCTCTTCCTGAATAAAAATGTAGGAAATCGTGTGGAAACCGGCCATCCCTGGATTTTTGCGAACGAAATAAACCGCGGTAAAGCTTTAGATGCAGCTGCCAAAGCCGGCGAAATAGTAAATGTTTTTACGCACGACAAAAAATTTATTGGTAAAGGCTATGTAAATCCACAATCGCAGATAATGGTGCGGCTGCTTACCCGGGATAAAGATGTCGCAATTGATGAGGCTTTTTTTTATAATAAAATCAAGCAGGCCTGGGCCTACCGGCAAACGCTGGGTTATACTAAAAACTGCCGTCTCATTTTTGGCGAAGCGGATGACCTGCCCCAACTGATCATCGATAAATTCAACGATTATTTTGTGATACAAACTTTGGCGCTGGGCATCGACATCTGGAAGCCTGCCATTGTAAAAGCCCTGGAACAATTATTTTCGCCCAAAGGCATTTATGAACGCAACGATGTACCGGTAAGGGAGCTGGAAGGTATGGAACAGCACAAAGGATTTTTATCAGCTGAATTTGATACCAATATTATTATTGAGGAGAACGGGATAAAAATGAATGTGGATATTGCAAACGGGCAAAAAACGGGGTATTTTTTAGACCAGCAGGATAACCGCCGCGCCATTCAGCATATCGTAAAAGGTGCGGATGTATTGGGTGCGTTTTGCTACACCGGCTCATTTGAAGTTACGGCTGCCCACTATGGCGCCAAAAGTGTTTTGGGATTAGATATTTCCCCAAGCGCCATTGATATGTGCAACAAAAATGCGGCCCTGAACGGACTGGAAAGTATTTGCCGCTTTGAATGCGTAAATGCATTTGATGTGTTAAAGGAATGGACGAAAGATGGCAAGCAATGGGACGTTGTAATGCTGGACCCGCCTTCGTTTACAAAGAGCAGGAGTACCATTGACAAAGCCGTGGCAGGCTATAAGGAAATTAATTTACGTGGAATGAAACTGGTGAAACCCGGCGGGTTTTTGGTGACCTCCAGTTGTACCAACCTGGTGAAGCCGGAGTTGTTTTTAGACATTATACAAATGGCCGCCAAAGATGCCAAACGAAAAATAAGGCAGGTGGTTTTTAATGCGCAATCAGCCGACCACCCGATTATCCGCGGACAGGAAAATACGCACTATTTAAAGTTTTTGATTGCACAGGTTTTATAAACTACCTGGTTTCATGCAAATCAAAAATCAGTGATCGCATGATACGCTTCGGTAAAAGTTCAATAAAGCTTTAAAGTACAAGAGTGCGACGCCAATGAAGCTTATTTGAAAATATGTAGCTGGGCCAATAAAAATAGAAGGAAATAAAACTTAACGTACCACCTGGAATTTGCCGGAATCAATCACGTTGCCATTTTTATCGCTGAGGCGAAAAATATAAACGCCGCGGTAAAAGCCGTTGAGGGAAAGATTGGTGAGCTGTGAAAGTGTGTTTACATCCAGCACTTTTTTGCCCATGAAATTGTATAACTGAAGCGTAAAAGATTTGTCGTAACCACGCACGAACTCGAAGCTAATAGCGGTAGTAGCTGGATTTGGATAATATTTAATCAGTTTTGCAGCAGGATCACCACCATTGGAAGCGGCGATTTTATTTTGAGCAAAAGAAGTAAAAATTAATCCAAATAATACGATTGATATAATTGTTAAACGTTTCAGTTTATGTAAAAGTAGGTAAATTCTTTAAAAATGCCACCTGTTTTCTTAAACAAATTATAATGCAAATTATTGTGAAAGAGCCAATAAGATGTTAAAACTTATCGGCTCTTATTGGTATAAAAATATTAATTTAACCCGGCCAGTATTTCCTGTATTGCGGTAAAATTGGGCTGATCTCCCGCGCTTTCCAGCACTTCGGCATAACGTACAATACCTTCTTTGTCTATCACAAAAGCGGAGCGTTTGCTCACACCTTTCATTTCCAGGATCCAGTCGGTATAAATGCTTTCGTAGGCTGTGGATACCTCTTTATTAAAATCGCTTAACAAGGGAAAATTTAAATTTTGCTCTGCTTTAAATTTACCCAGCGTAAAAACAGAATCAACAGAAATGCCAAATACCTGCGCATTGGCGGCATTATAAGTGGCTATATTATCTCTTGTGCTGCACAATTCCGCGGTGCAAACGCCGGTAAACGACTGCGGAAAAAATAACAGCAATACATTTTTGCCTTTGTAATCTGCCAGGCTCACTTTGTTTTTTTCACTGTCGTATAAAGTAAATTCGGGGGCTTGCTGCCCAATTTCGATTGCCATATTTTTTATTTTTAGATTGTAAATATAGGTCGGCTTCAAACATACCAGCAGCCTGCCGTACATTTTTTAGATTATTTTTTTAGCGCACCCTAAATTTTGACCAGGTTTTTATTTTTGTTCAGCATTATTTTAGCGGGGATAGATTCTATAATGGCCGCTTTCAACACATCCACCAGTTTTTTCTTTACATAGTCGCGGTGCGTAACAAGGCTCACTTCCCTCACCGGCACCGGCGCTTTAAAATGCCGCACCATGTTGAGTTGCTTCAGCGTAAAATCCAGTGTAGCCATTTCAGGTAAGATGGTCACACCATTATTTTTTTCCACCATTTTGCGTAAGGTTTCCACGCTGCCGGCTTCGTATTCAAAATGGCTTTGTTCGGTACTTTGTTTTTTTAGCTCACATAAATTAACGATCTGCGAGCGGAAACAATGGCCTTCTTCCAGCAGCCATAATTCCTTTAAATCAATATCATCAGCGAGTACATACGTCTTTTTAAAAGCCGCGTTTGATTTGGAAACGTAGGCCACCAGCTCTTCGTAAAATAAGGGATATTCCTTGATGGCGCTTTCCTGTAAAGGCGTTACCAGCAAACCCGCATCTATCTTTCCGGCTTTTAGTTTCTCTACCAAAATGTCGGTAGTCATTTCTTTTACCCTTATTTTAATATCCGGGTATTTTGTAAGAAAAGGTTGCAGAAACATGGGCAGCAGGTAAGGTGCCAATGTTGGTATGATCCCGATTCTAAGTTCGCCCTGTAACACACCCTGTTTATCTTTTATCAGCTGGTGCATCATCTTTACTTCATGTACAATCATCCTTGCCTGGCGGATGACTTCTTCGCCGGTTTCTGTTGGTATGACTGGTTGTTTGCTGCGGTCAAACAATTTGGTGCCGAGTTCGTCTTCCAGTTTTTGCACCTGCATACTGAGTGTTGGCTGGGTTACAAAACACCTTTCGGCCGCAGTAGAAAAATGCCGGTAAGTATCCAGCGAAATAATGTATTCCAGTTGCGTAATTGTCATACTGTAAAAATAGACAATCGTTATATTATTAACAGAAATATCGAAAAAGATTATATGATAAAATTTGTCGAAGAACCATTTTTTTGGACTTTACAGCAATATTTTTTGGCAATATTTTTTTCCCGGGGGCAAATACACAGCTTTGTGGATCATTCTTGTGTCACCCTCTTGTACTGTTTTAGCTTTGTGTAACACTACTTCAATCCGCTACGTTATGAGGTCGTCGCAGAACTCCCCTTCAGGGTATGAGGGAAAGCATTTAAAACTACCATAAAACTGCTGCCGGTGCCATAATCGCTTTCTACGTTTATCTGTCCACCCTGGGCTTCAATAAATTCTTTGCAGATAGAAAGTCCGAGACCCGTACCTTCTTTGTGTGTGCCGGGAACACGGAAATAACGATCGAAAATTTTGGACTTGTATTCCGGTGCAATGCCTTGTCCGGTGTCTTTTACAGTGAAAATTATTTTACTGTCAGTTGCATGTATGCTTGCAAAGACGGTTGAATTATCATAGGAGTAGCGGATAGCATTCGATAATAAATTGGTAAGTACCCAGGCAGTTTTTTCATTGTCAGCCGCTACCTGCGGCAGGTTGGGTGCTATGTCAACATCCAGCTGAATATTTTTTTGTTCGGCCGCGGATTTGTTGGCGTTAACTGCATACTCCAGAATTTCTTTGGCATCACTGGATACAACGCTTAACTGTATTTTACCGCTATCTACCTGTGTCATGTTCAGTAGCTCCCCGGTAATTTTTAACAGGCGGTTGGTGTCATCTTTTATACTGTCCAGCAGCAATTGCTGTTCGGTATTTACATTGCCGGTTTGCTTATTATCCAGCAACTGCAGACTCATTCTGATAGAGGCTATAGGAGTTTTTAATTCGTGCGAAACGGTGGCGATGAAGTTTGTTTTGGCTTCATTCAGTTCATGGTAGGGCGTGATATTGCGCAGCACAATCACCTGGCCAATTACTGCATCATTTGCTTTTACGTTGATAAAATCTTTATTAAAAAAACTCTCTTTTTCATCCGCATAAATTTTTAATTCCTTCCGGGTTTCATCCTGCAGCAAGGTTCTCATCAGGTCGTTTTGAATGGCTATATCTGCTGCATATTTACCAATGATATCACTTTCTTTAAGACCCAGTATTTTTTCAGAAACCGCGTTAACAAACAAAATATGTTTCTTGTCATCCAAACCGATAATGCCATCTTTCATCTGGTTGATAATGGTTTCTATCCTGCTTTTTTCAAACTTTATTTTTGCGAGGTTACTGCTTTCGTATTCATCCAGTTTTTCGGCCATGCTGTTGAAAGAATTGGCAAGATCACCGAACTCATCTTTTTGTTCCAGGTAAATCCGTTGCTTGTAATTTTTGTTGGCAATTTCCCTGATGCCTTCTGCGAGCCTTGTTACTGGTTCAGAAATCACAGCCGGAAAATTATAAATGAAAGTGATGCTAACGATGATCAATATGGTGAAGATTAGTGTGAGCCAGAAGCGTGCATCCTCCGCCGTTTTTTGCGCAATTTCGTTTTTTCTTAAAATAGCATCCTGGTTCAAATCATTGATTATTTGTATGGACTTGCGCAATTGCGTGTAATTGGATGAATCTGCAGGATTGGCTTTCAATTCTGTAAAATCTTTCCTAAGTGCTTCCGTACTCTCTTTTTCGCCCGGTTCTGTAATATTTTTTTCCTGCCTCTCCAGGTTATATTCAAATAACTGAAAGGCTGCTTTTTTAGAAGGGATTTCTTCCAGCGCCTTCAGCATATTATTCGCGTACACAAGCGATTCGTGGTTATTTTTTAATACCCTGTCTGAATCATTACTAAGGCGGTTAATATAAAAAAAACCAAGAATGCCAAAGGCCACTATCACCGCAAACAGGAAGGAAAGGCCGAGGGATAATTTTGTTTTAAGTTTCATGCTATGCTAAAATTACAATGTCGATATCTGATTCTGACAATTTATTCAGCAGCTGGTTAAATACGGGTGTACTGACAATGATATTCCAAAGGGTAAGATGGGGTTTGCCAATGCAAATTGTAGTGATGTGCTGATCTACGCTGGCTTCCAGGATTCCTTTGGCGATATTTTTATTTTTTATTTTAATGATCTCTGCTCCCAGTTCTGCAGACAGTTTAAAATTATTGATCAGGTGTCTTTGTAACGCAAGTCCAATTTTATCTCCGCTTTCGTTTGGTGTTTGAACATATAGCACATACCATTTGCTGTTATAGTAAGAAGCCAGCCTGGCCGTTTTGCGAATCACTTTTTTTGCAATTTCATGATTGCTGCTGATGCAGGCCATAAAACGTTCCGTTTTTAAATGCGTATTACGGGGCAACTCGGTTTCAATCTTGCGCTCTACCTGTCCGGCTACTTCTTTTAGCGCCAGTTCTCTTAACTGGAGTATGCGCTCGCTTTGAAAGAAGTTTTTCAACGAGACTTCAATCTTATCAGGTGAATAAATTTTGCCTTCCTTTAGCCTGGTGATCAGTTCGTCTGCCGTAAGGTCGATGTTCACTACTTCATCTGCCTGCTGTAAAACACTGTCTGGTATACGCTCTGCTACATCTACACCTGTAATTTCTTTTACGGCGCTGTTAAGGCTTTCTATATGCTGTATATTTACAGCACTGATCACATTGATACCGGCATCTAAAATTTCTATTACATCCTGCCAGCGTTTTTCATTTTTACTGCCTTCAATATTGCTGTGGGCCAGTTCATCTACAATCACCACTTCAGGATGCAGGTTGATTACCGCCTGCACATCAAACTCCTCCAGCTCTTTTCCCTTGTAAAATAATTTACGCCTCGGTAGTACGGGCAGCCCCTCCAGCAGTTCGTGTGTCTCTTTACGATTATGTGTTTCAATATAACCGATCATAACGTCCACGCCATTGCGCAACAGGGTTTGTGCCTCCTGTAACATCCGGAAAGTTTTACCTACACCGGCACTCATACCAATGTATATTTTAAACTTGCCCCTCCTGCTTTTGCGGATGAGGTTCAAAAAGTGTTCGGCATTGGATGTTATTTCGGGCATAATTATTTTAATTTATCCAGGGCGATGTTCAACTGTAAAATATTTATTTTTTCTGTGCCAAATAAACCCAGTAACGGCTTTTGTGTTTGCTGCACTACCAGTGTATTTAATTTGTCTTCGGAAATGTTTCTTGCTTTTGATATTCGTGCAACCTGCACCATTGCAGCCTCTGCAGAAAGATCAGGATCTAATCCGCTACCAGAAGCGGTTACTAATTCTGCAGGGATGGCTTCTTTTTTTATAGAAGGATTGTGTACTAAAAAAGTATCTACCCTGTCTTGCACCTGTTTTAAGTACTCAGGATTGCTGGGTCCTTTATTGCTTCCACTACTGCCAGCTGCATTGTAGCCGGCGGCAGATGGCCTGCTGTTAAAATAATTATCTGCGGTAAAATTCTGACCTTCTAATTTGTAACCAACCACTTTGTTATTAACACTCACGGTTTCACCGATGCCATGGTTAGGACCCACCTGGGCAACTACCCAGATTGCAATTGTGTAGATACCTGCAAGCACTATGATGGAAATGAAGGTTAACTTTAATGCGGGAAGAATATGCTGTTTCATTTTTTTAAATTTATTTGTTTATTAAAACCAAACCGATACCAGTAAATCCAATAATTTAATTCCGATAAAGGGTTCTATTACTCCACCCAGTCCAAAGATCAATAAGTTTCTTCTCAGCAAGGCGCTGGCACCAATGGGCTTGTATGCCGCCCCTTTTAAGGCCAGGGGAATCAGCATCGGGATGATGAGGGCATTAAATATTACTGCTGATAAGATAGCACTTTCAGGACTATGCAGGTGCATGATGTTTAAACCTTGTAATGCCGGTATCGAAGTGATAAATAATGCCGGTACAATTGCAAAATACTTTGCTACGTCATTGGCGATTGAGAAGGTGGTTAAAGTTCCCCTGGTCATCAATAATTGTTTTCCGATCTCTACAATTTCTATCAGTTTGGTGGGGTCATTATCCAGGTCTACCATATTACCTGCTTCCTTAGCTGCGGCAGTACCACTATTCATTGCCACGCCTACATCAGCCTGTGCAAGTGCAGGTGCATCATTTGTGCCATCGCCCATCATGGCGACTAACTTTCCGCCTTGCTGTTCCTGTTTGATGTAGTTCATTTTGTCTTCAGGTTTTGCTTCGGCGATGAAATCATCTACGCCGGCTTTTTCTGCAATGAACTTTGCTGTTAAAGGATTATCACCTGTTACCATCACTGTTTTTACACCCATTTTACGCAGACGTGCAAACCTTTCCTGGATACCGGGTTTTATGATGTCCTGTAATTCAATAACACCCAATACCCTATTGTTCTCACTTACAACCAGTGGTGTACCGCCGTTGCTTGAAATCAACCGCACTCTTTCTGCAGTTTCTTCCGGAAAGCCATTGCCTGCCTTCGTCACTATATTTTTTATAGCATCATAAGCACCTTTACGAATTTTTATGCCGCCATGTAAATCGATGCCGCTGCTTCTGGTTTCCGCTGTAAACATAATAAATTTAGCGCCGTCGGTTTTAAAGGTATTTACATTGATGTTAGCCAGTTCAATGATTGATTTTCCCTCAGGCGTTTCATCTGCCAGAGAGGATAACGTACAAGCTTCTGTAAAAGCGGCTGCATCAATACCATTGGCAGGATAAAAGTTGGTAGCCTTTCTGTTACCAATGGTGATGGTACCTGTTTTATCAAGTAATAGTGTATCCAGGTCCCCGGCAGTTTCTACCGCTTTACCACTTTTTGTAATTACGTTCGCCCGGAGGGCCCTGTCCATGCCGGCAATGCCAATGGCGCTTAACAGGCCACCAATAGTAGTTGGTATCAAACACACAAACAAGGAGATAAACGCCGCAATGGTGATCGGTGTATTGGCATAGTCGCCAAATGGTTTTAGCGTGATACACACAATGATGAACACCAGTGTAAAGCCAGCTAATAAAATAGTCAACGCAATTTCATTGGGTGTTTTCTGGCGGCTGGCACCTTCTACCAGCGCAATCATTTTATCCAGGAAAGATTCGCCCGGTTCTGTGGTTACCCTTACTTTTATTTTGTCGGACAATACTTTTGTGCCGCCTGTAACAGAACTTTTATCACCGCCGCTTTCCCTTATCACCGGTGCACTCTCACCAGTGATGGCGCTTTCATCGATGGTTGCAATTCCCCAGATTATTTCGCCGTCCATGGGTATCATGTCGCCTGCTTCACAAAGAAATACATCTCCTTTTTTTAACTGGGAAGAAGGAACAATTTTTACTTCGTTCACATACATTTCTCCCACAGTTTGTATCCATTTCGCCGGTGTTTCCTCCCTTGTTTTTCTGAGAGAATCTGCCTGCGCCTTCCCCCTTGCTTCTGCAATGGCTTCGGCAAAATTGGCAAACAGCAGGGTTAAAAAAAGTACCCCAAACACAATGAGATTATACAACAGGCTGCCCTGTGTTTTTTCGCCGGTAGCGATCCAGATGCAAACGGCCAGCATTACGGCTGTACATATTTCCACCGTAAACATTACCGGGTTGCGGAACATGATACGGGGATTTAATTTTATAAAAGACTGTTTTAAAGCGGTGTTGATGAGCGCTGGTTCAAACAGTTTATTAGATTGGTTCTTTGCCATGATTTTATTTTTTGATGCACTATTTTTTGACACAAGTTTTAATGCACTAATTATACAAATTTTAAAGCCAATTGCTTTTACCTGAGCCGCAGAGCATGCATTGCCTTGTTCAATATTGTTTTGTTGTACAAGAGTGCGACGCCAGTGAAGCTTCATTTATATTCAACGGCTGGGCTTATAATTTTTTAACGCATACCAAAGTATTCTGCCAGCGGACCAAGCGCAAGGGCGGGAAAAAAGGATAATGCTGCGATGATAAAAATGACTGCGAAAATCATAATGGCGAAAGTGGACGTGTCTGTTTTTAAAGTACCGGCACTTTCGGGCACATATTTCTTTTTGGCCAGAATACCTGCGATGGCCACCGGGCCAATGATTGGTAAAAATCTTCCCATCACCATTACCAGTCCGCAGGCGATGTTCCAGAATGGCGTGTTATCGCCCAGTCCTTCGAAGCCGCTCCCGTTGTTGGCTGATGAAGAGGTAAACTCGTATAACATTTCGCCAAAGCCGTGGCTGCCGGGGTTGTTTAACCAGGCTGCATAAGCCGTTGGGTTTTGCGCATACAAGTGCGATGCGATGGCAGTACCAACCAATATCAGGAAGGGGTGCAGCAATGCAATGATGGCTGCAATCTTCATTTCCTTTGCTTCGATCTTTTTGCCTAAAAATTCCGGTGTGCGGCCTACCATTAAGCCGCTGATGAAAACGGCGATGATGATGAAAATATAGAAGTTTAAAAAGCCCACACCTACACCGCCATAGAATGAATTGATCATCATGCCCAGCATGGCAAACATGCCGGTAAGCGGTGTAAAGCTGTCATGCATGGCGTTGACCGAACCGTTGGAAGTTACGGTGGTAGTGATACCCCAGTAGGCGGATGCAGCCGGGCCAAAACGTACTTCCTTGCCTTCCATGCTTCCCAGTTTTTGAACCAGGCCCATTTTATGAATGGCATTGCTGCCTTTCATTTCCTGGTAGATGGAAGGGATCACCAGTAATAAAAAGCCGATTGTCATCACTCCAAAAATCATCCAGGCAAAACGTTTTCTTTTGATGATATAACCCAGCGCAAATATCATGGCGATGGGTATCAGGATGATGCAGATGTTCTCCATCATGTTCGTAACGTAATTGGGATTTTCCAGCGGGTGGGCGCTGTTAACACCAAAGTATCCACCTCCGTTGGTACCGATTTGCTTGATGGCTACCATAGCTGCCGCAGGTCCTCTTGAGACATTCACTGTATCACCCTGCAGGGAAATAAATTGGTCTTTACCCTGAAATGTCATGGGTGTGCCATTGAACAACAAAACGATTGCTATCACAGCTGAGATGGGCAATAAAACCCTGGTGCAGGATTTTATAAAGTACACATAAAAGTTTCCCAGCTTATCGCTGTTCTTTTCTTTCATTGCTTTAAATACTACAGCACATGCTGCCATCCCTGCACCTGCACTTACGAACTGAAAAAACATCAACAGCAATTGCCCCAGGTACGATACACCGCTTTCACCGGAATAGTGTTGCAGGTTGGTATTGGATACAAAACTGATGGTAGTGTTAAAGGCCAGGTCGGCACTCATGGATGGATTACTATCGGGGTTGAGCGGCAGCCAGCTCATGTTCATTAATACCAGCATGGAGAGTAAAAACCACACGAGATTGATAACTAATAATGCCACAAGGTTTTGTTGCCAGGTCATTTCTTTTGTGGGGTTGATACCGCCGGCTTTGTAAAACAATTTGTCTATAGGATTGATAATGGGATCGAGCCAGGTTTTATCCCCGCTATAAACTTTACCAATATACCGGCCTAATGGAATGGCCAGCAGTACGGTGATGATAAACGTGGCAACAACGCCAAAAATTTCTGTGTTCATAAAAGTGAATTGTGAATGGTGAATTGTAAATGTTCGTTGATAATGAATATTCTCATTGATCACTTACCATTCAGGGTTAAAATTTTTCTGGCTTTACAAGTACATAACAGATGTAACAAAAAACCAGGATGGATAAAATAAAAAGTAATAACATGGTTTAGAATTTTTATACCTGATGCGGTGATCAGATTTTGTCAAAAAAATCAATGGCTTTAAAAAATAGCACAAAGCATAAAAGCCCTGCAAGAATTAGAAGAATGGTCAGCATTTTTTAGTTTTTATTTATGAAATAATATTTTAAACTTTTGATAGGTAATGTAAACGAGCGCAACTGCTGCTAACCAGGCCAACAGTATAATAACAACTTCTTTTACTTTTTGAGGTATTGGATGCAAAGCCATTATTCGGTTTATAAATTTTTTCATTTTTTTAAAAAATGTAGTAAAACGAAAGCCTGAAGAATCTTGTAGCCATGATAATTATCATCGGAAATATTGATTTTCACATGCTTTGAATTGATTAGGCAATGGGTTTAAACAGGATCCGCCAATATCACAAAATCAGTAACTTCTAATAAACACATGTACTAGTTTTATCATTTGCCTGAATTGTTGAAAAGGCAATTTCATTTTTCCCATTTCATTACATGATGCCAAACCATATGCCTTTCTTGTTAAAATAGTTTAGTGAAACCTGTAATGCAGTACTGTATTGTGTTGTATGTAATATGGATAACAGAGCATCATTTCGAATCAATAAAAAACCCTTCCAGAATGGAAGGGTCGCTTTTCAAAAGGAAGTGCTTTTATGCGTGTACAATGCGTTTAAGCGGAATGCTTACAACCGGGGAAACAACCAGTGGAATCCTTTCAATGGCCGTATCGCCCATTTCAAGGCCAAAGGCCTTTTTATCTGACTGACCAAGATTGAGAATAGCAAAATAGGAGTTGAGAATGAAACTGTCTTTAAATGAAAATTCGTTTTCTATCGACAGAAATTTTTGAATTAACACATACCTGATATCTGCAGAAATATTGTGCTTATTCAACAGCGGCGCTTCATCATTGATGCCAATCTCCAGGTCATGGTGTTCCACCATTTCCTGCATAACCTTTTTCATAAACAAATTTATCCTGGGTTGGATGCGAAAGCCTAAACGAAACTCTACCCGGATGATTTTATCATGCACAATTTCTTCTACTGAATACTCCATGGTATAAGGTTCATCTGTTCTGTCGATGTGAACAAACCAATACACATCGGCACGCTTGGGCCTTTTACTAAAAATGGATTCTAAAATTCTTTTTTCAACACTTTTATTGCTGTTAGCTTTGGTAAGATAGATCAGGTGTGTAGCATATTTGGGTTCCTTTAAATTAATGCTCAAATTATGCAAAGCCGGCACAAATGGGGCGATAGACTCAAAGTGTAAAAATCTGTTGGTAATTTTTCTTGCTTTGTACCAGATGTACATAATGAACACAAGCAGGATCTCAAAGATTAAAAACATCCAGCGTTGTTTTATTTTGGCAACATTAGCTACAAAAAAGGAAAGTTCTACGGACAGAAAAATGGCCAATATCAGCAACAAAACAGGGGTGCTCCATTTTTTTATAAACTTCATGTAGTAGAACATCAGCATGGTTGTCATCAGCATGGCAATTGTTATGGAAAAGCCATACGCAGCCTCCATGGCGCTTGATTCTTTAAAATATAACATCATTACTACGCAGCCAATCCATAGTATCCAGTTGATACTGGGGATATAAATCTGGCCCCTGACATTAGTGGGGAATTTAATGGTAATGCGTGGCCAGAAATTCATATTTACTGCCTCACTGATCAATGTGAATGATCCGCTGATAAGTGCCTGGCTGGCGATGATGGTAGCCAGCGTTGCAATGATGATTGCAGGCAGCAAAAAGCTATGGGGTATAATCGCATAAAAAGGGTTGATCCCATTCAGCGTTGATTTTCCACTTTTTAGTAACCAGGCAGCCTGCCCAAAATAATTGGCTACCAACGCAATCTTCACAAAGATCCAGCTTACCTGTATATTTTTTCTGCCGCAGTGCCCAAGGTCGCTGTACAATGCTTCGGCGCCTGTTGTGCATAAAAACACAGAGCCAAGTAACCAAAATCCTTTAGGATAGTGGCTCAAAAGGTCGTATGCGTAATATGGATTGAAAGCCGATAATATGTGGGGATAATATGTAACCTGTACAATACCAAAAAACATGATCATTGAAAACCAGACAAACATAATGGGGCCAAAGGAACTTCCGATTACCTTGGTACCAAATTGCTGAAAGAAAAATAAAAGGGAAATAATACCAACGATTATCCCGATGGTTAGCGTATTACCCGGAACAATAATATTCTCCAGACCATGCAAGCCATTTAAACCTTCAATAGCAGAGGAGACAGAAATAGGGGGTGTAATAATGCCATCCGCCAATAAAGTGGCGGCACCCAGTGCGGCCGGAAAATACAGCCAGTGCCGGTATCTCCAAACAATGGCATACAGTGAAAATATTCCTCCTTCACCTTTGTTATCTGCCTGCAGGGTGAGCAATATATATTTAAAAGTGGTTTGCAGCGTCAGTGTCCAAAACACACAGGAGATACCGCCGTATACCAGCTGATCTGTTATAACGCGTTTGCCGATGATGGCTGAAAAAACGTACAAAGGCGAAGTGCCAATGTCACCAAAAATAATTCCTAGGGTAATTAACAGGCCTGCGCCGGTAACTTTTTTTAAGTTGGGATGCATAATATTTTTTTATAAAAAATGTACAACAACAGCGTAAAAACAACTATTGGTGTAACCGATATAACAGCACTTTGCTAAAGGAAGATCATTTTATTTGTACGGTAAATGTGAATTGGACAAAATCAATAAACCTGTTGATAGCAGTAACTTTCAGCAATATTATTTAATAAATTTCATCGCTTAATTCACCTCAAAAAAAAATACAAAAAACCCTCCGTTTTGGGAGGGTGATTTTCATTTTGAAATGGTTTTTTAAAAAATTTTATACTCTTCTATTTTCCGGTACAATGTGGTTAAGCCAATATTCAGCAATCTTGCTGCCTCTGTTTTATTTCCTTTGGTATGATTTAATACCCGCTGAATATGCAATTTTTCAACACCCGACAATTCGAAGGCCGACATGCCGCTTTGCTGTTGTGTGTCATTGATCTGCAGTTCTACCGGCAAACTGTCTGATGTCAATTGCGACCCTTCGGCCAGGATGACGGCCCGTTCGATTACATTTTTTAGTTCCCTGATATTTCCTTTCCACACATGGTTTTGCAAATGACTGCTAAAGTCTTTACTCATACCATCGATCCGCTTATTGCTTTTCTGAGCAAATAGTTTTATAAAACTATTTGCCAGGTCCGGTATGTCTTTTTTCCGGTCACGTAACGAAGGCAACAGGATAGTAAACACATTGATCCTGTAAAAAAGGTCTTCCCTGAACCTGCCGGTTTTTACTTCATCCTGCAGGTCGCGGTTGGTTGCTGCAATAATTCTTACGTCCACTTTGGTGGGTTTTGTGTCACCCACTTTGATAAACTCACCTGTTTCCAGCACCCGCAATAATTTCGCCTGCAGGTCAATATGCATTTCACCGATCTCATCTAAAAATAAGGTACCCGTATTGGCTTCTTCTATCAAGCCCTTTTTATCTTTCAATGCGCCGGTAAAGGCACCCGACTTATGCCCGAATATTTCACTTTCCAGCAACTCCTTTCCAAATGCACTGCAATTCAGCGCCATAAAAGGTTTGCCCGCCCGCAGGCTGCCATTGTGAATGGCCTGTGCAAATACCTCTTTGCCTGTACCAGTCTCGCCCAGCAATAAAACCGATGCGTTGGTTGGTGCTACTTTTTTTGCAAATGCAATGGCTTCCTGTATCAGCGGCGAACTGCCTAAAATACTGTCGAACCCGTAACGTTTGCCTACCTGCTGCTCCAGTTTTTCGATACGTTTTTCCAGCTGTACTTTTTCCAGCGCCCGGTTGATGAGTGGAACAATTTTTTCATTGTCATTGCCTTTGGTAAGATAATCAAAAGCGCCATTTTTCATGGCCTGTACACCATCCGGAATATTACCATACGCAGTAAGCAAAATAATTTCCACCCGCGGATAAAGGGTCTTTATTTCTTTAATCAGTTCAACTCCGTTACCGTCTGGCAGTTTAACATCACATAAAATTACATCGGCTTCTGTCTGTTCCAGTTTTTTTAATGCGGCTTTACAGGTAGCCGCTTCCAGCACTTCGTAACCTTCCAGCCGGATGATACGGGCCATCAGTGTTCTTAATTTTTCTTCATCATCGATGATTAATATTGTATGCACAACCTATTTTTCTCAAATGTACTGAAATACAGTATTGTATACCTGTAAAAATAACCGCTCGGGCAGATATACAACAGATGTTAAAAAAAATCGTTAACATGCCTGGTTACTCAACAAAAAGGTAAATTTGCGTTGTTTAAAATCTACAAAAATCGCAGTATGAAAAACATCAATTTTAAAATCGCCGCTTGCATAATGACCCTGTTGCTTTTTTCTTTCTGTGCCGGCGCCCAGTACAAGTCATTTATACTGTCGCCAAAGGGAGATACACTGAACGTAGTGGATAAAAATAATTTAAAGCAGGGCAGGTGGGTGATTAGTGTGGTGGAATTAAGAGGCGAACCCGGGTATGACGAAGAAGGATATTTTAAAGATGATAAAAAGACAGGTCCCTGGCGCAAATACAACAGCACCGGAGATATTTTGGCTGTGGAAAATTATAAAGCTGGTGGCAAAGAAGGTGTGCAGGAATACTTCACATTTTTGGGCGACCTTATCCGCCATGAAGAATGGAAAGGGTACGATCCTGAAAGACCGTACGATACCATTGCCGTATACGGGCAGGGTAACAATGAGGTAAGCAGTTACAAAATTGTAAAGGCAGAACAGTATAGTGTTCCCAACGGTGTATGGAAGTATTACGCTCCGGGTGAGAAATTTATTAAGGCTGAAACCTACGATCATGGACGCCTGATAAAAGCAGATAATAACACAGCAATCGTGGCTAAAAAACCTGCAGATGTAACGGGTGAAGTGGGGAAGACGAAAGAGATACTGGAGTACGAAAAAAAATACAGCAAAAAGAAAAGAAAACAAATGGAGCGGGAAGGAAAGACTTCGTTGTAATGATGCAACAATAATCTTTATAAGAAAACAAGTTGTTCCGGGCCAGGAAGCTATAATGAAAATCGTTGCATCGCCCTCTTGTACCGCAGCGTTATAAGCAGCTGTTTATTGACGGCATTCATAAATCTGCTTGGATTATTTTTCTAACCTTTGCCTTTTTAATTTAAGCATGATAGTCAATATTTGGGCATCATTCGCTGATAAATCTACTACATTTGCGGTCTGATTATGGCCGATAGAAAAACAGAAAAAAAAACCGCTTTGCTGCTGCTGCCCCGGCAGTTAACCCAGCAAAAAAGCATCCTCCGTTCGCTTCACATTACAAAAAATGTTTTAGGTGTAAAGTATGATATAGCAGAGCTCGACAGCCGGGAAATGCTGCGGCTGTACAGCGATCTTCCAGGCCAGGCCAAGCAGGGTTTATACGGGTTAACACCGGAAGGTCTTTATCGCATGGAAGATGATATTATCAAACGCCATAAGCAGCAAAAATCAGGCGTTCAGCTGAGCCAGTTTTTAAAGGCAGCCTATGCACGAAAACTGCAGGAGCATTTTGAATTTTTTAAACCATTTGCACACCTTGTAAAATGGTATCATCAGTTACCCAATGCAAGTACAGGCAACATGATAACTGCCCCGTGCAGTTTCAGCAACTACAAACCATTTTTGAAGTTTGAAGTGCTGAAGGAGAAAGACGAATTGGTATTGCAAACCATCATAACCATTAACGGAACCAATTATCCCCTGGAAAATTTTAACCGTTTCCACTTCCTGCTCGAAAGTAAAAACGAGTATTTTTTACTGGCATCAAAAGATTATCAAACGCTGGAATGGCTGGTGCAAAAAAATCCGTCGCAATACAGTGCTGATGCGCCATCCCTTGCAGAAAATATTTTGAGCAGGCTCGAAGAAAGCTACACCGTAGAGCGAAATAATTTGTTCTCTGTAACCACGATAGAGGTTCCACCAGTACGAAGGGTGTTACTTAGCGAGATAAGCAATTCTTTTTTAGTACTTACCCCACAATGGGTATACGATGGATATATTGCAGAGGGTGAGTGGAAGGAGTATTTTGAAACCACCAACCGCGGTGAAACCATAGTTGTAAAACGCGATAAAGAAATGGAGGCTGCTTTTAAAAAGGAGCTCGTTGCCTTACACCCCAATTTTATCAAGCAGTTAAATGGCTGGTATTATTTATCGTTTGCCGAAGCGCAGAAAAAGCAATGGTTTTTAAAAGTATACCACCAGCTGCTGGATATGGATATCGAACTGGCTGGTATGGACATGCTTACCCACTTCAGGTATTCGGCACATAAGCCGGTTACCAAAATGACGATTATAAAAAAAGATGCGCAGGTTTTGCTGGCTGATTTTTCCCTGCAGTTTGGAGAGGAAAAAATAGCGTTGCCGGAACTGCAGAAAATGCTCATTGCCGGCCAACGTGCCCTCATGCTGAAGGATGGATCCTTCGGTGTTTTAACCGAAAGCTGGATAGCTGAATATGCCACCATCATCAAACATAGTAAGATAGAAAAAAAGCAATTGAACGTACCGCAATGGCTGGCGATCAGCGAACAAAAAAATCCGACAGAAAATCAGCCGCTGAAAATTACGGTAAGTGATGACTGGTGGCAAAACTGGGAACGCTGGCAGCAGCCGGGTGAAGTGGTATATAAAGCGCCGGCCAGCATACAGGCTACGCTGCGTCCTTACCAGCAAAAAGGGTTTGAATGGCTAAAAATGTTATCGGCTATCAATGCAGGTGCTTGCCTGGCGGATGACATGGGATTGGGTAAAACCCTGCAGACGATTTGTTTTATAACTGACCGGATGGAGCAGGTAAAAGGCGGAATGGCATTGATAGTTTGCCCATCTTCCCTTATTTACAACTGGCAGCAGGAGATTACGAAATTCGCCCCTCATTTGCGCAGTTATATTCATCATGGCGCAGCAAGAAATATCAGTTCCATTAATGCTGAAACAATGGATGTTTGCATCACCAGTTATGGCACCATGCGGTCGGATATTGAACAACTGTCAGCCATTGTTTTTGATGTGGCTGTAGTGGATGAAAGCCATAATATAAAAAATCCTTCAGCGCAAAGTACCCGTGCTATTTACCAGTTGCAGGTTCGCAGCCGTATTGCCCTGAGCGGTACGCCAGTAATGAACAATACTTTTGATTTGTATTCGCAACTTGAATTTCTGTTGCCCGGCATGTTCGGTACAAAAGAATTTTTTAAACGGGAATATGCTGATGCCATAGACCGTGACCGGAATGAAGAAAAAATTGCTGCACTCCAAAAACTAACCGCCCCATTTATTCTCCGCCGAACCAAAGAACAAGTGGCTAAAGACCTGCCGGAAAAAACAGAGACTGTGTTATGGTGTAACATGAATGCTTCGCAAAAAGAAATGTACGAAGGCATCAAAGAAAATATTAAAAGCAACCTGTTTTTAAATATAAAAACTGAAGGCCTCGGCAAAAGCAAACTAGCCGTGCTGCAGGGTATCATGAAATTGAAACAGGTGTGCAGTTCGCCTTTATTGTTACCTGCTGAAGAACAAACAACCGGTCATTCAGTAAAAACAGAAATGTTGCTGGAAGAGCTGGCTAACCTCGGCAATCATAAAGTGCTGGTGTTTTCTCAGTTTACAAAAATGCTGAACCTGCTGGCAGAAAGCTTTACAAAAAAGGGCATTTCATTTTATCAGCTGGATGGCAGTACACCACCCAGGCAGAGAGCTGCAATGGTGGCTGATTTCCAGGAGCCATCCAATACTACCAGTGTTTTTTTAATCAGCCTGATGGCGGGTAATACGGGTCTCACCTTAACTGCGGCAGATTATGTATTTCTGTTTGATCCCTGGTGGAACAATGCAGTGCAGCAACAGGCCATCGACCGGACTCACCGCATTGGGCAAACCAAAAACGTATTTGCTTACAAGATGATTTGTAAGGATACGATAGAGGAAAAAATCATTCAGCTGCAGCAAAGAAAAAAAGAACTCAGCGATAATTTAATCGGCGATAACGAAGGCTTTGTAAAACAATTGAGTAAAGAAGACGTAGAATTTTTATTTAGTTAATCAACTACGCATAATTAATGATTGTCCATAAGTGCTATCCGGGTCGTTTATTAATAAATAAGCAAGTATCCGTTATTGCTTGTAAACTGGTAGAATACTAACTACCGATTTTTTCCATAAAATGGAATTTGTTTCCCTGAAAAAGAAAAATCTATAACAAGTAAATTCTGAAACCCTTTACCAGTAACGGTTTTAGCTGTTGGCATCATTGCTGTAAACATACTATCAGTACCTCATAATTAAAAACTGATTTTATGAAAGCTATCTCAATCATTCTCGCAGTTACTTGCACGTTTCTTGTTACGTCTGTGAATGCACAGGTAAAATTTACGATTAACAACAACGCGGAAACCGTTACCAATGATGTATCATTCAAACCTATGGGTGCAGAGGGAAACGAATTAAAATTTGAAAGAGATGCCAACGGAGCTTCCATTAAATGGCAGGCTGTAAACGAAAGTAATACCAGTCATTTTGAATTACAATTAAGTTACGATAACCATACTTTTGAAACCTCGAAATTAATAGCAGCCAGCGATGTTACTGCCTGGTCTACCAACTACGAAGTGAAATTCAGAAAAACTTACCTGTCTGAAGAAAAGGTATACTATCGCATAAAAACCGTGTTTAACAATGGGGACGAAATGTATACATCTTCAACAACTTTTTCCTTAACAATCGGTAACGAAACAAGCTACGCCAGTATCCATTAGTCTGCTTTGAAATGTATGTTTTATAAATAATCGGATCATTTATTCCCGCTTCTTCTGGTGAAAAGACTGACGGCTTTGGGCCTTACCACACAACTGCACAAATAAAAACAACAATTTTTTTATACTGAGTCCGTTATAGTAACTATTCAACCCACTATTATGCCGATTTATGAGAAAAAAAATTAAGTACCTCGTTACAGCGATTGTATTGATTTGTGGTAAAGGCTACGGCCAAAGCAAGGCTATCAATACGGCTATTTTAAATTTTGGTTCTAATGCGTGTGGTAATAAAACAGCCGTTACTTTTTCTTCCATTGGAAACAAACCCATCACAGGTGCATACCTGATGGCAAGTTGTACGGTTAATCCTCCCTTTTCAGACGTTTTTAATAAATTTATTTCTTACAATCCAAAGGATAATAAGATTTATATCAATGACATAAACCAGGGTGACAGTCGGATTTATATATACGATATGAGTTTACCTACGGCGTATACATGTCCGGCAACCATGCCACTGGTACCGACCTATCTGTATAACTATACACCCAATAATTTTGAATTTGACATTAACGGCGATCTGTGGTCTATACGCAACCTCGTGGACAGTTCAGCCATCATTGAGCGGTTTGACGAAGCAACGGGTACTATTCTTGCAAGTAAAACAATCCGGTTTCCATCCAACCACATCCCCAATACCCTGAATACAGGCGATATTTGCTTAATGCCCAACGGCAGAATGTTTATTGTAATGGGCGACAACCCTGGCAAGTTTTATGAGATCACCAATTACAACGGCGGATCAGGAAACGCCATTGCCAATTTTATACAGGATATGGCCAAACCTTGTTATGCCCTGGCTTATGTAAATGGAGCCATACAATTGGCCGGCACTAATTTCAACGGCAGTTGTTTCCGTTATGTGTATGATTTGGTAACGAAAGTAATGACGAATCAACAAACATTTCAATTAAGCCAAACCCCGATTGATAATTCCAGTATTACGCCTGCAACAGGTTTGTCAAACCGGTTGGTGGCCAATACAAAAATTGACAGTGTAACGCAAGATATTGTGTATGAAATTGTGGCAAGAAATATGGGCAATGTTAAGCTTACCAACTTTAATGTAACTGAAGATTTTGGAGCAATATTCGGGGCTGCCAATGTTTCTAATGTTAGTGTTACCGTGTCATCAAATCCTAATAATTTAATACTGGATCCGTTATTTGATGGCGTTACCAATAATAAAATGTTTCTGGACAACCAGTTGATGAGCAATCTTCAGAACGGCTACGTAATATTACAGGTACATCTAAGGGCAACTAACCTTGTCAATAATCAAATCTATTATAATACAGCCTTTTCAAAGGGTGAAATAGGCAATGCGGGCAACCGGCTTCCGGTAATTGATTCATCCAATAATGGTGGAGTGAATGTAATAGATTTGAATGCAGATGGCGACCCTGGCGACTATCCCGAAAACAGGCCTACACCGTTTTTCTTTGGAACCATTTTACCTGTAAAATTTATTGACGCCAAGGCAGATGCCATCAACACCACCCTGCACAGTATAAAGTGGTCAATTGCCCTGGCATCAACACTGGTTGGCAAATTTGAAGTAGAGTATAGCGAGGATTCGAAAAACTGGGCACTTGCCGGTACAGTAAACGGAGAAGCAGGTAAAGAGAGCTATTATTTTAATAACCGCGTGAACGGAAACAGTGACGCCTATTACAGGATAAGGGCTTACGACGCTACCGGCGAAAGTTATCTGAGCCAGGTATTGGTGGTAAGAAAGACAGCAGATTTTCAAAAAATAAAAGTTACACCTAACCCCGCTGATGAGTTAATAAAAGTGTATTCCACTGAAGAATATTTTTCTGACCAAAGACGAATTGTATTGATTGATATCAGCGGTAAAAAAATACTGGACAGGGCATTTACTGAAAAGTCGATCGATATTAATACAGTTAATTTCCCGAACGGTTATTACGTAGTAAATGTTTCGGATAAAGGATCGGTATTTAGTACGCAGGTACTTATTAAGCATAAATAAAGGCCGTTCAATTACAACTACGAATGCCATTTCACATAGTTAATAAGCCCTCTAAAAGGCAACAGGTTTATTACTTACCGGCCAGCAGACTGTAAAAGGATGCTGGGGGAGTAATGGACTGAGCAAAAAAACTTCCTGCGCAATTGGATGATGAAAAAGGTTCCTGGTAAATCAAACAGACTCCATAATAACTACCGCAGGTACAGGTGTGACAGTTTTTTGTTATATCTCCTATAAAAAAACACCGGTATACATATTTTAACAGAGGCAGATGATACCATAAAAAAGCCGCTCCTGCAACGGAGCGGCTTTACTGTAATCTAAAATGTAATTATTTTTTTATTTCTTTTTGCATGGGATTGATATTACCCGATGCCCCGCCACGGCCTGCTCCGCTGCGGGCTTTAAACAATTGAAAGCTGGTGGGCGTTTCAACAGCCGGCCAGGTATTGTTGCTGGTATTGATGTCGGCTGTTTCCCTCATTGGGTCTAGCTTAATAGAGGCCACTTCTTTATCTTTTACAAATGTTTTTACCACTTTGTTTTCATTCTTGCGCCATACCTGTGCAGGTATGCGGTCAATTTGTTTTGTGCTGTCTTTAAACGTCCATTCAATGATGATGGGCATTACCAAACCGCCCTTGTTGCTAAAGGTTAGCTCGTACATGTTTTTACCACCGGCCAAATCAGTTTTTTGCTGGTTGGTAAAAGTATCTGCCACTGCAACGGGGATAGTAATTTCAACCGGCGTAGTGTCAACTTTCGCAAAGCCGCGATCGTAACGCCAGTAAAAATCCCGCAGGCTGGTATCTGCGTCCGTAGCAAAATTGATCTTTTTGTCTTCCCGGTTTCTTACTTTAGAAATATCTTCAAACGAATTTAAAAGTGGCCTGGCAATGTTTTGTTTAATCGTATTACCACCGGTGGTTGGGTTACCTCCATCTAGCGTTAGTTTAGCCCATTTCACACTGTCCAGGGAAATGTCGCAGGGATCAGTACCATAAAACCAGCCACGCCAAAACCAGTCCAGGTCTTCGCCGCTCGCGTCTTCCATGGTTCTGAAAAGGTCTGCAGGTGTAGGATGTTTAAATGCCCAGCGCCTTGCATATTCCCTGAAGGCATAATCAAATAAATCCCGCCCCATGATGGTTTCGCGTAAAATATTTAACCCGGTAGAAGGCTTGGTATACGCATTGGGGCCAAATTGTATAATGTTTTCACTGTTGGTCATAATAGGTTCCAGCTGATCTTTGGGCAGTTTCATGTAATCAACAATTTTATAAGCCGCGCCTTTGCTTACAGGAAACTTATTATCCCATAATTCTTCTGTTAAATATTCGCAGAAAGAATTCAGGCCTTCATCCATCCATGTCCATTGCCTTTCATCGCTGTTAATGATCATTGGAAAAAAGTTATGTCCTACCTCATGAATGACTACGCCCAGCATACCGTTTTTGGTGCCCTCGCTGTAGGTGCCGTCTTTTTCGCAACGGCCAAAATTAAAACAGATCATCGGGTACTCCATACCATTGGCGGCTTCTAAACTCTGGGCAACAGGGTAGGGGTAAGGGATGGTGAATTTTGAATAACTTTTAATGGTGTGCGCCACTGCTTTGGTGCTATACTTGCGGTACAGGTTATATGCTTCTTTTCCGTAAGCGCTCATGCACATTACTTTTTTGCCCTCCACTTTTGTTGCCATGGCATCCCATATAAATTTACGGCTGCTGCCCCAGGCAAAGTCACGTACCATACTGGCTTTAAATATCCATGTTTTTGTTTGTGTCAGCTTTTGTTTCTCTCTTGCTTTGGCTTCCTCCAGCGTAACAATTTCTGTTGGTTCTGTTGCTGTCTGCGCTTTTTGCCAGCGGGCAAACTGGGCCGGTGATAGCACCTGCTGATAGTTTTGCCCCTCGCCGGTGGCCATCACTACATGGTCTGCCGGCACTGTCATCGCCACTTTAAAGTTGCCAAAGGTTAATGCAAATTCACCACTGCCAACAAACTGGTGGTTCTGCCATCCCTGGAAATCGCTGTACACACAGAGGCGTGGATACCACTGCGTCATTGTATACAAATCATTGCCATCTTCAGGAAAATATTCATACCCGCCACGCCCGAAATTTTTCATGCGGTCGCTGATAAAATAATTCCACTCTATCTTAAAAATAAACTCCTGGCCGGGTTTTAAAACCTGTGGCAGTTCAATACGCATCATTGTTTTGTTGATGGTATAACCGATCGGTTTGCCTGAGGCATCGGTTACCTTTAAAATATTGTCTCCATATTCCTTATCTGTCTTTCCGCCAAGCCGTGCCAGGTCGTTTTCGGTTACACTTTTGGGCATGGTATTGCTCGTTTGGTAACCGGAGTTATTTTTTGTGCTGTGCTGGTTTTCATCCAGCTGTATCCACAAATAGCTAAGCGGGTCAGGAGAGTTGTTAAAATAGGTAAGCGTTTCCTTTCCGTTCAATTTTCGGTTGGGCTCATCCAGTTGGCAAACGATGTCGTAATCGCAGCGCTGCTGCCAGTATTTAGGTCCTGGAGCACCACTTGCAGTACGGTATTCGTTGGGTGTTGGCAGAATAGTGCCTAATTGTTCAAAACGATTGCCATGGTTGCTGCCGGGATTGTTCTTAATGTCCTGGGCATAACCACTAATTGTAACCGCAATTAAAAGCGGGAGAGTAAGCAGGTGTCTCATCATAGTGTGATTGTTTTTTTTATAGCTGTTAAATCAATTCAATTGTTGCGCATATTTATTCAGGCCACCGCTCAATCAACATATTGGCAGATATGATGATGGCCAGGATGGATAAGCCCCATACCCACCATTTTCTTTCCAGTTTCAATCTGGTCACCAGGATATAACTGATCAATAGTATCACACTAACTACAGTTATTTGTCCAACCTCAAGCCCTATGTTGAAACCTAGCAATGGCCAGCCAATAGATTGGTTGGAAGCCAGCATAAAACGGATGGCATTGGCAAAACCCATTCCATGGATCAATCCAAAAAACAAGGCTAAAAAATAGTTTACCCTTAATGATTTGGGCCGATACCCTTTTACAAAAAAATTAAATATGGCAGTAGCAAGAATGGTGCAGGGAATTAAAAATTCCACCCATTTTTCGTTAAAGCGGATCACATCATTTACACTCAGTGCCAGGGTAAGCGAATGGCCGATGGTAAAGGCAGTTATTAAGACCAATACCTGCCGCCAGTCCTGGACCAGGTAAATCGCCGCCAACGCAATGATAAACAATATGTGATCCAACGCATTCCAACTAATAATATGGTGCCAGCCTGTTTCTAAATAAAAAACAACATCATTCATTTACATTAGTTGGTAGTTTGCGATAGCTGGTGTACAAATTAATTAAACAGTCTGGGCTAAATACTTTGTATACGAACAGATAATTGAGCCATTCCAATTTAATAGTGTAATAGTCGCTAATTTTGGTGTTCAAATATCTTCAATTGAATTGTAAACAGCTAATTCTTTGTTTAAATGGCATCTATACTGTATAAATGGTTACTTCTTTTTTCAATCAGCACTTTCACTGGCAAACATCATCCCATTTTTGTGAGTGTTACAGAAATCAATCACAATGCGGCTGCCAAAACGCTGGAAATAAGTTGCAAGATTTTTACTGATGATTTTGAACAGACCCTACGCCAGCAAAATAAAACGACAATCGATCTGCTGAATCCGGCTTTAAAAAATCAGATGAATCCTTTGGTGAATAAGTATGTTCAGCAACATTTAAAAGTATCGGCCGATAATAAAAAACTGGTGCTGCAATTTCTCGGTTTCGAACAACAGGAAGAAGGGATTATCAGTTATTTCCAGGTAGATAATATTGCCGCAGTAAAAAAAATTACAGTAACCAATAACATTTTATACGACGCCAAGCCGCAGCAAATGCAAATCATCCATGTGATGGTACATGGTGAAAGAAAAAGTACCCGCTTAAATAACCCGGATGAAGCAGCTGACTTTGAGTTTTAACAATGGAGAAGATGCCGTTGGCTATTAGCAAGAGCCTTGTTGTTCATTTTATTATTGTTTCCGCTGCTATAAAAATACTTCTCCTGTAAGTTACTTCGTTTAATAAATTGCCACTTAAACCGGTTGTTGGTAGTACAGGCATAAAAATTGTCAGGACTATTTCGAATGATCGCTTTATTGCAGGCAGATTATTTTGCATCAGGGAACTTTATCCCTGCATTGTTTGAATTTAATTTTATTTTTAAGGATTGTATGTATTTTGTTGAAGCGTTTTGTATTTACCCTGAATCCTTTACGCTTAAAAAATAATAATAATCCAGTATTAACCAATCCAATCATTGAAGAAGTACTACCAAGGTGCCGGTAAAATTAAACGATGGCTATTAAGGCTCATGGCAGCTTCCCTGTTGTTGGTATGTTTAGTATGGTTGTTTTACGTCCTGACCAAAGGCCCCAGAAATCAATATACGAAGCCTGGTAAACTGGTAAGTATCCGGCAGCAAAATGGCCGGTTTAATTTTTATAAAAATGGCCAACCGTTTATTGTAAAAGGTGGGGCAGGATTTACCCACATTAAAGAATTAGTTAATGCCGGTGGTAATACCATTATTTGCTGGGATACATCCAGGCTGGAAAATACATTTAAAGAAGCAGCAAAGAATGGTGTAGCAGTAATAGTAGGGATTGATATCCCTGGCGGAGACAATACAGACTTTTATAACCAGGACAGCAATACCAACAAATTGTACAATCATTATAAACAAATTGTATCCCGTTATAAGGATGAGCCGGCGTTGCTGGCGTGGTGCCTGGGCAATGAGCTGGATATGCCCCTTACTTTTACAACAGTTCCTTTTTACAAAAGCTACAATCGCCTGCTTGAGACCATTCACCAGACAGATCCCGATCACCCTGTTTCGACTTCTACAATCAATGTGGCGAAGCGGTTTATTTTTAATATCCGGTGGCGGATACCCGCGCTGGATTTCATTTGTATTAATACTTATAACAGGATTAAATCAATTGAAACCGATCTTAGTTTGATAAAATGGTTTTGGAACGGACCTTACCTGGTTGGGGAGTGGTCGCCCAACGGCGGCTGGGAAGCATCCTTAACTACCTGGCAGGCTCCAATAGAAAATACCAGTACAAAAAAAGCGCAGCAATACGCCGAATTTTATACAAAGTACATGCCCCGCAATGATCCCCGGTTTTTGGGTTCTTTGGTTTTTTTCTGGGGTAACCGCCAGGAATATACGCATACCTGGTACAGTATTTTTAATGAAGATGATACTCCTACTGAAGCACTGGAGGTTTTAAACGACTGCTGGAAAGATACAGTTACCAAACACCAATCGCCCCGCCTGCAATATATGCTGATAGATAAATCGAGCGGGGACAGCAATCTTATTTTTGAGGCTGGTTCAACTCACCAGGCTGCTGTTTATTTGGAGAAGCCGGGCGCTGCAGATACCTTGGTATATCAATGGCAGATTCTAAAAGAAGACTGGCAACATTGGGGACTTACCTGGGACAATTTTAAAAAACCAGCTGTACAAATGGGATTGATGACAGATAGCTTACACAGTGAAATCAATTTTAAAGCACCTGCCGGTAAAGGGCCCTACAGGATATTTGTAACAGTCAAAAATCCGGCTGGCTTTTGTGCTACAGCCAATATCCCGTTTTACGTAGTACAATGATAAATTATAAATTAACCCCCATACAATCTCCTTCTGTAAAAGAAAAGATGGCGCTGCGGCTGATGATCCTTATTGGAGTGGTGTCCGTTATATTTTTTCTATACAACTTACTGCAGCCGGGCAATATCAGCTACTATCCATTGTATGTTTTGCTGATGATTACCATGGTGTATTATTGCTTTAAGTACCTGCACGAATGGTATCACTATTTTTCTATTACAAGTCCGGTTAAGCCAGCTGCAGCAAAGGTGTATACAGTAGATATTTTAACTACTTATTGCCCGGGAGAGCCATTTGATATGCTGGAACGCACGTTGACCGCCATTCAAAATATAACCTACCCGCATACTGCATGGTGCTGCGATGAAGCGGACGATCCCAATGTAAAGCAATTGTGTTTCCGGCTGGGCATACAACATGTTACAAGAACTGATAAAAGAGATGCCAAAGCCGGCAACATCAACAATGCCCTGCAATATGCAACAGGCGAATTGTGTGTGGTACTGGATCCGGATCATATTCCGGCACCCGAATTTTTAGACCAGGTAGTGGCTTATTTCGATAATACTTCAATTGGTTTTGTACAGGTAGTACAGGCATACTATAATCAGCAGCAAAGCCTGGTGGCAAAAGGCGCTGCGCAGCAAACCTACCAGTTTTACGGCCCAATGATGATGGCTATGCAGAGTTATGGAACGGTACAGGCCATTGGTGCCAATTGTACTTTTCGACGGGCTGCGCTGGATTCAATTGGCGGCCACGCCAATGGCCTGGCAGAAGATATGCACACTGCTATGCAGTTGCATGCCAAGGGCTGGCAATCGGTGTACGTACCTGCCATTATTACCCGTGGCCTTGTTCCCGCAACCATGTCGTCGTATTATAAACAACAATTAAAATGGAGCAGGGGTACATGGGAATTGTTGCTGGTAACTTATCCGGCTCTCTTTAAACATTTTACCTGGCGGCAAAAAATACATTACTTCACGCTGCCATTTCATTATTTGCTGGGCTTTATTTTCTTTATTAATTTTTTAATTCCTGTTATCTCTCTATTTACCGGCTATATTCCGTTGCAAATGGATGTGCTGAATTTTTTACTGGCTTCCGCTCCGCTGTTCACCATGAGTATTCTTATCAGGCACTATGTACAAAAATGGGTGGCAGAAGACAGTGACAGGGGTTTTCATTTTATAGGGGGAATATTACAGATCGGTGCCTGGTGGGTATACAGCATTGGGTTTATATATACCATCTTCAGAAAAAAAGTACCTTATATACCTACGCCCAAAAATGACCATGACCCGCTGCCGTTTTTGTTTAGCTTACCCAATATCGTCATTGCAATAGTGTCCCTGGCGGCTATTGCATACGGGATACGGTTTGACTATAATCCTTATACCATATTCATGGTAGTGCTGGCGTCTATGCAGGTAATATTTATGTTTTTTATTTTTTTTATTTCCGGGTATACCAGCGAAACAAGCGTGGCAAGTGGTTTTGCCATGAAGCTGCGGCAACATACCTGGTTAATTAAAAAAGCACATGGATTTTTACGCACCTATTCGCTGCCGCTTGCCATGGTATTAATCGTAGCATTTGTATTTGCCTACCGGCAGCAGCAAAAGTTACCGGATTTTTTACCCCCGCCTCCGCCAGGTTTACAAATATTCTATAAGGGCTTCAGCCTGCAAAGCAATGCGGAAAATAATGTTGCGTCGGGCAATTTCTTTGCTTCGCTGCTGCCGAAACAGCAAACGGCCATCATCGCTGCCAACGTTCCATGGGGAGCAGGTGAAAAAAATATACTGGATACCAGTTACCTTAACCGGGTGTATCACCATCACGCCTTACCCTTGCTGGTGTGGCAGCTTTGGCAAAAAGACAGTGGCAGCACAATTGCAAAAGATTCCATGGTGTTGCAGCAAATTACAGATGGGGAGTACGATGAGACAATAACCGCTTTCGCGAAGCAGCTGGCAACACTGAACAAGCCGGTTTTTTTAACTTTTGGAGATGAGGCGGCGCGGGATAAATACCCGCTGTTTTCCGCCACAGGCAATAATCCGCAACTGTATATAGCAGCCTGGCAATATGTGCACCAGCTGGTCAGTAAAGCCGGTGCGGATAAAGTTGTGTGGGTTTGGAGACCTAAAGATGTGCTGTCTGCAACAGCTTATTTCCCCGGAAAGGGATTTACAGACTGGATTAATATACACATGACCGACAGCACCGGCAGGCCTGTACCAAGTTTTGATCAGCTGTACCGGCCCTACCACCAACAGCCAGTTTTTAACAGCGGTTTGCCGGTAATGATTACCGGGGCAAACGTAAGCAATCGTTACAACCTGCAGTGGTGGAATGCAGCCTGGCAGAATATAGATACTGCTTTCAAAGAAATAAAAAGTGTGTTGGCAGATTACCCGTCACATAAGGAAGGAGCCGTGCACAATGCCGGTGACGTTGTAATGCAAAATACCCTCTGGCAAAATGCGCCGGCCGCCAGTATGCCGCCGGACGCCGCATATTCAAAAAGTACCATAACAACCGGCGTTACAAAAAATCACCAGCTGCCTGGCGGTATTAAATGTGTTGAGTACAACAAAGGATACTACTGGTTCAGAAACAGGCATACGCTTAACCTGCGCACATTGCAGGCTGATGTGGCCGCAATGAAAAAAGTGGGCATAAATACCGTTCAACGAATGATGCCGGGCTTTTATGATAATAACCTGGGCAAAGTACTGGCAGAAAACAATATCCGTTTAATTCCCTGTTTCAGGATACCTGCCACCGTGGCTGTAATGAATGATAAAAAGCTGCTGCAAAAGGAAAAAAATAACATACTGAATGTAATAAAAAGTAACCTGCATAATAAAAATATTATTGCATGGAATGTAGGTGATGATGTATTAAGCAGTCTCGCCAGCCAAACCTATTTACCGGATTATTTTTTTTACCGGCAGCGCTATACTGAATGGCTGAGTGAACTCTGCCGCCAGATCCGGTTGACAGACAGTGCCCGCCCGATTGTAATGAATTTAAACTGGGATGAAAATGGCCGTGAGCGGTTTCACTATTACGAAGGGCAGGTGCCGGAAATAAATACTTATATGCTTACCGCTGTTGCGAAATACCCGGCTGGCTTAGCTGAACCCCTGGAACCTGGCATGACCTGGGGTAAGGTAGCTCCTGAATTATGGCCCTTGCTGCCGGCAATCCGGCAATCCGGAACGTTACCTGCCTGGCAGGATTTGGAGAATACCAGGTACATCAGCCTGGATGGTTTACTGGATATGGAAGGCAGGAAAAAGCAATGGTACAATACAGTAGCCAGCACCTGGAACAACACGCCAGACAGACCCTCACCCATACCCGAAATACGCATTTTAAAACCCGCCAAACTGGCCTTTGAAGGGAACGAATTGATTTACCAGGTAATTGTAAAATACAATAACCAATGGAAGCTGTACCACAACAATGTACCGGGACTTAGTTTTGAATGGAACCTGGTGCGCACCGATCAGTATGGCAATACCCTTTTTATAAAAAAAGCGGGGGAGGGGCCGTCCCTTGATTTTTTCATTCCCCGCGAACCTCAATATTACAAACTCACACTGGAAGCCATCCTGGGCGACCAGGTTAAAGTGCTTTCCACTACTTTAAATACGCCGTTGTATTACGAGTGATCCGTTAAAATCATTTTTAAAAAATAATTTTCCTTATTTAATAGGATTACAATTTATTTTAATTTACCTTAGATTTTCCCGCACGTATATCCAATTCTATTGAGCCACCAGCATCTCTTATTTCACTTAAATTTATTACCCGTTCCCTAAGTTACAATTCCATCGTTTTTACTTTGGTGAATTTTAGATAATTAAGATTTTACAATTGTAAAGTCCAGGGAAAACTATATCCGCCCGTTTCAACTATACCAGTTAAATCCAGCATTCTTATCCAACACATTTACTCAAGTAAACAAACTAAAATGAAAAAAATTAAACCTTTTGAAAAAAGAAAAAAGCAATTGCTTTTTTCTTTAATGACGCTGTTATTCATTAACAGTTTCTTTCCTCTAACTACTGTTCAGGCACAAAGTGATGCAGGCGGTAGTTATTCGCTAAAATGGGTTGCCGCCGATCCCGCAATGAACACTGGGCCATACCAGCCAACTTATCAAAAGCTGGCGCCAGCATTGTTATCCTGTTCCACTCCAAGTGGGGGAATTGGAAGAGCTAACAACCCCCTGCCTGATGCGGTTGCGTATGCAGCACCACCCCTTTCATCCAACTTTGACGCCGTTCCATCACTTGCTCCAAAGGACATGGCCTTATGCCAGGTGGTACCGTTTTTTATTGAGGTAGATGTAACTGGACCAACATCTTTGGGTGTTATTAATATTAATCCTGAATGGCTTGCAAAAACCACCAGTGGCGATGATTTTGGATTTGACCCTGCTTATGGGGTGTATTGTGCATTTGTAGATTATGGTGATCCGGGCACCAATGACCCGGGTGCCAATGCCAAAGTAGATTCATATTCTGCTACTACTTTGGATGCGGGGGGTAGTAACGAACGCATTCACGGTACTATCCAGGTTTCAGGACTGGAACAAGGGGACAAGGTAATTGTTGAGATTTGGGTTGTGTTGAAATGCTCAATTCCTGTTGGTTCGTCCGGTAATGTGCAAACAGCACTGATAGATGCACACACCGGTGCAGTAGGGGATGGAGGTGATGGTATCAATACCGGAAACCAAACAGTACCCCTATTAAAGGTTCAAAGTTTTTTCACCGCTCAGGCTGACATATCAGTTACTAAAACAGCCAAGCCCGTTTGTCTTGGAGACAATGTTTCTTACACCATCTCCATAAAAAACAATGAAACCAGCACTGTTGCTAATGGAATTGTAGCAACAGACGTGTTAGGTGCAAATCAAACCTTTGTTTCAGCTTCCGGGGCGCCCACCAGTCAAACGGGCCAAACAACCGTATTTAACGTTGGTGCACTCTCTCCACAGCAATCTGTTACACTTACTGTGGTGGCTACCCCAACAGTAAGTGGTTCTGTAAGTAACGCAGTTAGTGTTACCGAAATAACAGATGACCCCGATCTCACTAATAATAGTGCCAACGCTTCCACAACCGTTTACGAATTGCCTACCTGCACTATTACAGGTGAGGGATCGATCACTTCAGGCGGTTCTGTCCAGTGGTGTGCTGCTGATGGTATGAGCAGTTATTCATGGACCGGGCCTAATGGGTTTACATCTGCTGATCAATGTGTGAATGTAAGTGATGAAGGTGATTATTATGTGACCATTACCAATGCCAATGGTTGCAAAAGCACTTGCTCAAAGCATCTCGGTGTAGATCCATGTACGCTTACGGTATCTGTGAATAGCCCCGTTATCTGCAATGGTGAATCGGCAACATTAACAGCAACCAATAATGGAGCGAATTCTTCTTATTTATGGAGTAACGGCGAAACAACCAAATCAATCACTGTTTCTCCAACATCCACTACGGACTATACAGTCACCGTAAAAGACGGTACCTGTACTGTAACTGATACCAAAGGAACAGTAACAGTAAACGACAAACCTACTAAACCAAACATTACCGGAGGGCCAACTACTTTCTGTACCGGGGGCAGTGTAGAACTGAGTTCTTCATCCGCAACGGGTAATCAATGGTATAAAGATGGTATTAAGATTGACGGTGCAACCGGTCAAAAATATACCGCAACTACCAGTGGTGTTTATACAGTAACCGTTACTAATGATGCAGGTTGTTCTGCTACATCAGACGGAATAACTGTAAAAGTGAATGACACACCGGCCAAACCTACCATTAGCAGTGGTGCCACTACCTTCTGTGCAGGTGGCAGTGTAATATTGAGTTCTTCCTCTGCAACAGGTAACCAGTGGTATAAAGATGGAGTTAAGATAGATGGTGCAACCGGTCAAAAATATACCGCAACTACCAGTGGTGTTTATACAGTAACCGTTACCAATGATGCAGGTTGTTCTGCTACATCAGATGAAACAACAGTTACCGTAAATCCGGTGCCATCTTGTACTATTAGCAATATTACGAGTCCAGGGTCTTCTTCTGCGGGCGTAGGACAAGCAGTCAAATTGAGTGGTCCATCCGGAGCAAATTTTGCATACCTGTGGAGCTTTACGAGCAATACGGCGGGCGCTAGTTTCGCAGGCGGTCTAACTACAGCCGCTACGCAGACTGTTACTGTTACCACAACAACAACGGGTTCTTACATGGTGTCGTTGAAAGTTATAGATAATACTTACACCACTAACTGCAATGCAACCTGTAGTTATTCTGTTAGCATAAATGCAGCCAACGGTTACTACACCGTAACCCAAGGATTTTATGGCAATTTGGGTGGTAAAGTAACGCTGCCGTCTTGTTCAGTCTATACTTCAGGCGGAAAAGGAAATACCGCCAGCCTGATAGCGCTCAGTATTAACAATATGCCAGGCAAGCAATTAAAATTAGGTGTTGCCGCAAACAACAGAACCTTTACAGTAGGTACCCTTAATGTTGGCCCATCACAACCGGAAATCAATAACCTTGTATCTGACATGCCTGCCGGACAGGCCGCTGCGGTGATAACAGCAAATAGCGGCAGTAATAACAATACTAATATTACTACCAACCTTCCCAAGCTGTTTAATAAAAAGATTTCAAGTGTTTTGCTGGGACAAACCATCACCCTTACTTTAAATACTAATTTTATCCTGAATGATCCATTACTTGGGCTTATTCTTAAACCAGGGTATCTAACTACACAAAAGGCAGATTTCTCTAAGTGCCCAACGGTCAAAGTTATAGCCTGTTCAGCTGATGCGACATCCATCAGCAGCTTGCAGCTTAGCAGCAGTGCAGGGTTTACAGCCTGGATAAACAGTGGTACAAAAACTGTAGGTGATCTGCTCAACCTTGCCAGCAATGCCCTGGGTGGTGCAGCACTTCCTTCCGGAGTAACACTATCTGATATCAACAATGCGGTGGACGTGATTAACCGGTCTTTTGACGGCGGTAGGTTCTTCCTGGGGTATTATAATAACCCAACCTCCTGCGGCTCGCCATTGGCAAGATCTGCGGAAGTTATGATTGCGGCAGAAGACAGACAGGCGGTTACAGCGCTCACAGCAACTGCCTGGCCAAATCCATTTACCGACAAGGTGAAATTCTCCATTGTGTCCCCTGTATCCGGTAAAGCCACCCTGGATGTGTACAATATGATGGGTCAGAAAGTGAAAACTGTTTTTGCCGGTTACCTGTTTGCCAACAGAACCCAGGTAGTAGATTACAACACACCTTCTTCCAACAAAGGTGCGTTGATCTATACCCTGCGTGTAGGCGACAAACAAGTGAACGGAAAATTGGTACAGATCAAATAAACGAATGTTGGTCGTAAAATACTAAGGGGGCTGCTCAATTGGGCAGCCCCCCTGTTTTATATACTATGGCAGCTATATTGAATGCACATTTTTACCACAGGGTCTTCAACACGAAGAAGGTGATGTTTCTGCACAACATGCTGCAGCAATCGCCAGCCGGTCAGTGCTCAGAAAAAAAATTTGTTCCAAACGATATTTGTTACAGCGGTGAAAGATTTGCCTGTTGTCATTATTTAATACTGCCAATAAAATTGCCTGTATTGATTGATACTATAGAGAAATAATTTTTATAAGCGTAGATTTGTCCTCCGTGATACCATTTGTTTTTTTAAAATATTATTTATCGACAAATTATTTCATGTCTGATAAACTATTTTTTATACAACCATGCTTATTTAAATTATGGCAGTTAAAAATAAGGGGTACTGGTTTTTATGTTGCTGCGTGGTGTTTTTACCCGCCTGCCAAAAACAGGACCTCACCAGCAAGTACGAATACAGAACGCTGGGTGTTTCGGCCCACGATTTATTAACCGCGGCACCCTATACAACATTACAAATCCAGGTAGATTACATGCCCGCCTTTGCACCGGATGATGCAACCATTAGCAACCTCACTAATTTTATATCCACCTACGCCAATAAGTCTGGTGGTATCTCCGTCTCGTTAAGGCCAGTTGCAGCAAGTGGTAAGGCAGTTTTAGGCCAAAGTGACATTGTAAAAATTGAACAACCTAACCAGTTGTTTTTTACCGGGCTTAACACCATCTCCGTGCATATTTTAATCACCGATGGTTATTTCACTTCGGCCAATACTTTCGCCACGTCTTACTGGAATACCTCTACCTGTATTTTTGGGCAGGCCATCAATGACAATTCCGGCAGCCCCCGCCGGGTCACCAAATCAAGGTTGCTCAGTACCGTGCTCCAGCACGAAATGGGGCACTTGCTCGGTTTGGTAAACCAGGGATCACCAATGCAGTCGCCCCACAGGGACACGGACAACGGCGCCCATTGCAGCAACACCAATTGCCTGATGTATTATGGCATTGAAACCAATGCAGGGTCTATGAATAACCCGGTACCCCCGCTCGACGACAATTGCATAAACGATCTGAAAGCGAATGCTGGAAAATAGTTTAGCTTCTGTTAAGGGAGCATTCGTGCCTCCTTTTGGATTGCTTCGTACCAGGAGCGTCAATTGCCGAAGGTGTCCCGAAGCAGGTACGAAGAAGGTATAAGGCAGGTACCAACCAGGGATTTTACTATAAAAAAAAAGTATTTCAACAAACTGCTTTTTAGCTATCCCGTCAAAAGAAAAAATTATATGTTATTAAAGAGTTACCTGCTGTTTGGCAACTTACTATGCTTTTAAATAAAGCTATCGGTTTGAGACTTCCAATAAAGCAGCAAAAGTATTTTGCTATAAAAATTTCAAACAACAGTTTTTTAAGGTGATTTGGAACTTTATACAGTATGGCACAAGCAAAAATATAGTTGTGGCTTAGCCTATGAAACCGTATCTTTAATGTCCCCCAAAACACAAATAGTGGGCACAAATATTTTCCCAGTTAGATACGGGCAACCTCCTGCCAGGGATGTTAATAGCCAATACGGGTACCGGTGAATTGTGGAAAATAATCCGGGTGGATGAAGTGTCTATTTTGATTAAATCCATTTCGAGAAATTCTGTTTCGTGTTTACCAATAAGCGATATTAAGGCTGAAAACTGGTTGGTATGTATTACTGACTAAGCTATCATTGCTTTTCAATCCGTTTAGTTGTTTACATCCATCTGTTGCAGGCGTCTTCCTGATGCCTTGCGTTAAGCTCACTGATCAGCCAGGTGTTGATTTTATTACCCGGCCTGGCAGGTTGAAGAAACATTTTTAGAAGAGATATTGAAAGGCAGATTTTATTGAACATAGCTCGTTTATGCCAAAGAACCGTGGGCTGAGTACATGCCTAGTGCTGATGATAAGTCATTTGCAAAACAGGGGAAGGACGACATCCGCCGCGTAACAAGCAGCCACATTGTGCAAAGTGATTTAACCATCGCTTTGTCTGTAAAATGGAATGTGTGTCTATGAAATGGAAAAATACAGCGTTAATACTCGTATAAGTATCTATTTTGAGATGGTTATATCAATGGCAAGGTTTATGGCATTCAGATGAAAACACACAATTTAATTTAACTCCCCCTACATGAAAAAGTTTACCCGCATCTTTTTAACGCTGACACCAACTATGTTGTTGCTTTCGCTCACAAGTGTTTGTCAAATTCAAAACAGTGCTTTAGTAGCCAAATTTGGAATTGATGGCGATTTATATTCAGATTACCGCCAAAATGGAACGTTTACCGCGGCAGGTTCCCACGACTGGTTTAAAACAAATAACGGTACCGGCAGGGGAGTAATAGACACCACGGGAGCCACCATGTTAAAAACATTGTTATCCAATGGTAACAATATCTCTTTTACCAGGGGCTCCGCTATTCCCAGGTTTAGTGTTGTGGATACCTTCTTGCATATGGACGCTATTTACGGCCGGGATTATAATAATAATGATAAAACCAGTTTTGCAAGTGGAAGTAAAAATGGCGACGATCCTTCTGTATGGAGTACTACTCCCAGTGGTGGAATGGTACAGGATAAATCTGACCTTATTGATGCCTATGCAGGTATGAGAAGAGACGGCACAACCATCAATAATCCCAATCCGAGCCACGTAATATTGTCCATGGGTTCTACCATATTGAGTACTTCGGGTAACAGGTATGTAGATTTTGAATTGTTTGTAAACAGGCTGGCGTACGATTCTGTCACTGGTAAATTTTCAAACGGAGGCTCTTCTGCAAAAGGAGGTCATGAAGATTTTCAATTTAATACAGATGGGAGTCTTAAAAAAATTGGGGATATAGATGTTAGTTTAACTTATTCCAGCACCAACGTTACCGATATCTCTATTTATATCTGGGTGAGCGAGGCGACTTATTCAAATACCTATGGTCAGCAAAAATTTAATTTTGTGCCGGGTGAGTTTTACGGCGCAGGTAACAATGCTACCTATGGATATGCAAAAATAATAGCCAAAACTGGTTATACGCTGCCACTCTGGGGTTCAGTCAATTCCGCAATGATTGCAGGGCCGGTCTGGGGAACCGCCTCAAAAGATTTGGGCACTTCCGTCAACAATTACTTCACTGAATTTAATTCTGTAAGTCAATTTTCTGAAACTGCGGTTGATTTGACTTCTATAGGTATTGATCCTGCCTTTAATAACACGGCTGGCAATAGTTGTAATCCTGCCTTTACCAGGATAATAATTAAAACAAGGTCGTCTGCCAGCTTTACAGCTGCATTATCCGATTTTGCAGGCCCTTATCCATTTCTGGATGCGCCCTCTGTTGCTGCTACTATTGTATCGCCAGCTCCTTTAACTTGTTCCAAATCTCAGACACAATTAATTCCATCCGTAATCGATCAGGGCAGGTACTATAACTGGAGCACCAGCACCGGCAATATTGTCGGAAAAGCAGATACCAGTAGTATTACAGTTAACAAAGCCGGCAAGTATTATCTTAGTACTGCAGCCGCTCCCGGTTGTCCGCAAAACACTGACTCAGTAACGGTAGGATTGGACAACTACAAACCGGTTGCATCAGCTTCTTCAATTGGAATTATTGATCAGTCATTTACCACTACGGTACTGCTATTAGGGGGCGATACAGCCAGGAGCAATTACGCAACACCTTTTGGAGGCTCACAGGGTTTATTATGGAGCTGGACGAATGCCAAAGGGTTTAGTTCATTAATACAAAATCCTGTTACTACCGACAGTGGCTGGCACCAGCTGGTAGTTACAGAAAAACGCAATGGCTGTAAGGATACTGCTAAAACGTATGTACTGTACAGCGCTCAAAAAACATTGGCAATAATTTTCGGCACATTAAAAGCCACTTTTGCAGCTAACCTGCAGGTAAATGTTCAGTGGACTATGCAAACCGAAGAAGGAACTGATCATTACGAGATTGAAAGAAGTAATGACGGCATTAATTTTACTCAGGTGTATAAGGTTGGTGCAAACACACAAAACAATAGTGCGTATTATTATAGTGATGATGTTCGCAATGGTTTGTCCGCTACTTTATATTACCGTGTTAAAATAGTACTCACTACAGGTAAAAGTCAATATTCTTATATTGCAAAAGTTGCATCAAAAGAACAGGAGAACAACAATTATGTAACCGGTATATATCAGTCATCGTCCGAAAAAGTGCGGGTAAATTTTTATACTAAAAAAGCCACTGATGTTGCAATAAGAATGGAAGATATGTATGGAAGGATGCTGGCTTCGTCCACGCAAAAATCCAGCCCGGGAAATAATACCGTCCACATTGAAAACTACAGCACCGGGTTACACAATCAAACTGTATTGGTGCAGGTTTTTATGGGCAACGACAGGGTAGTTAAAAAGATAATTTTATTTTAAGTAAGAGTTAGCAACCCCTTTAAGCTCTCCAAATAGGAGGGCTTTTTTTTATGTACTTTTTTTGCCCTGAACGCAAAATAAATAACAAAAAAAAGTCGGGTAGTCAACGATTAAGTCTGTTGCTTGTATATAGCTTTGTTGGGCTGTTGTACGTTGTGTTTCAGCTTTTGTAATGCTGCTGTCAGGCTTGTTACAGCCCAGGTATTAATAAAAGTCGCATTCTTATGTGCGTTTATCTGCTGGATCTGCGGGAGTTATTTAAGTCGCAGGTTGTTTAGTTAATCGTCGCTTACGCCTTACTTTTTTTGTCTTGACAGGTAACTACATACCTGTTAGACCACGGAGGTTAAAAAAATAAAGGCAAGATATAAAGCAAATCCCCAACACACTATACCTAATATCACAATATGCCATTTACGGAAATTTCTTAATGGAGATTGCTTGGTTGGGTTTATCATTTTTTCTTGCGCCGTTTCTTCATGTAGCCCATTATTTAAAAGAACATAACCTAATACAGTTAGTGCTACAATCCCAATGATAACATTTAGAGAGATCATTTATTTTTATCTACTTTCTTTTTGACAGGCTTTGGATTGTCTTTTACTGATGCTGCCATGATGTTATGAAATACGTTAGATGCTTCCTTTGCTGTTTTAGTTGCCGCTTTCTTTGGTGCAGCCTTTTTAACTTTTGCCATAGATATAAAGTTATAGATTTTTGTTACCTTTGAAAAAGGGAAATCCTTGTATATCACTTACGTCTAATGGGAAACCACTAATGAGATGGCTAATGTACAAGGTTCACAGTAGATTTTATTTTACCGTTATTTCCCGTCGCCGCGAACGACTTTTTTAACAGGGCTTAATTGCCCTTTTTTATTTTCGTTTTCTTCTATGACTTCCGTAAAAGGTAATTCTTGTACAAGGCTACCGTCCTGTGAGTATCTTGGTAGTGCTCTTTCTACCATCCTTTCCCAATTAGCCCAATTAAATCCAGCGGCTTTAGCAAACATTGTCAAGACAGTTATATGCTCTTTTAATTTAGGATGACCATAATCAATGTCAATATGTTGCGTATGCTTGCCTTTTCTTTTACCATCTTCATCTTTAGGATTTACTCTCCTAAGTTCAGTTAATATGTTAGGAGCAATGCGTGAGTATACGTAATTATTGATGTAATGCCCTATATACTGCGGCTTTTTACCTTTATTAGCAAGGCTCCAAGTTAAACCCTTCATTTTAAATAAGGCTTCAAAAAACTCATCTGGATAAGTTTTTATATAAACACCTCTTTCTTCTTTAATAAACTTAGCTAAGAATTTGGTTAATGCATCTTTATCCCTAGATTCTTGGTATCCGGTTACTTCATCAATTAAAGCAATGATACCAACCTTTGAAAGGCTTAATAAAAGTATTTCACTTGCTCTTGCCAGCGGCTCTTGACTTTTTGTCAAATACCGCTTCCCCGTATCTGAATTTATAGTTGATCTTGCATCTAAATAAACTTTACACAACATGGGTAAAATAGTTGCGTTATAGCCTGTACTTTGATTGCCCGAAATGTCTGTATATTCTATCAATTTGAGCACCCCCATCAAATCCTCTCCCACAAAGGGTTGTAGGTTATTTGCATTAAGAAAAGCGGGCATGTTGCGCACCCCGCTTTTTCTGTCTTTATGGGCACCTCTTTTAGTCCTGCCAAAAGCTTTAAAAATAGCGCTATATGTTATTAGCCTTGTGCCGTTTTCTAATACTGCGCAGGGTAAAATAATGTCACCAATAGGTAACTCGCCCTGGTGAGTTGCTTTTAATAAATTACTCATTTTTTGTAATTTTTGAATTAATTGATTTAAACAGCCCTAAGTTTAGTAAGTAAAAATTATTCACTTTATTAACTATTCTATTAGCAGTATCTTTTGTTGTTTCGATTTGCTCTCCTAAATTTCTAACCGAAATAGATAAATCATTTTTTTCTTTTAAATGGATAACATAAAACCATTTTTGAAGAGGAATTTTGGTTTTATGAAAAATAGTTTTTACAGTAACACTATAACTTGTATTGCATTTATTGCAATGATACCTATTCCCGGACGTCAATGCAACAGAGTTGGTTGATCCACAGTAGGGGCATTTAGGGATATTCCCCCATATAACAGTCTCCAACAAATCTATACAGTCTGCTTCAGTTGGTAATTTCTTATAAATTTGACATAGTGTCATTGTCTTATATATTGGTAGGGCAAATATACAAAAATAAATTTTGTAATTCAAAATAAACTCCCTACCTTTATCTAAGACAATTAAGAAGATGAAAACATTCAAATCAATATTAGACTTTCAAAAAGAATTTAGCAGCGAAGAAAAATGCAGGGAGTATTTAGAAGCGCAAAGATGGAATGGTACACCAGCATGCCCGTTTTGTGGCTCTCTTAATGTTTGCCGGTTCAGCAATGGCCGGATATTTAAATGCCGGGAAAAACAGTGCCGCAGTAAGTTTAGTGTTACTGTTGGCACTATTTATGAAAACACAAAAATTCCATTACAGAAATGGTTCTTAGCTACCTATATTTTATCAGTACATAGCAAAGGTATTAGCAGTTTACAGCTTGCCAACTGGTTAGGTGTAACACAAAAAACTGCATGGCATTTAAACCATCGTATAAGGGTTATGCTGACTGATAACGCACCTGAATTGTTGGACGGTATTGTTGAGGTTGATGAAACGTACATCGGTGGCAGCGAATCTAACAAGCATGAGAGCAAAAGAAAAGTAAAGGGAGGGGTTGGTAATAAGACTATGGTATTCGGGGCCGTACAACGGCAGGGAAAGGTAAAGACTAAGGTTATACCTCAAACCAACATTGAAAACATCAGTGAAGCAATTGAAGGGTTTATAACACCTGATAGTACTATGGTATCAGACGACCATCATGCTTATAACAAGGTTGGACAAAAATACAACCATAAGAAGGTTAACCACCGGAATAAAGAATATGTTCGTAAAGAAGATATTTTGGTACATACTAACACAATTGAAGGGTACTGGAATATTTTGAAAAAACAAATCGACGGCATTCATCATTCAGTAAGCCCAAAGCATTTACAACGCTATTGCAATGAATCAGCTTTCAGACATAATAACAGAGAGTTATTGCAGGATGAACGTTTTGCTGCAGCCTTAACCAATTGTAATGGCTCTTTAAAATATAAAGAATTAACAGCTAAAATATGAGTAACGGAGAGTATCTGAAACTGGTAGGCGCAAAAGTAAAAGCAGCCCGACGAAAAAGAAAAATGACCTTACAGCAGGTAGGTAAGGATATCGGCATACACTATAGCAGTATCTCATTTTTGGAGAATGGTAAAAGCAATATGCACTTACTAACTTTAAAGGGCATCGCCGATTTATTTAAAATGAATGTAAAAGACTTTTTATAAAAAATTTAAGGCAGCAATACTTGGGTTGCAAATATTTCTTTGATTCATTCTTAAAGGGCAATTTCTCCATGCCATTTACTCCTAATCTTATCAAAGCCATTAGTAACATTTACCCTTATAGCATGTGGCTCCTCAGCAGGGAAATGACGCTTTTCTGAAATAACAAAAGCAAGATTTTTTGCGCGACGATCACTCTTCCTCCAAAATCTTTTCATCAATCTGGTAAGTAAGATAAAGGGGATAATAGGAAGAAAATAAAGCCCCCAAGCCCCACAGTTAACTGCCAGTGTAAGAATAAAATATTTGTTGAATTTTTCAAATATCGCCTTCGCTTCAGGAAGATTCATATTTTCGATTCGTTTAATATCGCTATCAGCTTGAGCAATTAGCTTTCTATCATTTTTTATACTTTTCATAGTGGTCATAAAATCTACAAGATTTAGCGAATCCATATGATTATGATTAAATACAATAGCGGCGTCTAAGTCGCTAAACGTTTTTCCATCTAACTTATCTTTAGCTTGTAATTTTAAATTACATAGCTTACTTCTCAACTTCAATAATTTAAAGCGCAGCTCTTCTTTCAATGCTGGCAATACCAAAGTTTCCATAACAAAATGGTAAACTGAAAGCAGTATTACAATAAAAAATAGAGTAGCCATTTTATGTATAGTTTAAGTTAATTCACGATTGTTATGAATCTAATAACTTTTTTTGCAATTCTTGGTTTTCGTTGTTAATTCTATCCAATTCTCTTCTGTAACCCCGCGTTAATTTTCGCTGTACAATTACCCAGGTAACAATAATCACACCATCTAAAGTCCAACCCAGATAATATAACGTTTTAAACTGGCGAATTGTTGCATACATCAGCTTAGATACATCCTCTGCAGGCATTTTAAAAACTACTAAACCCAGCAGTAAAATTAAACCCGTCACAGGTAATTGTCCCTTATTTATGGCATGAACCATAATGTCTCGAATCATTCCCCAAACATTAGGTCTATACGGATTATTTTTCTCTTTTTTTGCAGGAGTAGCTGAGCTGGATTTAGCCATTAATTAAGAGCGCAAGTTGCTGGTTTTAGTTGCAAATAAAATGTTAATGGCTTGCAGTAGATATTGTATGCGCTTCAAAGTAATGCTAAAATTTTAATATATACAATAAGTTTAAACATTTTTTTTTAGACTATATCCAACTTGGCAGGCCCTTAAGTTTTACTTTTTCGGAGGAACAATCGATATCCGCTCAAAAATAACGAAATTTACCCCCGTGGTCTAACAGGTATGTAGTTACCTCTTGACACAAAGAAAGATAACAAAAAAAAGTCAAGTCAGCAACGAATACAGCCCGTTGCTGACAGGCAGCTTTATTGAGCTGTTGCAAATAGTAGGTTCAGCTTTAGTAATGCTACTGTCAGGTTTGTTACAGCCTACGTATTAATGAAACTACTTTCTGTTGCGCAATGTAGCCAGCCACTCTGTTTTCTTAAGGCGGAAACTTTGTAAAAACAACATACTATTTTGTTTGTAGCAGTATCTCCTGCAACATTTTTACTTTTTCTGTAATTGAAATTAAGTCAGTACCGCTGATGGTAAAATCTTCTTTATACCGGGCATCTATATAGGCTTTCTGCAGCAGGCGCAGCAGCCTTTCACTGGTTTCATTGCCTGCCGGAAAGATGGCCGGTATTTTATAATTGACCAGGGCGCAATAACGGAGCAGCTTGTGTATATTGTGACTGCTAAGATGCAGGCCGGTGCCTTTTTTAAAGATGGTCAGCAATGCCTGCTCTGCAGCCTGGTGCAGCATAAAGGCTGCCATTTTATGTTGTTGCCTTAGCCGGTACAAGTCTGCTCCTGCTATAAATTCGCTTACCCTGTTAATGCCCAGCATACAATAAGCCCGGCTGGCATTTGTACGGTCTTCGTTTGTGCTGGCCGCTACCACAGCAGGTGTGTTGGTAACGTCATGCAGTACTACGGCTATATTTGCCACCCTGCAGGCAAACGGGTGTCCTTCATTCAACCAGTTGTAAAACTGTGCTCTGTCAAGTATAATAACCGTAACGGGTACAACAGGGCGGCAGGTATTTTCTATTTTATCCTGCACAGCATTATTGTTACCGCCGCATTCCTTATCAACCAGTACCAGCAACCAGTAATGACTGGCATGGCGGCAGCCCGGCGCATCGGTCATAAAAACACTTTCTGTGCGCTGCTGTTGCAGGGTACTGCCCAGCAGGTAAATTTTAGCTAC
>NZ_JAQBNR010000038.1 GCF_028288465.1 Ferruginibacter sp. | reverse complement strand
TTAAAACGCATTTGTACGGGAAACTGAAAACCAGCCGTAACGCCGGGTACAGCTTCCAAAGCTTTGCCCATTTTTTCGGCCAGTTCATTGAATGTTTTAGCACTGGTCCATTTGTCTTTCGGTTTTAGTATCACCATCATGTCACTCGCCTCCATCGGCATCGGGTCGGTAGGTACCTCACCACTGCCAATTTTGGTGACTACTTTTTCTACTTCCGGAAACTGTGTTTTTAATATATGCGCCGCCTGTTGGGTATTGGTGATGGTAGTGTTTAAAGAACTACCTGTCAGCACCCTCGTGTCTACTGCGAAATCACCTTCTTCCAGCGAGGGAATAAACTCGCCGCCAAGCGAGAGTAGAACCATTACGGACACGATGAAAAGTGCAATTACTGAAGTCAGCACCGTTTTGGGAAAACTCACTACTTTGTTTAAGGTGGCCTGGTAAAGCCTTTCCACCTTCAGCATTAATTTATCAGAAAAGTTAGGCGTATGTTTTACTTTTTTACTCAGGAACAAAGCACTCATCATGGGTACATATGTGAGTGATAAAATAAATGCACCAAGCAAGGCAAAAGCTACCGTTTGCGCCATGGGTTTAAACATCTTCCCTTCAATGCCCTGCAGGGTGAATATGGGCAGGTAAACAACCAGGATAATTATTTGACCAAATACGGCGCTGTTCATCATTTTACTGGCAGAGTAGTTCACCTCTTCATCCATTTGCGGCTGCGATAGCTTTTGAATACCGGTAAATTTTTTGCTGTGCGTAAGCTGGTGCATAACGGCTTCCACAATAATTACCGCTCCGTCTACAATCAACCCAAAATCCAAAGCGCCCAGACTCATCAGGTTGCCGCTTACTCCAAAGAGATTCATCATAATAACAGCAAACAACATGGCGAGTGGTATCACCGATGCCACCAGAAAACCGGCCCGGAAATTACCAAGAAAAAATACCAGTACAAATATTACGATCAGGGCGCCTTCCGCCAGGTTTCTTTCCACCGTACTGATGGCATTGTCTACCATTTTAGTGCGGTCGAGAAAGGGCTCTATTACCACGCCTTCGGGCAATGATTTTTGCACCTGTGCAATGCGCTCCTTTACATTTTTAATTACGTCGCTGCTGTTAGCGCCCTTCAGCATCATCACTACCGCACCCGCCACTTCGCCTTTGTCATTGTAACACATAGCGCCATACCTGGTTGCATGGCCAATTTTTATATCTGCTACATCCCGGATAAATAAAGGCGCTCCGCCACTGGTTCTTTTGATGGAAATATTTTTTATGTCATCCATGCTTCCGATCAAACCTTCACTGCGTATAAACAACACAGTTGGACCTTTCTCGATGTAAGCGCCACCAGTATTTTGATTGTTGTTTTCAAGGGCATGAAATACATCGGTAATGGTGATATTGTATGATAATAATTTATTCGGATCTACTTCAATGGAATATTGCTTTAGTTTGCCGCCAAAACTGCTCACTTCCGCCACGCCTTTCACGCCAAGTAACTGGCGGCGAACGATCCAGTCCTGTATGGTGCGTAAATCTGTCTCATTAAACTTACTTTCATAGCCATCTTTTGGCCGTACAACATACTGATAGATCTCTCCAAGGCCTGTACTTACTGGTCCCAACTCGGGTACACCAATGCCTGCAGGTATTTGCGACTGTACTTTTTGCAGTCGTTCCGCTACCTGCTGCCGGGCCCAGTACACATCCGTGGCGTCATCAAAAACAATGGTAACAAGAGATAACCCAAAGCGGGAAAAACTCCTGATTTCTTTTAAGCCGGAAATATTGTTATTAGCCTGTTCTATCGGGAAGGTAACCAGGCGTTCTATATCGGTTGCACCAAAAGAAGGTGCAATGGTAATTACCTGCACCTGGTTATTTGTAATGTCGGGTACCGCATCAATTGGCAGCCTGGTAAACTCGTAGCTGCCATATCCTATCAGGGCTATCATAAAAAGCCCCACAATGAGTTTGTTTTTAATGGCAAACCCAATTATCGCATTTAGCATAATTGACGTATTTAATAAAATGAAGGCATCAGCCAATGATGTTTATCAATAGCCGGATCACGCAAAGAGATGTTCTTTGGCGTAAGTACAAAATAAGAAACTAACAGCTTTTGGGCGGTTGCCAGATGCTGGCGAGGTAAGTTGAACTGATGACCTGGTTTAAAACAATATAATTTTTCTTTTCCAGGATTTCTGCTGGTTTGCTAATCGTTATCGGTGTTATAAAAGATACAAATGCAATAGCGATACAGGATATGCAATCACCCGATGTTTTAAATGGAAGCTGCTGGTCTCTCTCGTAGTCTTTGTCTTTCGGGCTGCTGTGTAAATAGTGTGTAGCTAAAAAACTTGCAAAGGAAACAGGATTGTTTGTTTGCTGGTGTTCACTGAAATGCTGAAACATTACCGGCAGCTTCATCAATTGCTTTGCTGCCGTGGTAGAGAGCAGGTAAATGCTAAGAAATAGTATGGCGGATGCTTTTTTCAATGCACAAATATAAAAAAAATGTTTCAATCCGTTGCCAGGAATGTGCTACTGCATTTGTCTGCCAGCAATTCAAGCCCCATCTTTCAATTTGAAATGGTTGCCGCCAGTTTGCTGAAAGCGGTTAATTTTGTACCTAAGCTGAAACCTGTCAGGAACGATATTGTCCATCTTTACAAATAACCAGTTGCAAACTTATCATATTCATATCACAGGGCTCGTACAGGGAGTAGGTTTCCGGCCCTTTGTGTGGCAGCTGGCAACAGCAATGAATTTAAATGGCTGGGTAAATAACAGCTCAGATGGCGTGCACATTGAAATCAACGGATCTTCAGCAACAGCGGCTGAATTTTACAATCAGGTCATTGCTGCGCCACCTCCGTTGTCGTTTATTCAGCAACACAGCATGTATCCGGTTTCATGGCGGCAATTTGATGCCTTTCATATACAGGACAGTAAAATCGCCGGCCCCTCAACTTTGATGCTTACACCAGATTATGCAATGTGCAATGATTGCAGAGATGAGTTGCACAACGCCACGGATTACCGCTATCAATATCCTTTTATCACCTGTACGCAATGCGGGCCCAGGTATTCCGTCATAAAAGCCCTGCCTTACGACAGGATCAATACGAGCATGGAATCTTTCGGCATGTGTGCTGTATGTAAGCAGGAATACAATAATCCTGCAGACAGAAGATATTATTCACAAACCAACTCCTGCGCAGCCTGCGGTGTTGGAATCAAATTATTTAATAATGAAAATAAAGAGCTGAGCAGCACCACGGAATATATTATTCGCCGGGTGGTTGAAAGCCTTGATGATGGGAAAATTGTTGCGGTTAAAGGCATCGGTGGTTATTTATTTTTGTGCGATGCGGGCAATAAAAATACCATCGCCTTACTCCGGCAAAGAAAACACCGTCCTTCAAAACCATTTGCGCTGATGTATCCTTCAATCAACATGGTGGCGGAAGATTTTATTTTGGATGAGGCAAGAACGCAATTGCTTCAATCAGCCTCAGCACCCATTGTGCTGCTAAAAGCAAGTCAGCAAGCTGCTCAAAGAGTATGCATGGAAGAGATTGCACCTGGATTGTCAAAGCTGGGTGTGATGCTGCCCTATGCACCTTTATTTGAACTGATATTAACTGGTTTTGAAAAGCCTGTTATTGCCACGAGCGGTAATATCAGCGAAGCTGCAATTGTTTTTGATGATGACATTGCATTAAAAGAATTTTCCGCCATTGCAGATTTGATTGTAATGCACAACCGTGCTATTGTTATACCACAGGATGATTCGGTTATGCAGTTAACAGAAAAGACAAATACGAAAATTATTCACCGGCGTTCAAGAGGACTTGCGCCATCCTTTTTTGATTATGCCTCGAATAAAGGCAGCGTGATATTGTCAACAGGAGCCTTGCTAAAAAGCAGTTTTTGCCTGGCGCAACAGGGCAATGTGTACATTAGTCAATACCTGGGTAATACAGATACTTATGAGGCGCAGCAAAGTTTTGAAAAAACGGTTCATTACTATTTTTCGTTATTTAGTACATCGGCTGGTGTGGTAATTACAGACAAGCACCCCGGGTATTTTTCACACCATTTTGCCAGGCAGTTATCTGAAGAAAAACAGTTACCTTTTGTAATGGTGCAACACCACAAAGCACATTTTGCGGCCGTGCTGGCAGAAAATAATTTACTCAAAACTGAAACGCCGGTAATGGGTGTAATATGGGATGGTGTGGGATTGGGAGATGACGGACAGGTATGGGGAGGAGAATTTTTTAAATATCATAATGAAAGTATCCAGCGGTGCTATTACTTCGATTATTTTCCGGTGATTGCGGGCGATAAAATGGCAAGAGAACCGAGGCTTTCCGCACTGGCCGTATGTCATGAATCGCGGGTGGCAGAAGACCTGCTGAAAAATAAATTCACAGAACAGGAATGGAGTATCTATCAAAAAATATTACAGCAGGATAAACTGCTCAATTGCTCGAGTGCTGGCCGCCTGTTTGATGCGGTGGCTTCTTTACTTAACCTTGCAGACAAGCAAACTTATGAGGGAGAGGCAGCTATGTTACTGGAAGAAAAAGCAGCATCCTATTTTGAACAGAACGGTTGGGATTTTAACCAGAGTTATTTTATGGATGGCGCTTATTATAACCACATACCAACCGGAATACTTATGAGCAATATCGTGATGGATATAAAAAAAGGATTGACGGTTGATTTTATTGCAGCAAAATTCCATTATTCGTTGGTGCACCTGGTGCGCATTATCGCCGGGTACCTGGATGTAAAAAAGATTGCCTGCAGTGGTGGCGTTTTTCAAAATGCAGTGTTGGTAGATTTGTGCAAGATTAGTCTCGCTAATGATTACCAGTTATTTTTTCATAAAAACCTCTCACCAAATGATGAGAATATTTCCTTTGGACAGCTGGTGTATTATGAAAACAACATAGACAACAATCAACTTCCTTAACAATAAAATGCAGTTAAAAAAATATTTTTAAACTGATAACACTTCAACTATGTGCTTAGCAATTCCAAAAATTAAGGCCATAGAATTACAATATAACGATACTGTGCGTATGGCCAAAGTTGTATTTGGAGCTATTGTAAAAGAGGTAATACCTGAAAGAGAACGGCGAAATTGATGAACTGATTGAGCACACGCAGGTAGACAGAAGCAACTAACTACGAATCTTTTTACATGCAATTCAGAGCCCGCATTACTTTATTTCGCTTCGACAACTTATAACACGAACAACTCATAATAACACGCCATGAAATATTTAGAAGAATACAGGGACGCCGGGGTAGCGGAACAATACCTGGCCGAAATTAAAAAGATCCTCACAAAGAAATGGACCATTATGGAAATTTGTGGCGGGCAAACACACAGCCTGGTGAAGAACGGTTTGTTAACCTTGTTGCCTGAAAACATACAAATGGTGCATGGCCCCGGCTGCCCGGTGTGCGTAACACCATTGAACCTGATTGACAAAGCGGTGTACCTGGCGGAGGAAAAAAAAGTGATCCTCTGTTCTTTTGGTGATATGATACGGGTACCCGGAAGCAAACAGAGTTTGCTGGAAGCAAAAGCCAATGGCGCCGATGTCCGCATCTTGTACTCCCCCCTGGAAGCTGTTAAAATTGCAGAACAAAATCCTGACAAAGAAGTCGTTTTTTTTGCAGTGGGATTTGAAACCACGGCGCCTGCTAATGCATTGTCGGTACTTCATGCACAAAGAGCGGGGATTACTAACTATTCCATACTCACATCGCATGTATTGGTACCGCCTGCTATGGAGGCCATCATCAGCGATGAAGACAATGTAGTGCAGGGATTTTTAGCCGCAGGGCATGTATGTGCCATTATGGGACTGGAAGAATATTATCCTTTGGTAGAAAAATATACTTTGCCTATGGTAGTCACCGGCTTTGAGCCGGTGGATTTATTGCAGGGTATTTTAATGCTGGTAAAGCAACTGGAAAATGGGGTTGCAAAATTAGAAAATCAATATGCAAGGGTGGTACCGGAAAATGGTAATCCTTCCGCAAGGAAAATAATAGCCGATGTATTTGAAGTGAGCAACCGGGAGTGGCGGGGCATTGGTGAGATATCGCTCAGCGGGTATGAATTGCGCAAAGAGTTTGCGGCGTATGATGCCAATAAAAAATTCAACGTTCAGATTGAGGCGGCAACAGAAAGTAAGGAATGTATTGCCGGCGATATATTGCGGGGAATTAAAAAGCCACATCAGTGCCCGCAGTTCGGCAAAAAGTGTAACCCATTGCATCCGCTGGGCGCACCGATGGTAAGCAGCGAAGGAGCCTGCGCCGCCTACTTCCATTTTTCACAAGCGGAGTATGCTGAACAATGATTCTCAGCTCAGGGCTATTCAGAGACGATCGTAGAAGGTATGTTGTTTGCTGAATGGCCACAGTAATAACTTATAACTTACAACTTATAACCCAAAATAGTGTCCGAAAAAAAGATAAAAATGGAATTGCAATGCCCGATGCCCAAATTTGATTTTGATGTAATCACACTCGGACATGGCAGCGGTGGTATATTAACACACCAGTTATTAAACAGCGGTGTATTTGCTTTACTGGCCAACCCCCTGCTGGATGAAAAGCACGATGGAGCAGTGTTTGAAGCGAATGGGAAAATTGCTTTTTCAGCGGACAGTTATGTGGTATCCCCCATTTTTTTTCCGGGTGGAAATATCGGCGAGCTGGCCATTAACGGAACAGTCAATGATTTAGCCATGTGTGGTGCGGCAGCAAAATATTTATCCCTTTCCTTTATCATTGAAGAAGGATTGCCCATGATAGATTTCTGGAAAATTCTCAACAGCATTCAACAGGCCGCCAGCGATGCCAATGTGCATATTGTTACCGGTGATACAAAGGTGGTAGAGAAAGGAAAAGGGGATGGCATTTTTATCAATACCAATGGCATCGGTTTTTTACATCCTGAAGCCAGCATCCATGTCAGCAATATTAAACCGGGCGATAAAATAATTATCAGCGGCAATATTGCTTCGCATGGTGTGGCCATTATGAGCTTGCGCCAGGGACTTGAATTTGAAAGTGATATCATCAGTGATACGGCCAACCTCAATCATACCGTAATTGCGTTGCTTGACCAGTTCGGCCAACAAATACATTTTTTAAGAGATCCGACAAGGGGTGGCGTTGCAACTGTGTTGAACGAAATCGCAAAGGATAGCAATACCGGGGTAAACATCCTGCAAAATAAATTACCGGTAGACGAAGGTGTAAGCAGCGCCTGTGAAATTTTAGGCCTTGACCCGCTGTATGTGGCCAATGAGGGCATTTTTATAGCTATAGTAGCAGTTGATGTTGCGGATGATTTTGTAACAGCATTAAAGCAATTACCTTTCGGAGCAAATGCAACTACAATCGGAGAAATAACTGATCAGCATCCAAAACAAGTCATTTTAAAAAGCAGTATCGGCGGTAGTCGTGTGGTGAGCATGCTGCCGGGAGAACAGTTACCGAGAATATGTTAGGGGAGTTATAAATTGTAAGTGATAAGATATAAGTTGTTCGAAGGCAGTGCCAGATTTATTCATCTCTTTTTACAAATCAATACTGTTGTCACAATAAATATGACTGCAAAAATAGCAGCACCACTCCAGCAGTCGTAACTGCAGCCATCACTTATCTCTCAAAAAATAAAATACGGAAAATGTAAAATTTTTCATCAACTTCAACAAATAAACCATTGCTTAATTTAACCATAAAAAAATGCAAGCCATCGATACTACTAACGGCCAGCCGGTAAAAGGCGGCTACAATCTTTTTGTTATTTCTTTAATTGCGGCACTTGCCGGTTTTATTTTTGGGTTTGACACCGTCGTAATTTCTGGTGCCAACCTGCCTATTAAAGAGCTCTGGCACACTTCTCCCTGGTTTCATGGTTTCTTTATTATGTCGATGGCTTTATGGGGCACCGTTGTTGGCTCTGTGTTTGGCGGCATTCCCACCCAATTGTATGGCAGAAAAAAAGTATTGTTATGGATTGGTATTTTGTTTAGTGTGTCTGCTATTGGCTCTGCGTTGGCACAGGGCCCTTATATGTTTTCTTTTTTCCGATTCATTGGCGGACTGGGCATTGGCATTTCATCCGTTGCCGCAACAACGGATATTTCAGAAATCTCTACACCAAAAACAAGAGGACGATAGGGGGCAATCTACAAGTTTAATATCGAGTTTGGTATATTGATCGCCTTCTTATCCAATTATTTTTTTAAAGGCATGGGCGGCGCCAACGACTGGCGCTGGATGCTGGGCATCATGGCTGTACCTGCATTGATTTACACGGTAATGGTTTTTCGTATTCCTGAAAGTCCCCGCTGGCTGCTCTCTATAAAAAAAGATTTACCTGCAGCAAAAAATGTGATGTTGCGCCTTGGTATCAGCAACGTGGATGAAGCAATGGCTGCCATCCAGGCCGCTGACCTGCATGAAACAAAGTCGGGTATCTCTTCTCAGTTTTTCAGTTCAAAATATTCAGTCGTAATATGGCTGGCATTTATGGTAGCATTTTTCAACCAGTGGTCTGGCATCAATTTTATTTTATATTATGCCCCGGAGATCCTTGAAAGGGCAGGGCTGGCGGCAAAAGATTCTTTGTTCAATTCCATTTCAATCGGTGCGGTGAACCTGCTGTTTACGTTTGTTGGTTTATATTTAATTGACCGTGTCGGCAGAAAAACCTTACTGCTGATTGGTTCCTTCGGTTATATCATCAGCCTGTCGTTGGTGGCATGGGCCTTTTATGCAGGTGCTGGTGCAGGTTTCCTGTTGTCGTTTTTATTGTTGTTTATCGCATCGCACGCAGTAGGGCAGGGCGCTGTAATCTGGGTTTTCATTTCTGAAATATTTCCCAACAAAGTACGGGCAAGCGGACAATCGTTCGGGGCCAGTGTACACTGGGTTTTTGCGGCTATCATCACATTAATTACGCCTTTATTTTTGGACAAGGACAATGGGATTTTCAAAGACAACCCCTGGCCCATCTTTGCCTTCTTTGCATTCATGATGGCACTCCAACTGGTTTGGGTGTTGACTAAAGTACCCGAAACAAAAGGCGTATCGCTGGAAGAACTGGAGCAGCGTTTAGTAAAAGAATAAATGATTATGAACCCGGCTAAAGTACTGCTATCGGCTTCATTGGCGTCGCACTCTTGTACATTAAATTTTCATGGCAACAGGTAACCGCTCCGTAGTTTGCTGTAATTAATTTATGTACTTAAAATATCACAACCCAATTTGCCTTGATGCAGCCTCACCCAAAAGCCGGCAACAACTTTATCTCATTCCTGTACAAAATAATTTTCTTACTGTTTTCCAGTTGCTTCAACAAACGGGATATAACTACTCGTGAAGTAGCCAGCTCATCCGCGATTAAATAATGCGAAGCCTTGATTACACTGGATCCGGTGAGGCGCTGCTTGTCTTTTAAATAAGCCACCAGCCGGTCGTCCAGTTTATGAAACGCAATGCTTTCAATTGATTTTAGCAATTCAATAAAACGTTCATTAAAACCCCGCATAATATAATTTCGCCAGGACGTATATTGGCAAAGCCAGTCATCTAATTTTACATGAGGGATGGCAATCAGTTCCACATCATCTTCTGCAATGGCCCTTACTTCACTTTTTTTTGCTTCCACACAACAACTGTAGGCCATCGAACAACTTTCGTTGCTGGATAAATAATAGAGTAAAATTTCATTGCCGTTCTCATCCATACGGAGCACTTTAACGGTGCCCTTTAATATCACGGGCATCATACGGATATACTTGCCGTAATCCATTATCAGATCACCCTCTTTAAAACTTTGCCAGGTGCCAAACTGTTGCATTTCTGTTACCAGCTTTGGCTCAAACACATGCTGTAAATTATCTAAGTTCATACAGTAGTTTAAAAGTAAAATGCCAATACCGTTCAGTAAATCTAAAATCCGGTTTTTAAATAACTCCAGCCCTCTTCCTGTTTTGTTACCACTTCCACCACGCCCGAGGGCACAAAGCCCGCATCAGCAATAATATCGTCTTTGGTTAAATTTTTTGCCTTCATGGTATTCATACAGGCGTCAAATACTATCCCGGTATTTTTAAGGGTTGTTATTCCCTGTTGCTGTGTTGTTTTGCCTTTCATCAGCATCTCTATTCCGGGGCCATGCGCCACCACTTCTATCTGTACAGTGTTACCCCAGGTTTCGTGCAAATGTTTAATGTTATTCATTAAGCCATGCCATACGGCCGTGTCGTTGCTGGTGAGTTGAATGATTACATGGTGTTTAACCTGTGCGGTGCTGTAAATACAAAGGCTGATGGCAATGATAAAAAGGGCGATCGTTTTTTTGTACATGTGTGGTTTAAATTTAAATGGTGTGCAGATTGTTGTTTGATGATTTTCGCCGAAATGTTTTTATCAAACATGGCTAAACGATGATTTAAAGATAAGTGTAAATCCATGTTTTTACAGTACCATTTTTTTAATGGACAATTCATCAACGATAAATGATGCGCAATCTAAGATTGGTATCAGGATCATTTTGTAACAAAGGTTACAAAACAAAGTGTTACAAATGTTACCGTACAATGGCGGTAGCGGAGATAGTTTTGCCGTTACAAATTATTAGCATGATAAATCAATATTGGGTAACGGTGCAATTTAAAATAAGCGCCGTCATTTTTTTTGCGATATGCTCCTTCACGGCGCGGGCACAGGACAGCGTGCGCCAATTGATGTTGACCGACGCAGTAAAAATGGCCATGGAACAAAACAGGCAAATAGGACTTGCCAAAAAAGATGAGCAAATAGCACAGTCGCAGTTTAAACAAACGGACGCTATCTTTCTGCCGCAGGTAAATTTGTCCTATACCGGTTTTACCACCAACCAGCCGCTGAGCGCTTTTGGTTTTAAGCTGCAACAAGCTAAGGTGCAGCAGGCAGATTTTAATCCCGCAATACTTAACAAACCTGGTGCAACCGGCAATGTGCTTACGCAACTAAGTGTGCAACAGCCTTTGTATAACCCAGACCAGGCCTACATGCGTAAGGCTGCCGCAGAGCAAACAGCCGTATATGCCTTTACCACGCAACGAACCGCAGAAGCCGTCGAATTGCAGGTGACCAATGCTTACCTGCAACTGGAATTTAGTTATGAAGTAGTGGGCGTACTGGAAGAGGCATTAAAAACAGTAAAAGATATCTATAGGTTTACCAATGACCGTTACCAGCAGGGATTGTTACAGAAATCAGATGTATTAAATGTGGCCGTACAGGTTAAAGCAGCTGAAACGGGTTTGGCAGAAGCGAAGTCCCAGATTGTTACCCTATCCGACCAGCTTGGATTATTGATGAATGCACCCAAAGGACTGGTGTATAAAACAGTACCCGTTGCCATGGATACCGTAGTTGCAGTAACTGATTCAGCGCCTGTTGACAGGGCGGATTTTAAAGCCATGAAAACCGCGGTGGATGCGTATGATCTCTCTATAAAAAGCACCAAAATGTCCATGTTGCCAAAGATCAATGGCTTTGCCAATTACCAGTTTAACGATAAAAAATTATTTGGCTTTGGTGCCAATGCCTACATGGCAGGGCTGCAGCTTTCGTGGGATATTTTTAAAGGCAATCAGGCTAAAAATAAAATGGCTACGCAGATGCTGGAGAAAAATAAACTGCAGCAACAGTTGCAGGATAATATGGAGCAAACGGCCACGGAAATCCGCAAGGTCAACCGCCAGATAGCAGATAATATTTACCGCGTTACACAACAATCGCTTGCCGTGGAATCAGCCTCCGAAGCACTGCGCATTGTGCAGAACAGGTATACACAGGGATTAATTAATACCACCGATGTGTTACAGGCACAAACGCAGTTATCGCAGCAGAAAATGGGCTATGCCCAGGCCGTATTTATGAAAAAATCAGCCATCAGTTATTTACATTTTTTAACCATCACAAAATGATATTCACTATAAAAAAAGATCGTATGTTATTTTCAAAGCAGTTTAAAACGGGAGCTGTATTATTTTCTGTATCGCTGGCGGCGTGTTCCGGTAACGAAACAAAGCAGCTCATTCAACAGGAAGCGCCGGTAGTAGTGCAGATAAGCAACGCGGGTGGCACGGCAGCAGCGGGTATGATTGAAGCCAGCGGCCAGGTAGAAGCGATCCGTTCGGCCAATATCAGTACCAGGGTAATGGGCTATATCACTTCCATACAGGTAAAGGCAGGAGACAAAGTAAGAGCCGGCCAGGTATTGTTTAGTGTTAACAGCAGCGATGTGCAGGCAAAAAAAGCGCAGACAGATGCTATGATTACACAAGCAGAGGCGGCCCTGCAAAGTGCGCAAAAAGACTACGACCGGTACACTGCGTTATTTAAACAACAAAGCGCTTCTGCAAAAGAACTGGATGGTATGACGCTGCAATACCAGTCGGCTAAAGCAAACGTAGCCGCCGCCCGTGCCATGCGCAGCGAGGTAACGTCTCAGCTTGCCTATACTACGGTAGTGGCGCCTTTTTCAGGTACCGTTACACAAAAATTGGCAGAAGCAGGCAGCATGGCCACACCCGGGATGCCGGTATTGACCATTGAGCAGGAGGGCGGTTTACAGGTAAGTGCATCGATACCGGAAAGCCAGATTGCATCCGTTAAAACAGGTGATGACGCCACGATGACTATTGAATCAGCCAATAAAAAGATAACAGGAAAAGTAACCCAGGTAAACCCATCATCACAATTTACCGGCGGACAATACATCGTTAAAATAGCCGTGCCTTCAGCAGATAGCAAGCAATTGTATGCGGGCATGTATGTACACCTACAGCTGGCAGCCAAAAGTAACGCCGGCGCCAAAGCAAGTGATTCAGCCAATGTGATGATCCCGGTTAAAGCACTCATCAACAGGGATCAGTTAACCGGCGTATATACGGTTAGTTCACAAAATACCGCTTTACTGCGCTGGTTGCGCTTAGGCCCCGTATCTGGCGACCAGGTAGAAGTATTGTCGGGCCTGGCAAAAAACGAACCCTTTATTGTATCGGCCGAAGGCAAATTATATAACGGCGTACCGGTAAAAATAAAATAACCAACATGGAAAAAGGATTATCAGGCAATATAGCAAAAGCATTTTTACAGTCGAAGCTCACCATACTTTTAATGATTGCCTTTTTGGTGATTGGTGGCTATAGTACATTTTTAATACCAAGAGAAGAAGAGCCACAGATACAGGTTCCGATGGCCGATGTATTTATTGGTTATCCCGGTGCATCACCTAAAGAAGTAGAAACAAAACTGGCTGCGCCGATGGAGAAAATTATTTCCAACATTAAGGGTGTGGAATATGTGTACTCAACTTCCATGAACGGCCAGGCCATGCTGATTGTACAGTTTTATGTGGGAGAAGATGTAGAGCGTTCGCTCGTAAAATTATACACTGAATTAATGAAGCACATGGATGTGATGCCGCAGGGTGTTACCATGCCACTGATTAAAACCAGGTCAATTGACGATGTACCGGTGCTGGCCTTTACATTATGGGGCGAGCACTATGACGATTATCGCTTAAAATTAATCAGCCAGGAGCTGGCCAATGAAATAAAAAAGGTGCCGGATGTGGCAGAAGTAACGCTTACCGGTGGCAGAAGCAGGGAAGTAAAAGTAGTGCTGAATAAATCTTTGATGGGACTGAATGGTGTCGATCTGCTCAGCATCAGCAAGATCATACAGGCGGGCAATGTGCAAATGGATGCCGGAGAATTACTGCAAAAAGACTCCGCCTTCACGATACAAACCGGCGACTTTTTAAATACCGCGGAAGATGTAGCAAACCTGGTCGTGGGCATGAAGGCCAACCAGCCCGTGTATTTAAAACAGGTGGCTACGGTAGAAGAAGCTCCTTCAACACCTTCTCAATACGTATTGTATGGTTATGGCAAAGCAGATAGCGGGTACAAAAAATTTGCTGCTTCTTATCCTGCGGTAACCATCTCTGTTGGTAAGAAAAAAGGAGCGGATGCAATGAAACTGGCTACCATATTATCTGCGAAGGTAGTAAACCTGAAGAAAGATTTGATACCTCCGGATGTGCATGTTTCGGAAACAAGAAATTACGGTGAATCCGCTTCTCATAAAGTGTCGGAGTTATTACTGCATCTTTTCATCGCCATTGTAGTAGTTACGTTGTTTGTAATGCTGGCCATGGGTTGGCGGGGCGGACTTGTAGTATTTCTTTCTGTACCGGTAACCTTTGCGCTTACATTGTTTGCCTATTACTTTATGAATTATACTCTGAACAGGATTACGCTGTTTGCACTGGTATTTATAACGGGTATTGTTGTCGATGATTCTATTATCATTGCAGAAAATATGCACCGGCATTTTAAAATGCGCAAACTGCCACCGTTGCAGGCGGCTATTTATGCCATCAATGAAGTAGGTAACCCCACCATACTGGCGACTTTTACTGTAATAGCAGCGGTACTGCCCATGGCGTTTGTATCCGGTCTGATGGGGCCCTACATGAGCCCGATGCCGATCGGCGCATCTATTGCAATGATGTTGTCGCTGATTGTAGCGTTAACGTTAACGCCTTATCTCGGCTATATTTTTCTTAGAGAAAAAGAACAACACGGTGCCAAACATGCAGCGCATAGTGAACATGAAATGGAGAGAAGCAGGATTTATAAGATCTACAAATCTTTTATTCACCCGATGCTGGAGACAAGATGGAAACGCTGGGCATTTATTTTAAGCACCATTGTGGTGTTGCTTGGCTCGATGCTGTTATTCTATACCAAATCAGTAGCGGTTAAAATGTTACCCTTTGATAATAAAAACGAGTTCCAGGTAGTGATAGATATGCCGGAAGGAACCACGCTGGAAAAGACACAGGCCGTGGCAGCAGACCTGGCGAGTTACGTAGCGGTACAGCCACTGGTGAAAAATTACCAGCAATACATTGGTACTGCCGGCCCCATTAGTTTTAACGGGCTGGTGCGTCACTACGATTTGCGCCGGGGAAACAATGTGGCAGATATCCAGGTTAACCTGGTTGATAAAGGCGAACGCAGCAAACAAAGTCACGATATAGCAAAAGAAATGCGTGGCCCCTTGCAGCAAATTGCCGCTAAGTATAACGCCAATGTTAAACTAGTGGAAGTACCACCAGGTCCGCCGGTATTGTCAACCCTGGTTGCGGAAGTATATGGGCCAGACTACGGGCAGCAGCAGACGATTGCAAAACAGGTAAAACAGTTGTTAATTAATACGGCTGATGTAGTTGATGCCGACTGGATGGTGGAGGATGATGAACGTGAGTACCGTATTTCAGCGGATAAAGAGAAGGCTATGCGCAATGGAGTTGCAACGGCACAGATTGCCGCAACTATCAGGGCTGCCATGTCGGGTATGGATGCCGGTAATCTCAATCTGCCTGCTGCTTACAACCAGGTGCCTATCAGGTTACAATTGAAGGATGCCGACAAAAGCAATATCAGCCAGGTGCTCGACCTGCAGGTAAAAGGCATGCAGGGCAACATGGTGCCATTGAGAGATCTGGTAACCGTTCAGTCTGTCACCAAAGACAAAAGCATCTATCGCAAAAATCAAAAAGAAGTAGTGTACGTTTTGGCAGATATGGCCGGCAAACTGGAAAGTCCTTTTTATGCTATTTCAAAAATGAGCGACAGCCTTAAAAATATAAAACTGCCTGCAGGATATAGTAAAATCAACGAAGAGTATACCAAACAACCAGACAGCCAGGATGAATACACGGTGAAATGGGATGGTGAATGGCAGATTACTTATGAAGTGTTTCGTGATTTAGGTATTGCCTTTGCCGCCGTTATCCTGATCATCTATATGTTGATTGTAGGATGGTTCCAAAACTTTACCGTGCCACTGGTAATGCTGGCCGCTATACCGCTTTCATTGATTGGTATATTGCTCGGGCATTGGGCATTGGGGGCTTATTTCACCGCAACTTCGATGATTGGGTTTATTGCACTCGCAGGGGTGATGGTGCGCAATTCCATTTTGCTGATCGACTTCATCAACATTCGTATCCGCGAAGGTATTCCATTAAAACAGGCCATTATAGAAGCTGGCGCGGTAAGAACAACTCCTATTTTATTGACAGCAGGTGCAGTGGCACTGGGAGCCGTGATTATATTATCTGATCCTATATTCCAGGGGCTTGCAATTTCCCTGATTGGCGGAACGATTACATCAACCTTTTTAACCTTGCTGGTAGTTCCGCTGCTATACTATAAAATGATGCGGCGTACAACCAAATAAAACTAATACAAATGAAACTATTAATGGTAACATCCTTAAAGGAATACAGCGATCAGGTAGCTGCCATCTTTAAAAGCGCAGGCATCAGCGTGTACAGCGCCACAGATACCGTTGGATTTAAAGATGGATCGGCCCATAGTCTGATGGATAGCTGGTTTGGCATGGGCGAAGCACGCTTTGATTCTATTATTATATTCTCGTTTACCGAAGATGAACGGGCACAGAAAGGTTTGCAACTGGTAAAGGATTTCAACAACCAACATCCGGGCGACTTCCCGATCAGGGTATTTGTATTGCCGGTAGAAGACTCATCTCATTAAAAGAAAAAAAATGAAAGAAAGAATTGTAAGAGCCGTAGCAGGCAGTTTTGTACTGATCAGTATTTTGCTGGCTCATTATGTTGACATGCGCTGGATTTGGTTATCCGTGTTTGTAGGTGTTAACTTGCTGCAATCGTCGTTTACCAGGTTTTGCCCGTTGGAAATCATCCTGGATAAACTGGGAGTGAAGGAAAAAAAATGTTGCTGATTGTTTGGTCGAGCTCTGATAGCGAAGTGAATTGCCTTGCCTCCAACGGCAGGGCAATCATTCAACCGATATAGGCTTCAAACGGCAGTATGTTAAGATATAGTTGTACGGTTGGCGCAAAAAGTTACTGATGTGAGCCAAGATTTAAAACAACAGTTGACTTGGTAAAATAAACAGTCGGCGGTTTATTATCTTTCTTATTACGACCTGTGTTGGTTGCGTATATACTATCGCCAGTTGCTATTATTAGGTCTATACAGTCCCAATGCCCCTTCCTTCTATTATGAAATTGACTTACCCTGTTTTCAGGTTGGACAAATGATGATAAAAGCCTTCAGTGGGAATTTCAACAGTTAAATAAATCGGCCCTGTCATTCAGGGCTGGATAATCGTTCGAACAAAAAAATCCGGGCTTTAGCCCGGATTTTTTTTGGATTAATGGCCTGAAGCATATTATATTCTTCTGCCAATCCGTTGTCCTGAATACTTTCGCGAACTATTGTTTGAAAACCTGCTATACAAACTGGTTAATATAATCCCAGGTACCACCGTTGATTACATTGTTGAAACCGTGTTGATTTAGAATGGCTTTGGCCTGGCTGCTTCTTGCGCCGCTGCGGCAAAATACGATGATATTTTTTTTGTGTTGAAATGTTGCCAGTTCAGCTGCAATCCTGTCAAGCGGAACATTAACGGAACCCTTTACATGGCCTTCTGCAAATTCTGCAGGTGTTCGTACGTCAGCTAAAAAGGCGCCTTCTTCGATCATTGTTTTTAAATCGGCTGTTGCGCCGCTACCGTAAGTGTTCGATAAAATTTCCATGGTATTGATTTTTATTTTTATGATGTTGTTGACTTTTGAATATTGACAATTGACTATGTCAACGGCAATTATTTTCTCCCAACTGGCTCAGATTTTTTAAAAAGACTTAACAGCAATGCGCCCATCATCGCGCCATACAATGTGCTGTTGAGCGGTTTGGAAGTAATAGGGCAGGTTCCTGAAGAACAGCCTACGAATTTCCAGTACATAAATCCACCAACGGCACCAATTGCCGCACCGATGATATAAAGCAAATTATTGCTACACCACTTCTTCATAGCTGATTTCTTTTTCAGGTTCGGTAATTTTTTTTGTACGCGTATAGCAGTTTCCTGTGGCGCAGCACCCTATATTGAACAGAGGCATTGCCGTAAACCAAAGGCCCGCTATTCCAAAAAGAATGTCCCTGGCAATAATGGCCTGAACCAATATGGCAATACCGGCTACCAGCCGCAATACGCGGAAAATGTTCCAGCTTTGTAAGCTTAATTTTTTCATACTAATTTTTTATGCATGTTGCTCTGACAATGCAATATTACGAAGGGATAACAGGCCATTTGGTAACAAAGGTTACAAATGCAAAACATCCGCACGGGGCGGATGTTATACTACAGCCTGTGGATACAGCGGCCTGCTATCGTTTTTAACAGGAAGGTAAAATCTACTGCTTAGCAACGGTAAATCAGGGCCTTTTGATTTTAAACGAAAAGCATGTGTGTACCAAAGCCACTACCTTGTTTATAGAAATCGCCAACGGTAATTACACCATCCAGGTCATCAATCATGTCTTCTTTTTTGTAATGGAACATTTCCATAGCCAGTTTACAGGCCCACAATTTTACACCGGAAGCTTTCAGGATCTCCAAAAATTCATGTACATCGGGCATATCAACTTTTTCCATTTCTTTTTTCATCATGTTGGTAGCAAGCGCTTCCATTCCGGGCAGGCCGCCCAGCATGGTTGGCATGTGCATGGCAGGGTTACCAACGGTAGCCACATGCAGGTGTTCCAGTTTCTTTTTATGTACTGCTTCCAGTCCAAAGAAGGTGAAGAACATCTCTGCTTCTATGCCTTCCATTCTCGCGCCATTGGCCAGTACAAATGCGGCGTATACATTTTCCAGTGTGGCCTTACTCAAAATGATCATCATCTTTTTTATCTCGCCATTAAATTCATTCATGGTAACTTTTTTATCAGTTTATAATTAAATGCAACTGGCAGGCTTGGGTATACCGGCAATTTTAGTGGCCGTTTTTAGAGGAGCATTGGGAAACAAGGCGTAAAATTCCTTGATGTCTACCACGCCGCTTTTACCAATTTTGCGAATGCTAAGCGGAGATTCCTTTTTAAATTCATCCTGCAGGTAACTGATCACTTGCCAGTGACGGGGTGTCAGCGTAATATTGACTTCTTTAGAGATGGCTTCTCCAATATTTTTATCCCATTGGGTGAAGTTGGTGAGATACCCTTCTTCATTTACACTGATTGTTTTTCCTTCGATAATCTTTTCCATAAAATTGTTTTTTAAGTAGTGCTAAAATGTTTTCCGGATTCCTGCATAGTGGCGGATACAAAAGGGATATGTGTTCCCCTAAGCAACACATTCCAGTAAATCCATTTAAAAGCCAGCTTGCCCATATGGTTCATCCTGCTTTCTTTTAATAATCTTAAAGGGCCGATACCAGCGAAGGGAAACTCGCCTTCAACCGGCTCGTGGGTGTAATTAAAATCTATCAGCAAGGCCTTACCGTTGCCTGTTTCTATAAAACAATTGGCATGGCCGTCAAATTCTTCTTTCAGTGGTTCGCCTTTAATAAAGTGTTTTATATTCTCTGTAAGAATCTCTGCTTCAAAATGCGCTACCGAGCCGGCTTTGGAAGCGGGTATATTGCTTGCATCGCCCAGCACAAAAATATTAGGATATGCCTGCGATTGCAGGGTGGCCTTGTTGGTGGGGATATAGTTCAGGTCGTCGCCCAGACCGCTTCTTTCCATCAGCTCATCTCCTTTATTGGTGGGTACGGTTACCAGCAGGTCGAATGGAATTTCGCGTCCGCCATAATCTATAATTTTTTTATTCTCATTGTCAACTTCAGCAATAGCGAAATCACTTTCGATGGTGATATTTTTTTCGTGCAGCAGGTGGTCGAGCGCAGCGGTGGCTTTAGGTTTGGTAAAGGCACCGCTTAATGGCGTTACATAGGTAATGTCCACTTTTGAACGCATATCTTTTTGTTTAAAAAACGAGTCGGCTAAAAAAGTGAATTCAAGAGGTGCAACGGGGCACTTAATCGGCATTTCGGTGATGTGTACCACCAGGCGGCCACCTTCCCATTGCCGTAATTTATCCCGCAATGCCAGGGCGCCTTCAAAAGTGTAAAAATCAAACACAGATTGTTGCCATTCTTTTCCTTTCATTCCTTCTGTCTCTTCAGGGGCTATTTTTGCGCCGGTGGCTACAATCAGTAGCTCGTAGGGTAACTGGTCGCCATTTTCCATTTGTACCAGGTTGCCTGCCGCGTTGATCTTTTCAATTTTACCGCTCAGCAGCTGTACGCCTTTTGGGATAAAATCTTTTATTTCTTTTACTATTTCTTCCGGCTCGTACATATCAAATGGTAAAAACAAATACCCTGGCTGGTAATAATGTTTTTCCCGTTCGTCGATAATGGTAATATCCCATTCTTTTTTATCCAGTTCGTGATGCAGGTGGTTAGCCATCATGGTTCCGGCGGTACCTGCTCCTAATATGACTATTTTTTTCATGGCTGTTGTATAAATGGTGTTCGGTTATAGATTGTAGTGATGAAGTGTATGTGTGATGAATTGCTGTTTCATAATGGTAGCATAAAATTAGTGGGTGGTAAATGGGGGGAGTGTAACTTTTATTACATAAACCTGCATAATGATGAAGCTCATGCAACGGTATGACGGCAGTTAGTACGCTTTTACCAACCATGTGTGTTGCCGTAATTTGTAGAGGCTTGGAATTTGCTGGTTAGCACCGCTTCTTCCCCCAATAATTTTACTATCAGCACAATCGCTAATGTCAAGACTATGGCTAATCTTATCCAGGTGAAGTTTAACAACAGTAAGCCCGTTGCTGTTGTTATAACAGCGGTGTACATGGGATGCCGGAGGAATTTGTATGGGCCGTTATCAACCAAAATTGCATCGGCCACAGGTACAGCACAATGCGTAGTTTATTTTTTCGCATGGTTACAATTGCCCATAGCGCCAATGATATTCAACAATAAGAAAGAAGGCAGCTGTGAAAGCTAAAGCTGGTTTAACAATAGTTAGCAGCAGCCAACCTATCAGTATAAATCGCAGCGAAATAAGTTCGGCTGATTTTATATGGTCTTTTAAGATGCCCGTTTTTTTAATGTTGAAAATTACGCTGATTAGCCTGGGTTTAAAAATAACCCGAAGTTTTGTTTGTAATCATATGCCGGATAAAATCATTGCCTGCTGCAACCTGAAACGGTAACTTATGTTACAGTATAAATTGTGCCTTTGAACTTCCTTTGCTACAGAGTAACTAAAATTACAACAATGCAATACATTATTATTGGCGGAGTAGCCGGAGGTGCCAGTACCGCAGCCCGTCTCAGGCGGTTAGATGAACATGCTTCCATTATTTTATTTGAGAAAGGCGCCTATATTTCCTACGCCAATTGCGGACTGCCTTATTATATTGGCGATGTAATTACAGAGCGCAATAAATTATTTGTGCAAACTGCCACTTCTTTTAAGCAACGTTTTAATATTGATGCCCGGGTATTGAGCGAAGTAATTGCGATTAACGCGGAAATGAAATTTGTTACAGTGAAAAATTTGGTAACTGGACAAGTATATAATGAAAAATATGATAAACTCGTGCTTTCTCCTGGAGCATCACCTGTTCGTCCGCCATTGCCCGGGATTAACAGCAAAGGCATTTTTACTTTACGCAATGTAACCGATACAGACGCCATTAAAGCTTACGTTGAGCAATTTTCATACGGTAAGGCACTCATCATCGGTGCCGGTTTTATTGGCCTGGAGATGGCCGAAAACCTGCACCGGCTGGGCATGCAGGTGACCATTGTTGAAATGGGCGACCAGGTACTTGCACCGACAGATTTTAATATCGCGGCCATTGCCCAGCAACATATCCGTAGCAAAGGGGTAGGTCTTAAATTAAAAACGGCTGTTACAGGGTTTGAACAACATGACGATGGGTTAACAGTTTTATTAAAAAACCAGGACCCCATTGAAGCAGATGTGGTGATACTTTCTATTGGTGTAAAGCCGGACACCAAACTGGCAACTGATGCAGGTCTGCAGTTAGGATCTGCCAAAGGAATTCTGGTGAATGATTATTTACAAACTTCTGATAAAGATATTTATGCCGTGGGCGACGCGATTGAATTTATCAATCCCATCACCAGACAATCCATGCCCACCTATCTTGCAGGCCCGGCCAATAAACAGGGCAGAATTTGCGCCAATAACCTGGTGGAAGGAAATCACCAGCGGTACCATGGTTCTGTAAATACAGCCATCGTGCAATTGTTTGATGTAACGGTAGGGGTTGCCGGAGTAGCGGCTAAACACCTGGCGGCCGCGGGCATTCCGCACCTGGTGTCGGTAACGCACAGTGGTGCTCATGCCGGCTACTACCCCGATGCAGAACAAATGAGTATTCAAATTACTTTTTCGCCAACGGATGGAAGGTTGCTGGGCGCACAGGTAATTGGCAAAGATGGGGTAGACAAAAGAATTGACATCCTGTCGTCTGTAATACAAAGAGGAAGTACAATTTATGAACTTGCCGAGTTTGAACATGCGTACGCACCGCCCTATTCGTCTGCAAAAGACCCGGTAAACATGGCAGGTTTTGTTGCCGAAAATATACTGCAGAAAAAACTGTTTGTTGTGCCGTGGACGGTTGCCAATTCTTTAAGTGAAAAGGATGTGTTAATTGATGTCCGGGATGCCAACGAATTTGCCGAAGCGCATATACCCGGCGCCATTAATATTCCTGTTGATGATTTGCGGGGCAGACTGGATGAACTGGATACGGATAAAGCGATTTATATCTATTGTCATATTGGATTAAGAGGATACCTTGCGCAGCGCATTTTGTTGCAGAATGGATTTAAAGAACTGTTTAATATTTCCGGCGGATTTAAACTGTGGAGTGCCTGTAATGAGGAGTATGTCTTATTGGATCATCAGCTGGCAGCTGTTTGAAATGAACAATTCTATTTGCCTGCAACCAGGCGTATAATGTCGCCCATGCCGCTGTGGTGTTCACCTTCCTGCAAATGAGTCTTTAATGTTTCAAGCAGTTCAATTTTTGTATTATTGAAATCCTGCTGCAGCATTTTGAGGGTATACAACATGGTTTCATCTTTAGGTCCGCCGCTTGTATTGTTTAGCTGCAGGGGGTTAAAGGCTTCCAGCATAATAATACCGCCCGGCTTTACGGCCGTTATACAACGTTGATGAATGTGCGTTCTTATGGCAGCTGGAAAATGAGCATATATCAACGCAATGGCATCATATAGGTTTTCACCAAAATTATATTCCATCGCATCAGCCACCTGGTAGTTAACCTGCACGTGTTTTGACGCAGCCAGTTGCGTACATTTTTCTCTTCCTTTCTCACTTTGATCAAAAGCAAATACCTGCCAGTTAAGGGTTGCAGCATATACTGCATTGCGGCCTTCTCCTTCGCAGGGTAGCAGTAATGTACCAGGTGGCAATATGTCTATGCGGGCTTTGAAAAATTCGTTTGACGATGTGCCATACAAATTCATCAGCCGAATAACGTTCATCCCAAAATGATTTCATTTGGCTAAATTAACAACGTAGTGCAAAAGGAAAAAAAAGTGGGTGTTAATGTTTTGCAGATGAGCAGGAACACGCATGTGCCTGTAACTTGCCCGTGCCGGAACTGCAGCAACTGATAGATGCCGGTGCAGCCCCAGCTACGGAACGATCGCCTTTGGCAGGGAAACCTTTATGCACCCAGCGTATAATACCGTGCTTCATGTTCACCACTTTTTCAGGATCGTAACCATTGTGTATCAAAAATCCTGCGGCCTGCAAACTTCTGGCTCCGCTGCGGCATACCATCACCAGCGGTTGATCAATTGGTAATTCGGTATAGCGCATGCCCAACTCGCTCATAGGAATATGTACTATGTTGGTTACGTCATACGCCAGTTGTGCTATTTCATCCGCTTCCCGTACATCTACTAAAATGGCGCCTCTTTTCATCCACACCTGTGCCGTGGATGGGCAAATTTCATTTACAAATATCTCTTCGTTTTCCATCGTGTTGAAATAACTATCAGTGATTTTTTATGAAGGCAAACTTAACAGCGATTCATTTTTTGGAAGGTGACCAATATCACAAATAAAAAAGACTGATATCAGGTTTTTAAAGCCTGCATACCAGTCAGTCAAACACTCAAAAACCATCTATAAAAAACAACAAAGTAAGCTATTGTGTAAGTCGGTGTCAGCCTGTAATTTCCATCTGTTCTTCAATTACGCGGCCAGTTTCTGTTGGCGGAATGGTACGCCAGTTAGGATTGTATTTTACAAAAAAAGAGAGCCAGATAATCCTGGATAACCGCATGAGCCAACGCTGCAGTAGTACCAGGAAAACAGCATTGCAACCCAGCCACCAGAATACCCGGTTATCATCAACCGAAAAACCGATCAGAACCCACCAGGCAACAAATGTTGATACAGAAATGGCTACAGTTAAGGCATAACTAACATAGCCGGAACCGATGTAAAACCCAACTTCAATTTCAGAGCGCTGCCTGCAATCCGGACAGCGTTTGTTCTTTTCATAAAGCCTTTTTTCCAGGCAGAGGATGTACAAAATAATTCGCCGGTTCTGCAACGGGGACATTTATTTTTAAAAATGGCAGTGAGATAATTCATGTAAAATGGTATTGTATTGATGGTTACAAAGATATTTTTGAGCGATCTTTTGTTTGGGTACTTTTGTTACATTCTATGAACTCGAAAAAACAAAAGGCAACCGTTCGGCTGCCTTTTGTTTTTATTGTATAGTTGACATAATTAAAGCTATCAACATATTATATTATTCAGCTTTCATTACTTTACTCTGGCAAACAAAATTTGTTTTGGGAACCGCCGCATTGCTGATTGCTTTAAATCCCCCGGCTACCTCGGTAAAGTTGCGGTAACCCCTGGCTTCTAAAATGCTGGCTGCAATCATGCTTCTGTATCCGCTGCCGCAATACATAAAAAAGTGTTCCTTTGGGTCAATGTCCTTTATCCAATCGTTGATATATGCCAGCGGCCTGTTGTAAGCATCCTGTACATGTTCAGCAGCATATTCAGCTTCTGTCCGTATGTCGATTACTTTGTCCTGGCTAAGGTTTACTTCCCTGGCAAAATCAGCAGTCGCAATTTGATCCACTACATCAGCTTCTTTGCCGGCCTGCAGCCATGCGGCAAAGCCACCTTTTAAATAGCCCAGTATATTATCGAAACCAACCCGGCTTAAACGGGTTACAGTTTCTGCTTCTTTGCCTTCTTCTGTCACCAGTAACAAGGGATGTTTTACATCTGCCATCAGGGCACCTGCCCATGGCGCAAAGTCGCCGTTTAAGCCAATATTTACAGACTGCGGAACAAAGCCTTTATAAAAAGCAGCGCTGTCTCTGGTATCTAAAATAAAGGCTCCGCTGCCATCAGCGGCAGCTTCAAATTCATCGGGGGTAAGTGCATGCAGCCCCCTCTTCAATACACTGTCAAAACTTTCGTACCCTTTTTTATTCATCGCTACATTCAATCCAAAATAAGCAGGAGGTGGCAACAATCCATCAGTAACTGCTTTTACAAAAGCCGCTTTATCTGGTTGGTTCAATGCGTAATTAATTCTTTTTTGATTGCCTAAACTGTCTACCGTTTCTTTCATCATATTTTTACCGCAGGCACTGCCCGCGCCATGAGCGGGGTACACAATTACATCGTCTGCCAGCGGCATTATTTTATTCATCAGGCTATCGTACAACATGCCGGCCAGCTCTTCTTTCGTCATATTGGCTGCTTTTTGCGCCAGGTCGGGCCGGCCTACATCACCTAAAAAAAGGGTGTCGCCACTAAAAATGCAATAGTCTTTCCCGGTTTCATCTTTTAATAGAAAAGTGGAGCTTTCCAGCGTGTGCCCCGGGGTGTGCAATACCTTTATTGTAATATCCCCCAGTTTAAACAGTTCGCCATCCTTTGCAGAAATACAATCAAACCCGCAGGCAGCATTGGGTCCGTATACAATGGGGGCGCCGGTGGTCTTCGACAAATCAACATGACCGCTTACAAAATCTGCATGGAAATGTGTTTCGAAAATGTATTTCAATTTCACGCCGTCCTTCTGAAGGCGGTTAATATAGGGCGCCGTTTCACGCAGTGGATCAATTATAGCAGCTTCTCCATTGCTGGTAATATAGTATGCACCCTGTGCCAGGCAACCAGTATAAATTTGTTCAATTTTCATTCCTTCAATTTTTTATGATACAATGCAAATATGCTTTTTGTTTTACTAATTTTCAGTAACATTTGTTGCTTTCAAATAAGGGCAGGCAATCAGCCTTTACACAAATCGAACCTCTGTTCAGTTAATGCAGCGGGCTGGTAAAAAAGAGTTCTTTCATTAAAATATAAATTCCCATGATTAACACAAACCAGCCAAATGCTTTTTTAAGCTTTACACCGTCTATTTTTTTAGCTAAAATGCCACCGGTAAAAATGCCTGCCACAGCAATTAAAGTTAGTGTAATTAAAAAATACCAGTCAATATTGAAATGGCCTATATCGCCGGTAAAACCAATTAAGGAGTTCAGCGCAATAATTAAAAGCGACGTGCCTACGGCCTTTTTCATAGGCATTCTTAACAGCAGCACCAACGCTGGTATCAGTAAAAATCCTCCACCCGCGCCGAGCAAACCGGTGGTTAGGCCTACCGCAACGCCAAACAATAGCAACTTTATTAATGGAAGAGGTTCTGCTGCATCAGCTTTAACAAGTCGTGTTTCATTAGCCTTATTTTTTATCATCGCAATGCTGGCTGATAGCATTAATACAGCAAACAATACCATGATAGCCATAGATTGAGTAAAGTGTATTTGCTGATTGGAAAAAAGCACTTCAGGTATTGCCGGCAATATTATTTTTCTTGTTACAAAAACCGTTGTAATTGATGAAAGGCCGAACAACAGGGCTGTTTTTACATCAACAAAACCACGCCGGTAATTATCAGCAGCCCCGGCTATGGAGGTAGTGCCCACGATAAAAAGCGAGTAGGACGTGGCCAGCAAAGGGTTTACGCCCATGGCATATACCAGTATTGGTACCGTTAAGATAGAGCCTCCTCCGCCAATTAATCCCAGGGAAATGCCCACTAATGCCATTAAAAAATATCCAGCTATAATCATGTGAAATATATAGCTGCAAAGTTGGTGTGTGTAACAGTATATATCTGTAACAAAGGTTACACTAAAGGCAATTGCTCCGGTAGAAGCGAAAGGAACATTGTGCTGAAAGATGAATTAGGGCGAGAAATAGATGCCGCACTGTTACGGGAGAAATTGCTATTGTTAATTGAGATTTTTCAGCGGGCGGGATTAGCCTCTGAAGCCATACATTCTTTCTACTTCCTGCACAATTTTTTCCATATCAGCATCGTCTCCGGATCGGTCATACGCCTGCTTGAGGCTGCTGCCAAAAAAGAAGGCAATGGTTTGATAAAAGCGGGCGTCGAATGCGCCTTTATATTCCTTTATAATCTCGTAACAGTTGTTACCGGTTTCCCGGTTAATCAATTTCATCAGCACTTTTCCCTGGTAAACCGATAAATTGGTAAGCGGGTCAGTAAACTCTTTTTTTAATTCCTTTTCCCGTGAGCGGATACATTTTTTTCGCTCTCCCTTATCGGAAATATTTACGAGGCGGGCATTTAATTCATTCATTATTTTACCCGCCCTCCTGGCATAAGGATAAGTAACATACACTGCATTACGTAACCTGGTCCATTTAGCAATAGCCTTCATATGCGCTTCATCATACCATGATCTGATCAGTAAATCCTGGAATGTTTTGGCTTCGATGGTATCACCGTTATAAATAACTGCAGCCGAAACGATCGTATCATTTATACTACTCTGCGCATATGCCTGATTGTTATCAGCGGAAAAAAATGCGGCCACAATAAGCAGCAGAATGATTTTATATGTAGCTGTACGGCTCATTAAGAAAGTAAATTTACATGTTTGCACTGATGCAGCCATTTTTTTGATGCCGGTTGATTAGGTTTGTTTGCAGCTGAAAACAGTACCGCCTGTATTGCTGGTTTCTTTTGAATGATTTATTTAAACAACCCGTCTGCAAACCCGGCGCAGTTAAGTTGATGTGTTGATAAATTTAACTAAAAACAGTTGGCAGATTGCAACACAATGGTTAAAAAATGGCTAATTGTTAACAACATTTCGTAATTCGTATAATAAAGCTACGCAGCAAACCGGCTCCCGGTTTTTGGTACAGTTTTTTTACATGTATCCCAAATGTTACGATCATGAAAGAAACAAAAAGAAACAATCCTGCCGTTAACTGGCAGATAAGTGGAACCGGCGATGTGGTACTGTTCTTTGTACACGGCGCTTTTACTGATCAGTCGTACTGGACAAAGCAAGTTGCGTATTTTGACCGCAAGTATACGGTGGTGACGATGGATTTACCCGGACACGGGAAATCAGGGAAGGAACGTACCCAGTGGGATGTAGAGAATTTTGCGGAAGATGTGAGTTTTGTAATACAGCAACTGAATTTGAAAAATGTGGTTTTAATTGGTCACGGCTTTGGCGCCAACATTAGCTTAATGGTGGCTATTCAACATCCGGCACATATTATAGGCTTCATAGCAATCGATAGTTTTAAAAATGCAGGAACGCCGTTATCACCTAACTACCAGCAGCAGGCAGATGCCATTATCGAAAACAGTATAAAGGACTTTCCCGGTACTATGGAACAATATGCACGCGTGGCCTTGCTAAGACCCAGCACACCTTCCCGTATAAGCGAGCGGGTTATAAAAGACTACCGGCATGCCTGGCAACCAATGGGTGCAGCGGTGATAAAGGCAGAATTTGAAAAAGATCAATTAGAAAAAAGGTTATTGCCCGGGCTGCAGCCGAACCTGCACCTTATCAACGCAGACTATACGCCTACTAACGAAGCTGCTTTAAAAAACCTGGTAAAAAGCGGATACGATTTGGCAGTGATAAAAGGAACCAGCCATTTTCCCATGATTGAAAATCCTGCCGAATTGAACAGGTTGTTAGAGTTGGCTATATATAAAATTGAGCATGCAGATGCGGTGTACTGAGCAGCGATGTGATGGTAAAAGCTGATTGATACTATTATTTTCCGATTTTTTTTGGTGCTTTAATCCCCAAAGCCTGAATTCATCAATTACTTTTTCAAGCGATTTGACGTGCGGTGTAATGGGATACTCAGCTGTGGGGAGAAAGCTGTCGTAAACGGTTCGTTTAACGAGTTTGTTTAACTTAAGGTCTTTTAATTTTTTTGCTTACCATTTTATCAGTGATGCTCTTTACCTCTTTTGATAGCTGGCCAAACCTTTAGTGCCAAATGAAAGAGCAGTGGTTAATTCCCATCTGCCCTTATGATTTCCAAACGCATTTCTTGTGCCCGCCATTCCACGGGTAATGAAAGAGTGGGGCTATGCCGGCCTGGCATTTTATTTATTTTCGCAGCAATAGCACATTAAAAGATCCGCTACAAGTGGTGATAACACCATTGGTTATTTAAGCGTATTGTTTTTATCGCACCTGTATTTTAATAAAATAATACAGCTAAGTACAACCGGTTGATCACGCACGGCTGGGCAAAGCTTTAACAATCCTCCTTGTTACAATCCGGTCTGTTGTTGCCTTATCCCAGCTATAATTTAATGGAGCTGGCCGAATCTTCACCCTAAGCAGGTTTTATTCTTCCAGCTTTCCGGAACTTTTTCATAAACGATTTTTGCCTTTTCGTGATAACCTCACCTCTAACCATATAAACTTTTATGGTCTATTTTAAACCCTGCCTTTTTTAATTGTCGCGGCAATTTTTTTGAAAAAAACATTCCCGCATCGATGGAATTCTCTTCTGCATTGGCTTTATTATTATAATAATGTAATAAAACAACTACAATATGCGTTAGTTATCCACAATCCATAATTGTAAAATTCTCTATCTATGTGTAAACCCTTAAAATATTGGTGCATTGCCATGTTTGCAACGCTGCAAATTAGTGCTGCTGATGCGCAAACACAACTGGAATTCGGTGCGGCGAGTTATCCTTCGCCTCCATTGGGACCGTCCGTTGCCAGTCAATCGGCGCAATTGTTGAAAAATACTACAGGCGCCACCTTTGTTGCCTATGCACCAACCATTACTGTCAGTGTTGCGTGGTCCGATCAGCAATACACCTCCGTTACAGGGATAACAACCGGAACCGGATCATGCTTCGGTGCTCAACTAAATGCTTCAGCAAAAACAGCATTGGCTGCGGATATTTTCGACAATCTTGGAAGTAAGTCTGCACCTGCTGCAGCCTTATTTACGTCCAGCCCTTTTGGTACTGCAGGTACAGGCATAGATACTGCTAACAATTATGGGTTTAACTGTTTTACCACAATTGAACCTCTGTATGCATCATCGAGTGTTACCAATGCCCGGTACTATTACAGCACACTTACCTTAACCTTCAGCCGTGCTGTAGATAACCCGGTGCTCCACCTTGCCGGTTTAGGAGGTACAGAAGGAACGCTTGGTTTCTCAACAGAATTTGAATTGCAAACAACTGGTGTAACGCTAAATAAATTATCCGGAACAGGTGTCTTTAATGTAACAGCAAATAAAATCCTGAACAGTGCTACGTCTATTTCCGCTGTTTCAGGAAGCAGCGCTGCTACAACCGGCGCAGCAAGTGGCAGTGTGAGGGTAACCGGAACAGGTATCACAACACTGGCTTTTAAAGTTTATCTGCGGGGTGATGGAAACGGAACTACCTGGAGCAAGGCAACTGAATGGGGCGGCGACAGGTGGTTACTGGGTGTTTCAATGAGTACACCAGTTATTACGGGGACTATATTTCATGACGCTAACGGTTTGTTGGGTACCCCGGTAAATACCATTGACGGTACAGGAACCAATATCTCCGGACAATTATTTGCCAACCTGGTGGATGGCGGAGGAAATGTTGTCTTAAGCAGTCCGGTCGCATCCGATGGAATCTACACCTTTCAAGATTTACTGCCATCAGCTTATCCGGCCCAATATAGCATCATCCTGAGCGATGCGGAAGGTACCCCGGGAACGGCGGCACCTGCACCCTCTTTACCTTCCGGCTGGATTAATACCGGTGAATTTTTAGGAACCGGAGCCGGAAACGACGGAACTGAAAACGGGATATTGCCAGGCGTTACAATAGCCAATGCATCTGCCGTAAAATCGAACGCCAATTTTGGAATTGAACAACTGCCAAACACAACTCCTAAATTAAAGACATACGCATCCAATACGCCTGGTACCAGTTATACCGTACCAAGTCTTACCGGTACCGATCCTGAAGAAGGGGTGCTTGGAACAGGCAGTACATTTATGATCAATACACTGCCTGCCGGGGCCACGCTTTCCTATAACGCTGTTGCACTTACAACCGGACAAACTATCAGCAATTTTACGCCGGCGTTGTTAACGATAGACCCGCTGGATGGAATACTCAGTACTTCTTTTACCTATGGCGCAATAGATGCCGCAGGGCAGGGAGATCAAAGTCCGGCAACTTTTACGTTAAACTGGAGTATCACGTTACCAATTACTTTGTTGGACTTTACGGCAAGTAAAAATCAAAAAACAACCTCATTAAAATGGGTTACCGGTGAGCAGGTAAATACAGGTTATATGGAGGTAGAGCGTTCTTCCAATGGTGTGCATTTTGAGCTGCTGCAAAGAATAAATGTAACACCAAACAGCAGCATGGTTAACAATTACAGTTTTACTGATGCACTTCCCGCAGCTGGCAAAAATTACTACCGGCTTAAATTGGTTAGCATAAATGAGAGTGTGCAATACAGCCAGGTGAAGCAGGTTTCGTTTGAGGCAACCGGTACAGTGTTAACCTATCCAAACCCGGTACAATCCCAACTGAAAATTACTTTATCAAACAGCTGGATCCACCAGACCGTAAAAATTGAATTATTTAATCAATTAGGCGAACGGGTGTTAAGCAAGCAGGTTGGTGATGCACCGCAAACACAAATTCTTGATTTGAATAGGCTGTCAGCAGGTTCGTATATCTTAAAATTAACCCAGCAGGATAATACCCCTGTAATAAGAAATATACAGGTAAAAAGATAGTTTGTTGTAGTGTATAACAACAGCAGTTGACTTGCTTAAATGCAAATGCAGCTGCTGTTTTTTTTAGTATGCAGGCGGTTGCTCCCGTTTGGTATACCTGCCCATCAGGGTTCCCTGCGCCAGTATATATGGGCGCATGGCTTCCTGCAGTTTTCTTTTATCAGCACCTATAGACAGGTCAAGACTACGGTCCAGAGCGAACACATAAAAAAAGTACCGGTGTGTACCGGATGGCGGACAAGGGCCATGGTAGCCGGTTTTGCCTGCACCATTTCTTCCGCTGATGCCGGGTATTCTGTCTTCTTCCACGATTCTCTCCGGAGGTATATTCCATACTATCCAATGATCAAATACACCGTTGGGTGCATCCGGATCTTCTACTATAATGGCCAGCGATTGCGTGCCGAATGGAATGTTTTCTATGATTAAAGGCGGGTTCACTTCTTCACCATCGCATGTATACATAGCGGGAATATCGCCGCCATCCCTGAATGCATTGCTGGTGATTTTTAAAGGTTTAGTACTTGTCATATTGCCAGTTAAGTTTGATGCTATTTGGTTTGTTTCAATCGATACGGCTTAACCTGAACCAGTATAAAAATTATTCCGCTTTTAAAAACTGTTAATAAAAAGTAAGGATTGAAGCAATAATTACGTGAAAGGCCGATATGGCTGGTGAAACGAAAATTGTACGATGATTTAAATACTACAGATGTAGAAGATTTTACTCTTTCAGCTTTACTGAAATTTTGTAAAGGGTATATTATTTCCAAACAGCAGTAAACAGATTGTGGATAGTGCCAGTGGAATTGGTAGTAGCATTACAACACGATTGTTCTGAATGTGAGATTGATTCTCGGTTTCTTAATTATGCTTGTTTTCGGTAAGGCATGCAGCCAGTGGCTTTGCGTAGCCCCCTTCATTAAAAGCAGGCTGCCGGTCTCAAGCATTACGGAAACAGTCTGCTTGCTTTTTTTATGTTTAAAACAAAATTTTCTTTCGGCACCAAAGCTTATGGACGCAATAGCTGTATTTATTCCGAGCGATGTTTCATCGTCACTGTGCCAGCTCATGCCTTCGTTGCCATCATGGTATAAATTCAGCAGACAACTGTTAAAGGTTTCGCCGGTATGCTGTTCAGTGATTTTTTTTAATTCGAGTAGTTCCTTTGTCCATACCACCGCCTGCTTTGTGATACCGGAATAAGTATAAGCATAATTGCTATCCCCATACCAGGCGGCTTTTCTTTTTGTGACGATGTGTTTGCCAAAAATAATCGCCTCATCATTTTTCCATTCGATGGTTTGCAGCAGGCAATCGTAGAAATGTTTTGCTTCTGCCACCTTCAGCACTTTTCCATAATAATTTACTATGCCATCATAAGGCAAAATATTGGTGATCTTTTCTGTATTAAATAAGTCCATCTTTCCATTTTTTATAGGCAGCTTTCATACAATGCCCGCAAGGCCGGTACTGTTGCTGAATCGCTTCCTCTTCCGAACTGAAAAAAACACGGTTTATTTTGGTTAATCTTTTACCGGACAGGCACTGTAGTGTTCCATAAATTTTAAGTCGATTATTTCCACCAAAACAAATTGCCTTGTTTTTTATTCTTTGATGCAATTCCTTCGTGCTGATAGTTGCATGATAAAACATGAATAATGGCCGTTTTGTTGAATCAGTTGTTGAAATGTGCGCATTAATTTTCCTGAAGTGTCCTTGCGGCCTCCCAGCCAATGATGGCGGACTTCCTCGTGCTTCCCCACATGTAACCACCGGTAAGCCCAGTTGATTGAATAACCCGGTGACAAGGAATCAAAAAGGCAACCGGGTTGCTGCCAATGGCCGTTCCTACTGCTCTTGACGCCTTTGGCTTATCAATAATGGCCGCCACATTTCCATACGTGGATAACTGTCCTGCGGGAATTTTCAGTAATGCTTCCCAAACTTTTAATTGAAAATCGGTGCCCTTTAAATGCAGTTTAACCTGGTTGATTTTACTCCAGTCGTGCGTAAAAATATACAACGCATTTTGTTGAATCAAATCCGTCATTTGCCGGAGTTGCGCATTGGGAAACTGCGATTTTAAAACAGTCAATGCTGCTTGTTCATCCTCAGCAAAAGCCATGTGGCAAATACCTTTTCCGGTAGATGCTACCAAAATATTCCCGAACGGACTTTCAGCATAACTATAATTGATGGCAATGTTTTCACCGCCATTTTTATATTCGCCGGGTGTCATGCCTTCTATTTTTATAAAAAGATCATGCAGTCTGCCGGTGCCCGAAAGCCCTGTTTCAAATGCAGCATCCATCAGCGTTGATCCATTGTTTTTTAATACCTGCTTGGCATGTTTAACACTGATATATTGTAAAAATTTTTTCGGACTAACACCTGCCCAATCTGTAAACAGGCGTTGAAAATGAAAAGGGCTTACATGTACATGAGCCGCTACCTCGTCCAGGTCTGGCTGCTCTTTAAAATACGTGTTAATGTATTCAATCGCTTCAGCAATGCGGGTATAATTTATATTTTCCTGTGTTGACATAAGTTTTAATTTAGGCTACAAAACTAACCGGCTTTTATACACCCTGAAACCCGATACTTGCGGAATATTATGTATTACATAGGCCGGCTGATTATGCTGATTGGTATGTGCTGCACATACCAATCCATTTTTGCAAAACGTATAATGTTGTAATAATTAAATCCAGTTCAAAAGTAAAATAATCCATTATACAAAAAGGTCAGTAACGTTGTTAATCCTTAATTTAGCACTTCAAGCAACAAAAGTTTTATATGTCTACACGCAGAAAATTTTTACAGAGTTCATTGATGGGGTCCGCGGCAGTTTTAACCGGCGAAAAATTAATGGCAGCGAAGCCGGTGCTGCATCAGCCGGTTTTAAATGAACCCATAGTTATCTCCACCTGGGATTTTGGCAAAGCCGCCAATGCAGGTGCATGGGAAGTATTGAAAAAAGGCGGAAGGGCAGTAGATGCGGTGGAAGCGGGTGTCCGTATACCAGAAGCTGATGAAAGTAATCAAAGCATTGGTTATGGTGGGTTGCCCGACAGGGATGGGAAAGTTACATTGGATGCCTGCATTATGGATGAATTTTATAATTGTGGATCGGTAATGGCGCTGGAACACATCATGCATCCCATCTCTGTAGCAAGGATGGTGATGGAAAAAACACCGCATATTATTTTAGCAGGAGATGGTGCATTGCAGTTTGCACTGGCCAACGGTTTTAAAAAAGAAAACCTGCTGACAGCAAAAAGTGAACATGATTGGAAGGAGTGGTTGAAGACAGCCAAATACGAACCGGTTAAAAATATCGAGAATCAGTTATACGATAAAAGCAAAGACCCCATGCCTGGCGGAATTAAAAATCATGATACTATTGGTATGCTGGCAATAGATGCAGCAGGTAATTTAGGCGGCGCATGCACAACCAGTGGTATGGCTTATAAAATTCATGGCAGGGTAGGTGATTCTCCGGTTATTGGTGCAGGTTTGTATGTGGACAATGAAGTTGGTGGTGCAACGGCAACAGGTGTAGGAGAAGAAGTAATACGCATTGTAGGCGGCCATTTAATAGTAGAATTAATGCGCCAGGGGTTAAGCCCCGAAGCTGCCTGTAAAGAAGGCTGCGAGCGCATTATAAAACGCAATCCTAAAAAGGCTAAAGATGTACAGGTAGGTTTTTTAGCCATGAATAAAAAGGGCGAATTCGGTGCATATTGTTTACAGAAGGGATTTACTTACGCCGTAAAAAGCAACAAGGAAGAAAAAATTTATACGGCCCCCAGCATTTATTAATATAACATTTTAATACCTCAACATATTATGACTCCAAAAGCTATTTTTGAAGTTTGTGCTTTTAACATTCAATCGGCTATCATTGCAGAAAATGCAGGCGCAGCAAGGGTTGAATTGTGTGATAACCCGGTAGAAGGGGGCACCACGCCAAGTTACGGTGCCATTAAACAAACAAGAGAAAAAATATCTATTTTGTTATATCCCATCATCCGTCCAAGGTCAGGTAACTATCTGTATGATGAAGATGAGTTTGAAATTATTCACCAGGATATATTGATGTGTAAGGAATTGGGTTGTGATGGCATCTCTGTTGGTGTGCAAAAAATTGATGGAGAAATTGATACAGACAGATTGAAGCAAATAGTTGAATGGGCACACCCCATGGGGGTTACCTGTAACCGTGCATTTGATGCAACGCCAGATCCGTTCAGGGCACTGGAAGATATCATCAGCACGGGTTGCGAAAGAATTCTGACATCCGGCCAGCAATCAGGCGCACCCGAAGCTGGCGCTATTTTAAGCAAACTGGTACAACAGGCGGGAGACAGAATCATCATCATGCCAGGTGCCGGAATAAAATCTTCCAACATTACTCAATTAATGCAAGAATGCGGCGCTAGGGAATTTCATGGTTCTGCAAGAAAAGCAACTACCAACCCCATGCAGTTCGCCAATCCGCTGGTAACAGATTTTGGAAACGTGTACATAGCCGATGAAGAAGAAGTAAGGAGAATTATCGCCTGCCTGCAGTGATTTTTTTTGCGGCCAGGTGGTAACCTATTTTTTATTCAAACTTATTCAGCAATAATCTGATTGAGGGCAGACTATATTCCTGAAATTTCAATACTATAAACGCTTTATCTCTAAAGGTACAGGTACGGGTATGCCCTGTCGTGCGCTTATCCACCAAAAGGCACATAAAAATGCTCCGGGGTAAAAAAGTAAGGACAATTTTTGCATTGTGATTGTAATCATAAAAGCACCATTTTTTGCAGGCTATTTTGTGTAAATTTTATCACTCAAAATATCATTTTATGCAAAGGATTTTATCAGCAATTATCGCCTGTTGTTTTTTTATAAGCTGTAACAACGGTACCGAACAAAAGCCAGCAGACACCACCGCAGCTACACCAGCAGAAACAAAAGCAGGTCAGTCAGGTGTAAAGGATGACCAGTCACAAAAAAATGTGGTACAGATAGCCATTGGCAGCAAAGACCATACAACACTGGTAACTGCCATACAGGCTGCAAGCTTAGTGGACGCATTGAGTAATGCTGGTCCATTCACTGTATTCGCACCCACCAACGAGGCTTTTAATAAACTACCCGCAGGCACTGTTGAGGGATTATTAAAACCAGAAAAGAAAGATGACCTGACCGACATTTTGCAATACCATGTTTCTGTAGGCGTATTTAAACCAGAAAGTTTTACAGAAGGCGAGGTAATAGGACAGGTGAATGGCGGCAACGTCACTCTTACAAAAAAAGATGGCAAATGGATGGTGAACGGCACGGCAACAATCATTGCCTCTATACCAGCATCTAACGGAATCATTCATGTAATTGATGGTGTTTTATTACCACCACCGGCAGCAAAATAGTAAAGTCAAAAGGGTTTAGAAATAGTACAAAAACATACGTCAATCAAAAAGGCACATCCAACATGGAGTGCCTTTTTATTGTCTGGCAAGTTATAAAAAAATTAATAAGGAAGATGGCTGATTAAACGTTGTATGTAAAGTGAACCGGCAGGTAAAATTAAAAAAAAGACACTAATAACTACGCTCATTGTCCCTGCGGCTGAATGATATTTTTTCTTTGATGATGGCGGAAATGCTCAATGCTTTTTGTTTCGCCAGCTCTGCGTTTTTTCCTTTAAACAGTTCGTTCACAGTCGCGATAAATAATTTGTTCCACTGTTCAAAATGCGATGCATCTAACGGTGCGATATGGTGCAGGTGCTGGTGCAGGTTCATAGGGTTGCCCTGGTAGCTGCCGGTAAATAAAATAATGTTTTCCCAAAAGTCGTACATCACCGGTAAATGCCGTTGCCAGTTCACTTTGGCTACATCATTAAAAATATATCCGAGCTGCTGATCGGCTGCTATTTTTTCGTAAAAAGTATTTACTAATAATTCAATATCCGGTCTGCCCGCAATATCTTTTTTCATACTAGTTTTCTTGTGGTGATAAATAGCTGTTGATCTTATCCATTGTAGCTTCATTACACCATTCCTGCATCAGCGGAAAAAGCTCCCGTTCTTCTTTTCGGATATGAATCTCCAATGCTTTCCCGGTTGTATCCAAATAGCTTTCCAATGCTGGCTCAGCTGGAAAATTGCTGAACAACTGGTGCAGTTCCTGGTGCTCCCTGTAGATGGTTTGCACCAGTAAATCCAGCTGACCGTTGATGCCCGTTACCCATTGTAAGATATGCTCCTCGGCAGCAAAATGTGGTACCAGCTCTTTATGGTATACATTTAATGCATAAGCCGCTTTTCCCGCAACATCGGCTGGCAGGCCATTGTAGACCGGTGCATTTTTTTGCAACAGCCTTGCCAGTAACAGGGCTCCATGGTGATCCCTCGATAAATGCGCTAATGATGGATGCCTTTTCATAATTATAAATCTTTGGTGTTAAATTTTCTCGTTGCATACCAAACAGGTAAGGCAATCCATAAAAACAAGGCAGCAAATGAAAAAGCAATCCCGGTGTAAGTGCCAAAAAAATCTTTGAATACGGCGCCGGTATACCCCATCATGGCAGATACATCCAGCTGCAGCAATATGAGTATACGGCTCAAATCAATCGGGTTAAAAGCGCTTACCACAATCATTGGTTTTTCCATCGGGTAATCCGCAAACTGAAACAGCAGGAACAATACAAAGCCATCAAACAATAAAGAAAAATACAGCCACAGCATAATTGCGGCTCCAATTCCTTTTGCCTTGTCCCTGGTTTTTACGGTGGCCAGCATGGCAATAGCAACAAAAATAATGCTCAGCAAAACACCGGTCAGTATCATGGTTAAACCAACCATATTGGCCTGGTAAATTAAAACCGGTATGCCTGCACCAATAAAAAATGCAATGGAAAGTGAAGTTGCCAATCCTGTAAATAAACTCAGCCAGATCGTTTTTCTTTTGAGTGGTTGACTTACCAGCAACTCAATAAACTCCGCACTGTTGTACACGTAAATGGTAGCGAAAATAATACTCACCAACGGCACCACAATCAGTATAATATTAAGCAGGCTCAGCAAACCCTTGCTGCTGTTATCTTCCAGGCTGAACACACTAAAAGAAGCCGCCAGCAAAAACAACGTATACACCAGCACAATTTTATTGCGCAGTATATCCGTGATCACATATTTTACAATTTTTTTCATAACGATTATTTTGTCATTACCCTTGCAATGGCTTTTGAAAGTTTGTCTTCACCGGTATCTGCTCTTAAATCATCAATACTTTTATGAAATAATAATTTTCCATCCTGCATGTATATAATTCTCGTCACCAAGTCATCCAGTTCACTTAAGATATGCGAGGTTATTAAAACCAGTTTTCCTTTTTCTTTTTCTGCAATGATTTTATCTTTTAGTATTTCAGATGATACAGGATCAAGGCCTGCCGTAGGTTCGTCTAAAATAAGCACCGCGGGGTCAAACAAAAATGCGAGTGCAGCACTTACCTTCTGCCTGGTACCGCCCGATAAAGTGCGCATTCTTTTATTCAACAAACCCTGCAATGAAAATGATTTAATCAGGTCTTCATCCAGCGATGTTTTCTTATTCCGGATATCCTTCATCATGTTCAGCACGTGGCCAATGGTCATGTTATCGGGGTATCGTCCAATCTGCGGCATATAACCAATCTCATCGCGGTACTGCCAGTGATGCAAAATATTTTTATCCTTAAAAGTGATGAAGCCGCTATCCGGCACCACCATGCCCAGGATGGATTTTATCAGCGTTGTTTTACCGCTGCCATTGGGGCCAATCAGTGCAATACATTCGCCTTTGTTACAAATGGTAGATACATTGTCCAGCGCTTTTAATTTGCCAAACTGTTTGGTAACATTACTTGCAATAATCATAATCTTTTTTTTAATTGGCCCGGCTCGATATGTGAATGGTCAATGGTCAATAGTGAATGGTGGGTAGTGAACAGTGAATTGTGAGTGGTTGTAAGTAATCACTATTGACTATTGATCATTGACTATCGGCTGTCGACCATTGCCCATTGACCATTCACCATTCACCATCCATCCCACTAA